>NZ_JBIATE010000013.1:0-242771 GCF_042891445.1 Streptomyces sp. NPDC001890 | reverse complement strand
GCGGCGTGCGGGGCGGGGGCCCTGCGTGGTCCGGCGGGTGGTCCGTCCGGGCCGGTCGCGGTGGACTGCGACGAGAACCATGGTTAGCGGCGGCCTGGACGGGGGTCAATGATGTGACGTACTACCCTAATACGGAGCAATGTCCGAAATGAACCACTCTGGACCGTTTTCATGCCGCTTGGAACGGTCCTGTTCCTACTATGCGGCCTAGGATGTGACGTGGCCCCTATGGGTGGCATCACATCCACAGGGCCGTTTCGGGGGTTTGGGCAGGCGTTCCCCGCATGCCGGGACGGTGGGTCGCGCGGCCCTCCGCCCACCGGGCGCGACCCCGGCGCGGGTCGCCCGGTCCCGGCCCGGGCGACCCATTCGAATGATCAAAGTAGCGAGGGGTTAGCATATGAGCGCCGCCTAGCTCGAAAGATAAACCTGTGACTGTCAATGACGACTCGTTCACCAGCTGGAAGAACCGCGAGGAGATCGCGGAGTCGATGATCCCGGTCATCGGGAAACTGCACCGGGAGCGGGATGTAACGGTCCTGCTCCACAGCCGATCCTTGGTGAACAAGTCGGTGGTCAGCATCCTGAAGACCCACCGATTCGCCCGCCAGATCGCCGGTGAGGAGCTGTCGGTCACCGACACGCTGCCGTTCCTCCAGGCCCTCACCACGCTCGACCTCGGTCCTTCCCAGATCGACATCGGCATGCTCGCCGCGACCTACGCGGCCGACGACCGCGGTCTCTCCGTCGAGGAGTTCACCGCCGAGGCCGTCGCCGGGGCCACCGGTGCCAACAAGATCGAGCGCGGCGACGGTCGCGATGTCGTCCTGTACGGGTTCGGCCGCATCGGCCGCCTCGTCGCCCGCCTGCTGATCGAGAAGGCCGGCTCCGGCAACGGACTGCGGCTGCGCGCCATCGTCGTCCGCGGGGGCGGCGACCAGGACATCGTCAAGCGTGCCTCGCTGCTGCGCCGCGACTCGATCCACGGCCAGTTCCAGGGCACGATCACCGTCGACGAGGCGAAGAACACCATCGTTGCCAACGGCAACGAGATCAAGGTGATCTACGCCAACGACCCGTCCGAGGTCGACTACACGGCGCACGGCATCAAGGACGCCATCCTCATCGACAACACCGGCAAGTGGCGCGACCGCGAGGGCCTGTCGAAGCACCTGCGTCCCGGCATCGACAAGGTCGTCCTGACCGCGCCGGGCAAGGGCGACGTCCCGAACATCGTGCACGGCGTCAACCACGACATGATCAAGCCGGACGAGCAGATCCTGTCCTGCGCGTCCTGCACCACCAACGCGATCGTGCCGCCGCTGAAGGCGATGGCGGACGAGTACGGTGTCCTGCGTGGCCACGTGGAGACCGTCCACTCGTTCACCAACGACCAGAACCTGCTGGACAACTACCACAAGGCCGACCGCCGTGGCCGCTCCGCGCCGCTGAACATGGTCATCACCGAGACCGGTGCCGCCTCCGCCGTCGCGAAGGCCCTGCCCGACCTCAAGGCCCCCATCACCGGCAGCTCGATCCGCGTCCCCGTCCCGGACGTCTCGATCGCCATCCTCAGCCTGCGCCTGGGCCGCGAGACCAACCGCGACGAGGTCCTTGAGTACCTGCGCGACGTCTCGCTGCACTCGCCGCTCAAGCGCCAGATCGACTTCACCACCGCGCCCGACGCCGTCTCCATGGACTTCGTCGGCTCGCGCCACTCCTCGATCGTCGACGCCGGCGCGACCAAGGTCGACGGCGACAACGCGATCCTCTACCTCTGGTACGACAACGAGTTCGGCTACTCGTGCCAGGTCATCCGGGTCGTCCGGCACATCTCCGGCGTGGAGTACCCGACCTACCCGTCTCCGGCGGTCTGATCCTCCACAAGCGCCATGAAGGGCGCCTGATGAGCAGCTGCTCATCAGGCGCCCTTCGCTTGGTGCCACCCCCCGGCAGCTCCCTGCCGCCGTCCTCCGGTCAGCCGGTCGAGGCGGCGAACATGCCGGGCTCGTAGGAGCCGCCCTTCAGGTGCACGATCACGGCGAGCCGGTTGGCCGCGTTGATCAGGGCGACCAGGGCGACCAACGAGGCGACCTGGTCGTCGTCGTAGTGCTTGCGCACCGCGGCCCAGGTCTCGTCGGACACCCCTTCGTGGGCGTCCGCCAGCCGGGTGCCCTCTTCGGCGAGGGCCAGCGCGGCCCGTTCGGCCTCGGTGAACACGGTGGACTCGCGCCACGCCGCGACCAGGTTGAGCCGGAGCGCGGTCTCACCGGCGGCCGTGGCCTCCTTGGTGTGCATGTCGATGCACCAGCCGCAGCCGTTGATCTGGCTGGCCCGCAGCGACACCAGCTCCTGGGTGGACTGCGGGAGCGACGACTGCTGGATCACCAGGCCGGCGTTGGCGAACCGCTTGGCGAACTTGGCGGCGGTCTCGTTCTCGAACAGGTTGAATCGGGCGTCCATGGCTTCGTCCTCACTCGTGGTGTTGCACTCGACGGACACGAGACGCCGACGCCCCGCTCGTTGTGACAGCCCCTCCTGTGTGACCTGCGCCACTGCCCGCCGGTGTCACAGAACGGCACGGACCGGCGTCTTGTGCGCGTGGCACCGTCGAGAGCGAACAGACAGGAGCAGCCGGTGAAGAGCGAGCGCACAGCGGACATGGCCGGGCAGGTCGCGGAGGGCGTACGCGCCGATCCCGCCACCGAGGCGTTCGTCGCCCATCGCGGCCTGCTCTTCACCGTCGCGTACGAGTTGCTCGGCTCGGCCGCCGACGCGGAGGACGTGTTGCAGGAGACCTGGCTGAGGTGGGCGGGTGTCGACCTCGGCACGGTGCACAACCAGCGCGCGTTCCTGGTCAGGATCACCACGCGCCAGGCGCTGAGCCGACTGCGCACGCTCGGCCGCCGCAGGGAGTCCTACGTCGGCTCCTGGCTTCCCGAGCCGCTGCTCACCGCGCCCGACGTGGCCGAGGACATCGAGCTGGCGGACAGTGTCTCCACGGCGATGCTGCTGGTTCTGGAAACCCTCGCACCGACCGAGCGGGCGGTGTTCGTGCTGCGCGAGGTGTTCGACGTCGAGTACGACGAGATCGCCGAGGCCGTCGACAAGAGCCCGGCCGCGGTACGCCAGATCGCGCACCGGGCACGGACCCACGTCGCCGCGCGCCGACCGCGCGAGGCCGTCTCGCCGGCCGAGACCCGGGACGCGCTCGACGCGTTCCGGCGGGCGACCGAGACGGGCGATCTGCAGGGCCTGCTCGACATCCTCGCGCCGGACGTGGTCCTCATGGGCGACGGCGGCGGAATCAAGCAGGCCGTCCTGCGCCCGGTCGTGGGGGTCGACAAGGTGGCCCGCCTGCTGGCCACCGGGCTGGGCCGGGTCACCGACCTCTCGCTGCTGCCGGCACAGGTCAACGCCTGCCCGGCCCTGATCGTCCGGCTCGACGGCGTGCTCGACACCGTCATCACGCTGCGCATCGCCGACGGTCTCGTCTCCGCCGTCTACGCCGTGCGCAATCCCGAGAAGCTGTCGCACATGGAACAGGAGACCGCCCTGCGCCGCTGAAGCGCAGCGGCGCAGCGGCAGACGAACGCCCTGCCACGCCCGTACCCCTGCTGTTCCCGCAGGCCGGTCGGCCGGGAGCGCCCCGCCGTCCGTGCCTCTGCTCACCGGGCCCGTGTCCCGAGGACACCCGCCTCACATATACAGAGTCTTTTGTTAAGAGAAGCAGGGAACAGCGGCACGCCGCACCCGGGGCCGGGGTTCAGGACGACGGTTCGGGCAGCACCGTGTCGACGTCGTAGAGCCGGGCGTCCACATGGTCGAGGGCGAGCCGGACGGCGCCCAGCACCACGGCCTGGTCGGAGAGGGTGGAGACCGCCAGGGCCGGGGGTTCCAGGCACAGCGGGTCCAGGTGCCGCCGCAGCGGCTCCAGCAGCACGTCACCGGAGCGTGAGACCCCGCCGCCGATCACGACGAGCTCCGGATCCAGGGCCAGGACCAGGGCGGCGATGCCTTCGGCCAGGTCATGGGCGTACTGCTCCACGGCCCAGCGGGCGGCCGGTTCGCCGGTCCGGGCCTGGGCGAAGACGTACTCGGCGGCCTCCTGGGGCAGGATGTCCGCCGGCATCTTCGGATAGCCGGTCAGATGCGAGGTGGCCCGGTGCCAGCCGAGCAGGGGCAGGGCGCCTATCTCACCGGCCGCTCCCCCGCGCCCCCGGTGCACCCGGCCGCCGATCAGCAGACCGGCCCCGGTGCGTACTCCGGACAGCACGAAGGCCACGTCGTCGACGCCCTGGGCCTCGCCGATCCAGCCCTCCGTGAGTGCGGCGAGATTGCAGTCGTTCTCCACCAGGACCGGGCAGTCGAAGTCGGTGCCCAACTCGCCCGCGAGGTCCAGACCGTCCCATTCCGGCAGGCCGACGCAGCGTTTGACCCGGCCGTCATGGCTGACCACACCCGTGGTGCCGACACAGACCGCGGCGAGCTGGGCGGACCGTACCGCCGCCGATTCCAGCACCCCGACGGCCGTCGTGCGCACGGCGGCCAGGCGTACGGAACGCCCCGCGTCCGCGCTCACCCGCTCCGTGCGGGCCGCCACGACGGTGCCGTCGAGGTCGGCGACGGCCGCCCTGATGCTGTACGAGCCGATGTCGATGCCGAGCACGTAGTCGCCGGTCGAGTGGAAACTGAACAGCCTGGCGGGGCGGCCCATGTGGCCCGGCTGGGGCGGCAGTTCCTTCAGCCATCCCGAGCCGAGCAGCTCCTCCGTCAGGCTCTCCACCGTCGGGCGGGACAGACCTGTGCGTCTGGTGACCTCGGTGAGGCTGAGAGGGCCCTGGCCGCGCAGGGCGCGAAGCGTCGTGACCAGATTGATGCGCCGCAGCCGCGAGGTGTCGCCTCCGGAAATTGTCACCGTCACTCCCTTGACAGGCTCTGTACATGAGAAATAAAAACAGCTTGCATTAGTAAGTCGCAAGTCCGAGGGGGTATTTGTGGTCACTCTCGCCATCATCGGGGCGGGGCTGCGCGGTATGAGCTACGCGCGGCGTGCTCTGGAGACCGGCATGGCGCGTGTGGTGGCCGTGGCCGAACCCGATCCGGAACGCAGGCGGAGCATGGCGGCCGCGCATGACGTACCGGCCGAGAACGTCTTCGCCGACTGGCGGGATCTGCTCGCCCGGGACCGGCTGGCCGACGCGGCGGTGATCTCGACGCAGGACAGCATGCACACGGAACCCGCCGTGCGGGCGGCCGATCTCGGCTACCACCTGCTCCTGGAGAAGCCGATGGCGCAGAGCGAGGAGGAGGCGGCCGCCATCTCCTCGGCCGCCGACCGCAACGACGTTCTGCTGGCCGTCTGCCATGTCATGCGCTACACGCCCTACACGATCAGGCTCAGGGAGCTGATCGCCGAGGGGCGGATCGGCGACGTGATGAACATCCAGCACCTGGAACAGGTCGGCTGGTGGCATCAGGCCCACTCGTTCGTACGGGGCAACTGGCGCAGCGAGGAGGGGTCCGGGCCGATGCTGATGACCAAGGCCTGCCACGATCTCGACTGGATCACCCATGTCAAGGGGGCGCTGCCCGAGCGGGTGTCGTCCTTCGGCAATCTGGTGCACTTCCGGGCCGAGAACCGGCCCGAGGGTGCGGCGGACCGCTGTGTGGAGTGCCCGGTGGAATCCACCTGCCCGTACTCCGCCAAGCGCATCTACCTCGGCTGCCTGGGCGACGCGGACAAGGAGTTCTGGCCGCTGTCCGCGGTCACGGCCGACCACACGAAGGAAGGCGTGCTCGCGGCGTTGCGCGAGGGCCCGTACGGCCGGTGCGCGTACAGCTGTGACAACGACGTGGTCGACACCCAGGTGGTGACCATGGAGTTCGCCGACGGCACCTCCGCCACCTGCACGGTCACCGCGTTCGCGGCGCTGGAGCACCGCAAGACCCGGATCTTCGGCACCCGAGGCTCCATCGACGGGGACGGAGTCGTCCTGCGCGTGCACGACTTCGTCACCGACGAGGTCACCGTCATCGACACCGGTGCCAACGGCGATCCCACGGCGGCCACCGGGCACGGCGGCGGTGACGCGGCCCTGTTCGACGCGTTCGTCGATGCCATCGGCAAGAACAACCCCTCCCTGGTAATCACCGACGGTGCGGAGAGCCTGGCCACGCACCGCGTCGTCTGGGCGGCCGAGCAGGCCCGCCGCACCGGCACCGTCGTGTCCCTCCTGCCGCACTGATCCCCGGCCGCGGCGCCACGCCCGCCGGATCCCGTGCTCACCGGTCACCCTCACGAAAGGCACACCCCCGTGCGTAAGTTGACAGTCATGCTCACCGTCGGAGCTCTCGCCCTGAGCGTAGGCGCCTGCGGAAAGAAGAACGGTTCCGCCACCTCGGAGAAGGAGCTGGTCTACACCTCCTCCTGGGGAGCCGACGAGCCGCAGGGCAAGCTCATCAAGTCGATAGCCGACGACTTCACCAAGGCGACCGGCACCAAGGTCGACCTGAAGTTCGTGGGCCGCAAGGGCACCGACACCCTCCCCACCGAGATGAACGCGGGCCAGGGCCCGGACCTGTTCGACACCTCCACCGACAGTGTCGGCGCCTTCGTCACGCAGAACCTCGCCGCGCCGCTCGACGACGTCCTGGACATGGAGGTGCCCGGCGAGGGCAAGAAGGTGCGGGACGTGCTGCCCCAGTCGGTGGTGGACGCGTCGACCGACCAGGACCACGTCCGCTTCATGGCCCACACCGTGATCTCCACCGCGGTCTGGTACGACGCCTCCAAGCACGCGGGGCTCGCTCCGAAGACGTGGGACGAGTTCATCGCCTATCTCGACAAGGCGAAGAAGGAGGGCCGCACACCGCTGGGCCAGGACGGCACGGTCAACTTCTACAACGCGTACTGGTTCTACTCGGCCCTGGTCCGTTCCGAGGGGGCCGGCAGCCTCAACGCCCTGCGCAAGGACCCGGCCGCCTGGGACGAGCCGGCCGTTCTCGCGGCGGCCGAGAAGGTGGAGCAGCTGGCCGACGGCGGCTACTTCCAGAAGGACTTCATGGCCACCAAGTACCCTGCCGCGCAGGACGCCTGGGCGCAGGGCAAGTACGACCTGAACCTCAACGGCACCTGGCTGGCCGCCGAGACCGACGCGAAGCTGGCCGAGGGCACCGAGGTCGCCTCGTTCCAGCTGCCGGCCGGTGGCAAGAACTCCGTGGAGGTCGGCACGCTCGGCTGGGGCGTGAACGCCAAGGGCCACAACATCGAGGGGGCCAAGAAGTTCCTCGCCTTCGCGATGCAGAAGAAGTACGGGGAGAAGATCTCCACCGCCGCGCACAACATCCCCGCTCGCCCGGACGTCCCGGCGCCCGGCTACCTGGCGGGTGTGCAGAAGGACGTCGCCGAGGCGAAGTCCACCCACCGCACCTACGACGACATGGTCACGGACAAGAACTGGTGGAACAACGTCTTCCTGCCCCTGGACGACCAGTTGCTCTCCGGCAAGATCGATGCCGCGACCTTCGTGAGGACCGGCAAGAAGAAGGTCACCGACTACCTCGCCAGCAAGGGCTGAACCCATGGGGACAGCAACACTCACCCCGCCCGCGGCAGTGGCGGCACCCACCGCGGGCAAGGGCGGCAAACGGGTGCGGCCGGCGCGTGAGCGCGCCTTCTGGCCCTTCCTGCTCCCCGCGCTGATCGCCTACTCCGTGCTCTTCGTCCTGCCGTCGCTGTTCGGCTTCTGGGTCAGCTTCCACACATGGGCGGGGCCCGGTTCCGCCATGACGTGGAACGGTCTGGGCAACTACCTCGGCCTGGCGCGCAGCGAGGCCTTCCGTACCGCCTTCGTCAACACCTTCGTGCTGGCCTTCGGCGGCGGGGTCCTGGTCTTCGCCTTCACGTTCCTGTCGATGATGGTGCTGCGGCAGCTCAAGGGCCGGGCCTTCATCCGGTCCGTGATCTTCCTGCCGATGATCATCTCGGTGATCGCGGTCGGCGTGGCCATCGGCTTCCTGCTCAACCCCGACGGCGCGGTCAACACGGTCCTGGGCTGGGTCGGCATCGAGGGGCGGCCGTGGCTGGGCCCGGACATGGTGTTCAAGTGCATCGTCGCCGGGCTGGTGTGGTCGAGCACGGGCTTCTACGTGGCGCTGATGATGTCGGCCGCCGACTCCATCCCGCCCTACCTCTACGAGGACGCCACGCTGATGGGCGCCACGAAGTGGGAGCAGTTCCGGCACATCACACTGCCGCTGACCTGGGACGTGTTCGCGGTGTCGGCCGTGCTGTGGGTGGTCAACAGCCTGAAGGTGTTCGAGATCGTGATCGCCTTCACCACGGCCGGTACACCGGCGAGTCCGCCGATCCAGGCCCGCACCGTGGCGGTGCAGCAGTACGCCTCGGTGGCCGGCAGCGGTGTGCCCGAGCTGGGTTCGGGTGCCGCCATGGGCGTCGTCATCCTGATCGTCACGACGATCCTCATCGTACTGACCCGGCGTGTCACCCGCCGCGAACGTGTGGAGCTTTCATGAGGCGCCTGCTCGGCGACATCCTGGTGCCGCGTGCGACGACCGTCGCGCTGTGGGCCTGGGTCGTCTTCAACCTCGCGCTGGTCGCCTGGGTGGGCCTCCAGTCGCTCAAGGACTCCGGGCAGGTCTGGCTCTCGCCGTTCGCGTTGCCGGACACCATCGAGTGGGGCAACTACTCCGCGGCGTGGAAGGCGGCCGGCTTCTCCGCCGCCGCGCTCAACAGCACCGTCCTGACCCTGGTCGGAGCGCTGCTGATCGTCGCGCTGTCGGCGCCCGCCGCGTATGTCCTGGCCCGCTCCGACCGGCGCGCCGCCGGGCGGCTCACCGGGTACTTCGCGATGGGGCTGAGCATCCCGGTCCAGACGATCGTGATCCCGATCATCGTGATCAAGCTTTCCGTCTCCACGTTCATGATCGACTGGGTGACCGGCTGGTGGGACAACCGGATCACCCTGCTGGTCTTCCAGGTGGTGCTGTCGCTCCCGTTCGCCGTGTTCGTGCTGACCGGCTACATGCGCTCACTGCCCCACGAGATCGAGGAGGCGGCCGAGCTGGACGGTGCGGGTCCGCTGCGCGCCTTCGTCCAGGTCGTGCTGCCGGTGGCCAAGCCGGGTGTGATGACGGTGCTCGTCCTCAACGTCATCGGCCTGTGGAACGAGACCCTGCTCGCCCTGTTGATCACCCCCACGCCTGAGGAGCGCACGCTGCCCGCGGCCCTTCTCAGCCTCTATAGCTCCATGCAGTACAGCTCCGACTGGGGCGCCCTGTTCGCCGGAATCGTGATCCTGGTCTACCCCATGATCGTGCTCTACCTCTGGCTGGGCCGTCGCATCGTCGAAGGCATGACTGCAGGGATCGGCAAGTAACGCGCAACAGAGACCGGCAATCCCATCGGAAGGACCGAGACTTGCGTACCTCACGTATCCCGAGTACTCCACCCGCCCGGCGAAGGCGGATCGCAGGGGCGCTCCTGACGGCTCTCGCTCTCCCCCTCTCCGCGGTGGCGGCGGGGCCCGCGCAGGCGGCGGCGCCCAAGGACCAGCCCCATCCGCGCGCGGCCGGCATCACGTACTACGTCGACGCCGAATCCGGCAACGACAGCGCATCGGGCCGCAACGCGGCGGCTGCCTGGAAGTCCCTTGCCAGAGCGAGCCAGTTGACGCTGGGCCCCGGCGACCAGCTGCTGTTCAAGGCGGGTCAGCGGTGGAAGGGACGGCTGGATGTGCAGGGGGCGGGGGCGGTCGGCAGTCCCGCGCTCGTCGGCTCGTACGGGACCGGTGCCAAGCCCCTCATCGAGGGCGGCGGCACGACCGACGTCGCGGTCAAGCTGAACAACGTCCACGACTTCACGCTCGACGGTCTTGAGGTGACCAACTGGAGCGACAGCACCACGCCCCGCACAGGTGTGAACCTGTTCGGCAAGGACGCGGGCAAGCTGTCCAACGTCACCCTGCGCAATCTGAACATCCATGACGTGGACGGACCCGGCGGCAGCACGGTCAGCTCGGCGGGGCTGCTGATCTCCATCCGCGGCAACACGACGCCCACGTACTTCGACAACCTGGTGGTGGAGAAGAACGAGGTCAGCAAGATCCGTTCGTACGGGATCATCAACTGGTCCACCTGGTCCCGGCGCAACGGCATGACGAGCCTGTACCCGGTGGAGACCGGCATCCCCGACAGCGAGGTCGTCACCTGGACGCCCAGCACGAACGTCAGGATCCGTGACAACTACGTCCATGACGTGACGGCCGGCGGCATCACGCCGATGCACACCAGGGGCGCCGTCGTCGAGGGCAACCGCGTCCACAAGGCCGCCACCGGCCGGCTCAACCTCAAGGGCGGCAACGTCGGCATCTGGTGGCAGGGCAACGACGACCTGCTCGTGCAGCGCAACGAGGTGTCGGGTTCCGGGTTCAACGGGCCGGGCACCGACGGTCACGGCTTCGACGCGGACGCCGACAACAACCACAGCGTCGTCCAGTACAACTACAGCCACGACAACGACGGCGGGTTCTTCATCACCGTCTCCTTCAAGGGAGCGCCGACCAAGGACACCGTGGTCCGGTACAACCTGAGCAAGGACGACGGCTTCGAGGTCTTCAGCCTCTCCACCGAGACGTCGGGCACCTCGATCCACAACAACACGATCTACGCGAGCGGCCGGGTCGTCACCGTGCACCCCCCGTACACCGGGGCCGGTGACTATCCGCTCGGCAAGATCGTGCACATCTACAACAACGCGAGCGGCATCGACATCCGCAACAACATCTTCTACAACCGGACCACGGCCGGCTACGACACCGCCAACAACACGGTCTACGACTCCAACCTCTACTGGGGCACCGACACCCCCATCGCCCCGTCCGGCGACATCAACGCCATCAAGGCGGACCCGAAGCTGGTCTCCATCGGCACCGACCCGGCGGGCTACAAGCTCCAGGCCGACTCCCCCGCCAGGGGACGCGGCGCGACGGTGACGCAGGGCATCAAGGACTACTTCGGCAACGCGGTCCCGGCCACCGCTCCCGACCGGGGCTTCCACCAGTTCACCGGGGCTCCGCCGCAGCCGGTCGTCACCACCTCGTACGCCACGCTCGGCAACAGCCACGCCTACCGGATGGTCGACGGCGACACCGCGACCGCGTGGAGCAGCGTGTCCTCCGGGGTGGCCTTCCCCGGCACCATCGACATGGACTTCCGCCGGCCCACCAGCGTCGGCACCGTCACCCTGCACACCGCCTTCGCCACCGGCCAGGGCATCAAGCAGCTCGATGTGCAGACCTGGAACGGCTCGGCCTGGGTGACCCAGGTCGCCGGGCAGCAACTGGCCTGGTCGGGCAACACCTCGACCGTCGAGCGGCGCACGATCACCCTGCCGCAGCGGGTGACGACCGAGCGCCTGCGCCTGACGGTCCGTGACGCCAACCTCCAGTGGGGCAACTTCGCGCTCTACGAGATCCAGGCCGCCTGACCGGTGGGGTGGCCCGTACGGCACCTGACGGCGTCGCGGGTCACCCCACCTCGCACCACGTACGGCATGAACGCCGACGGCCTCCCGGAGCACGCGGAAGCGTGGCACTCCGGGAGGCCGTCGGGGCGGGTCAGGCAGTGTGCTCGACGACTCCGCCGACCACCACGGTCTCCGCGACGGTGCCGGGGATGTCCTCGGGTGCGGCGCGCAGGATGTCACGGGACAGGACCACGAAGTCGGCTGCCTTGCCGACGGTCAGCGAACCCCGTTCTTCCTCAAGGAAGTTGGCGTACGCCGAGCCCATCGTGTAGCCGTGGACCGCGGTCTCCACACTGATCGTCTCCTGCGGCATCCAGGGCTCGCCACCGCCGAGCGGGCGCCGGGTGACCGCGGTGTGGATCCCGATCATCGGGTCCATCTCCGCCACGTTCCAGTCGCTGGAGAGCGCGAGCACGGCCCCTGCCGTGTGCAGGCTGCGCATCGGCCATGCCTTGTGCCAGCGCTCCTCCCCGACGTTCTCGGCCCAGTCCTTGCCGGGGCCGGCTACCTCCGGGGCGCAGTGGCGGGGCTGCATGCACGCGACCACGCCCAGGGCGGCGAACCGCGGGGTGTCCTCGGGGTCCAGGCACTCGACGTGCACGACCTGGTGGCGGGCGTCCCGCTCCCCGTTGACCGTGCGGGCCCGCTCGACGGCGTCCAGTACGGTGCGGATGCCCCGGTCGCCGGTGGCGTGGACGAAGCACTGGAAGCCGCGGGCGTCCAGCTTCGTCAGCAGCTCGGCGAACTCCTCGGGCGGGTAGAAGGTGTCGCCCCGGTGGTGGCGGCAGCCCGCGTAGGGTTCCAGCAGGGCCGCGGTCCGCGGCTCCACCACGTCGTCGATGTAGAGCTTGAGCGGTCCGACCCGGATCCGGTCGTCGTCGTAGCGGTGGGCGGCGGTGGCGAAGTCGTCGAGGTCGGCGTCGGTGGTGCCGCGCGGGTGGAAGAGCGCGGCGACGATCCGGGACCTGAGCCGGCCCTCGGCGCGTGCGCGGTCGAAGAGCGGCAGGTCGTCGAGCGAGTTCTGGGGTTCGACCACCGTGGTGATGCCGAAGCGGATGGCATCGTCCAGGGACGTGGCGAGCCGACCGTACTGGCGGTCCGCCGAGGCCCACGGAAGGCCCAGCTGCTGCAGGGCGCGGTGGCCGTCGCGGGACAGGCCCTTGACCGCGAAGTCCTTGATGAAGCCGGTGGGTTCACCCGTGTCCGGGTCGGTCACGGCTTCACCGAACGGCAGATCGGTGTGGTCGCGGTCGATGCCGAGGCGGCGCAGGCCCGCGGTGTTGACCCACGCGGTGTGCACGTCGTAGCTGAGCACGAAGGCCGGTACGTCGCCGGTGACCGGGTCGAGGTCGGCGGCGGTGGGCATCCGGCCGTCCGGGATGGCCGAGTAGTCGAAGGCTTCCGCCTCGATCCACCCGGCGTCGGGGTTGGCGGTGCGCCAGGCGCGGATGCGGGCGTGGACCTCGTCGAGGGTCGCGGCGCCGGAAAGCTGGACGCAGGCGTCGTCCGAGCCGAGCCGGACATGGTTGTGGGCGTCGACGAACCCGGGGAGCACGAGCTTGCCCCCGGCGTCGATCACCCGGGTGCCGGGCCCCGTCCACCCCTTCGCGTCCTCGTCGGAACCGAGCCAGGCGATACGGCCGTCGACCACGGCCATGGCCTGTGCCTCGGGGAGCTCCGGGTCGACGGTGTGGATGCGGGCGTTGCGCAGGACGAGGTGCGCGGGGTGGACGGGGCTGGTCATGCGGGGTGACTCCTTGTGGTGCGATGGTGCGGTCGGTCGGTGGACCGGCGGGGTCTGGCCGCCGGTCAGGAGGGTTCGGTGTGCGGTGCGACGGTCCGGCGGGCGAGCGCCCAGTAGACGAGGGCCGAGACGACGGAGCCGAGCAGGGTGAGGTCGGCGCCGCCCAGGGGTGCGACCAGCGGGCCGGTCCACAGCTCGGAGTCGCAGGTCAGCGCGGCGAAGACCATGCCGGCGAGCAGCGCGGTCATGCCGGCGGGGTGGTAGCCGGCGCGGTACCAGTAGGTGCCGTCCGGTCCGGCGTGCAGTGCCGGTGCGTCGTAGTGGCAGCGGCGCATCACCATGTCCGCGAGGAACACACCGCCCCAGGGCGCGAACACGATGATGAGCAGGGAGAGGAAGGACAGCAGCGAGCTGGTGAAGTCGGTGAGGAAGAGCGCGCAGAGGGAGCCCGCTGCGGTGACGGCCGCGCTGATGATGATGGCCTTGGAGCGGCTCCAGGGGACGCCGAGCACCTGGAGGTTCAGGCTCGACGAGTAGAGCGTGACGATGGAGTTGGTGACCGAGCCGCCGAGCACGAGGGCGAGGAAGAGCGGCTGGAACCATCCCGGCAGCAGCTTCTCGGCGCCCGCCACGGCGTCGGTCATGTCCGTCTGCGTGGCGGCGGCCACCCCGGCCACGCCCAGGGCGACCGAGGAGACGAAGCCGCCCAGGGCTCCGTACCAGGTGAGCGAGCGCAGCGAGGTCGTCCTCGGCAGGTAGCGCGTGTAGTCGGCGGGCATCGGGACGTACGAGAACGGCCCGGCCAGCATCACGACGAAGGCGAGACTCCACCCGGAGGCACCGGGGTGGACCGCCGCCCCGCCGGTGTCGGCTCCCGGCAGCAGGAACACGAGGAGTGCGGCGAATCCGACGGCGAGTGCGTACGCGATCCAGCGCTCGGCGAGCTGGACGGTGGCATGGCCCCAGAGGGCGACGAGGAACGTCAGCGCGAGGGTGATCAGCAGGGCGAGGGCCCGCCCGGTGTGGCCGGAGATCCATCCCAGGTCGGCGAAGAACGCTTCGAGGGCGAGCGTGCCGACGACCGTGTTGAGGATGGTGTAGCCGATGCTGACCACCCAGTTGAGCATTCCGGCGGGCCAGTTGCCGCGGACGCCGAAGGGCGCCCGGGAGATCACCAGGGTGGCGGTGCCGGTGCGTACGCCGCTCAGCCCGGCGGCGCTGATGGCGAAGAACGCCAGTCCGCCGATGACGACGACGCCGGTCGCCTGCCAGAAGGAGAGCCCGAAGGCGACGGCCAGGGCGCCGTTGATGACGTAGGTGAAGGTGAGGTTGGATCCGAACCAGAGCCAGAACAGATCCCTCGCGCCGCCGTGGCGCTCCTCGTCGGGAATGGGGTCGATGCCGTGCGTCTCGACCTGGAAGGCCTGGTCGGTGGCCGCGGTCCCGCCGGGCGCTCTCGCGGTCGTCTCCTGCTGCGTCATGCGGCCTGCCCCTCATCCGTGCGTGCTCCGGGAGCCCCGGAACAGTACTTTGAACGCCGTTCTAAAAGTTAGAACGGCATTCAAGATGTGTCCGCGGGGGCCCGTCAAGACCTCCGCCGAAATCGGCGGGCCGGAGCCGTCCCGTAGGGTCGTCGTGGAGTCCACGGAACAGGAGGGGTGGCGTGGCGGCGACGGCGCGACGGCGGGACGGGCATCTGGCCCGGGAACGCATGCTGGAGGAGGCGATGACGGCCATCGCCGAGGACGGCCTGGCCGGACTGACCATGTCGGCACTCGCCAAACGCCTCGGCACCAGCGGCGGCCACATCCTGTACTACTTCGGCAGCAAGGACCAGCTGCTCCTGGAGGTGCTGGGCTGGAGCGAGAACGCGCTCACCGAGGAGCGCCGGACGCTGCTGGCCGGCCGGGCCGGCGCCGGACGCAAGCTCGGCCAGTTCATCGAGCTGTACCTGCCTGTCGGGCCGCGCGACCCGCGCTGGACGCTGTGGATCGAGCTGTGGGCGCGCACGGCGTCGAACGAGCCGCTGCGACAGGCCCAGGCCGAGATCGACCGCGGCTGGCAGGAGGACCTCGAATCGCTCCTGGCCCAGGGCGTGCGGCAGGGCCGCTTCGCCGAGGACCTGGACACGGCGGCCCGTGCTTCCGAACTCCTGGCCCTGCTCGACGGGTTGAGCACCCGTGTGGTCCTCGGCCAGCGCGGCGCGGACCGGGCGAGCGCACTGCGCATGGCGCTTTCGGCGACCGAGCGGCTGGTGGAGCGGGGTTAGGCTCTCCCGTTCACGTCGCACCGGGCACCCTGGACCCGCCGGCGGCTCGCGCCCCGGGCCTGGGATACGGTTGGTCCGCAACACGGCGTGGAGGGGACCACATTGACGCGGGTTGCGATTGTCGGCGGCGGGATCGGCGGCCTGGCCGCAGCGTTGTTCCTGGGGCGGCGGGGTCATCGGGTGACCCTCTTCGAACGGGACGGCCACCGCCCGGGAACGGATCTTGACCGGGACTTCTTCGACTGGCACCGCCCCGGTGTGCCGCAGGCGGTCCAGCCGCACGGACTCCTGGCCCCGGTCCGGACCGTGCTCGACACGGAGGTTCCGGACGTGTACCGCGCGATGCTGCGCAGGGGCGCCCGGGAACGCAACGAATTGGAGTGGTTCGACGATCGCGGGCCCGCCCGCCCCGGCGACGAGGACCTGGTGACGATCCAGACCCGGCGCATCGTTCTGGAGGCCGCCCTGCACGATGCGGTGCACCGCGAGCCGGGCGTCGAGGTACGCCTCGGGGAGCCCGCCGAGGGGCTCCTGCTCGACCGACGCGGTGACATCCCGCAGGTCACGGGGGTACGGTCCGCTTGCGGGACGCACGATGCGGATCTGGTGCTCGACGCCGGGGGCCGCCGCTCGCCGGTGCCCCGCTGGTTGTCCGGGGCGGGCTGCCGGGACGCCGTCGTGGAGAACCACCGCGTCCCGATCGCGTACTTCTGCCGTTGGTACCGGCTGCGCCCCGACGGGCCGCGTGATGCCGGACGCGTCAAGGCGGGTTCGTCCTCGGCGTTCGCGGTCGGCGGGGTGTTCCCGTCGGACAACGGCATCTTCGCGGCCTCCTTGACGGTGTCCACCGCCGATCCGACCCGCGCGGCGCTGCGGGACCCGGCGGTGTTCGAGCGGGTCGCCCGGTTGTTTCCCGCCATCGCGGCCTGGCTGGCGCTGGAGCCCGAGCCGGTCTCCGGGGTGCTCGCGATGGGGGGCCTGCACAATCGCTGGACCACACCGGCCGACGCCGACGGGCCCGTGGTCACCGGCCTCGTCGGCGTCGGGGACTCGGTCGCGTACACCAATCCCACGATGGGCCAGGGAGTGGCCATGGCCCTGGAAGCGGCACAGTGGGTGGCCCACAACGCCGGAGCCGCCCGTGACCCGGCGGCGTTCACCGGCGCATACCACGCATGGCTGTCGCAGACCCTGCGCCTGCGGTTCGATGCCCAGGTCGCCGCGGACCGGGTGAACGCGGCTCAACTCGGCGATCCCGTACGGGTGTCCACCGATCCCCCCACCGCCGCCGCCCGCGAGCGGGCCGCCCTCGCCGCCTGCGCGTTCGAGGACCCCTTGGTCATGCGCGCACGCGCGAAGGTCCGCCACCTCCAACTCACCGCCGATCAGGCGTACGGCACCGAGGAGGTACGCGCACGGCTGGCCCACTGGCTCGGCCAACACCCGGACTTCGCACCCCGGTTCGACGGCCCCGACCGGGCGGAATGGGAGTCGGCAGTGGGCCGGACGGAGAACGCCGTGGAACAGACGCAGGACATCGACCGTGCCCTGCGCGCCGCCCCGCCCGGCCGCTGACGAGCGCCGGAGGCACCCGGAACCTTTTCGTACCATTTTTACACTGTTATGACCCGTACGGGTGGTGTATCACTGGGGGTGGCCATATGGTCGTCTCAGGGACGACGGCTGGAAGAAGGGCCCACGACCGACGACTGTGCCGGTCGGCGTGGGCCCGGCCTCAGGCAGCCGAGGAGCCGATATGCACACACGCAAATTCAGGACAGCGCTCATGCTGTGCGCCGCCACGGCACTCGCGGCGGCGGTTCCCGTTCCGGCATCCGCTTCCACGCCGGCATCCCCCACCACGGAGTCCCGCCCGTCGGCACGCGTGGTGGCCGTCGACTGCTTCTCGAACCCACAGGTACGGCCCGGCGACTTCCTGCTCGCCTGCGGCGACGGCAACAACCGCCTCATCGACATCCAGTGGTCCCACTGGGGCTCGAATTCCGCCGTGGGCAGGGCACTTGACGCGGTGAACGACTGCGATCCGTACTGCGCGGCCGGCAAGTTCCACACCTATCCCGTCATCGTCCGGCTGGACCGCCCGAAGTCCTGGACGGCCCATCCCGAACTGCGGCAGTTCACCCGCCTGCAGCTCGTCTACACCGAGGGCAGGCCGGCGTACACCGAGCGGGTCGCGACGCACGAGCTCTGGGACTGACCGCTCCCGGGCCCGGCCGCGCCGGAACACCGGCCGCGAGGTGATGTGCGTGAATGCTCGCGAGTGCACAGGGAACACCGGCGGCCGGTGGCGGCCCGGGTACGTGGCCGCCGCATCGGTGTTCGCCATCGGAATGGCCGGCACCACCCTGCCCACCCCGCTGTACGGGCTCTATCAGGAACAGTTGGGGTTCTCGGAGCTGATGGTGACGGTGGTCTTCGCCGTCTACGCGCTCGCCGTGATCACGGTGCTGCTGGTGGCGGGGAACTACTCCGACGAGGCCGGCCGAAGACCTGTGCTGCTGTGCGCACTGGGCCTGTCGGCGGCGAGCGCGGGGTGCTTCCTGGCGGAAGGAGGTCTGCCGCTGCTCTTCGCGGGGCGGCTGCTGTCCGGCTGCGCGGCCGGTCTGCTGAGCGGTGCGGCGACGGCGGCCGTGATCGAACTGGCGGGCCCCGGGCACAAGGCCCGTGCGGGGTTCGCCGCCACCGCGGCGAACATGGGCGGTCTGGGCTGCGGCCCCCTGCTCTCCGGGATCCTCGCGCAGTACACGCCCTGGCCGCTGACGCTTCCGTTCTGGGTCCATCTGGGCCTGGTGACCCTGGCCTGCGGGATCACCTGGCTCCTGCCGGAGACCGTCGCCGAGCCGAAGCACCTGCCACGTCCGAGACCACAGGGGCTGTCCGTCCCCGCCGAGGTGAAGGGGGTCTTCCTGCCCGCCTCGCTGGCGGCCTTCGCCGGCTTCGCGCTGCTGGGCCTGTTCACGGCGGTCGCACCGAGCTTCGCCGCGCGGACGCTCGGTATACACAATCTGGCGGTCTCGGGCGCCGTGGTCTTCTCCGTGTTCCTCGCTTCGACGGTCGGACAGTCCCTGTCCCAACGGATCGGCGCACGACTCGCACTCCCGGTCGGCTGCGGCATCCTCGTCGCCGGACTCCTGCTGGTGGCGTCCTCACTGATCGCCGAATCCCTGCTGCTGCTCGTCCTGGGCGCCCTGTGCGGCGGCACCGGCCAGGGGCTGGCCTTCCGTGCCGCGCTCACCCTGATCAGCGGCGCGGCCCCGGCACGCAACCGCGGCGGCACCATTTCGGCGTTCTTCGTCGTCGCGTACGGCGGGATCTCACTGCCGGTGGTGGGCGTCGGCGCCCTGGCGACCTGGCTCGGGCTGCGCCAGGCCGGGCTGATCTTCGCGGGCTGCGTGATGCTGCTGGCGGCGGGTGCGGGCACGTACGCGGCGCGCAGGCTGCCCCGGGGGCCGGATCTGCAACCGGGCCCACCGCCCACGGCGTCCTCCCGGTTCTGAGTACGGGAAAGCCCCTGCCCGGCCGGAACGGGCGCCGAGGGCCCGTACTTGTATAAGGTGCCGATTCGATATCGGCGTTCTGCGTGGGAGACGTTAGTGATGAGTGGTCAGCAGCCGGACCCGGGAAGGGCCTCCCAGGTCTTCCAACCGCTTGAGGGAGACGACCCGACCACCATCGCCGGATACCGGCTCGCCGCCAAGCTCGGCGCGGGCGGCATGGGCAAGGTGTACCTGTCGTACACCCCCGGCGGGCGGCCGGTGGCCATCAAGGTGATCCGGCCCGAGTTCGGCGAGGACGCCGAATTCCGCCGCCGGTTCGCCCAGGAGGTGAAGTCCGCGCAGCGCGTGCAGGGCCTGTTCACCGCGCCGGTCATCGACGCGGCGACGGACGCCGCGCACCCGTGGCTGGCCACCGCGTACGTGCCGGGTCCCTCGCTCGCCGACGCGGTCGTCGCGCACGGGGCGCTGCCCGTCGAGACGGTGGTGCTGCTGATCGCGGGCATGGCCGAGGCACTGCACGTCATCCACGGCGCGGGCATCGTCCACCGCGACCTCAAACCGTCCAACGTGCTGCTCGCCGCCGACGGCCCCCGCGTCATCGACTTCGGCATCGCCCACGCCGCCGACGCGACCTCGCTCACCGGCAGCGGCGTCACCATCGGCACCCCCTCGTTCATGGCGCCGGAGCAGGCCGCCGGGCGCAAGGTGACCCCGGCCACCGACGTCTTCGCGCTCGGCCAGGTGGCGGCGTACGCGTCGACGGGGACACCGGCGTTCGGCGAGGGGACCTCGCACGGTGTTCTCTACCGGATCGTCCACGAGGAGCCCGACCTCACCCAGGTCCCGCCGCGGCTGATGGAGCTGGTCAGCCGCTGCCTCGCCAAGGACCCGGCGGCCAGGCCGTCGATCGCCGAGGTCATCGCGCTGTGCCAGTCCGCGAACGCGGAGACGGTGCTGCGCCGCCCCGAGGACTGGCTGCCCGCCCCGGTCTCCGCCGACATCACGGTACGCGCGGCCGCCCCGGCCCCGGTCCAGACCCCGCCGCCTCCGGCCGCCGCCCCGCCTGCGGCGTACTCGCCCACCACGCCCGCGAGCCACTCGCCCACCGCGCCGGTGGCCCCGGCGACCCCGCCTCCGGGCTACGGCCCGCCCGTGGCGCAGCAGCTCACTCAGCCGGCTCAGCCCTCTCCCGTCCCGCCCCAGCCCCAGCCTCCGTACCAGGTGCCCCATCCGGCCCAGGGCCAGGCGCACGCCAACGCGTACGCCCCGACCCACTTCCCGACGCAGGGGCAGGCGTACCCCGGCACCCCCGTGCCGCAGGCGCCCCAGCGCCCCCAGGGCTCCGGCAAGCGGCGTGCGGTCACCGCCATCGCCGCCGCGCTGGTCCTCGGTGTCGTGGCCGGCGGCACACTGTACTTCCTGCTCAAGAACGACGATCAGAAGTCGCAGGCGGGCGGCTCCTCGGGCGGGAGGCAGACGAGCGGCACGACCGGCGACCAGAAGCCGAGCGCGGACAAGGAGACCGACTCCAAGCCGAGCACCAAGCCCCGGCCGGAGCCTGCCGAGTTCCAGGGCATCAACCTGCCGGCCGGCTACCACCTGACGCTCGGGGACGACGACGTCCGGCCCCAGAAGGGCGAGGACGGTGAGTACGAACTCTCCTACGACACCGGCGGGTACCTCGACTCCGAGACCACGGGCGGCACTCTCGTGCTGCTCGATCCGGGGCAGGTGGGATCGCTCGACGTCTGCCTCGCGGAGACCCGGTTCACCGAGACCATCGAGCTCAGCACGCTCTCCAAGGGCAGGCAGATCTGCGTCACGACGGGTACCGGGCACATGGGCCTCGTGACGGTCCAGGGGCTCCCGAGCGAGGATTCGCCCAGTGAGTACATGACGCTGGACCTCACCGTCTGGCGCAACGCCGCCGGGTCCGCCGCCGGCGGCTGAGCCCTCCGCAGTACGGTACGTCGCCCCGGCCTCCGGCAGGACAGGGATGCCGGGGCGACGTGCCGGGTACGCCCCGGACAACTCCGGTGTCCTCCCGGTGGCAGGGCCGGCCGGGTCCGGGTCAGCATGGACCCATGTCGCTCGATCAAGGAGACCTCATGCCTACAGCGGTACTCGGCGCAACCGGTGGTCAGGGTGGCGCGGTGGTCGCCGCCCTGCTGGAGGCGGGGCGTGCCGTGCGGGCCGTCGTGCGCGATCCCGGCAGCGGGCGGGCCCGTGCGCTGGCGGCGGCCGGAGTGGAGGTCGTGCCGGGCGATCTGTTCGACGCGGCCTCGCTCGCCGAGGCGTTCCGCGGCGCGAAGGCCGCGTTCGCCGTCACCACCCCGTTCCAGGACGGCCTGGACGCCGAGGTCGCCCAGGGCGCGGCCATCATCCGGGCGGCCGCGGACGCCGCGCTGCCCCATCTGGTGCTGGCCTCCGTCGCCAGTGCGGACCGGGACACCGGCGTACCGCACTTCGAGACCAAGGCCAGGACCGAGGAACTGCTGGCCCGCTCGGGGCTGCCGGCGACGGTGGTGGCACCGGCCTATTTCTACGACAACGCCCTGGGCTCCCGGGACGAGGTGGCCGCCGGTCTCCTCACCATGCCGATTCCCGGTGACACTCCCCTCCAGCAGGTCGCGCGGCAGGATCTGGGACGGGTCGTGGCCGCGGTCGTCGCCGATCCGGACCGCTGGACCGGGCAGCGGATCGAAGTCGCGGGCGACGATCCCACACCGGTCCGGATGGCCGAGGAGATCGGGCGGGCCGCGGGTGGCACGGTGGCGTTCCACCAGTCGTCACTGGAGGAACTGCGCACCGTGAACCCCGACATGTTTGCCATGTACAGCTTCTTCGCGAACGGCGGTTACCAGGTGGACATGGCGGCGCTGCGGGCACAGTTCCCCGCCGTCCCCTGGACCTCCTACGCCACGTGGGCGGACGCCCAGGACTGGCCCGAGCCGCGGGGGTGACTCCCCGCACCCCGGACGCGTGCGCCTACCAGGTCACGGCGATCCGCTGCGGGCTGCGGGAGGTGGTGCCCAGGTGCCATTCGACGCTCTCCGGGGGCTGGGCCAGCCGCAGGCCGGGAAGGCGCGCTGCGAGCCGGTGCAGGGCGAGCCGGAGTTCCAGTCTGGCCAGCCAGGCGCCCAGGCAGTAGTGCGCGCCCGCTCCGAACGCCAGGGTGGGCGCCGCCAGGGGTGCGAACAGGTCGTCGAGCGGCCGGGGCGGGAACACCTCGGGATCGCGGTTGGCCGCGCCGCAGTCGGCGAGCACCACCGCCCCGGCCGGGATCGTCACGCCGCCGACCTCCGTGTCGGTCGCGGCGTGGCGTGCGGTCCCCCGGTCGTCGCCGAGCGGAATCAGGTGCAGCAGGCGGTCCGCCAGGTCGCCGGCGGCCCGTTCGTCCGCTCCGAGACGGGGCCAGACCTCCGGTCGCTCGCCGAGCAGATAGAGCAGTGCATTGCCGAGCATCGTCATCGTGCTGTCATGGCCGCCCACGACCAGCCCGCACACCAGGTCGACGAGTTGACTCTCCGGGATGCCGCCCTCCTCGTCGGCCGCCTGAACCAGCACACTGGGCAGGTCGTCGCCCGGCTCCTTCCGCCGCTCGGCCAGCAGCGCGGCTCCGAAGGCCGCGAACTCCGCCAGCACGGACGCCATTTCCTCCTCGGGGTGGGAGCCGTCCGAGAACGCGTACTGGCTCCAGTGACGCAGCGGCTCCTGGGCTTCGCTGTCGAGGCCCATCACCCTGCTGATCACGGCGACCGGAAGCGGAAGGGTGAAGCCGGACACGAGGTCCGCCGGACGTGCGCTGTCCGCGAGTTCGTCCAGGCGCTGTTCGACGATGTCGGCGATCCAGGGCCGCCAGCGGGCTACGGCCCTGGGCGTGAAGGCGCGCCGCATGGTGCGGCGCAGCCGCAGATGGTCCTCGCCGTCCTGATTGAAGATCAGGTCGATGCTGCTCACCAGGCCGGATTCGCCCGACAGGGACGGGGCGTCCGGCGGGTGGAGCTCGGCGCGTCCGAACCGGCTGTCGGTCAGCACCGTGCGGACATCGGCGTATCGGCTCACCAGCCAGGCCTGGGTCCCGTCGGGTAACACGACGGGCCGGGGCGGGCCGGGTGGGTCGAAGTCCAGCCGGTGCAGCGGGGGCAGGGGCGGACCGGGGCGGGTGTGGGCGTCGGCGGGGCAGGACACGGGGCCTCCTGGCTTGCACGGGTGCGGCGAACTGCTGGGCGCGGGCGGGTGCGGGTGTTGCGCCGGGCCGGGGGTTCAGAGCTCGACGAGCACCTTGCCCCGGTTGGCCCCGCTGTCCCGGTAGAGGCTCCGGTAGGCCTCCGGGATGTTCTCGAAGCCGTGGTGGAGGGTGTGTCCGCAGCGCACCTCGCCGCGCCGGACCAGGCCGCCGAGCTCGTCGTGGAGCGCGCGCCAGTTCTGTTCGGTGAACCATTCCAGCGAGAAGATGCCCCGTACATGTGCGCGCGGGAACATGATGTAGGGCAGCAGTCGCGGTCCCGTGACGTCGCGGCCCACCTGGGTGGCCCACTGCCAGCACACGGCCACCTGGCTGTCGATGTTGAGCATGGAGAACACGGCGTCGGTGACGGTGCCGCCCAGATTGTCGAAGTACTTGTCGACACCGTCCGGCGCGGCCCACAGCAGCGCGTCCCGTACCGCCTCGCTGTTGTCCCCGTGGCGGTAGACGACGACCGCGTCGAACCCCAGCTCGTCGAGGTAGTCCGCCTTCTCCGGCGTCGATGTGGTGCCCACCACCCTGGCCCCCGCGAGCTTGGCCAGCTGGCCGACCAGCGAGCCGACGGAGCCGGAGGCGCCGCTGATCACGACGGTGTCCCCCGGGCGGATCGACATGAACTTGGTCAGGGTGCCCCAGGCGGTCATGCCGGGGCCGCCCATCACACCGAGCGCGGTGGGCAGCGGCAGCACCTCGTCGTACCAGTCGGGGTCCAGGCGGCGGAAGGCCGGGAAGACCATCGGGAACGTGCCGGTCTGCCAGGGGGTGGCGGCGCCGTTGCTGACGAGATGGGTGCGCCAGCCGCCGAACCCCTGCACCAGGTCACCGGGGCGGTGGGCGGCGAGCGGACCCGCCTCCAGTACTTCCATGATCGAGTCGGCGCCCATGTGCGCGCCGAGCGGGGTGTCCAATGCGATGCCCTGGAGGTAGGGGTCCACCGATACGTAACGTGTCCTCAGGAGCATCTCGTCCGGAGCGAGTTCGGTGTCGATCTCCTCCTCGACCTCGCCGTAGACCCGCTCGACGTCGGGGATGCCCTCGATGTGCTCGCGCACGACCCATTTCCTGGCCCTCATCCCGCTACCTCTCTCCCGACGGGGGCCGGTCGGCCCTCCGCGAGGGGCCGCGGCACCGGCCGGGGCCCCACCTCGATGACCCGATGGGTCGGTGCCGGACCGCTTTCGTCGATGGACGCGGTGAACGCGCGGCCGTCGTCGCGGCAGACGAACTGCATGACATGCCGGCCTGCCGCCGCCGCGCGGATCAGGCCGCCGGTGGTCGCCCATACGCCGGACTGGTAGAAGTTCCGCAGCCCCGGCAGGCCGGGGCCGTGCCGTTTCACGAGCTTCTCCAGCGTTTCCCCGCTCTCCACGAACGGCTGCCAGCCGAGGACCGTGCCGTCGTAGTTGCCCGTGTAGCGGACCTGGGTGAGCGGGCTGGACACGTCACGGACGGCGATCGCGTCGGCGATGCCGGGGTGCTGCCGCTCCAGGAACGCGACGAGTGTCTCGCGGGCCCGGCGCTTGGCCGCGTAGTACCCGCGGCCGTGGCGCACCGGGAGCGTGTGCAGCTCCTGCCCGCCCCGGCTGCGGGTCGCCTGTTCCGGGCCTTCGTCCAGGGCGCGCCAGGGGGCGATGTCGCAGAAGTAGGTGACGTACGCGACGCTCGTCCCGGGTGGAGAGAGCTCGGGGTAGTGCTGATTGCGGAACTGGACGTTGATGCTGGGGTGCCGGATGCCGGTCAGTGCGGCCGCTTCCGTCTCGTCGAGCAGGTAGGTGGTGCAGGGGTCGGCGTCGGGGAAGTCGCGGCGCAGGCCGAGGAAGAGCGTGAAGTAGCCGGGGAACACCATGCCCGGTTCCCGGATGGTGCGGGTGTAGAGGCGCCGGTACTCCTCGTTGAGGTAGCGCCCCTTCAGCAGGTCCATCATGGTGGTGCGTCCGTCGCAGGCCGAGACGATGATGTCGGCGCGCAGTTCACGGCCGTCGCTGAGCCGCACCCCGACCGCGCGGTCGTCCTCGACCAGTACTTCCTCGACCTTGGCGTTGTAGGTCACTTCGCCGCCGAGCGCACGGTAGCGCCGTTCGATCGACTCGGCCAGCCCGAGCGAGCCTCCCTCGGGGACGCCCGCGGAGAGGTTGGCGTGCGAGGCGAGCTGGAAGTGGAACGGCAGCACGGGGAAAGCCGGATGCTTCTCGTACAGGATGAAGTTGAACGCCTCGCGCAGCAGCGGGTCCTTGAACCGCGCCGAGAAGTCGGTCATCAGTACGCCGATGGATTTGCGCACGACGTTGAAGTACGGGATGAAGGAGGCCAGCATGCGCCAGCGTTCCGTCGTCGGCATCAGTCCGACCGGCCTGAGGAACGGGTAGACGGCCAGGCACTTGCGGAAGGCGCGCAGTTGCTTGCAGAAGTCCCTGATCAGGGCCGAGTCGGCGGGCGAGAGCTCGGTGAGGTGGGCCTGGAGCCGGTCGGGGTCGGAGTAGAAGTACACGGCCCGGCCGCAGCGGCCGCGTACGACGTTGAACACGTCGAAGTGCCGGATCTCCTTGCCCTGCAACGCGCCGAGCTCCAGCCAGATCTGGTGCATCTCGTTGCCGGGACCGCTGCCCAGGAGCCAGCTGACGCAGGGGTCCAGTCTGAAGTCGCCCCGGTCCCAGGCCGTGCAGCAGCCGCCGGGCAGTTCATGCATCTCCAGGACCTGGGTCCGGTAGCCGTTCATCCGGGCGTAGCACCCGGTGGACAGCCCGCCCAGCCCTGCGCCGATGATGATCATCGACTCTCGTTCGGAACGCGGCATGAACCTGTTCTCCTCGGTACTCATGTGCGGGTGTCACCACGCATGAGCCAGTTGTCGAGCTGGGGCAGCCGGCCCAGCTTGCCTGGGTGCCAGGGTTCGGTGCCCCGGCTCTCGGACGCCGTGAATCCGCGCCCCAGTTCGTCGCAGAGGTACTGGATGACGAAGCGCCCGGTGGACGCGGCGCGGATCAGTCCGCCCATGCCGACCCACTGACCGGCCATCGAGAATCCGCCCAGGCCGGGCAGGCGCATGCGGTCCTTGCCGACCAGCTTGGCCGCGATGTCGTCGGCCTCGGAGAACGCCTTCCAGGCCAGGATGGAGCCGTCGTGGTTGCCGGTGTAGCGCCGGGTCGTCGCCGGGGAGGCGACATCGACCAGTTCGATGCGCTCGCCCGTGCCCGGCAGCCGGCGTTCCAGGAACCTCCTGACGAAGGAGGCCACTTGGCGCTTCTTCTCCCGGTATTCCTTGCGGTCGGCGGCGCGCAGTTCCTTCCAGTACGCGAAGTCGCTGAAGTAGGTGCAGTGGATGACCGATCTTCCGGGCGGCGCGAATCCGTCCGAGTAGTCGGAGCGCATCTGCACCACCACGCTGCTCTGCAGTGCGCCGGGCAGCTGCTCCGCGTCCTGCGGGTCGAGCAGGTAGGTGGTGCTGTGGGCCCGGTCGGGGCCCAGCTCGCCCCGGACCCCGACGAAGGCGGAGACCACCGCGGGGAACAGTGTGCCGGGGCGGTGCAGCAGTTCGTCGTAGAGCTTGTCGATCCGCGGTCCGGTGTACCGGCCCTGCAGCAGGCCGTGGATCGCGGTGTGGCCGTCGCAGGCCGCGACGACGTGGTCGGCGTAGTGCCGTCTGCCGTTGCGCAGCTCGATCCCGACGGCGCGCCCGTCCTCGACCAGGATCCGTTCGACGCGGGCCCGGTAGCTGATCTCGCCGCCGAGCCCGGCGTAGCGTTCCTCGATCGACCGGGCCAGACCGAGCGAACCTCCTTGCGGGAAACCGGCGTTGTCGTGGTGGGCGCCTGCCATGTTGAACAGGTAGGGCAGGAGCGGGAAGCCCTCCGGGTCCTGGAAGAAGATGTTGCGGAACGCCCTGCGGAGCAAGGGGTCCTGGAACCGGTCGGCGAATTCGTGCATCGGTGTGGCCGCGGTGCGCCAGAACAGGCGGAACGCGGGCAGCACGGTGCGCAGCAGCGCCGCTCTCTCCCGTACGGTGCGCAGCGCGGGGGCGGTCAGGAACGGGTACAGCTCGATGTCGGTGAACCGGCGCAGATCACGGCAGAAGGAACGGATGAGCCGGGCGTCGGCGGGCGAGATCTCCAGCAAGTGGTGTTCCAGCCGGTCCGGATCGTTGTAGAAGGTCACCGAGCGCCCGTTCTCGTCGACCACCCGGTTGAACATCTCGAAGTTGGTGATGGTCTTGCCGTCGAGCGCGCCCAGTTCTCGCCACACCTGGTTGGCTTCGTTACCGGTGGCCGTGCCGATCAGCCATTCGATGCAGTAGTCGAAGATGTAGCCGTCGCGCGACCAGGCCGTGCAGCAGCCGCCGGGCAGCACATGCTTCTCGAAGATACGCGAGCGCATCCCGTTCATCTGCGCGTAGCACCCGGTGGACATGCCCGCGACGCCGGCGCCGATCACGATGACCCGGGGGCTGCCGTCCTTCTCCCGTCCGGGGACGCTCCAGTCGTCCTCCGTCTCATCGGACATCGGCGCCGCCCTCCTGGAGGATGCCGCGCACCAGCTCGGCGTTGCGGGCCGCGTGCTTGGGGTCGAGCATGTCGGCGTGGATCCCGGAGCCGCGCAGCAGGGCCGTGGCCGTGGTCGAGCTGCCGTGCCAGGTACCGGACTCGCCGGCGGCGTAGAGCGCCGTCTTCTCCTGGTCGGTGATCACGCTGACCGTCGCGGACACCGTGCCGAGGTTCGGTGTGCGCCCGCAGAAGGCCAGGTACTCCGCGGCGTGGTCGAGGGTCTCGCGGGCCACCGCGTCCGATCCGGTGTGCTTGCGCAGGTGCTCGGCCAGTTCCGCCTCGAAGAACTCGATGTGCTCGGGGCCGGCTTCGTACGGTTCGACGATCCGGTGCGAGTCCAGCACGATCACATGGGCGACCTCGCGTCCCCGGCTCTCCAGTTCCTTGGCCACCTCGAAGGCGAGGTTGCCGCCGAGCGAGTAGCCGAGGAGCAGGCATCTGCCCTCGGGCCGGTGCGACTCGACGAGGTCGGCGTAGCGGGCCACCTTGTCGGCACCGGGGACGTAGTTGAAGGCGATCAGCCGGTACTCGGGCAGTGCGGTGGCGAACCCCCGGTAGACGAGTCCGTGGCCGCCGGCCGGCGGGAAGCAGAACACGGTCCGTTCGCGCTCGCTGTTGAAGGTGAGGCAGGGCAGGTCGTCGGCGATCGATCCGGTGGCCAGGCGTTCCAGTGTGGCGGCCATCCCGTGCAGGGTCGTGACCCGGTACAGCTGGCTGACGGGGATGCCGACGCCGAATTCCTTGCGCAGCCGGTGGATCAGCTCGATCAGTTTGATGGAGCTCCCGCCGGCCTCGAAGAACTCCTGCGTCAGGCCGGCCCTCTCCAGTCCGAGCAGTTCCTCCCAGTGCCGGGCCATGCTCAGCTCGAAGGGTGTGCGCGGCGTCTCCTCGGGTTCGTCGTCCGCGTCGAACCGGGGCGTCGGCAGGGCGGTGGGGTCGACCTTGCCGTTGGCGGTCAGCGGCAGGTGCGGCAGTACGACGAAGTGCGCCGGAACCATGTACGCGGGCAGCCGCTCCCCGAGGAACCGGCGCAGCGCGCGCCGGTCCGGTGCGGCCCCTCGGGCCGGGACGCAGTAGGCGACGAGCACGTCCTCGCCGCGGGCGTCGGGGCGCACCGTGACGACCGTCCGGGCCAGCTCGGGCCGCTGGGCGAGGTGTGCCTCGATCTCGCCGGTCTCGATCCGGTGGCCCCGCAGCTTGACCTGGCCGTCGCCCCGGCCGAGCAGATGGACCCGGCCGTCCGCGTCCCAGCGCGCTGCGTCGCCGCTGCGGTAGAGGCGTACGGGGGCGGCGCCCGGCTCCCGGCTCAGGGTCCGGGTGACGAAGCGCCGGCCCGTCAGCGCGGGGTCGCCGGCGTAGCCGAGGGCGACGCCCTCGCCGCCGATCCACAGCTCGCCGGGCACACCGGGCGGCACCGGTTCGCCGTGCCGGTCGAGCACATGGAGCATGCTGTTGCCCAGGGGCCGTCCGATCGGCACCGTCCGGCCGGGTTCCAGGTCGTCGACGGGTCCTTCGAAGAAGGCGCTGTCGATGGTCGCCTCGGTGACCCCGTAGGAGTTGATCAGCCGGGTCTGCGGCCCGCACAGGTCGTGCAGCCGTCGGTACTCCCCTGCCTTCCACACGTCGGACCCGACGACCAGCAGACGCATGAAGTCCAGGCGCAGGTCCCGGCGTTCGCAGTGGTCCATCAGTCCGCGTACGACGGCGGGCACGAACTCCGCACAGTCGACGCGCTCCTGGCGCATCGTCATGTACAGGCGCTCGGTGTCGAAGAGCAGATCACGGTCGACCAGCACCAGGCTGCCGCCCGAGCACAGCGCCCGCACCACGTCGCCGGTGAAGACGTCGAACGACGGGGCGGCCATCTGGAGGTGTACCCGGACGTCGCGGTCCAGCCGGTATTCCTGGAGCCAGGCCGCGTAGGCCGAGGCGAGGTTGCGGTGGCTGACCTGCACGGCCTTGGGGAGGCCGGTCGAGCCGGAGGTGTGGATGATGTACGCGGCCGAGTCGGGGCCGGTCGGGTCCTCGGCTCCGGCCCGGCCCGCGCTCCGGCCGTCCGGCCCGGGAACGGCCTCCGGGTCCGCCTCGTACAGCTCCCGCAGCGTGCGGGCCGGGACCGGCAGCCCTGCCATCCGGTCCCGGCACGCCTCGTCCTCGACGACGACGAGGGTGGCGCCCGCGGTCCGTACGGTGTGGGCGGCACGGTCGGCCGGGTGGTCGGCCGGGATCGGGAGATAGGCGCCGCCGGCCTTGAGGACCGCGAGCAGTGCGACGACGAGGTCGGGCGACTTCTCCATGCAGAGCGCCACCACCGACCCGGCGCCGGCCCCGAGCGCGCGCAGCCGCCGGGCCAGCTCGTCCGAACCGCGGTCCAGTTCCGCGTACGTCAGCCGGCGCGTCGGCCCCTGGAGTGCCGGGGCCGTGATGGCCACGGCGTCCGGGCAGCGGGCGGCCCTCTCGCTGATCAGCCGGTGCACCGGGCGGAATCCGTCCGTCCCGTCCTCCGCCGCCGCCGGGGGCAGGGCGATGCGTCCGGCGCCGCTCCACTCGCTGATCAGCCGCTCGCGCTCCTGGGCGTCCAGCATCTCCAGGCGGGAGGTGGGCCGGTCGGCCGGGGCGCGGGTCATGCTGTCGAGCAGCGCGGTGTAGTGCGCCGCCATCCGCCGCATGGTCTCCGGCAGGAACAGGTCGGTGTTGTACTTCAGGACGCAGTGGAAACGGCGTTCCGCCTCGTCCTCGTAGACCGACAGTGTCACATCGAACTGCCCCTCTTCTTCAGGGAGTTCGATGTACTGGAGCCGGTAGCCGTACTTCTCGGTGGCGACCTTGTGGGTGAGCAGGATGAACATGGCCTGGAACACCGCGGAGCGGCTGGGGTCGTGCTGGAGCCCGAGTTCGTCGACCAGCAGCACGAAGGGGTACTCCTGGTTGTCCAGGCCGCCCAGCACCGTGGTGCGGACCTCCTGGAGCAGCCGGGCCACCGACGGGTCGCCGGAAAGATCCGCGTGCAGCGGGAGCGGATTGACGAAGTAGCCGTAGACGGAGGCGAAATCCTGCTCGGTCCGGCCGGTCACCGGGCTGCCGACGATGACCTGGTCCTGGCCGGAGTAGCGCTGCAGCAGCAGGTAGTAGGCGCTGAGCAGCACCATGAAGGGGGTCACGTCGTGCTCGCGGGCCAGGGTGTGCACCCGTGCGCTCAACTCGCCGTCCAGGACGAAGAACTCCGAGGCTCCGTTGTGCGTCTGCACGGCGGGGCGGGGTTTGTCGACGGGCAGTTCCAGGGTCGGCACCTCGGCCGGCAGGTGCGAACGCCAGTAGTCGAGCATGCGCGGTGCCGTGGGTCCGGCCAGGAAGCGGTTCTGCGCGTTGAGGAAGTCCAGATAGCGGGCGGTGACGGGCGGCAGCGAGGGGTCCTGCCCCTGGCGGAGCCCCTCGTACACCGCCAGGAGCTCCTCGATGAAGGTGAACGTCGAGATGGCGTCGGAGACGATGTGGTGCACCGCCTTCATGATCACCCAGCGGTCGGGGGCACGCTTGAAGAGGCGGAAACGGAAGAGCGGGTCGCTCTCCAGGTCGTACGGCTTGCGGTACTCGGCGACGATCGTGCGGTGGATGTCCTCCCACTCCTGTTCCTGCACGTCGAACAGTGCGACGTCCGGGCTCGCCTCCGGCGACACCTGTTGCAGCGGCACGCCGTCCACCGTGCGGAAGTTGGTGCGCAGGGCGGGGTGTCGCGCCACCATGCGGCGCACGGCCTCGAACATGAGGTCGGGATCGAGGGAGACCCTGACCTCGACCGCGCCGCCGATGTTGTACGCGTATCCCTCGGGGTTGAGCTGCCTGAGGAACCACAGGGCCTTCTGGTTCTGGGTCAGCGGGTGGCTGAGTTCGTCCTCGAACACCTCCACCTCGCCGGCGTCCGTTCCGCCGCCCTCGTGGGCCACCAACTCTACGAGGGTGTCGTGGAGTTGTGTGATCAGTTCGGCGACCGGGGTACCGCTCAGCAGTGCCACCACCGGCGGGGCGACGCCGAGCTCGGAGCTGATGCGGGCACGCAGCTCCATCGCCAGGAGCGAGTCGAGGCCCAGCGCGTTGAGCCCGGCCTGCGGATCGATCCGTTCGGGGCCGGTCCGCAGCACCGATGCGGTCAGTTCGACGAACCGTCCGGTCACCAGGGACAGGCGCTGCGCCGTGTCCGCGTGACGGAAGGTTTCGAGGATGCCCTCGCCCGGCCCGGTGGCCGTCCTGGAGGGGGCAGCCGCCGCCAGCTCGGCGACGAGCCGGGGCGGGGAGGCGTACCAGGCCTGGAACACCGGCCAGTCGACGACCGTGGCGACGAGCAGCTGGGCGCGGTCCTGGCCGATGACGCGTTCCAGCACGGCCATGCCGACGTCCGGTGCGAGCGAGCTCATTCCCCGGTTGTGGAGGTAGTGGTCGACGAGCCCCAGCTCCTCGATCATGCCGGTGGCCCAGGGGCCCCAGTCCACGCTCAGCCCCGGCAGCCCGAGTGCCCGGCGGTGCTGGGCCAGCGCGTCCAGGAACGCGTTGCCCGCGGCGTAGTTGGTCTGGCCCGCCGTGGTCAGCAGCGAGGCGATCGAGGCGAACAGCACGAAGTGGTCCAGCGGTTCGTCCCGCAGGTGGCGGTGGAGCAGGTGGGCTCCGATGGCCTTGGGGTCGTGGGCCTCGGCGAACGTCCGGTGGTCCATGTCCTCGACGAGTGTGTCGCGGACCTGACCGGCGAGATGGAACACGCCGCGAACCGGCAGCGGATCGGTGCGCCGGTGAGCGTCCAGCCAGTTCGTGAACGCGGCTTCGTCGGTGATGTCGAGCGGTGCCAGGACGACCCGTGCCCCGAGCGCCTCCAGTTCCTTGACGAAGGCGGTGGCCCGGCCCTGGGCGGTGTCGGGGTCGAGCTCCCGCCAGGTGGAGCGCTCCGGCAGTGCGGTGCGTCCGACCAGGATCAGACTGCGCGCGCCACGCCGGACGAGCGTCCGGCACAGCAGCCGACCGAGCGCTCCGAAGGCGCCGGTGACCAGGTAGTTCGCATCGGTGCGCAGGCGCAGCGGAAGGGGGTGTGTCAGTTGTTCGGCCCGTCGGATGCGGCTGGTCCGGCGGGCCGAACCACGGAGCGCGATCTCCTCCTCGTCGTCGGTCAGGAGTTCACGCAGCAGCGCACGGGCCTCGGCCCGGCACTCCTCGTCGCCCGGCACCCGGGGGCCCAGGTCGATCAGTTTGCCGGGGTGGGAGGTGAGTTCCTGGTGCCTGAGGACCCGGCCCACTCCCCACGCCGGTGCTCCCAGCGGCTCCACGGTCTCGCCGGGCTCGACGCGCTGGGCACCGCGGGTCACGATGTGCAGCCGGCCGGCCTTCCCGCGGCGGAGCAGCGTGCGGGCGAGCGCGATCAGTGAGTAGGCCCCGGCGGCGCTGGTCCGTACGAGGTCCTGCGGTGAGGCCTGGGCGAGCGGAGGCAGGTCGAGGTTCCACAGATGCACGATGGGTCCGACGCGCCGCGCGTCGCCCGCGCCGCCGCCGTGCTCGTCCGCCCTGCCTTCGCCCAGGTCGGTGAAGAGCCGCTCCAGGTCGGTGACGGACCCCGGGACGACCGTGAACCCGTTGTCCTCGCCCCCTCGCCGGTACGTGTCGCCCGGACGCACCAGGTGGCAGCGCTCGCCCCGGGCGGCCAGCAGGGCGCTCAGGGCGTCGCCGACGCCCTGGCTGTCGGCGAACACCAGCCAGTCGCCGCCGGTGGACCCGGTGGGGCTGCCTGCGGCGTCGGTGGCAGTGCCCTGCTCGGCCTCGTCCGTGGCGGGGGCGAGGGGGCTGTCGATCCAGACGGTCTCGGCGAGCCAGGAGTCGATCGTGCCGAGTCCGACCGTGGTGGACGCCTTCTCCACGTCGGCGGCGCGGAAGCCGTTGATGCCGCCGAGGGGTTCGCCGCTGTCCGCGTAGACGGCCATGTCCCCGACGAGCTCGTCCGCGCCGTCGCGGGTCACCGTGGCGTGCACCCAGATCGGCCGGTCTCCCACCGGGGCCAGGCGCAGCTCGTCGATCGACAGCGGCAGCCGGATCCCGGTCGTCCGCCGTTCCGGTCCACCGGCAGCCGTGCCGGTGCCTTCGGTTTCGGTTTCGGTTTCGAGCAGCTGTGTCGTCAGCAGCGACTGGAAGCAGGCGTCGAGCAGTACGGGATGGATGTGGTGTCCGGCCGCGTCGTCTCCGATCGCCGCGGGCGGGCGGAGTCGGGCGAGTACTTCTCCGGAGCCGATCCACACCTCGTCGATGGCTCGGAACGCGGGCCCGTAGTGGTAGCCGAGCGCGGCGAGCTCCGCATAGCAGTCCTCGCCTCGCAGCCGGCGCCGGGCGCGGGCCCGAAGGGCTTCGGTGTCGGCGGGGGGCCCGGCCGGCCGTGGCTGCCCCGAGCGCACGACTCCGCTCGCGTGCACCGCCCTGCCGCCCTCGTCCGGCCCCTTGGACGCGATCGTGAACGCCGCGTTCTGCGAGGAGAGGGTCAGCCGGACGGCCCGGTCCTCGCCCTCCGGCAGGAACAGCGCCTTGCGGAACTCGATGTCCGTCAGCACGACATGGGTGCCGCCGGTCAGGGCTCGGACCGCCTGCGTGGCCATCTCCAGGTATCCCGCGGCCGGGAAGACCACCGTGGACTGGATGCGGTGGTCGTCGAGGTAGGGCAGCCGCTCGGTGTCCAGGGCGGCGTCCCAGGTGGGTTCGGTGTCCGCGGTGCGACGGCCCAGCAAAGGGTGGTCGGCGTGGCCGAGACGGACCTGGGCCACCGGTGCGGGTTCCGTCCAGTGGCGGTCGCGCCGCCACGGGTAGCGGGGCAGGACCACCGGTCTGCCCGCCGGGTGCAGGGTGTCCCAGGCGATGGGGACGCCGAGGTTGTGCAGCTGGGCCAGCGAGGCGGCGAAGCGCTCCGGCTCGTTCTCCTGGCGGCGGATCGACGGCAGGGTCCGTGCGGCCGTGCCCCGGTCTTCGAGGCACTCGCGGATGGAGTGGCCGAGCACCGGGTGCGGACCGATCTCCAGGAACAGTCCGTACCCGTCGTCGGCGAGCCGGTCGACGGCCGAGCGGAAGCGGACCCGGTGGCGGACGTTCTTCCACCAGTAGCTCGCGTCCAGCTCGCTGCCGTGCGCCGTGCCCTCCTGCCCGGTCAGGTACAGCGGAATCGTCGCCTCCTGGGGAGCGAGATCCTCCAGCGAGGCCAGCAGTTCGTCCTTGATCACCTCCATGCCCGCGCTGTGGTACGGAACCTGCACCGTGAGGAACTTGGCGAAGATCTGCTCGGCGTGGAGCCGGTCCGCCAGCTCGGCCAGTGCCTCGCGCTCGCCTGCCAGGGTGACCGCCGAGGGGCTGTTGACCGCGGCCACGGACACCCGGTCCCCGAACGCGGCCACCCGGGCCTGCGCCTCGTCCTCGGGCAGGCTCACGGCGAGCATGGTGCCGGTCCCGGTCAGCTTCTGCTGGAGGCGGCTGCGGTGCAGCACCACCTTCACCGCGTCCTCCAGGGAGTAGACCCCGGCCTCGTAGAAGGCGGCGACCTCTCCGGTGCTGTGGCCGACGACGGCGTCGGGCCGCACACCGTACTGGCGCCACATGGCCGCGAGTCCCACCTGGACGGCGAAGTTGGCCGGCTGTGCGAGCCAGGTCTCACCCATGCGCGACCCGGCTTCGTCGGCCCTCATCTCCTCGATCAGGGACCAGCCCGCGATCGACCGGACGACCCGGTCGCAGCGGGTCACGGCTTCCCGGAACACCTCGTCGCCGTCGAGCAGTTGGCGGCCCATCCCCCACCACTGCGGCCCCATCCCGGTGAAGACCCAGACCAGGCCGCGCTGTTCGGTTTCGAGCTGCCGGTCGTGGACGACTCCGGGGTGCGGCTCGCCGCGCAGGTAGGCATTGAGCGCCTCGTCCAGTCCGGTCCGCGAGGAGTACACGACGGAGAGCCGTGACTCCAGGTGCTGGCGGCGGTGGGCCAGTGTGTAGCCGAGGTCGGGGAGCGACGCCCGGGGGCCGTGCGCCCCTGCCAGCTCGCGGCGGATTCCGGCCGCCACCTCCGGCAGGGCTTCCGGGGCACGGGCGGTCAACGGGAGGATGTTCCAGGCCCGTTCGGCGGGCGGGGCCGACGGCGCGCTCCGCTCCGGTGCCTGCTCCAGCACGACGTGCGCGTTGGTGCCACCGAACCCGAACGAGTTCACCCCGGCCCGTGCGGGCCCCTCGTGTGCGGGCCACCGGGTCGGCTCGGTCGGGATGCGGTACGGGGACGTCCCCTGGTCGATGGCGGCGTTCAGCTGCTCCAGGTTGATGTGGGGCGGGATCATGCGGTGCTTGAGGCAGAGCACGGTCTTGATCAGACCGGCGATACCGGCCGCCGATTCGGTGTGCCCGATGTTGGTCTTGACGGAGCCCACGTAGCACGGTGCGTCCGGTCGGCGGCCCTCGGCCAGCGCCCGGCTCAGCGCGTTCGCCTCGATGGGGTCGCCCACGGGCGTGGAGGTGCCGTGCGCCTCCACGTACTGGAGGTCGCCGGGCGTGATGCCGGCCTCGCCGCAGACGCGCCGGATGAGGGAGACCTGGGCGTCCGCGTTGGGCACGGTGATGCCGTTGGTCCGGCCGTCCTGGTTGACCCCCGCGCCGAGGATCACCGCGTGGATGGGGTCGCCGTCGCGCAGGGCGTCGTCAAGGCGTTTCAGCGCGACCAGGCCGACGCCCTCGGCCCGTACGTAGCCGTTGGCCGTGGCGTCGAACGCGCGTGAACGGCCGTCGGGCGACAGGAATCCGCCCTTCGTCTCGGCGATGGTGTACTGCGGCGCCATGTGCAGCAGTACGCCACCGGCCAGCGCGAGGTCGGTCTCCCGGTTGTTGAGGCTCTGGCAGGCGAGGTGCACGGCGACCAGGGAGGAACTGCACGCGGTGTCGAGCGACAGGCTCGGTCCGCGGAAGTCGAAGCAGTACGAGAGACGGTTCGAGACCATCGTCATCATGGTGCCGGTGGCGGTGTGGGCGGCGAGTGACGAGAAGCCCAGGTCGGAGAATTGCAGGATCTTGTAGTCCAGCGTGAACGCACCGACGAACACTGCGGTATTGCTGCCCGCGAGCTCCGCGGGCCGCTGCCCACCGTCCTCCAGCGCCTCCCACGCGACTTCCAGCAGCTTTCGCTGCTGCGGGTCCATGTGGTCGGCCTCGCGCGGGCTGATGCCGAAGAAGGCGGGGTCGAATTCGTCGAAACCGTCGATGTATCCACCACGGCCGCCGATCAGACGCCCCGGTTTCTCCTTGTGTCTGCTGCCGAGACTGCCGACGTCATAACGATCGGCCGGCGTCGGTGTGATGCAGTCCTTGCCCTCCATGAGGTTCTGCCAGTACGCGCGGTGGTCCGACGCACCGCCGGGCAGTCGGCACCCCATGCCGATGATCGCTACTTTTTCGCTCACGGAGGCACTGTTCACGTCGGGCAAGGCTGTAACTCCTCAAGTCGTGACGCCGAGGACCGGCATGGAAGGGCAGTTCAGACAGAACCGGTCCCGGGCCCCTTCGCACGGCGCAAGGGGTGGAGAAGGCTGGCGACGATCTCCCCGGTACGGGGGAAGGCCGCGGGATCGCCGAGCCCGACCGCGACCGGTTCGCGGCCGGGCCGCCAGGTGTAGCTGTCGAAGGCGTGGTCCCAGATCGACAGGTCCGAGCCGTAGTGGCCCGCCTCGGACAGGTCTGTGCTGTGGTGCAGTCGGTGTTGTTCGGGGCTGGCGAGCACATGGTTGAGCCGGCCTATGCGCACGTCGATGTTGGCGTGGATGAAATAGCCCTGGGCGGCCACAAAAAGTCCCACGACGAACACGGATTCCCGGGAGAATCCGACCAGTGCCAGAGCGAGCTGAACGGTTCCCTGCGCGAGAACGATATCGAGGACGTGGTTGACGCCGTTATTGGCGACATTGACCTTTTCCGGCACATGGTGAACACCGTGCAGGCGCCACAATATCGCATTGGTATGACCGAGCCGATGCACCAGGTAACTGGCCAGAGAACCGGTCAGCAACGCCGCCGGTATTTCTGCCCAGAGATTGAGATCCGGCTCACTCGGCGACACTTCGGAAACCACGGTGGAGACAAGGTACTGCGCGAATGCGCTGGAAACCAATGTCAGCACGAAATAGACCCCGTACCAGCACCATTCACCGGCATTCGGATGCCAGGCCCGACGGTGCGGAATCACTCGTTCGAGCACGGTGAAATAGGTAATGACACCGAGCAGGAAGAGCGGGCTCACACGGTCGGGGTCCCAGTCGAGACACAGCGCCGTCGCAGCCACCGTGACCGCGCCCGTCAGCAGGAACGGGTACGCCGCCACACGCAGCACTGCGCGCATGGCGGGCACCGGGGCACCCTTCCCTCCGGCCCGGCCGGAATCCACCTCCGGATCACCGCCGGGCAGCGGTTCACGATTTTCCACTCACAGCACCTTTACGAAAGGAACTGGCACAGCGGAGCGCACTGGCCAGGAAAGAGATACTGATGACCGCATGCGGGCGCACGGGACCGGCACACCGGTCACCACGTGCCAAACGCAAGAAATATGTGCTGGAGCGCGAGAGGGATCGCCTGATGGACCCCACGGACCCGAGAACCCACGCCGGGCCGGCCCGCTCTACTAATTTTTCCCCACCCACCGGCCTCAACCGTCGAATTCAAGCCGCATACTGATACCGGGCGGCGGTCGTGGCGAGAACGGTCGGCGAGGACCGCACCACCGGGACCGCCCGAATCGCCCCGCCCACTTCGCCTGTCCAGTCCGCCATGAATATGAATTACTAGTAATACAGAAACAGGGGGCGACCGCCCGAAGGGGCGCTCAAGCCACCAGGGGGCGGTCGTATGGTGCGATCGGCGCCGGAAGCACCGTGGAGCCGGTCAGATAGCGGTCCGTCGCGGCGGCGGCGGACCGCCCCTCCGCGATGGCCCACACCACGAGGGACTGGCCGCGTCCCGCGTCGCCGGCGATGAAGATCCCGTCCGCCCCGGCTCGGGCCGCCCGCCCGGGCGGCTCCGTCGTCTCGGCCTGGAAGCAGGTGTTCCGGGCGAAATTTCCGCGGCTGTCCAGGGTGAGCCCGAGCTGCCGCATCAACCCCGTGCCGCGTTCGGGGCCGTAGAAACCGAGGGCGAGCAGGACCAGGTCCGCCGGGATCCCCCGCTCCGTCCCGGGGCGCACCCTTCTGGCCTGCGGTTCCACCTCCGCGAGGCGCAGGGCGTGCACCCGCCCGGTCCGGTCCCCCTCGAAGCGGAGGGTGGCCGAGGAGAAGACCCGCGGATCCGTTCCTGCCCGCCCCCGGGCCTCCTCATGGGCGTGGGAGATCCGGTAGACCTTGGGGTGGACGGGCCAGGGCTCGCTCTCGGGACGGTCGTCGCCGGGCTCCGGATTGATGTCCAGCTGCACCACGGACGCGGCCCCCTGGCGCAGCGCGGTGCCCATGCAGTCCGATCCGGTGTCCCCTCCCCCGATGATCACCACACGCTTGCCTTCGGCGGTGACGGCCGGGGCTTCGCAGTCCCCCTCGGTAACCCGGTTGGCCAGGGTCAGATAGTCCATGGCCTGGTGGATTCCGCGCAGTTCACGACCGGGTACGGACAACTCCCGTTGCCCACGCGCACCGACGGCGATGACGACCGCGTCGTTGCGCTCGGCGAGCTCGGCGGCGCCGAGGTCGTCGCCGATGTCCACGCCCGCACGGAATTTGGTGCCCTCGGCCCGCATCTGCTCGATGCGGCGGTCCAGGTGGCGCTTCTCCATCTTGAACTCGGGGATGCCGTAGCGCAGCAGTCCGCCGATACGGTCGGCGCGCTCGTAGACGGCGACAGTATGGCCGATTCTGGTGAGCTGCTGCGCCGCGGCCAGGCCCGCCGGACCGGAGCCGACGACGGCGACGGTCTTCCCGCTGAGCCGCTCGGGCGGCCGCGGTGGGGCGTATCCGCGTTCCCAGATCTGGTCGGCGATGGCCTGCTCCACGTTCTTGATGGTCACCGGGTCGGCGTTGATGGCCAGCACACAGGCGTCCTCGCACGGGGCCGGGCACAGCCGCCCGGTGAACTCGGGGAAGTTGTTCGTCGCGTGCAGCCGCTCGGCAGCGGCGCGCCAGTCCTCCCGCCCGGCGTACGTGTTCCACTCGGGGATGAGGTTTCCCAGCGGGCAGCCGCTGTGGCAGAACGGGATGCCGCAGTCCATGCAGCGGCCGGCCTGCTCGGACACCAGGGGAAGCCGCGCCTGTCCCGCGTAGACCTCGTTCCAGTCGTTCAGCCGTTCCTGGACGGGGCGCGGCGGGACGGACCGGCGGGGGAACTTGAGGAAGCCGTGCGGGTCGGTCATGGGGCCGCCTCCATCGCTCACTCGCGGTGCACAGGCGTTTTTGCCAGCGTACGCCTGCTTTGTCCACCGGCCCACCATGGCGACGGGGCTCGCCCGGCCCGATCGCGGCCGCCATCGGGCCGACGGCCGGCGGCGCATTACTGGTATGGACATGACCAATCGCCCTGGCTAGTCTCGGAGTTGGTCTAGACCTAGTGGGGTGGAGCGCGCCCTCCCCACTCGTCACGCAGCGCCCCACACCTCCTCCAGGAGCGAAGCATGCGCAGAAGGATCACCTCGTTCGTCCTCGGCCTCGGCATCGCCGGGGCCTCCCTCCTCACCACCACGGGCAGTGCTCAGAGCCACGGCTACACCGACGCCCCGGTCAGCCGTCAGCAGCTCTGCGGCATCGGCACCGTGCGCAACTGCGGCCAGATCCAGTGGGAGCCGCCGAGCGTCGAGGGCCCGAAGGGCTTCCCCGCGCGCGGCCCGGTCGACGGCACCATCTGTGCCGGCGGCAACGGCCGGTTCTCCGAGCTCGACGACCCGCGTGGCGGCGCCTGGCCCGCGACGAAGGTCACCGGCGGGCAGAGCTACACCTTCCGCTGGCGCATCGAGGCCCGGCACGCCACGACCGATTTCCGCTACTACATCACCAAGGACGGCTACGACCCCGCAAAGCCCCTCACCAGGGCCGACCTGGATCCGCAGCCGTTCCTGACGGTGCCCTTCGGCGGCCGTCTGCCGGGGTCCACCGTGACCCACGACGGGATCCTGCCGCAGAAGTCGGGCAAGCACCTGATCCTCGGCGTCTGGACGATCGCCGACACCGGCAACGCGTTCTACGCCTGCTCGGACGTCACCTTCTGATCCCGTTCCGATCCGGTCCGCACCCGGTCGACTTCCGCTGCCCTGCACGGGGCCCACCCCGGGTGGCGGAAGTCGTCCGGCGGCGCGCCGGGCCTCCCGGGGAACTCGTCAGCCGATGAGGGCCTCGGTGATCTGGCGGGTGGTCTGTTCGGCGACCCCGGGGTGGTCGGCGGCGTACGCGGTGTAGGCGTTCAGGCCGGTGGCCAGTGCCCAGCCCCGTCCCCTGGTCCAGGTCGCGTCGTCCACGCCCAGCACGTCGCGGAAGACGGCCCGGGTTCCGGCGGACATCAGGGTGAAGGCGACGGTCAGGTCGCAGGACGGATCGCCGACGCCGAGTTCGCCGAAGTCGATGACCGCGCCGAGGCGGCCGTCCGCGGTCAGCAGGTTGCCGGTGTGGAGATCGCCGTGGAACCAGACCGGAGGGCGGTCCCATGCCGGCGCGCCGAGCGCCGCGTCCCACAGCTCGGTCATGGCCACCGCGTCGAACGTGCCGTCCACCGCCGCGATGGCGGCCCGCGTCGCCCTGTCCCGGTCGGCCAGTGACCGTACGGACAGACCCTCGCGGTCCTCGCCCGGCGCGACCCGCTGGAGAGCGGCCAGGAATCGCGCCAGACCGACCGCGGCGTCCGCCGATTCCTCCAGGCCCTCGACGGTCGCCACCTCGCCGTCCAGCCACCGGGACACCGCCCAGGGCCACGGGTAGCCGAAATCCGGCTCCCCCACCCCCCGCGGCACCGGGACGGCCAGTGGCAGGTGCGGGGCGAGCCGGGGCAGCCATGCCGCCTCCTTCCGGGCCTGCCCCATGGCGCCCTGATGGCGGGGCAGTCGGACGGCGAGTTCCTCGCCGAGCCGGTGGATCACATGATCGGAGCCGGCCCGGTCGAGCCGCTTCAGCGGCAGCCCCGCCCACCGGGGGAACTGCGTGTCGACCAGCCGCCTGACGAGTGCGGTGTCGATCACGGGGTGGATGTCCGCGGTTCGCTCCTCGGTCAAGAACGGCTCCCGCCTCCGGCCCGCTCGCAGCGGCGGGCAGTACCGGCCATCACACCCTGCCCGGCACCCGCCTGTCGACGCGTTTTCCCGACCGCCCCGTCAAGGAGTCGCCGCTCCGACTCCGGTGACGGGACCCTCGACGAACACCGGGGACGGGCCCGCCGCCGACGTGAAGCGGCCGTCCGTCGGCTGTCCGACCGGGCGCCGGCCCCAGGAATCGACCAGCGTGACCGGGCCGGTCGCCGAGATCGTGAGGTCACGGGCGGTGGTCGCCCACACCACGCGGGTCGTGCCGCCGCCGGTGAATCGTACGGGGTGGGCCGGTGCGGCAGGCCGTCGTCACCGGCGTACGTCTTGCCACCGAGCAGCCGGGCCACCACCGCCTGGGCGACCGCGGCCGGATTCGGGGCGCTGGCGGTGACCGGGACCGGATTCTCGACGGAGACGGTCACGGGCTGCCGGAGCATGCCGAAGTCGTGCTCCCCGTTGCTCGGCCCGTTGCCGTCGTTGATCAGGTCGTACCAGTAGTAGCGGGCGATGCCCGCGGCCTTGGCCTACAGCAGGGCGCGCTGGTGGTCGGCGCGACGACGGCCGGACCGCAAGCGGAGGGCTGTGCCGGTCCGCCCGGCGGCCCCGCGTTCACTCGGCGGCGGCGAGCCGGGGGCGGGCTGGACGGTGACGAGGGCGATGCCCCCGCAGCACACGGCGAGGAGCAGCAACTCGGCCGCGGAGGGGGCGGACGCGGTGCCGAGCGCCCAGTCGCCCAGCCGCACGGTGAAGGGAACGGCCAGTTGCACGGCGGCCGTGAAGACCGGCCCGCGGAGCAGGATGAGCCGGTGCTGTACGAGGTAGGCGGGCGCGTACACCGCCGCGCCCAGCACGACCGTGCCGCCGATCGCGGCCGGGGTCGGCGGGTGGGAGATCAGCGCGGGCAGCGCCATCGGGAGCAGCAGGCAGGTGGCGGCCGCGAGCAGTACGGGCAGCACCGCGAGGGGCGGGAGCTCCGAGAGCCGCTGCCGGTACAGGAACCCGTATCCGGCGAAGGCCACGGTCGCCGCGGCGACCAGCAGCAGTCCCGGCCCGTCCGCATCGCCCGCGTCCGCGCCGAGCGCCGCGTATCCGACGGCCGCCGCGCAGGCGAGTACCGCCCCCGCCGCCTTGCGCGGCCCGGACCGTTCACCGAAGAACAACGCGCCCACGGCCACCGAGGCGCACGGCATCAGCGCGACGACGAGATTGGTGAGCGAGGTCCCGATCCGGGGGATGGCGAGGAGGGTACCTGCCGCGTACCCGGCGAAGCCGAGCAGGCCCAGCAGCCATACGGTGCCCGGCCTCGCGGCGGCCCGGCGCAGATCGGCCCTGCCCTCGGCGGTGGCCGCCGCGACGGCGGTGAGCACCAGACAGCACACCGCGGTGCGGCCCACGGCGACGATCAGCGGATCGGTCCCGGTGACCAGGGCGCCGGAGAGCAGCCAGGTTCCGGCGAGCAGCAGTACGAGGACGGCCGGCATCGCTCGCCCCTTCCGTGGACGGTGGAGGAACGGGCGGCGGACGCGGAGCCGTTCGACCCCGCACGGCCACTTTCCTGCAGATGCCAACCATAACGACGGGGCGCTCCACCGGAGCGATGAGGTCCGCTCGCCGTCGTCACTCCGGCCAGGCGGAATCAAGGATGGTGTCCACGAAGTTGCCCCGTTCGAACCCGCGCACGTAGCGCTCCAGGACATCGGCCTTCACATTGCCGAACGTGGTGTCCGGCTTGGGTTCGATGCCTTCGGTGAAGGCCTTGAGAATGCGCCGCTTGAAGTCGGGGCGGGGGTGCAGGGCGACGATCGCGGCACGGTCCGCCTCACTGATGTCGTCGTACCCGATGCCCAGTACGTCGTACTCCACCCCCGCCGTCACGAGTGCGACCTCCGGCTCCATGAACGACGGGATCCCCGGCGTCGTGTGGAGTGCGATCGCCGTCCAGACGCGGCGGATGCTGTCCTCGGGCACACCGTGGCTCTGCAGGAACCGCCGTGCCTCGTCGGCGCCGTCCACCTCGAACCGGCGCCCGCTCGTACGGAACTCCTCGCCCAGGCCGAGATCGTGGAACATGGCCGCGACGTAGAGCAGTTCCGGGTCGAAGCCCATCCCCCTGTTGTGTCCCTGGAGACCGCCGAAGAAGTAGACGCGGCGGGAGTGGTGGTAGATCAGGTCGTCGGTGGTGTCCCGGACCAACTGGGTGGCGGCCGAGGCCAGTTCGGTGTCGGGGACCGTCACGGTGGTGGGGGCGGGGAGATCGGCGCTGCCGGCCATGGGAACTCCTTCGGCGTGAGGGACGTAGCGAATCGAATGTAAGGAACCTCGGCGTACGGGACATCGGTGCACGAGGCTTCGGCGCACGAGGCTTCGGCGTACGGGGCTTCGGCGTACGGGGCTTCGCCCTTGCGGCCCGGTTTCACGGGCGGGATCCGGGTGGTGCCGTGTCTGGTCGGCCGCCCTCGGCAGCGTCCCGGTCCGCGGGGGACAGATGGAGGTGGGCCAGGTCGTGCGGGACCGGTCCGTCCGGGCGGAAGAGCGGCGCGCTCGCGCCGTCGGCCGCCGTGGCCGGAGCGTCGGTGAGACGCAGGCGGGTGCGCAGCCGCCCGTAGAAGTCGTGCGCGCCGAGCCTGATGACGCGGAGGCGGTGCGGTGCCGCGTACACCCCGATCCAGTCCCCGGCGTCCAGTACCCCGCGCAGCTGGCCGTCGATGGTCACCGCCCCCTGCCCCGAGTGCGGCAGCACCCGGACGGCGATCGGTTCGTCGGCCGCGGCGACGACGGTACGGTCGAAGGTCATGTGCGCCGCCACGGGCGTGAAGAGGACGGCGTCCATGCGTGGCGAGACCACCGGACCGCCCGCGGCGAAGCTGTAGGCGGTCGAGCCGGTGGGGGTGGCCATGATGACCGCGTCGGCGGAGTACGAGGCGAGGAGCCGGCCGCCGATGTAGACGCCGAGGCTGACCTGGCGGTCGCGGGCGAGCTTCTCCACGACGACGTCGTTGAGTGCGGTGACGTCCAGTGCCACGCCCCAGTCCGCCGCCGCGGCCTCCGCTTCGAGGTCGACGTGCGGGGGCGGCAGCATCGGGCGTCGCCCGTAGGCCATCAGGGCGTCGATGTCCTTGGGCACTTCGAGTACGCGGGAGGCCCGCATCGTCAGGGTCATGCGCTCCTCGACCGCCGCCCGGCCCCGGTGGACGGCGTCGAGCGCCCGGACCACGTCCTTGGCCGGGACCTCGGTGAGGAAACCGACGCGTCCCAGGTCGATCCCGAGGACGGCACCGTCGTTCTTGGCGGCGATCCGGGCGCCGCGCAGGAACGTCCCGTCGCCGCCGAGCGTCACGATGAGATCGGGATTGCCCGCGACATCGGCCTCCTCGCGCCCGCCGCGCCTGTGCCCGTCCTCGCGCCACACGTCGATGTCCGTGCAGGGGATGCCTTCGCGGGCACACCAGTCGCGCACGACGCCCGCCGCGACGACGGCCTCGGGACGGCCCTGGTGTACGACGACTCCGACCCGTGCCACGCTCATCCCGCTCCGACTCCCCGTGTGGTGACGACGGCCTGTCCTCACCCCACTGTGCGGGTGCCGGGGGTGGATCCGCCCGTCGTCGGGCCGTCACCGCGCCCGGTCGGGCGATCCGGCCCGCGGCGGCGGCCCGGACGGACGCGTGCCCGGCGCGCCCGCGGATGGTCTCCGCCGACGGGCCGGGCACGGCACGGAACACGTCCGGGTCAGGACCGCGCGTCCTCCGGAATGCTGACCAGCCAGCGGGTGTCCTTGCGGGGCCGCAGGTAGAACGCCCAGTAGAGCGTGGCGACCGCCGTGATCCCGCCGGTCCACAGCAGGTACTCGGTCTCCTGCTGGGTCAGGATGTACGCCAGCACGGCGATCAGCAGGACCGGGACGGCGGGCCACAGCGGCATGCGCCAGGCCGGCGCCTCGCGGTGCGCGCCACGGCGGCAGAGCAGCGCGGCGACGGCGACCAGCAGGTACATCGCGGTGACGGAGACGCCGGTGACGCCGTACAGGGTGTCGAGGTTGACGAAGCAGAGCGCCGCACCGGGAACGCCGACGACCAGGGTCGCGACCCACGGGGAGCCGAACCGGCCGAGCCGGGACAGGGCGTTGTTGACCGGCTCGGGCCATGCCTTGTCACGGGCGGAGGCGAACAGCACCCGCGAGTTCTGGATGACCATCACGATGCCCGCGTTGATGATCGCGAGGGCGACGCAGAGGCTGACGAAGGTCCCGACGGCCGAGTTGGACCAGGCGGCGACCATGGTGTTGAGGTCGCCCGAGGTCAGTGCCGCCAGGTCGGGGGCGCCCAGCGTGATGGCGATGACCGGGACGAGGATGACGGCCGTGGAGATGGCGAGGGTGGCGAGCACGGTGCGGGCCACGTTGCGCCGCGGGTTCTCCAGCTCCTCCGAGAGGTAGACGGCCGTGGAGAAGCCCTGGGTGATGAAGAGCGCGATGGCGAGCCCGGAGACCACCATCATCGCGGTGACGGTCGAACTCCCGCCGCCCGACGAGGCGACCGAGCCGTGCACCAGTGCCGAGGCACCGCGCTCGGAGTGCGCGAAGCCGAGTACGGCGACGACGGCCGCCGCGATCACTTCGAGGACCAGGAAGATGCCGGTGATCCACGCGTTGGCACGCAGGTCCAGCAGACCGGCGAGGGTGGCGAGCACCATGACGCCGGCACCCGCGACGGAGGCCGGAATGTGCACGAGGGGAGCGAGGTAGTCGGCCGTTCCCATGGCGATGACCGGGGGCACGATCATCACGACCAGCAGCGAGAGCACGAAGACGAGCCACCCGGCGAGCCGCCCCGCCATCGTCGACACCATGGCGTACTCGCCCCCGGCGCTCGGAATGAGCGTGCCCAGTTCCGAGTAGCAGAAGGCGACCGCGATGCAGAGCAGCGAGCCGATGGCGATGGTGAGGGCGGTGTACGTGCCGAGGCTGGAGAACAGGTCCGGTACGACCACGAAGAGGGTCGAGGCGGGCGTCACACAGGAGAGCGTGAGCAGTGTTCCGCCCACGACGCCGATGGAACGCTTGAGCTTCTGTGGAGTGGGGCCGGTCGCTGGTGCGAGCGCCTGGGGAGCGCTGAGCGTTTCGGTCATCGTGCGGTTCCGATCGACAGGTGCGGTGTCTGAGCACGGGAGCGGTATCGCCTCCAGACGAGGACGTGGTGAGTGGTTTCGTCGCTCCCAGCGCGACATGCAATACCGACGTGTTCCGCAGGTCAATAGGCGTTAACCTTCGGAATTCGTCGTCCCGAAGGGCTGATTCGACGATTTGGCGCTAACAACGCGTCAATGCACGGGGATCGGCGGGTGCGGGAACCGCAGCCGGGCCCGGTGGAAAGTTTCCCCCATATCCAGCATCCGGAAGGGCGGGGCGGCCGGACCGGGGCCGGAGTGCGGAGCTCACGGGTCGCGCATCCGCCGCCCTGGTGCCAGCCTGGAGTCATGGCTTGGGCGTCGTGGACGACTTGCGGTGTGTTCTCGGGACGCGGTGGCGTGCTCACGGACGAGGTCGGTGTGCTGTCCGGGGACCTGACGGTTCACACGACCTGGGCGGATGACTCGGCCCAGGTCACCGTGCAGTACAGCGGTGCGATCGACTGGTACACCATGTCGGGCAGTCCGGTGCGGTGCTGTTCGGAGGAGGACAGCCGTCGCCTGCACGACGCGGCGGTGCAGGCGGTCCGGAACGGGGAGGCGGCGACCGTTCCCGTACTGCCCCGCCGGGAACCGCGGCGACAGGCGGCGGAACCCGCCCAGGAGTGACGCGGCCCGGCATCACCCCGGGGCGTCACCGTCACGCCCCCCATGTGAGCCGGGGCCACGAAGGGCCGTGGCGACGAGGCCGGAGATCTCGTCCCTCGGTACTTCCCCGCCGCCCACCAGCCGGTCGAAGACCAGCCCGTCCACACAGGCCAGCAGCGTGAGCGTGCGGCCCTCGGCGTCGGCCACCCCCCGCGCACGCAGGAACGCCCGCACGGCGTCACGGGCCGCGTTCTCCCGCGGCACGAGAATCTCGCGCAGCTCCGGGTGGCGCACGCTCTCGACCGCGCACGCGTAACGGGCGAGCGAGCGCTGCCGCCCCGCTCCGGTCAGCCGCCGCTCGACGAAACCGGCGAGCCCGTCCACCAGTTCACCGGCGTCGCGCATCACCGGCGCCCGCTCGCCGGCCGCCTGGAGTTCCGCCTGGTCGTGCGCGACGAGCCGCCTGACGAGCGCGGTGAGCAGGGCCTGACGGGTGCGGTAGTACGCCGAGGTGGTGCCGGGCGGCAGGCCGGCCGCCCGGTCCACGGCCCGATGGGTCAGGCCCCGCATCCCCTCCTCGGCCAGCACCTGGATGGCGGCATCGGCCAGGACGGTCCGTCGATCTGTGGTCATCACCCCTTTCTACACCTGTAGAGACGACGTAGTACGCTCTTTCTACAGCTGTAGAAGGTCGAGGCAGGGCACGAGAGGGGACCCGGCATGGGCAACGGCGCGGTGGTGGTCGGCGGCGGCATCGGCGGGCTGGCCGCCGCGATCGGGCTGCGGCTCATCGGCTGGGAGGTGACGGTCGTCGAACGCGCCCGCACCCTCGACGACGCGGGCGCGGGCATCTCCCTGCACGCCAACGGCATGCGCGCGCTGGACGCCCTCGGTGTCGGCGCGGCGGTGCGCGCGGCCGCGCGGCCGCAGTACACCGGTGGCACCCGCACCCCGGACGGCCGCCTGCTGGCGCGCATGGACGGTGCGGCACTGGAACGTGAGCTGGGGACCCCGATCATGGGCATCCCCCGGGCCGAGCTGCACCGGTTGCTGCGCGCCGCCCTGCCCCCCGAGTCCCTGGTCATCGGGTCCGAGGTGACGTCCGTCGACCGCTCCGACGCCTCGCGGGTGCGGCTGGCCGCCGGTGACACCCGGCTGGAGGCGGACCTGGTCGTGGCCGCAGACGGGATCAGCAGCCGGTTGCGCGGCCTGCTCTTCCCGGGGCACCCCGGTGCGGCGCACAGCGGGTCGACGGTGCTGCGCGCCATCACGGAGTCACCGGTCGACCTTCGTACCGACTTCGAGCTGACCTGGGGACCGGGGGCCGAGTTCGGTCACATCGCCTTCGCCGACGGCCGGGCCGAGTGGCACGCGGTGCTCAACGCGCCCGCCGGCGTGCGCCACCCGGACCCGCTGGCGGAGGTCCGCCGCCGGTTCGACGGCTGGCACGACCCCATTCCCGCCCTGCTGGCGGCGACCCGGCCCGAGGCCGTCCTGCACCATGACGTCCACGAGCTGGTCGTCCCGCTTCCCTCCTACGTGGCGGGCCGGGTGGCCCTGCTCGGCGATGCCGCGCACGCCATGACCCCGAACCTCGGCCAGGGGGCCTGCCAGGCGCTGGAGGACGCGGCGACACTGGCCGCCGCACTGTCCGGCGCAGCGACCGTCGAGTCGGCACTCGGCCGCTACGACGCGGAGCGCCGGCCCCGCAGCCAGTCGGTCGCACGGGCCGCGCGGCAGGCCGGCCGGATGGGTCAGCAGCTCTCCCACCCGGTGGCCGTCGCGCTGCGCAATACGGCGATGCGTCTCGCGCCGTCCCGTGTCACCGTCCGCGCGGTCCTCCGCCACGCCGACTGGACGCCCCCGGGGCCGGGCTGACCCCGGGGGCGGAGCCCCGGCCGTGCGGCGGTGGTGTCGCGTGCGTCAGTACGCCCCGAAGACGTTGTCGATGGAGCCGTACCTGGCGGCCGCGTAGTTGCACGCGGCCGTGATGTTGGCGACCGGGTCGTAGCTGTCCATCGAGGTCCCGGGCACGTGGTAGGCCCGGAACGTCGGATCGATGATCTGGAGGAGGCCCTTGGACGGCGTCCCGGCGGCGGCGTTCGAGTCCCAGTTGTTGATGGCCCGGGGGTTGCCGGACGACTCGCGCATGATGTTGCGGTGGATGCTGTCGTAGCTGCCCGGGATGTTGTGCTCGGCCATGACGGCCAGCGACTCCTTGATCCAGCCGTCCAGATCGTTGGTGTACGTCGCGGACTGCGCGGCCGGTGCGGCGGCGGACTGCACCGGAGCCGCCGAGGCGGTGTGGGCACCGAGCAGCGGCAGCAGGAGGGCGGCGGCGCCCGTGCCCACGGCTATGAAACCGCGGGTCAGCGGGGTGGACTTGCGACGACGGTACGTACCCGTTGCGGACATGGTGGATTCCTCTCCGTCGCCTGCGAGGTGAGCTGTCGGGTTCAGGCTGGAGATGCCTGGCCGCACACGAGCGCGGCTTCACCCCGAGCCGTTCCGGGTTCCGGACCGGCGGCTTACCTGGGTCCCCCGCTCCTGCCGTACATGAGTGGTCGGATTGCCGGACGGCGGCAGGATTCGGCGTTCCGTCCGGATTGACGGTGACCGTAGGCGAGGAAAGCCGAATGGGACAAGACCCCAATTTCCGAATGCAATTCACCCACAAGATCGATTAACGGGAATTTCGGTAATCCACCTCACACCGCACACCCCACTCCCCTTGTGCGGAACGGGAACCCATTCACGGGGCACGGCTCCCCACGGGCCGAACGTGACTCGCGCCACGAATTCACAAAAGCGGGCATTTCGCCCCGCGATCGCCGAGGCCGGGTGACATTGCCACACCTCCGCCCGGCCGTTACAGTTTTGATGTCCTGTTGTCTCCGATCGAGGTGGACGTTGCGCATCTGAGGTTCGCGAACATCACGCCGTACGGCTTCGCCCGTACGCCCGTCACGCCGTAGCAGTGCTTCGCGCTGCCCGTGACCCCGCGTGGATGCGACCTCGGTGCAGGAGCCGTCCCTCGATCTTCAGGACCGCCGCACCTCCTTCCGCTGCCCGGTCGCCGCGTGGTGCTCGCATACGAAGCCCCCCTTCACTGCGCTTGCGAATGCGAGGAACACCATGGCGACACCCACCACCCCCCACGCCTCCCTCACCTGCTCGGCCCTGGCCTTCCGGTGGCCGGACGGCACCACCGTCTTCGACGGGCTCTCGCTCAGCATCGGCCGGGGGCGCGTCGGGCTCGTCGGCACCAACGGCGCGGGCAAGTCCACCCTGCTGCGGCTGTTCACCGGTCGACTGCGCCCGTCCCAGGGATCGGTGAGCGTCGGCGGTACCCTCGCCCACCTCCCGCAGGACATCACCCTCGACACCACACTGCGGGTGGACCGGGCCCTGGGCATCGCCGAGCGGCGCGACGCGCTGCGCGCCATCGAGACCGGGGACGTCGACGACAAGCACTTCGAGACGATCGGCGACGACTGGGACATCGAGGAACGGGCCCTGGCGACACTGGGATCGCTCGGCCTCGGCGGCATCGAACTGGACCGCACCGTGGGGCAGTTGTCCGGAGGGGAGACCGTTCTGCTCCGGCTGGCCGCACTGCTGCTGGAGCGCCCCGACGTCCTGCTCCTGGACGAACCCACCAACAACCTCGACGCGTTCGCGCGCCGCAGCCTCTACGAAGCCGTCGACTCCTGGCGCTCGGGCGTGCTCGTCGTGGTCAGCCACGACCGGGAACTGCTGGAGCGCGTCGACCGCATCGCCGAGCTGCGCACCGGTTCGGTGAACTGGTACGGCGGCTGCTGGTCGGCGTACGAGGAGGCCGTGGCCGCCGAACAGGAGGCCGCAGGACGGATGTTGCGGGCCGCGGAGGCCGATGTGCGCCGCCAGAAGCGTGAACTGGAGGAGACCCGGGTGAAGCTGGCGCGGCGCCAGAAGAACGGCCGGAAGGCGGAGGCCGAGGGCGGCCTCCCGAAGATCCTGGCGGGCCGCCGGAAGCGAGCGGCGCAGGAGTCGGCGGGCAGGCTTCGCGGCGTCCACGAGGAGCGCCTCAGCGAGGCGCGCGAACGCCGGGAGGAGGCCGCCGACGCGATCCGCGACGACGCCGAGATCCGTGTGAGCCTCCCGCACACGGCGGTGCCCACCGGGCGCACCGTGCTGCGCCTGAGCGAACTGCGCCCCCGGTTCGGCAGGCTGAGCGAGGGCGCCCTCCAGGTGAGCGGACCGGAGCGCGTCGCGCTCGTCGGCCGCAACGGCGCCGGTAAGACGACGCTGCTGCGCACGCTCACCGGTGAGCTGCCCCCGTTGTCCGGCGAGGCCAGGACCTTCGTGCCGGTGCGGTTCCTGCCGCAGCGGCTCGATGTGCTGGACGACGAACTGAGCGTCGCGGCGAACGTGGCCCGGATGGCGCCCGGGGTCACCGACAACCACATCCGCGCCCAGCTCGCGCGCTTCCTCTTCCAGGGCAAGCGCGCGGAACAGCCGGCGGGCACGCTGTCGGGCGGGGAACGCTTCCGTGCCGCCCTCGCGGCGACGATGCTCGCCGCACCGGCCCCGCAGCTGCTGATGCTGGACGAGCCGACCAACAACCTGGACATCGCCAGTGTGCGGCAGCTGACCGGTGCGCTCGACTCCTACGAGGGCGCGCTCCTGATCGCCAGTCACGACCTGGCCTTCCTCGAATCGGTCGGCATCACCAGGTGGCTGCTGGTCGGGGAGGAGCTGCGGGAGACCGACGCGGAGGAGGTGGCGGAACTGCTACGGAGCCCGATCGACTGATGCCGGGGCGATCGGCCCCGTCCGCTTCACAATCGCCGGACGCGCAGCACGCCGGTCAGCATCGGGAGCGTGAACGCGCCGCGGGCGGTCTCGGGCCGGCTTGCGAGGAAGGCGCGGATCCTGCCCAGCAGTGCCTCCCGCTCCTCCTCCGGCATGACGAGCACCCCCGCCCGCGTCCCGATGGTCGCGACGAGGGAGTCGGCGGTGCGGTGCTGCCCGTGCGGGAACTCGGCCTGCTCCGGGGAGCCGAAGCGGGCGGCCCCGCCGGTCCTCGGAAGGTGCATGTCCGCCGTCTCGACGCGCCAGCTGGTGGGCGTGTCCCTCGGGCCGACGGCCGCGCTCCCGCCGATCCGTGCCAGCCCGGCGACCCAGTCGACCCGGTCGTCCATGAGGTTCCACAGGCCGGCCAGGACGCCGCCGGGTGCGAGGACCCTGGCGATCTCGGGTCCGGCGACGGCCATGTCGAACCAGTGCATGGCGTTGCCGGCCAGCACGGCATCGACGGAGGCGTCCGGCAGCGGGATCGACTCGGCGCTGCCCCGCAGGGCACGGACATCCGGCAGCGAACGGCGCAGCTCGGTCAGCATCGCCGGGTCGGGCTCGACCGCGATCACTTCGGCACCCGTCGCGGCCAGGGTGGCGGTGAGTTTGCCGGTTCCGGCGCCGAGGTCGAGCACGCGTGGGCCGGGCGCGGGTTCGAGCGCCCAGCCCACCGCGTCCTGAACGTAGTCCGGGCGGTGCTCGGCGTACGCGACCGCCGCCGCGCCGAACGACGAGGCGTGCAGCAGCTGTTCGTCACGGTTCATTCGGTCACGCTAACCACGCTGTCGGCACTCGGCCACCCCCTGGCCGCAAGTCCGGCGGCGATTCCGGTGGCCGCCGACCGGGCGTCGGTCGGCGGTCGGTCGGCAGTCGGCAGTCGGCGGTCAGCGGTCAGCGGTCAGCGGTCAGCGGTCAGCGGTCAGCGGTCAGCGGTCAGCGGGAAGTGTCCGTACCGGCCGGACCGGGAAAAGGGGTGCGGGCCCCGTGTGCCGACAGCCCGCACCCCTGCCGGGGTCAGAGCCTGTCGATGATCTTGTTCATCTGCTCGATCTCGGCGGTCTGGGCCGTGACGACGGCACCGGCGAGCTTCTTCGCATCGGCGTTGTCGCCGTGCTTCTGCTCGTCCTCGGCCATGGTGACGGCGCCCTGGTGGTGCCCGATCATGAGCTGGGCGAACTTCTTGTCGAAGTCCTTGCCCTTGGCGGCCGTCAGATCGCTCATGTCCTTGTCGGACATCATTCCGGGCATTCCCGAGCCGTCCGAGCCGTGATCCATCCCGGGCATGTCACCCATCGAGGACGAGGGCAGCGGCTTGCCCCACGACGTCAGCCAGCCCTTCATCGTTTCGATCTCGGGGTCCTGGGCCTTCTCGATCGCGGTGGCCAGCTTCTTGATCTCGGGGTCGGCGGCGCGGCCGTCGGCCAGCTTCGCCATCTCGATGGCCTGCTGGTGGTGCGGGATCATCTGCTGCGCGAATTCGACGTCGGCGTCGTTGAACTCGGCGCCGGGGGTGGCCGGTGCGGAGGCTCCGGCCGAGCCGTGGTCCATGCCGGGCATGGACGAACCGTCGGGCTTCGAGCCGTCGGAGGAGCCGCAGGCGGTCAGTGCCAGAGCGAGGGCGGCGACGGTGCCGGCGGCCGCGAGGGTGCGGCGGCGGGCGGCAGAGCAGCGGGAAGCGGACATCAGAGGTTCTCTCCAGATGGATGCACCACGTCCGTGGCGCGCGAATGGGGCAGGTTCGTCCGGCCGGTCCGGCCTCGAAGGGCCGTGGACCGGCGGATTCCTGTCACGTCCGCGCGATGCACACCTGGAGCAGCAGCCCCCTGCCGGCCAACGGCGGTCCCCGCCGGGCCGGTCCGCGTACGGCCGTACGCCGCCCGGCGGGTGCCCGAACGGCCAGGAGCACCAGGCCCAGCGCCATCAGCAGCGGCAGCACCCGGTCACGGGCATGGGTGAATACGCACGACTCGCCGTTCATCCCGGGCATGGCGGCAGCCGCCCGAGCGGAACCGTGCTCGGCCCGCACGGCCGCGTGACCGGCGGTCGCCGGCATGCCCTCGTGACCGGCGGTCACCTGCACGGGCCCTGGCGCGGGTGCGGCCGCCGTGACGGTCATCGCGTCGTGGCAGCCCTCCGCGGCGCTCGCGGGTGCTCCGTGCATGAGGAACAGCCCGAGCAGGACGGCACAGAGCACGAGCAGCCGGGACGCTCCCGGTGTGCGTGTCCGTCCGCGTTCCACGGCTGCCTCGATTGCTCGCTCGTGCGGGTCGACGGGTCCTGTCGTGCGTGCCCGACGATACCCCCACCGGGTTTCCCCAGCCGTACTGCCCCGCCCCCTGCCGGACACCTTGCCCGGCTACGGTGCCCCCGACTGTGTACCTGTGGCGGCTGGAGCGGACGATGACCACATCGACGACGCCGGCGGCGACGGGCGGGCTGAGACGCCGTCTCGGTCTGTTCGACGCCGTGGTGATCGGCCTGGGTTCGATGATCGGAGCGGGCGTCTTCGTCGCGCCGTCGCCCGCCGCGGCCGCGGCCGGATCCGGGTTGTTGCCGGGGCTGGGTCTGGCCGCGCTGGTGGCCTACTGCAATGCGACGTCCTCCGCCCGGCTGGCCGCCCGCCACCCGGAGTCCGGCGGCACCTACGTGTACGGCAGGAAGCGGCTCGGCGAGTTCTGGGGCTGGCTGGCCGGCTGGGCCTTCGTCGTCGGCAAGACGGCCTCCTGCGCGGCGATGTCACTGACCGTCGGTTCCTACGTGTGGCCCGGCCAGGAGCACGCGGTGGCCGTCGCGGCGGTGGTCGCCCTGACCGCGCTCAACTACACCGGCGTGCACAGGTCCGCCCGGCTGACCCGGGTGATCGTCGCGTTCGTCCTCGCCGTCCTCGCGGCGGTCGTCACCGCCTGCCTCGGCAGCGGCACCACGCAGGCCGGGCGGCTGGCCATCGGGGCGGACGTCACCGCCGAAGGTGTGCTCCAGGCCGCCGGTCTGCTGTTCTTCGCGTTCGCCGGTTACGCGCGGATCGCCACGCTCGGCGAGGAGGTCCGCGACCCGCGACGCACCATCCCCCGCGCGATCCCGCTCGCGCTGGGCATCACGCTGCTCGTCTACGCGGCCGTCACCGTCACGCTGCTCGCCGTCCTGGGGCCCGACCGTCTCGCCCACACCCCGGCCGCGCTGGCCGAGGCCGCACATGCCTCCGGGGTCACCGGTCTCGTGCCCGCGGTCCGGACCGGCGCGGCCGTCGCCGCGCTCGGCTCGCTCCTCGCGCTCATCCTCGGTGTCTCACGCACCACCCTGGCCATGGCCCGCGACCACCATCTGCCCCGCGCCCTCGCCGCGGTCCACCCGCGCTTCGGGGTGCCGCACCGGGCGGAACTGGCCGTGGGCGCCGTCGTCGCGGTCCTGGCGGCGACGACGGACGTCCGCGGGGCGATCGGCTTCTCCTCGTTCGGCGTCCTCGCGTACTACGCCATCGCCAACGCCGCCGCTCTGACGCTCGCCCCGGACGAGGGCCGTCCGCTGCTCGCCGTGCCCGTCGTGGGACTGGCCGGCTGTCTGCTGCTCGCGTTCGCGCTGCCGTCGGCCTCGGTCGTCTCCGGGGCCGCGGTGCTCACGGCCGGTGCGCTGGCCCACGGCGTACGCAGGGTGCTGCGCCGCGCACGCCGGCAGCAGTCGTCCGGCAGACCGGGAGCATGACCGTCCGGCTTCAGCCGTCGCTCCCGGCGCGCGTCCAGGCCGCTTCGCGGAGCAGGCGCAGGCCGTTGAGGCCGACGATGACGGTGGAGCCCTCGTGCCCGGCGACGCCCAGCGGGAGCGGCAGCGTACCGACCAGGTCCCAGACGACAAGTCCGGTGATGAAGACGGCCGCGATCACCAGGTTCTGCACGACAAGGCGGCGGCACCGCCGTGAGAGCGCCACGGCGGTGGGCACGGTGGCGAGTTCGTCGCGGACGACGACGGCGTCGGCGGTCTCCAGGGCCAGGTCGGAGCCGGCCCTGCCCATGGCGATGCCCGTGTGGGCCGCGGCCAGGGCCGGGGCGTCGTTCACCCCGTCCCCGACCACCAGCACCTTCCGTCCGGCGCTCGCCAGTTCCTTGACCGCGTGCACCTTGTCCTGCGGCAGCAGACCGGCCCGTACGTCGGCGATGCCGGCCTCGGCGGCCAACCGGGCGGCCGCACGCGGATTGTCCCCGGTGACCAGCACCGGTGCGCCGCCGGTGAGTCGGGTGAGACGGACGACGGTGGACCGGGCGTCGGTGCGCAGCCGGTCCGCGATGCCCAGGACGCCCACGGGAGTGCCGTCGAGCACGACGAGGACGGCGGTGCGGCCGTTCTCCTCCAGCCGCGCGGCGAGTCCGGCGGCCGCTTCGGCGTCGCCGGTAGGGGTGGCCGGCAGGCGGGCCGGGCTGCCGACGCCGACCGTGCGGCCATCCACGGTGGCGGTGACGCCGGTGCCCGGGGTGGAGGCGAAGTCCGCCACCGGCGGCAGGGTGAGACCGCGGGTCCGGGCGGCTTCGAGGACGGCGCGGGCGAGGGGGTGTTCGCTGGGATGCTCGGTTGCCGCCGCCAGCGTGAGCAGGGCGTCCTCGCTCAGGCCCGAGGAGGCGAGCGGACGGATGTCGGTGACGCGTGGGGTGCCTTCGGTCAGGGTGCCGGTCTTGTCGAGTGCGACGGCGTCGATCTGACCGAGGCGCTCCATCACCACGGCGGACTTGATGAGCACACCGTGCCGTCCGGCGTTGGCGATCGCGGACAGCAGCGGTGGCATCGTGGCCAGCACCACGGCGCACGGCGACGCCACGATCATGAAGGTCATCGCCCGGAGCAGCGTCGGTTGCAGTGCCGCGCCGAAGGCCAGGGGCACGGCGAACAGGGCGACGGTGCCGGCCACCATGCCGATCGAGTACCGCTGTTCGACCTTCTCGATGAACAGCTGGGTGGGGGCCTTCGTCCCCGATGCCTCCTCGACCATGGCGACGATCCGGGCGATCACCGAATCGGACGGGTCGCGCTCCACGGCCACCCGCAGCGCCCCGGTGCCGTTCAGGGTTCCCGCGAAGACCTCGTCGCCGGGCTCCTTGGCCACCGGCAGCGGCTCGCCCGTGATGGTTGCCTGGTCCACCTCGCTCGCCCCGTCGAGGACCCGGCCGTCGGCCCCGACGCGTTCGCCGGGGCGTACCAGGATCACGTCCCCGAGCGACAACTCCTGGGTGGGCACGGTCTCTTCGGCACCCGCTTCGCCGAGCCGGGTGGCCGTGGCGGGTGCCAGGTCGAGCAGTTCGCGCACCGAGTCCGCCGTCCGCGCGGTGGCGAATGCCTCCAGGGCGCCCGAGGTGGCGAAGATGACGATCAGCAGGGCACCGTCCAGCACCTGCCCGATCGCCGCCGCGCCGAGAGCCGCGACGACCATCAGCAGGTCGACGTCGAGCGTCTTCCCCCTGAGCGCCTTCAGCCCCTCCCAGCCCGGCTCCCAGCCGCCCGTGACGTACGTCAGCGCGTACAGCGGGCCCCAGGTCCACCACGGGGCGCCGAGCAGGTGCAGGGGCAACGCGGCCAGGAACAGCAGCAGCGCGGCAGCGGCCCAGCGGGCCTCCGGAAGAGCCAGGATCCGGGTGCGCCGCCCAGGGCCTCCCGTCCGGACCGGGCCGGCGGGCGCGACCGGGCGGGTGAGGGTCGAAGACATGGGCGTGATCCTTCACGCGAGAGGGCGGAGTGGTGCGACCCCCGCACCATACAGGATCACATGAACACGCATTCATGTATACATCTCCGTAGGATGAGGGCATGGGCCACGGAGTTGACGCGAAGACCGCCGCCACCGCGCGCGAGCGCCTGGACGCGGTGGGGGCCACCGACGTGGCGTCCACCCTTCAGGCTCTCGCCACCCCGTCCCGGCTCCGCATCCTGGCCCGCCTCCAGGAGGGGCCCTGCCCCGCGACGGAGCTCGCCGAGGCGGTCGGGATGGAGCAGTCCGCCTGCTCCCACCAGTTGCGGCTGCTGCGCAACCTCGGCCTGGTCACGGGCGAGCGCCGGGGTCGCTCGGTGATCTACGCGCTGTACGACAACCACGTGGCCGAACTTCTGGACCAGGCCCTCTTCCACGTCGAGCACCTGCGCCTGGGGCTGCACGACACCCCGGCGCGGGTCACCGCGGGGGCCGACGACGCGGTGGCCGCCGCCGGCCGCTGAGGACGGTTGCGCCCTGCGGGGCGGCTACGGCCGTTCCGCAGGGCGGGTACGGCCGCCCTACGGCGCGGGCACCGCCGCCAGGAAGTCCCCGAGGATCCGGCTGAACACGTCCGGCTTCTCCATGTTTGGGTAGTGGGCGGTGCCCTCGACGAGTACCTCCCGCCCGTCGGCGACCGTCCGCACCAGGCGCCGGGCCAGGGCGAGGTGATCCGCCGCGTCGATGGAACCGTTGACGGCCAGGACCGGAACCGCGATCCCGGCCGCCCGCGCCCAGGTGTCGGGAACGGGCACTCTCGGATCGGCTTCGCCACCGCTGTGCTTGGACAGCGTCCGGGCCGCCATCTCGCGCACCCTCGCCACCACGGCTCGGTCGACGTCGTCGAGCGTGCGGTGCGGGCCCGCCACGAAGAGCACGAAGGCGTCGATCCAGCCCTCGATGTCACCCGCACCCAGGGCGCGGGCCTGCGCGGCCAGGACCCCCTGGGTCCAGGGGTTGTCGAATTCGGGCTCGCTCGTCCCCGCCCCGCCGACGACCAGCGCACGCACCAGATCCGGGTGCTCCAGTGCGGTGTCGACAGCGGTGGCCGCACCCATCGACACTCCGGCCAGGACCGCGGGCCCCGCGTCGAGGTGGCGCAGCAGGGCGGCCAGGTCGTCGGTGTGCCGGAAGGGCCTGGTCGCATTGGCCGATCCGCCGTGTCCACGGGCGTCCGGCACGATCACCCGGTGATGGCGGGACAGTTCCGGCACCTGGTGGTCCCACATCCCGTGATCCAGGAATCCGCCGTGCAGCAGCACCAGCAGTGGGCCCTCGCCGGTGTCCCGGTGGACGAGGCGACCGTCCTCGGTCTCGAAGAATTTCAGCTCGGAAGCAGCACTCATGACAACCAAGGTGCCATCCCCTGGCCACATTGACAACCAAGGTGTCATGATTGCGGGATGACCGATATCGACCCGCCCCTGCCGCCCGAGGAACTGGCCCACCGGCTCACGGAGGTCTTCGCCCTGGTCGGCCCGCTCTACCGGCGCGTGCAGCGCAAGGTGGAACAGACCGCGCCGATCGAGGGTCTGTCCGTCGGTGTACGTGCCGTACTGGATCTGCTGCGCGGGAACGGCCCCATGACGGTCCCCCAAATGGGCCGGGCGCAGGCACTGAGCCGGCAGTTCGTGCAACGGATGGTCAACGACGCCGCGGCCGCGGGACTGGTCGAGATCATCCCCAACCCCGCACACCAGCGGTCGTCGCTGGTCAGGCCTACCGCGAGCGGCCGGGCGGCGATCGACGCCGCTCTGGCCCGCGAGCAGTCGCTGCTGCGCCAGGTGGACGGGGACCTCACCGATGGCGATGTGACGGCGTGCGTACGGGTGCTCGGGCGGATGCTGGAGCTCTTCGACCACGTCGACGTGGACTGAGACCGGGCACCGTTCCCACCCCGGGAGGGGGCGGGAACGGTGTGTATGCCACCGAGTGCGGATCCAACTGCCCCCGTCTACGCTCAAATCTGGATCCATGCCGCAAGAGGTTGTGAATCGACAGGAAGCGAGACCCCATGGGGCGGCTCAAGCATTCGGGGCTCGCCGGGGAACTCTCCGCGGAGTTCCTCGGCACGATGATTCTCATCCTCATCGGTTGTGGTGTGGTGGCCCAGGTCGTCGCGGGGGGTGCGCTCACCGATCCGCCGGGCGGGCTCGGGAATCACGACAGCATCGCCTGGGCCTGGGGGCTCGGAGTCACCCTGGGCGTCTATGTGGCGGGCCGGCTCAGCGGAGCCCATCTCAACCCCGCCGTGACCCTCTCCCTCGCCGCGTTCAAGGACTTCCCCTGGAAGAAGGTGGCGCCGTACTCCCTCGCCCAGGTCGCGGGGGCCTTCGTCGCGGCGCTGCTGGTGCGGTGGAACTACACCGAGGCGCTGGCGAAGGCGGACCCGGGGCACACGATCAAGACGCAGTTCGTGTTCTCCACACTGCCCGCCAACGGCAACCCCGCCCTTCCGGTCCACGAATGGGGAGCGTTCCGGGACCAGGTCATCGGTACCGCGATTCTCGTACTGCTCATCTTCGCGGTCACCGATCTCCTCAACACCCCGCCGGGCGCCAATCTCGGCCCGTTCATCGTGGGCCTCATCGTGGTGGCCATCGGCATGGCGTTCGGCACCAACGCCGGATACGCCATCAACCCGGCCCGTGACCTCGGCCCCCGGCTCGCGAGCTTCCTCACCGGTTACGGCGAGGCGTGGCGGGATCAGTACGGGAACTTCTACTTCTGGGTGCCGATCGTGGGCCCGCTGGTCGGCGGACCACTGGGGGCGTTCGTCTACAAGGTGTTCATCAGCCGCTTCCTCCCCACGGCGGAAGAGGAACCGGAGGGAACCATCCCCGTACCGACGGAGACGTGACGCCCGGTCCCATCACCGAGCCCGGACTCAGGAGAGGCAGCACGCCATGGCGGACTTCATCGGCGCAGTGGACCAAGGCACCACCAGCAGCCGCTTCATGATCTTCGATCATGACGGCAACGAAGTGGCCAGACACCAGTTGGAGCACGAACAGATCCTGCCCCGCCCCGGCTGGGTGGAGCACGATCCGGTGGAGATCTGGGAGCGCACCAACTCGGTGATGCAGAACGCCCTGCGCACCGGTGGTCTCCATGGCACGGATCTCGACGCCATCGGGATCACCAACCAGCGCGAGACGACCGTCGTCTGGGACCCCCGTACCGGCCGTCCGTACTGCAACGCCATCGTGTGGCAGGACACCCGCACCGACTCGATCGCCCAGGCCCTGGAGAAGGAGGGGCACGGCGAGGTCATCAGGCGCAAGTCGGGGCTTCCTCCGGCCACTTACTTCTCCGGCGGGAAGATCAAGTGGATCCTGGAGAACGTCGAGGGGGTCCGCGAGGCCGCGGAGCGGGGGCACGCGGTGTTCGGGAACACGGACGCCTGGGTGTTGTGGAATCTCACCGGCGGCCCCGACGGGGGCACCCACGCCACCGATGTGACCAATGCCAGCCGCACGATGCTGATGAACCTGGAGACGCTCGACTGGGACGACGAGCTGCTGGACATCTTCGGCATCCCCCGGGCGATGCTCCCCACCATCAATCCCTCCTCCGACGCACAGGCGTACGGTCACACCCGCACCTCGCGTCCGCTGCGGGCCGCCGTCCCGGTCACCGGGGTGCTCGGCGACCAGCAGGCGGCCACCGTCGGGCAGGTGTGCTTCGAGCCGGGCGAGGCGAAGAACACGTACGGCACGGGCAACTTCCTGCTGCTCAACACCGGTACGAAGCCCATCCGGTCGCAGCACGGCCTGCTCACCACGGTCGCCTACCGGTTCGGACAGAGCCCGGCGGTGTACGCCCTGGAGGGTTCGATCGCGGTCACCGGGTCCGCCGTGCAGTGGCTGCGGGACCAGATGAAGATCATCACCGATGCGGCGGAGAGCGAACGGCTGGCCCGGTCCGTCGCGGACAACGGGGGGATGTACTTCGTGCCCGCCTTCTCGGGGCTCTTCGCCCCGTACTGGCGCTCGGACGCCCGCGGCGCCATCGTCGGTCTGGCCAGGTACAACACCAGCGCCCATCTGGCGCGGGCCACGCTGGAGGCGATCTGCTACCAGAGCCGGGACGTGGTGGAGGCGATGGAGCAGGACTCCGGTGTCCATCTCGACGTGCTGAAGGTCGACGGCGGGGTCACGGCCAACGACCTGTGCATGCAGATCCAGGCCGATGTGCTCGGTGTCCCCGTCAGCCGCCCGGTCGTCGCCGAGACGACCGCGCTCGGCGCCGCCTACGCCGCCGGTCTCGCCACCGGATTCTGGCGGGACCAGGGCGAGTTGCGCGAGCACTGGCAGGAGTCGAAGCGCTGGGAGCCGCAGTGGAGCGAGGAGCAGCGGTCGCAGGGGTACGCGGACTGGAAGCGGGCGGTGGAGCGCACCCTGGACTGGGTCAGCGTGGGATGACGGTCCGACGCGGTGTGCCGGCGTGGGTCCGGCCGCCGTCGGGGCGCGCGGCGCGGAGCATCGCGAAGGGGACGAGCGCGCCGAGCAGCAGCACACCGGCGAGCACGATCCAGCCGGCCGTACCGAGTGCGAGCACGACACCGGTCATCAGCACCGGGCCCGCGACCCGGTTGGCCACGGTGCGGCTGGTGTTGAACAGCACCAGGTAGGCGCTGCGCGCCCGTTCCGGTGCCAGGTCGAAGGAGAGGGTCCACGAGGCACCGACCTGCAGCAGCTCGGCGAAGGTCAGCAGGACGACGGCCGCACCGAGCACCAGCAGGGCCCGCCGCGCCCCGAAGGCGGGCGCGGCGGCGAAGGCCAGGGCGCCGCAGCCGAGCAGCAGTGCTGCGGCCGCGTACGAGAACCATGCCCGGCGGGTGGTGCTGTAGCAGCGGTTGAGCGGGTACTGGAGGGCGATGCACAACACGGTGTTGACGGCGTACAGGATGCCGACGTAACGCTCCGGTACGTCCGTCCCGGTGACGAGCCAGAGCGGGAAGGCCACGTTGAGCACCGGCATCCAGAGCGACACCAGTGCGTTGTACGCGGTGAAGCCGAGCAGGCGGCGGTCCCTCAGCAGCTCCGCCACCCGGGCTCCGGAGGCCGCCGCCGGGGCTTCCTCCCGCCGCGCGGTGGCGTACACCGCGGCCACCGCCACATAGGCGAGCGCGCCGCCGATGAGCAGTGGCCGGAAGGCTCCGGGGGCGCCGGATCCCAGGGCGATTCCGGCTATCAGCCCGCCCAGGCTGATGCCGAGGTTGACGACGGTGCGCTGCACGGCCATGACTTTCGCGCGCAGGCTCACCGGGGCGCGTGCGCCGACGTACGACTGGACCAGCGGGGGTGAGGACTGCTCGGTGACGGCGATGGCGGCGACCACGAGGAGGAAGCTCCACCAGCCGTCGACCCACAGGTAGCCCACGGTGGCCAGTGCGCGCAGCAGCATCACAGCGATCAGCACCGGCTTGGGACCGAAGCGTCCGGCCAGCCGGGCGATGGGTACGGCGGCGGCGATGGCGACGGCTCCGCCGATGGTCAGGCCGGTGCCGACGGACGCGGTACTGAGATGGGCGACCTTGACGAAGTAGATGGTCGAGACGGCGAGGAAGAGGCCCGTTCCGGTCCACTCGATCAGCGTCGCGCCCTGGACCAGCGGCAGGAACTCCCGGGGACCGGGGCGGGTCCGCGGCCGTGCTGGGGTGCTGCTGGTGCCCATGGTCGGTGCTCCTGGTGCTCCCGGTGGAGGAAGAGCCCTGCGGCGCGCGAGGGCGGGCCGCCGCAGTGGAGGGTTTCGCGGTACTCGGTGCCGTCGGCCCGGCTGTGCGCTCTCAAACCTTAGGCCGGTGGCCCCCGTTGTCACCAGGGCGCCGCCGCACGGATGTCGGGCCGGTTCGCCGGAGACCGGCACGACCTCTCCCGGGGGCCTGTTATCTTTACGTGACTTCGCGACAGAACTCTCGGTCACGCTTTGGCCTTTGATCTGTTGGCGTCGATGTGCCGACGTGTGGCGACGGACGTTCAATGACCACTGCACGGGCACGGCCGCGGTCCGCGGCCGGCCCGGCCTGTCCTGGCTGGACGAAATGACACAGCACAACAGATTCAGCAGGGCGGCGCTGGCCGCGCGAGCGGTGCTGGTTCCGGGTACGGGGCGCCGGAAGCAGACGAAGCGCCCGCGCGCCCGCCGGCTTCGCAGACCGGACTACCCACGCTCGGGACGGAGCGGCTGGCGACGATGGGTGCCCTCGTGGCGGCTGGCCCTGGGCTCGTTCCTGATGTTCACCACGACCCTGGCGACGGTGGTGGGCATCGCCTACGCCCGTACGGACATACCCGAGGACCTCAACGCCTTCGCCACCCAGCAGGACACCGTCTACTACTGGGCCGACGGCACGCCGATGGCCCGGACCGGCTGGGTGAGCCGCCAGGAGATGCCCCTGTCGAAGATCCCCGACCATGTCCGATGGGCCGTACTGGCGGCGGAGAACGCCGACTTCTACTCCGACCACGGCATATCGACGCAAGGGATCACGCGCGCGCTGTGGCGCACCGTCGGTGACGGTGACACCCAGGGCGGGTCCACCATCACCCAGCAGTACGTGAAGAACGTCTACCTTTCGCAGGACCAGTCCTTCTCGCGGAAGTTCACCGAGATGCTGCTGGCGGTCAAACTGGACCGCCGCCTGAGCAAGGACAAGATCCTTCAGGAGTACCTGAACACCAGCTGGTTCGGCCGCGGCACCTACGGTCTCCAGCGCGCCGCGCAGGCCTACTACGGCAAGGAGGTCACCCAGCTGAACGCCAGCGAGGGCGCCTTCCTCGCCTCCTTGCTCAAAGGTGCCTCGCTGTACGACCCGGCCGTCAATCCCCGCAACCGTGAACGGGCCGTCGAGCGGTGGCGGTGGACGCTGGACCGCATGGTGAAGATCGGCAAGCTGAGCCCGGCCGAACGGGCCACGTACACCACCTTCCCCGAGCCGAGACCCCCGCACCGGCCCAACAGCGCGGGCGGGCAGGACGGATATCTCGTACAGCTCGCCGAGTCGTACGCCAAGCGGGCGGGCCACATCTCCGACGCCCGCTTCGACCTCGGCGGCTACCAGATCTACACGACGTTCGAGAAGCCGCGGATGACCGCCCTCACCCGGGCCGTCCGCGATGCGCGCGGCGCACTCGATCCCAAAAAGCGCAAGGCCGACCGGTACGTCCGGTTCGGCGCCTCGACCGTCGCACCGGACGGCCGGATCCTCGCGGTGTACGGCGGACCGGACTTCGAGCGGCAGGCCTTCAACGAATCCAACGCGGGCACCGTTCCGGCCGGTTCGGCGTTCACCCCCTTCGTCTACGCCGCCGGCCTCCAGCACGGTGTGACACACGAACGCAACGGCCCACGTTCCACCGTCACACCGGCGACCGAGTACGACGGCGACGACGGCATCCCCGTCATGACACCCGAGGGCCCCTACTGGGACCGCAGCGGCAGGATGGTCAAGGGCAACAACGACGGCGACAAGTCCTTCGGCCGGATCAGCCTGCACGACGCCATGACGAAGTCCGCGAACTCCCCCTTCCTCCAACTCGGCATGGACACGGGGCTCAAGCTGGTCCGCAGCACCGCCGAGGCATCGGGGCTGCTCCCGGCCAGCTTCGGCCCGCCCGTCCCGGCGTTCGCGATGGGCAACTCCACCCCCAGCGCCATCCGGATGGCCGACGCGTACGGAACGTTCGCGGCCCGCGGCGTGCACACCGATCCGTACTCGGTCCGCAAGGTCACCCGCAACGGCGAGCCGGTCCGGCTCGACCTGCCGCGGCCCAGGCGCGCCGTACGGTCCGACGTCGCCGACGCGATCACCAGATCGCTCACCCGGCCCGACGAGAGGGGGGTCGCCCTGGCCGCCCCGGTCGCCACCAAGGCCGGGACCACCGAGGACGACACCGCGCGCTGGTACGTCGGATACGGCCCGGCCGCGTCCACCGCCGTCGTCGTCTATCGCATGGACCTGACCAAGAGCCTCGCGCCGCTGCCGCTCAAGGGGCTGGCCGGTGGTCCCGAGGACGACGGAGAGCTCCCGGCACGGATCTGGAACACCTACACGGAAGCCACGACGAAGTGACGGATAACAGAGTGAAGTCCACCGCGGCCCGAATACGGGCCCGTCTCACCCCCCGTATCGTCCTGGGGCTCGCGGCATGTCTCGTGGTGTCGGGTTCCGCGGCTCTCGTCCCGCTGCTGTCCGAGGACGCCTCGGACGCCCGGACCCCGCAGGAGGGCACGCGCACCGTCGCCGCGCCGACGCCGACCGCCCGGGAGCACCGCGGGGGCGGCGGGAGCACCGAGGAGGAGGAGTGGGACGGGAAGGTCAAGATCCTGGGGGACGGCTCCACGTCCTACACCGGTCCGCAGCCGGGCCAGTTGAAGGCCGAGCGGCTCAAGCCGGGTGAACGGCCCCCGCAGTTCGTGGTGTTCTCGTGGGACGGCGCGCTGGAGGGCGACGACCGCATGTTCTCGCGCTTCCGCCGTGCGGCGAAGGAGAGCAACGCGCACATGACGTTCTTCCTCACCGGCATCTATCTGCTCCCGAAGGAGAAGCAGGACCTCTACCGGCCGCCCCAGCACAAGAAGGGCGCCGCCGCGATCTCGTACCCGACACGCGAGCACATCCGGATGACGCTGGAGCAGCTCGGTGGCGCCTGGCGGGAGGGCAACGAGATCGGGTCGCATTTCAACGGCCACTTCTGCGAGAAGAAGGGCGGTGGGGACTGGAGCAAGGACGAGTGGATCAGCGAGATCGGCCAGTTCTACTCCTTCGTGCAGAACTGGAAGACGAACACCGGCTTCAAGGACCTCGACCCGCTCCCCTTCGACCCCACCCGCGAGGTCGTCGGCGGGCGGGCCCCCTGTCTGGAGGGCCAGAAGAACCTGCTGCCGGCGTCCAAGCCGTTCGGCTGGCGTTACGACGCGAGCTCCCCGGGCGACTTCCAGATCTGGCCGTCCAAGAAGAACGGCATCTGGGACCTCCCGCTGCAGATGCTGCCGTTCCCCGGCAAGGACTTCCAGGTGCTGTCGATGGACTTCAACTTCCTCTACAACCAGTCCGAGGGCAGCACCGAGGGCGATCCCGCGAAGTACCCGACGTGGCGCGAGGAGGCACGGAAGGCGTACGTGGCGGGGTTCGACCGGGTCTTCCACGGCAGCCGCGCACCGCTGTTCATCGGGAACCACTTCGAGGACTGGAACGGCGGCATCTACATGGACGCCGCCGAGGACACGATGCGGGAGGTCTGCCCCCGCAAGGAGGTCCGCTGTGTGTCCTTCCGTGAACTGACCGACTGGCTCGACGCGCAGGACCCCAAGGTCCTCGCGCAGTGGCGGACCCTCGACCCCGCCCAGCCCCCGAGCTGGAAGCAGTAGACGGCGCACCCTGTCGGCGCGGCTCCCGGTGGACGGGAGTCGCGCCGCAGCCATGCGCGGGGATGTTGTGGGCGGCGGCGGTCAGTTCGCCTTCTCGACGAACTCCGTGGTGTACGTCTTGGCGAGGTCCACCTCGGCGTTCTTCAGGTTCGGGTTGAAGGCCTTCAGGACCCGCTCGACGGTGGCGGGGCCGTCCGCGGGCATGACGCCGTCCTTGGTGAACATGGGCAGTGTGCTCTTGATCGCCTGCGCGTACAGGGCCTTGCCGCCGCCCTGGGCGTAGTCGGCGGGCATCTTCGCGGCAATCTCGTCGGCGCTGTGCGTGGACATCCACTTCAGCGTCCTGACGAAGGCGTTGGCCAGCTTCTGGACGGTCTTCTTGTGGCTGTCGACCCACTCGGTCTGCATGTAGAGGCTGGACGAGGGGTAGAGCCCGCCGAGCGCCTGCTTGGATCCCTCCGGGGTCCGCATGTCGATGAGGATCTTGCCGAGCTTCTTGTCCAGGATGGTGGCGACGGTGGGGTCGGTGGTCATGCCGCCCTCGATGGAACCCTGCTGGAGTGCGGAGATGAACGTCTGCCCGGCTCCGACTGCCACGGGGGTGAATTCGCTGGTCTTCACACCGCTGCTCACGGCGAGGTACTTCGTCAGGAAGTCGGTCGAGGAGCCGATGCCGGTGACACCGAGCTTCTTGCCCTTGAAGTCCTTGGCCGAACGGACCTCCCCCGCCGCCTCGTTGGAGACGATCTCGACCTCGCCGGGGGCCTGGGAGAACTGGACGACCGACTCGACCTGCTTGCCCTTCACCTGGAGATCGAGGGTGTGGTCGTAGAAGCCCACCGTGCCCTGGACGTCTCCGGAGACCAGTGCCGTCTCGGCCTGGACTCCGGCGGGCTCGGTCAGGAGCTGGACCGACACCCCTTCTTCTTTGAAGTAGCCGAGCCGCTCGGTCAGCATCGCGGGCAGGTAGATGACCTTGTCCAGGCCCCCGACCATGATCTTGACCTTGTCGTTCTTGTCCCCGGAGGCCGAGGTGGAATCGCCGCCACAGGCGGTGAGGCTGGTCAGGGCGAGTACGCCGGCGATGGCGAGGGCCGGGATCCGGGTGGATGCACGCATCTGATTCACGTCCTTGTGAGGAAACAGAAGAAACAGTCGGGGACAGTCGTGGTGACGGGGCGTCGGTGGAAGGTGCCGGCTCAGCGGGCGGTGCCGGAGTCCGCCGGCTTCCAGCGGAAGAGCCGCTTCTCCAGGAAGGTCAGCAGCCCCTCGGCCAGCAGCGCGACGATCGCGAGGATGACCATCGCGGCGTAGACACCGGCGGCGTTGAACGTGCCCTGGGAGGCGGCGACCAGCAGGCCGAGTCCCTTGGTGGCGCCGATGTACTCGCCGACGATCGCGCCGATGAGTGCGAAGCCGAAGCTCACATGCAGGCTGGTGAAGATCCACGAGGTGGCGGAGGGGATGACCACCTGCAGGGTGACCTGGCGGTTGCCGGCGCCCAGGATGCGGGAGTTGGCGACGAGGTTGCGGTCGACCTCCCGTGCGCCCTGGAAGGCGTTGAAGAAGACGGGGAAGAACACCAGGACGACCGCGGAGGCCACCTTCGACGCCGGGCCGAGACCGAACCAGATGAGGAAGATCGGCGCGAGCACGATCCGGGGCAGCGCGTTGAGCACCTTGATGTACGGGCCGAGGACATCGGCGGCGAACCGGACGCGGCCCAGGGCGATCCCGAGCAGCACTCCGGCGATCACACCGATGACCCAGCCGAGCAGCGCTTCGTAGAGCGTGTACCAGATCTGTTCCCAGAGGGATCCCTGGGCGGTTCCGTCGACGACCCAGGTGCGGATCTGGTCCCAGATCCTGGACGGCATGGAGAAGTTGAACGGGTCGATGACCGCCGTACGGGCCAGCCATTCCCACAGTCCGACGACCGCGAGGAGCACCGCGATCCGGCTCGCCGTCACCAGGTACTTGCGGTTCCTGGCGGCCCTGGCCCTGGCCCGGGTCCGCTCGGTCTTCGTCACGGCGGCGCTCGCGGTGATGGTGTCAGGCGACATCGAGGGCACCCCTCTCGCGGGTGATGCGGACCTCTTCGCCGAGCGAGGACCAGATCTCCCGGTAGATCTCGACGAACCGGGGCTCCAGCCGCACCTGCTCGACCTTGCGGGGACGGGGCAGGTCGATCTCGAAGACCTCCTTGACCGTGGCCGGTCCCGCGGTCATGACCACGACCTTGTCGGCCAGTGCGATGGACTCCTCCAGGTCGTGGGTGACGAAGACGACGGAGGCGCCGGTACCGGCCCACAGCTCCAGCAGTTCGTCCGACATCAGCGCCCGGGTCTGCACGTCGAGCGCGGAGAAGGGCTCGTCCATGAGCAGGATCTCGGGGTCGTTGACGAAGGTCGCCGCGAGCGCGACGCGCTTGCGCTGGCCGCCGGACAGCTGGTGGGGGTAACGGTCCTCGAAGGAGGAGAGGCCGACCCTGGCGAGCCACTCCCGGGCCCGCTCCTTCGCCTCGGGCCCCGGCACACCGCGGAAGCGGGGCCCCGCCATCACATTGGACAGCACGGTCCGCCAGGGGAAGACGGCGTCCTGCTGGAAGACGAAGCCGACCTTGTCGCCGATGCCGCGCACCGGCTCCCCGGCCACCAGCACCTCGCCCTCGGTGGGCTCCTCCAGTCCGCTGACCAGGGTCAGCGTGGTCGACTTGCCGCATCCGGTGGGACCCACCACGGCGACGAACTCACCGCGCCCGATCGTGAGGTCCAGATCCCGTACGGCGGTGTGGAGCGCCCCCGACGGAGTCCGGAACGCTTTGCTCGCCCCCCGCAGTTCGATGGCGGGGCTCGTTTCGCTTTTCATGGAGCGGGACGCTAGAGGCGCCCCGGAGAACCGGGCACCCTTGCGCCCACAACTCCGGGTTCTGCTCATAACCAGGGGTTCTGCTCGTTCTGCTCGCGCCCCGGCAACGAATGCGCCACGAGGACTGGTCATCGGCGACCACGACGTTTACGTTGCGTTCACACGAGGACGAAACGGAGCAACATGTTCCTGGCGGGCGGAAGGCAGAGGGCGAGCAGATGCGCATTCACTGGCCGCGCCGTGTCTTCGCCCAGGTCCTCCTCACCCAGGTGGTCATCACCACCGGCGTGATCATGCTCGTCACGGGGCTCTTCCTCGCCCCGCTCAGCCATCAGCTCGACAACCAGGCGATGCACCAGGCCCTTTCCATCGCCCAGACCACCGCCGCCGAACCCGGACTGGTACGCGATCTGAGGAGCACCGGCCCCAGCCCCGGCGGACCGGTGCAGGCCGAGGCGGAGCGGATCCGGCGGGCCACCGGCGCGTTGTACATCGTCGTCATGGACACCCGCGGGGTGCGCTGGTCGCACACCGACACCGCGCAGATCGGCAGGCATGTCTCGACCGACCCCAGCACGGCGCTGGGCGGCCGGGAGATCATGCAGATCGACGACGGGACCCTGGGCCGGTCGGCACGCGCGAAGGTCCCGCTCCGCGACCGGGGCGGGACGATCGTGGGCGCCGTTTCGGTGGGCATCGCCTACGACAGCGTCCACGACCGGCTGTTGGGAACCATTCCCGGTCTGCTGCAGTACTCAGGAGCGGCGCTCGCCGTGGGCGTGCTGGCGGCCCTGGCCGTCTCACGGCGGCTCCAACGCTCCACGCACGGGCTCGCCTTCGCCGACATCTCCGCGTTGCTGGACGAGCGCGAGGCCATGCTGCACAGCATCCGTGAGGCGGTGCTCGCGCTCGACGCGCGGGGCCGGATCCGGCTCCTCAACGACGAGGCGCAGCGGTTGCTGGAGCTGGACCAGGAAGCCGTCGGGCGTCCACTGGGCGAGGTGCTGCCGCCGGGCCGTACGGCGGAGGTGCTGACGGGGCGGGTCGACGGCGCGAACCTGATCACCGTCTGCCGGGGCCGGGTGCTGATCGCCAACCGCATGCCCACCGGCGACGGCGGGGCCGTGGTCACCCTGCGCGACCGTACCGAGCTGGAGCTGCTGGGCCGTGAACTGGACTCCACGCACGGCCTGTTGGACGCGCTGCGCGCCCAGGACCACGAGCACGCCAACCGGCTGCACACCCTGCTGGGGCTGCTGGAGCTCGGCCGGCACGAGGCCGCGGTGGAGTTCGTCGAGGAGGTGACCAGCGGTCACCGGGCTTCGGCGGAACAGGTCGCGGAGCGGGTCAACGACCCGCTGCTGTCCGCGTTGCTGGTGGGCAAGTCGGCCATCGCGGCGGAGCGGGGCGCGTCCCTGCGCATCTCGCCGGGCACCCTGCTCCCGGACGTGGTGGTGGACCCGCGCGATCTGGTGACCGTGCTCGGCAATCTGATCGACAACGCGCTGGACGTCGCCACGCTGATCGAGGTCGAACTGCTCGCGGAAGGGGGTACGGCGGTGCTGCGGGTCAGCGACAACGGTCCGGGGGTGCCTCCCGGGATGCGTGAGCAGATCTTCACCGAGGGCTGGTCCACCAAGGAGTCCCCCGCGCACCGCGGACGCGGTCTGGGGCTGGCGCTGGTGCGCCGGCTGGCCGAGCGCTACGGTGGCGCGGCCCGCGTCACGGCCCGGGCCGGCGGCGGCGCGGTCTTCACCGTCGTCCTGCCCGAGGCGCTCACCGTCCGGCCGCTGACAGAAGTGGGAGAGTCGCGATGATCGATGTCCTGGTGGTGGACGACGACTTCCGGGTTGCCGAGATCAATGCCGCGTACGTGGCCAAGGTCCCCGGCTTCCGGGTGATCTCCCGTGCGCACACCGCCGCCCAGGCCCTGGCCTTCCTGGAGCGCGACCATGTCGATCTCGTCCTGCTCGATCACTATCTGCCGGACGAGACGGGGCTGACGCTGGTGCGGCGGCTGCGCCAGCTCGGCCACCCCGCCGATGTGATCATGGTGACCGCGGCCCGGGACGTGACGACCGTCCGGACCGCCATGCGGTACGGCGCGCTCCAGTACCTGGTCAAGCCGTTCAGTTTCAGCGGTCTGCGGTCCAAGCTGGAGAGTTACGCGGCCCTGCGCCGGGCCCTGGAAGGCGTGGGCGGCGGCCGGGGCGAGGCCGGGCAGGAGCAGGTCGACCGGATCTTCGGCGCCCTGCGCACCACGGCGTCCGGCTCCGCGGCCGGGCTGCCCAAGGGCCACTCCGCCCCCACCGCCGACGTCATCCGCCATGTCCTGTCGGCCGCCGAGGGGCCGCTGTCCGCGCACGAGGTCGCCGCCCGGGCCGGCCTCAGCCGCTCCACCGCACAGCGCTACCTCAAGTATCTGGAGGGCGCGGGCCGCATCAGCCTGAGCCTCAAGTACGGCGACACGGGCCGCCCCGAGCACCGGTACGCGTGGGCGAAGGCGAGTTGAGGAACGCCCGGGCCGCCGCGGCCGGGAACTGAACCCGGTGCGCCTCAGCTCGCGGCGAGCGTCCGGTCCGCGAGCGTCTCCAGGGCCGACCTGATCTCGTCGACGCCCCGCCCCCGGTCCCGTTGGTACGCGAAGAGCTCGGGCGCCAGCGGGGCCAGCAGGATGTCGGCGAGCGCGTCGGGGCCGGGGACGCCCGCCTCCTTGACGAGCATGCGGACATGCGCGCGCCAGAAACCGTACGCCCCGGTGGCGAACCGGGCCGAGCCGGACTCGGCGCCCAGCGTGAGATGGATGTGCTGCTCCAGCAGGTCGGTCATCGCCGCGTAGAAGGCGGCCAGCCGCCGCGCGGGCGGCGCACCCGGACCCAGCGGGGGCTCCCCCCGCAGCAGCCTTTCCTGGAGCGAGCGTTCGTGTTCGTCGAGGAGCGCCGTGGCGATGGACGGGATGTCGGGGTACCGGCGGTAGAGCGTGCCCCGCCCCACCCCGGCCTCCCGGGCGATGGCGTCCATCGTCACCTTGCGCGGATCGCCCGCGGCGAAGAGCCGGTTGGCCGCGGCGAGCACCTTGACCCGGTTCCTTGCTGCGTCCGCACGTTCCATGGATCCCACCGTACAGGAATAAGTGGACACGACGTCCGGTTACTCTGGTCGAGCTAACCGGACACGATGTCCACTTACCGATTCCCAGGGGGCACCCATGCCTGTACTGCTGCACATCGCCGCGAGCGCGCGGCGCGACTCCTACAGCCGCGAACTGGGCGACGCCTTCGCCGCCGCCTGGCAGAGCACGCACCCGGCCGGCACGTACGTGCTCCGCGATCTGCGCACCGACCCGGCGCCGCAGATCGACGAGGCCTGGACCGAGCTCTGCGACCACGTCCTGCGGCACGGCATCACCGACATCGCCCGGTACGAGGAGGCGGTGCGCACCCCGGACCAGGCACGGGCCTGGGAGGTGCTGCGGCCGCTGCTGGCCGAACTGGTCGCCGCGGACGTCGTACTGATCTCGACCCCGATGTACAACTTCTCCGTCCCCGCCTCCCTCAAGGCGTGGATCGACCAGGTGACGTTTCCCAAGATGTCGCTGGCGGGGCGCCGCTTCGTGATCGCCTCCGCCCGGGGCGGGGCGTACGGCCCCGGCACCCCGCGCGAACCGTACGACCACGAGGAGCGGTATCTGCGGGACTTCCTCGCGGGCCACTTCGCGATCGACGACCCGGTCTTCCTCGCGACCGAGCTGGTGAACTCCCGGATCGATCCCTCGCTCGCCGCCCGCCGCACACAGCACGACGAGTCGCGCACGGCCGCCCTGACTGCCGCGCGTGAACTGGGCGGAGGCATCGGATGAGCTGGCTGCTGCTGATCTGCGCCGGGCTGGTCGAGATCGCCTGGTCCCAGAGCATCAAGCCGACGCAGGGGTTCACCAGGCCGCTGCCGACACTCGTGTGCGCCGTGCTCATGATCGGCGCGGTGTATCTGCTCTCGCGGGCCATGGAGGGGCTGCCGGTGGGCACGGCGTACGCGGTCTTCACCGGCATCGGGGCGATCGGGGCCATCGCCCTGGGGATCCTCGTCCAGCACGATCCGGTGAGTCCGGGGCGGCTGGCGGCGGCCTCCCTGATCGTCGGCGGGGTGGCGCTGGCACGGCTGACGACACCGTCCGCGTGACCGGCGGGTGCCCGCCCCCGGGGAGGGCGGGCACCCGGCTCCCGCGCGCGGCGGCTTCAGGGCTTGAGACTGCTGACGACGTCGGCCGTGGCCGCCAGGCCGTCCTGGATGGTCGGCGCCATGCTCGTACCCGCGAGGAAGAACCCGAGCATGGCGCAGACCAGCGCATGCGAGATCTTGAGCCCCCCGTTGCGGAGAAAGATCACCGCGAGGATCAGCAGAAGCAGCACCAGTGAGATCGAAATGGCCATGGCCAACCTCCTCCGCCGCGCCGGAATGCGGCATTCGGCCGCCAGTGTGGCGCAGCGGAGGAGCCACCCGGACAGCTGGCGTGTCCGCCATCCGGGTGTTGACTGGCTGTCACGCTCGGGGCGTCACGTCCGGTCGACCACGGGGCCGGACGGCCTCGCTCCGGCCCTACCGGTCGTGGGTGCGCAGAAAGCGCTCCAGACCGGCCAGATCATCGGTGTTGAGGTGGTCGACCCCGGCGGCCAGCAGCTCCGTCCAGAGCGCCTCCCGCTCCGGTCCCGGCGTGTCGGGAGTGGCCCAGAAGCGAATGCGCCGGCCGCTCCGGTGGGCCGTGGCGACGAGCGCGTGCAGTTTGTCCCGCTCGGCCGCGGGGAAGGGGCCCGCGCCGAGCCAGCTGAAGCCGTCGGTCCAGCTGCTGCTGATGAGCGGGACGAACGTGGCGTCGGCCGCGCCCCCGAGGTCCTCGGGCCGCCCGTCGTAGAAGGCGTACCGGGTGCTCTGCGCCTCCATCGGGGCGCGGGCGGCGCGGTCGCCGGAGATGACGGGGGTGATCGCGCCGGCCCGCACCCGGCCGCGGTGGTACGAGGTCAGCATCCGCCGGTAGCTCCAGAGCTGCCGGTCCAGTTCGAGATAGGCGGCGGCTCCGTCCGTCTTGATGTCGATCAGCAGCTGCACGGGTTCGCGGTAGCCGGGGTGGACCGTGCCGTGGTTGGCCCGGACCCTCGCGAGCAGCGGGTCGAGGTAGAGCGAGGCGAGGGTGCGGGTGGGGTCGAGGCCGGTCGCCTCGTGGGCGACCAGCAGCTCCCCGTCCACCAGGAAGATGTCGGCCTCGACGCTGGTGAAGCCGTGCGCGAGCGCGTCGTGCAGCGGGCGCGGGTGCAGGTAGTCGTTGTGCGCGTGGGCCCTGGGCAGGGCGCGGGTGCGGTGGTGCCGCGCGGCCGGGGAAACGACGGCCGCTTCGGAGGCGGCGGCCGTCCGGAAAGGCAGGAACGCGGCCGCGGCCGCGGTGGCGAGCGCGGTGTTGACGACGGATCGGCGGGTCGGGAACGCCATGGATTCTCCCGGGACTCGATGGTGGACCGGACGGGCGGACGCGACCGAGTATGCGACGGTGATCACCTCAACGGGCAGACCCCGCACAAGAGTTGGCCCGGTCGTCGTCCGTCCGTCGGCTGCCGTTGTCTCGATCAGGCCGGGAGCGTCCAGCGCTGGTTGGCTCCGCCGGTGCAGGTGTAGATGCCGAGCGGGGTGCCATTGGCACTGCCGCCCCCGTAGGCGTCGAGACACTTCCCGGTGGCGGGATTCACCAGAGCCGCTCCGTCGGTCCGCCACTGCTGGGCGGCCGAGCCGTCACAGGCCGCGGTCCGCACGGTGGTGCCGCTCACCGCCATGCAGTGGAACTGCGCGCGAAGCGTTCCGTCGGCGGCCCGTACCCAGTTCTGGTTGTTTCCGCCGTTGCAGCTCCAGAGGTTCAGCTGGGCGCCGGTGGTACCGCCGGGGATGTCGACGCAGGCGCCCCCGACGCCGGTGAGGGAGCCGGAGGACGAGTTGCCGATGCCGTCCTCGTGCACGCTGCCGCCGCTCTGGCCCCGCACCGCGGCACCGCTGGAGCACGTACCGCTGACGCTGGTGTTGCCGAGGGCGGCGGTGACGGTCGCGCTGCCGGCCGTACCGGCGGGCAGGTCGAAGAGGGCCTTGGAGTACGGCGAGTCGGCGCAGGTCGCGGCGTTGTTGTTCCAGTCGAAGTACTCGACCCAGTCGACCATTCCGCCGGTGGCGACCTTCGCGCCGGTGCCGGTCTGCAGACTGCCGAGCACGAACGAGGTCCCTGCCGTGGCATCGGTGATCGTGGCCCGGTACCAGCCGGCCGTCGGATCCGGTGCGATGTGGAACCGGTAGTGGTGCCCGGCCGTGAAACGCTCACCGAGCCGGCAGGTGTAGCCGCTGCCGCCCTCGGTGAACGTCTGGCAGTAGGTGCCCGTGCTTCCCGGCCTGCCTCCGGTGGAGTCCCAGAGCGAGAAGAGGAACAGGCCGCCGCCGGAGCGGTTGCGCTGCATGCCGATGTAGCCGCCGACCCCGTTGGTGAAGCCGAACTGATGGGACCAGAAGACGTTGGCCCGGCCGGGGTCGGTCTGGACGGTCGTCCCGAAGGTGACCTCGTCGAGAGCGCTCGTCCCGGCCGGGAACGTGTAGTTGCTGTAGGAACCCGGGGTCTGGCCGGCCGCGGCGGACGGCCCGGCCAGGCCCAGACAGGCGGCGAAGGCGAGGATCACCACCATGACGGTGGCGCGTGCTCCGTGCATGTCCCACTCCTTGTCCGGACGGGCCGACAGGCCGGCGGGGCGACGGGGCGACCCGTCGGTCGGCCACGGACCCGCCCTTGGTCATGGACTTGCCCATTGGTCATGGACTCGTCAAACAGGGTGGGGGCGGTCGACCGCCAGGGGCATGGACTTATCCGGTCGGGCTCATGGACTCCTGCGCCGTGCCGCCCGCCCCGCACACCGTCGCCCAGCCCACCGTCCGGTCGCACCAGCGTTCGAGCAGCACCCGGTCGTGGCCGACGGCCAGCAGTCCGGCCCCGGACTCCCGCCGGTAGGTCTCCACCACCGCGACCAGCGCGGCCGTCGTCGACGCGTCGAGCATCGCGGTCATCTCGTCGCAGATCAGCCACCGCGGCCGCAGGACCAGCGCCCTGGCCAGGCAGGCGCGCTGCAACTGACCGTCGCTCACCTCGTGCGGGCGCCGGCCGAGCAGTTCGGCCGTGAGTCCGACGGCCGGCGCCAGTTCGGCCACCCGGTCCGGCACCTGGGCCCGGCGGCCGGTGGCCCGCAGCGGCTGGGCGATGAGTTCGCGCAGGGTGAGCCGGGGGTCGGCGGCGAGCCGGGGCTGCTGGAAGACGACACCCACGGCGGTGCGCTGCGCGCGCGGGGCGGCGTGCCGCCAGCCGCGTACGGGTTCGCCGTCGAGCACGACCGTGCCCGCGTACGGGCGGTGCAGCAGTGCGGCGACCCTCGCCAGGGTGGACTTGCCGCAGCCGCTCGGCCCCAGCAGCCCGACCGACTCCCCCGCCGCGAGGCTCAGCGACGCCTCTCGGACGACGGGGTCCCGGGGCTCGTATCCGGCGGTGACGCGCGTGAGTTCAAGCACGGACCGGCTCCTCCCCGTCCACCCGCACCGCGTGGTGACAGGCGAGACGGCCGTCGAACGGGGGCGGTTCGGCGCACCGGTCGTCGGCACGGCCGCACCGGGCGGCGAACGCGCACCCCTCGGGGAGCGCCCCGAGTTCCGGCGGCATGCCGGGGATCGGCACGAAGGCGCGCTCCGGCAGGGCGTCGAGAAGGCCGCGCGCGTACGGGTGGCGCGGTCCCGGCTTGCCGAAGAACCCGGCGGCGTCGGCGAGTTCGACGATGCGGCCCGCGTACATCACTGCGACCCGGTCGGCGATCCGCTCGGCCGCCGCGAGGTCGTGGGTGATGAGCAGCAGCGCACGGTCCCCTTCGGTGTGGCGGCGCAGTTCGTCGACGGTCCGCTCGACGAGGTCGCGGTCGAGTCCGGTGGTGGGTTCGTCGGCGAGGAGCAGGGGCGCGTCGCCGATCAGGGCGAGCGCGGTCGCGGCACGCTGGGCGAGGCCGCCGGAGAGTTCGTGCGGGTAGCGATCGAGGTGCCCGGCCGGGAACGAGGCGCGTGCGGCGGCCCGTTCGGCGGCCGGGCGCAGGGCGGGTCCGCGGGTGCCGGTCAGTTCGCGCAGGGTCTCCTCCAGCTGGGCGCGCACGGTACGGACCGGGGTGAGGTGTGCGGCGGGGCTCTGGGGTACGAGTCCTACGCGGCGGCCCCGTACCGTGCGGGCCAGGGTCCGTTCACCGGCGGTGAGGAGTTCGGTGCCGTCGCCGAGCAGCGCGGAGCCCGAGGTCCGCGCGTTGCCGGGGAGCAGTCCCAGCAGCGCGGAGGCCAGTACGGATTTGCCGCAGCCGCTCTCGCCGACCAGGGCCAGGCACTCCCCCGCCGCGAGGTCGAAGTGCGCGTCGTCGACGGCGGCGATGTGCCGCCCGCCGCGCATCCGGAAGCGCACGGAGAGTCCACGGACACGGAGCACCGGCGTCTTCGGGCCGGGGGTGGTCGTCACAGCATCAGCTCCGATCGGCGGCGCGGGTTGATCCGTTCCCGCCAGGCTCCGGCGAGGCCCGCCAGGGCGAGGGTCGGGACGATCAGGAAGAGGCCGGGGAAGAGCGTCGGCCACCAGTCCCCCGCGAGCAGCGAACCGCGGGCCGTCTGTACGAGATTGCCCAGGCTCGCCTGATGGGTGGGCAGTCCGAGCCCCAGGAAGGAGAGCGCCGACTCGTGCCACATGGCGTGCGGCACCATGAGCACCGCGGCGAGGCCGGCCTGCGGGAGCACGGCGGGCAGCAGGTGCCGGGCGACGACCCGGCAGCGCGAGGCGCCGCCGGAGACCGCCGCGTCGATGAACGGGCGGGAGCGCAGCGACAGCACCTCGGCCCGGACGATCCTGGCGGTCGAGAGCCAGTGGGTGAGGGCGACGGACACGATCACCGGGCCGACGCCGGGCCGGAACATCGCGACGATGAAGATGCCCAGCAGCAGATGCGGCACGGACGAGAAGGTGTCCACGAGCCGCATGACGACACGGTCGGTCCAGCCGCCGAAGGCCGCGGCCAGTGCGCCGACCGCGGTCCCGATGACGGTCGCGGTGAGCCCGGCGACGACGCCGACGAGCAGCGAGACACGGAGCCCGTACACGCAGCGCAGCAGCAGGTCGCGCCCGACGTCGTCGGTGCCGAACGGGTGCTCCCAGGACGGTGGCCGGAGCTTGGCGGCGAGGTCGACGGCCTGTTGGTCGAGCTGGACCAGCGGCGGCACGAGCAGGACCGCGAGCAGGACCGCGCCGGTGATCCCGGCGGAGGCGATCACGCGGATGCGGCGGGTGGTGCGACGCGCGGGTCCGAGGTCGGTCTCAGCCATCGAAGCCCACTCTCGGGTCGGCGATCGCGTACAGCAGATCGGAGAGAAGGTTGCCGAGCACCACGGCCGCGGTGGCGAGCACCGTGAGCGCGGCGAGCAGCGGGAAGTCGACGGAGGTCGCGGCCTGCACGGTGGCGGCGGCGATGCCGGGCCAGCTGAAGACCGTCTCGACGAGCAGGGCGCCGGTGATGAGTTCGGGGACCCGGGAGCCGACGAGGGTGAGCATCGGCAGCATTCCGGAGCGCAGTGCGTGGCCGAGCAGTACGGTGCGTTCGCGCAGTCCACGGGCGCGGGCGCCGCGCACCGGGTCCTGGTCGAGGGCGTCCGCGACGCCCTGGCGCACGTAGAGGAAGAACCACGGCAGCTGGGAGATCCCGAGCACGGCCGCGGGGAGCACCAGATGGGTGGCGACCTGCCCGGGGGTGACGGTGTCGCTGGCCGCGTCGGTGAGGCCGCCGGCCGGGAGCACGTCGAGTTCCAGGGCGAAGAGCCAGATGGCGAGCAGGCCGAGCCAGAAGGCCGGGGCGGCTTCGAGGGTGTACGCGGCGGCGCTTGCGCACCGGTCGAGCAGGCGTCCCGGCCGGCGTGCCGCCAGCACGCCGAGGCCCGTGCCGAGAACCACGGCGACGGCGAAGGCGGTCGCGGCGAGCAGTACGGACCAGCCCAGGCGTTCACCGATGACGTCGGCGACCGGCTGGCGCATGACCGCGGAGTCGCCGAGGTCGCCGCCGAGCGCGGAGGTCAGCCAGTTCCACCAGCGGCTGACGAGCGGCTGATCGACGCCGAGGTTGGCCCGCAGCTGGTCGAGGTTGTCCTGCGAGGCGGTGAGGCCGGCGGTGCCCGCGTACGCCTTGACGGGGTCGAAGGGGGAGGCGGCGGCGACGGCGAAGACGCCGAACGTCACGGCGGCCAGGACGGGGACGGCGAGCAGGGCCCGCCGTCCCGCCATCCTGCCCATCGGCCCCCAGGGGAGGCGGTGGTTCACTTCTTCGGCGTCCAGTCCTCGACGTTCCACCAGGGGCCGGAGGCCAGTCCGTGGTCGTGCGGTTCGACCTGGGTGGTGAGGGTGCCGAAGCGGTCCTTGACGACGTAGAGGTGGTCGATGTGAGTGAGGAAGGTGTAGCCGGGGTTCTTCACCAGTTCGCGCTGGACGGTGTCGTAGGCGGCCTTGCGGGCGGCGCGGTCACCGCTTCTGCGGCCCGCTTCCAGGGCCCGGTCGACGGCCTTGTTGTCGTACCACGCCATGTTGTTGAAGCCGTCGCCCGCGAGCGAGGACTTCAGCAGGGTGTACTGGTCGAAGTCGGGGTCGGCGGGTGATCCGCCGCCCGCGAGGACCGCGTCCTGCTTCATGCGGGGCTCGATGACCTCCCAGGTCCCGGCCTCGGTGGTGATGTCGATGCCGGCCTTCTTGGCGTCGGAGGCGTAGGCGAGCGCGTGGTCCTGGCGCAGCTTGTCGCCGGTGAGGTACCAGAGCGGGAAGGCGGCGCGCACGCCGTCCCTGGTGCGGATGCCGTCCTTGCCGGGCTTCCATCCGGCGTCGTCGAGGATCTTCTTCGCGGCGGCGAGGTCGTGGGGGCGCTCGGTGCCCTTGGTGAACCACTCGCTGTCGGTGGGGACGGGTCCGTAGGCGGGGCGGCCCTCGCCGTTGAGGAGGGAGTCGACCATGGCCTCGCGGTCGACGGCGACATCGAGGGCGCGCCGGACGGCGATGTCGCCCGTGACCCTGTTGTGGGTGGGCAGGGTCACGGTGCGGTAGTCGTAGGTGGTGGCGGCGTACGTCCGGGTGCCGCCGGTGCGGGCGAAGCCCTTGGCGAGGTTGGGCGGCAGGATCGCGCCGTCGAGTTCACCGGACCGCAGCCGGGTGGCGCGTACGTCGTCGTCCTTGATGATCGCCATGGTGAACTTCTTCACCTTCGGCGCGCCGCCCCAGTAGCCGGGGTTGGCCTTGAAGGCGATCTTCTCGCCCTTGGACCACTTGGTGAGCAGGTACGGTCCGGTGCCTATGGGGTGGGTGGTGAAGTCGCCGGTGTTGACGTCCTGCTTGCCCGCGATGTGTTCGGGTGCGATGGGCAGGACGGTGCGCTGGGCGAAGGGCGCGTAGGGGTACTTGAGTGTGAAGACGACGGTGTCGTCCCCGGCCGCCTCGACGCTCTTGACCGCGTCGAGTTCGGTGCGGGAAGCGTTGTTGGTCTTCTCGTCGAGGATGGTCCGGTAGGTGAAGACCACGTCCTTCGCACCGAACGGCTGGCCGTCGCTGAACTTCACGCCCTTGCGGAGCCGGTAGGTGTACGTCAGCCCGTCGTCGCTCACCTCGGGCAGGGCGGTGGCGAGCGCGGGCCGCAGCTCCATCTTGTCGTCGAGCGTGAGCAGCCCGTCGAAGATCTTGGAGTTGCCGTCCTTGCCGTAGCCGAGCAGCGGACTGAGGCTGTCGGGCTCGTAGGCGATGCCGACCACCGCCGAGTCCGCCGCGCCCGATCCGGAGCCGCCGTCCGGGCCTCCCGGCTGCGAACAGGCCGTCGCTGCCGACAACAGCACGGTCGCCAGTGTCGCGGCGGCCGCTCCCCGCATCGATCGGGCCGTCATACTCCGCACCCCTTATTCAAGATCAAATGTTATTGCGAACAGCTTGCAATTAAACAGCAGGTAAAGGGGTGCGCGGTACCCCGCCGGACGGGAAACAACGGAAGCGGAGGCGCGTCTTCACACGCCTCCGCTCCAAGTCCCGTAGTTCCGCGGGCCGTTGCCTCTCCTGTCGTTACGGTGCGGGCAGCTCCACGAGCTCGGCGACGGTCGCGCGGTGCTGTCCGGCGGTGCCGTACGCGACCGAGTCGGCCTTGGCCCGCTTCAGGTACAGGTGCGCCGGGTGCTCCCAGGTCATTCCGATGCCCCCGTGCAGCTGGACGCACTCCTCGGCGGCGCGCACGGCGACCCCGGAGCAGTATGCCTGCGCGACGGCCACCGCCAACGGCGTGTCGGGGCTGCCGCTCGCCAGGGCGTCCGCGGCGTTGCGAGCGGCGGCGCGGGCCGACACGACCTCCAGCCAGAGCTGCGCCATGCGGTGCTTGAGCGCCTGGAACGAGCCGACCGGCCGGTTGAACTGGTGCCGTTCCCGGGTGTACCGGACCGTCTCGGCCAGGCACCACTCGGCGAGTCCGAGCTGCTCCGAGGCGAGGAGCCCGGCGCCCGCCAGCAGGCCCCGGCGCACGGCGGAGACGGCGGACGCGCCGTCGGCCAGCCGGGTCCCGGCCGCCCCGCGAAGGGTGACGGTGGCCAGCGGACGGGTCAGGTCGAGCGGTACGAGCGGCTCGACGGCGACCCCCTCGGCGCCCGGCTCGACCGCGTACAGGCCGTCGGTCGTGGGCACCAGCAGCACATCGGCGGCGGCCGCGTCGGCGACGCCGGTCACCGTGCCCTCCAGCGTGTCGGCGACCACGGCGACCGGCTGCGCGCCGCCGGGGCGCCCGGCGGCGAACGGCGCGGCGAGCACCGCGACCCTGCGCCCGGCGGCCAGTTCACCGAGGAGGCCGGCGGCCGGCCCCTCCCGCACGGACAGCGCGAGCAGGGTCTCCGTGGCGACGACCGCACTGGTCAGATAGGGCGCGGGGGTGACGGCGCGGCCCAGCTCCTCCAGCACCACAGCGGCCTCGCGAGGGCCCGCGCCCTGCCCGCCGAGTTCCTCGGGCACCAGCAGCCCGGCGGCGCCGATGTCCGCCGCGAGGGCCTTCCAGAGCTGCGGATCGTACGGCGTGCCGGACTCGACCCGGGCGAGCACCGTCGGCGCGTCGCTCCGGTCGGCGAGCAGCGAGCGGACCGCTGCCCGCAGGTCCTCCTCGGTCTCCGAGTACAGCAGATCGGGTGTCGGGGTCTCTTCGGCCGGTGCGGTCATCGGGCCAGGTCCTTCCAGGGGACGTCCTTGTCGTTGCGCGGCTCGGCCGGCAGACCGAGCACGCGCTCGGCAATGATGTTGAGCAGCACCTCGCTGGTGCCGCCCTCGATGGAGTTGCCCTTGGAGCGGAGATAGCGGTAGCCGGCGTCCCGGCCGGTGAAGTCGACCAGCTCCGGCCTGCGCATGGTCCAGTCGCTGTACAACAGCCCCTCCCCGCCGAGCAGTTCGACCTCCAGGCCGCTGATCTCCTGGTTGAGCCGGGCGAAGGCGAGCTTCATTCCGGAGCCTTCGGGGCCGGGCTGTCCGGCGACGAGCTGCTGGCGCAGCCGGGTGCCGGTGAGCCTGGCCACCTCGGCCTCGACCCAGAGGGTCAGCAGCCGCTGGTGGAGGTCGTGGGTGCGTAGTTCGGGGCGTTCGCGCCAGGTGCGGGCGACCGGGCCGATCATGCCGCCCTCGCGTGGGACGCGTGCCCCGCCGATGGAGACCCGCTCGTTCATCAGCGTGGTCTGTGCGACCTTCCAGCCCTCGCCGACCGGGCCGAGGCGCCTGCTGTCGGGGATGCGTACGCCGGTCAGGAAGACCTCGTTGAACTCGGCCTCGCCGGTGATCTGGCGCAGCGGCCGCACCTCGACGCCGGGGTCGGTCATGTCGCAGATGAAGTAGCTGATGCCGCGGTGCTTGGGCAGGTCCGGGTCGGTGCGGGCGATGAGGATCGCCCAGCGGGCCAGGTGGGCGCTGGACGTCCAGACCTTCTGGCCGTCGACCACCCAGTCCTCGCCGTCGCGGACGGCGCGGGTGCCGAGGGCTGCGAGGTCGGAGCCGGCCCCCGGTTCGCTGAAGAGCTGGCACCAGACCTCCTCGCCGACCCAGAGCGGCCGCAGGAAGCGCTGCTGCTGCTCGTCGGTGCCGAAGCCGAGGAGGGTGGGGGCGGCCATGCCGAGGCCGATCCCGATCCGGCGCGGATCGTTGTCGGGGGCGCCCGCGGCGGCGAGTTCGGCGTCGACGACGGGTTGCAGGGAACGTGGCGCGTCGAGGCCGCCGAGGCCGGCCGGATAGTGCACCCAGGCCAGTCCGGCGTCGAAGCGGGCCTTGAGGAATTCGGTGCGGCCGGTGGTGGCCGGGGGGTGTGCGGCCAGCAGGTCCTGGGTGCGGCGGCGCAGTCCGGCGGCGTCGGGTGCGGTCATCGGGAGGCTCCTGACGGGAGGACGACGATCCGGCCGGTGCTGGTGCCGTCGGCGACCCGCTGGACGGCGGCCGCGGCCCCGGACAGGGCGACGCGTTCGCTGATCAGCGGCTTGATGACGCCCTGCGTGGCGAGCCGGGTGAGTTCGTCGTGGCAGGCGCGGACGGCGGCCGGGTCCTTGGTGTTGTACAGACCCCAGTGGAGTCCGGTGATCGAGTAGTTCTTGACGAGCGCGTGGTTCAGCGCCGGGGCGGGGACGACGCCGCTCGCGAAGCCGACGACGATCACCCGGCCCTCGAAGGCGATGCACTTCACGGACTTGGCGTAGGCGTCGCCGCCGACCGGGTCGTACACCACGTCGGCGCCGCGTCCCCCGGTGGCTTCCTTGACCGCGGCGACGATGTCCTCGCTGTGGCGGTCGATGACCAGGTCGCAGCCGAGCCCGGCGGCGGTCTTCGCCTTCTCGGGGCCGCCGACCACACCGATGACGGTGGCTCCGGCGGCCTTGCCGAGCTGAACGGCGGCGCTGCCGACGCCGCCGGCCGCCGCGTGGACCAGGAGGGTCTCACCCGCCCGGAGGTGCGCCCTGCGGTGCAGGCCGAACCACCCGGTCTGGTAGCCGATGTGCAGGGCGGCGGCCTCGGCGTCGTCCAGGACCTCCGGGGCGGGCAGCAGCGCCGCCTCGTCCGCGACGGCGTACTCGGCGAACCCACCGCCGGGCAGAGCAGGGGTGGCGAGCACCCGCCGGCCGTCCGCCGTCCTGCCACAGATCTCCACGCCGGGCGTGAACGGCAGCGGCGGCCGCACCTGGTACTGGCCGCGGCAGAGCAGCGCGTCAGGGAAGTTGATGTTCGCCGCGAGCACCTCGATGAGCACCTGCCCGTCGCCGGGCGTGGGCCGGTCCGTCTCCTCCAGTCGCATCACCTCGCTCGGCTCACCGTTCCGGTGCACTCGCCATGCCTGCATGAGGGGCCTCCACAACACTGTCGGCATTACCACTGCTCCGGCGCATACTAAGCGGTCGCTTGCCCCTCTGGGAACAACCTGCCGATGCCGGTTCCGTCCGGACCCGGACATGGGTGCGCCCGGTCCGGACCGAAGGAGCTTCGGTCCGGACCGGGCGCGGAACGTTCCAGGCGCGGGACTCAGTCCTGGCCGGCCACCACCACTTCGGCGATCCGCGGTGCCGCCGACCCGGTGTGCCAGACGAGCCGCACCGCCTCGGCCGTGCGGCCGCCCGTGTCGAGCCGGGTGTACGGACCGTCGAGCGTGCCGACGGTCTGCCAGGTTCCGCCGGTCCCCCGCAGCTGGATGTCGGCGCGGCCCTCGGACCCGGCCGGCTGGAGGACGGTGACGGAGGGCACGGCACGCGGGGCGAGGAGCCCCAGCTCCAGCGTCTCCCCGGCCTCCGGGGCGCGGGCCGCCCGGTAGACCGTGCCCGGGTCCCCGTCCGAGGCCGCGCACAGCGAGGATCCGGCCGCGGCCGGCGGTCCTCCGGTCACGGCGCCCTCGTCCGTCGGAATGCTGAACTCCCGTACGACGAGCCAGTTGTCCTGACCCGCGGTCGCCCGCGCCCGCACGTAGCGCGCCTTCGTCCCGGCGGGTGCGGTCGCGGTGACGTCCGGCTTCTGGGAGAAGGCGGTGAGCTGCTGCCAGCTCTGCCCGTCGGCCGAGTACTCCAGCACCCCTTGGTGGAGGTAGTCCTCGGTGCTGCCGGGCTTGCCCATCGCGAGGGCGACGGAGCCGATGTCGCGGACCCGGCCGAGGTCCACGGTGATCGTGTCACCCGCGGCGGGCGCCCCGTCGCTCCAGAAGTAGGTGGAGTCGTCGCCGTCGAGCATCCGGGCGGCGGAGTTGGTCTGGTAGGTGCCCAGGTTCGTCGAGGCCGTGGGCCTGCCGCTCACCCCGAGGATCCGGTCGTGCTCGGCGTTCGCCGCGTCGATGAACCGGTCCAGGACGCCGTCGCCGACGAGGACCGGCACCTTGCGCCCGTCGAGCCCGGTGTACGTGAACGCCTTCGCCTCGGCGACCTGCGCGGGCAGTTGCTGCCGCAGCTCCCAGGCCTGCGCGCCCTTTCCGACGCGGGCCGCCTCGACCATGCGAAGGGCGGTGCGCGCGGCGGTGGCCCAGGACCCGGTGGCGTCCAGCCACGGTCCGGCGTCGGCGACGAAGCCGCGGTCCGGGAGGCCGTCGCGCAGCCGGCCGGGGGCCGCGCCGAGCTCGCCGAGCACGGCGGCGAGCCGGGTGGCGTCACCGGACTTCCAGTAGCGGGCGAACTCCGCCGCCAGTTCGGGTGCCTGCTCCTTGTTGAGGGCCGAGCTGTAGTTCACGTCGGCGAACGCCCGCAGCGCCTGCTGCGTGCGCGGGTCGCCGCCCGCGTACTCCTTCAGCCCCTCGCCCCATGAGGCGCGGGGGTCGTACGCGGCGTCGTTCCACGCGTAGTCGGCGACGGTGTACAGCGCGATCTTCGAGGCGTACGGCTGGATCATCGGGTTCGCCGTGATCCCGGCCAGCTCGCCGGGCAACCCCTTCTCCCGGCCGCTGAACGGGCCGAGCAGCAGACGGTTCGTCGCGTAGTCGTTGACCGGGTAGTTGTCCCAGGTCAGGATCGGGTGGTTGAAGACCGTGCGGGCGGCCTGAGCCTGGGCGACGGTCATGGTCGGCGCGACGACGCCGACGCCCGTCCACTCGACCAGGACATTGGGGTCGAGCTGCTCGGACAGCGCCTTCTTGTACGGCGAGGCGGAGACGTTGTAGTACTCGGTCGGGACCATCTGGAGCGGCTGGGCACCCGGGTGGGTGGCGATGAACTCCTTGTTGACCCGGTTGAGCAGATACGCCTGCGCCGCACCCGCGGCGCCGCCGCCGGTCCCCCACTTCGCCTTGTCCTCGGCGCAGTTCCAGTCGGTGTAGCTGATGTCGTCGAGCGGCACGGCGAAGGTGCGTACGCCGATGTCCCAGATGGTCTGGAACTTGTCGACCAGCGCCTTGGCGTCGGCGTCCGAGCTGTAGCAGACGGAGAGGCCGGGCGAGAGCGCGTAGGTGAACTCCACATGGCGCTGCGCGGCCCGGTCGGCGAGCTCCTTGATCCGATCCAGCTGGTCGGCCGGGTAGGCGTCGCGCCACTTCGCGCGGAGGTACGCGTCGTCCTTCGGCGAGTACACGTAGATGTTCATCTTGTGCTCGCCGTAGTAGTCGAGCTGATCGAGCCGGGCCTCGTGCGACCACGGGGTGCCGTAGAAGCCCTCGATCACACCGCGCAGCGCGGTGCCCGGCCAGTCGCGTACCGCGAGCCCGGCGACCTGTGCCCCTGGACTCCCGGCGTCCGGCAGGATCTGACGCAGCGTCTGCGCGGCGTAGTACGTGCCCGTGATGTCCTTGCCCGCGAGGACGATGCGACCGGCACCGATGCCGAGCACATAGCCGTCGGCGGGCAGCGCGGCCGGGCCGTCGATCCGCTGCGCGGCGAGTGCGGCGGAGTCACCGACGTGGACGGTGAGACCGTTCCGGGCGGGTCTGTCGGCGCGTACGACACGCTGTGCGCCGGCCCGGCGCAGCGCGCTCTCCACGACCTGCAGGGCGGACTCGTCGGAGGTCTTGCCCGCCACCAGAGTGACGGTCGGACTGATGGTGACCCGGTCGGCCCGGGACTTCACGGACTGCGGGGTCGGCGTGATGGCCGGGGCCGGCCGGCTGTCCGCGGCCTTCGCCGGGGTGGCGGGGCGGGTGCTGCCGTCCGCCTGGGCTGGTGGCACGGCGGTCAGCAGACCGCCGACGAGCAGGGTCGCCGCAGTGCCGAGCGCGGCGAGACGGGGTGGGCGAGGCGTCACAGGTCCTCCATTGATCACTCAAGTCACCGGAGTCGCGCAGCAGAACAACACCGAATTCAACATCATGGCGCTTGCATGTCAATGGTCTGGACAACATCGACTCGCGGACCTGCGGTTTTGCCTTCCGAAGCGGTACCCGAGTATGCACGACATCGAACATCCACAGCCGGAACACCGAACAGCCGCGGACCGGAATCAGCGGGTGAAGAGTTCGAAGGCGACGGCCGGGCGGCCACCGAAGCGCTCACCATCGACCCGCGCCCGACCGGTCAGGAAGGTACGGCAGTACGCCTCGGGGTCCTCGTCCGTGAGCCCTTCGATGTACGTGCGGTGCGCCAGCAGCGACTGCACCGAGCGCTCAAGACCGACCGTCGCGTCGACGGCATGGGTGGGCGCGTCCGACCCGGCGACAGCGACCCACCGCACCCCGTTCCACGGCCGGAGCCCCGACTCCGCGAGTTCCGGAAAGATCCAACGATTGCCCGCGTCGGCGGCGGCGTCCAGGGTGGCGCGGCCGACCGCCCGGTGATCGGGGGTGTTCCAGACGGCGCCGCCCCAGGTGTCCCGGTGGTTGAGCGTGATGACCAGTTCGGGACGGTGCCTGCGGATGGCGGCGGCGATGTCCCGGCGCAAGGGGAGGCCGTACTCGATCACGCCGTCGCGATGGTCCAGGAACTCCACCTCGCGGACGCCGACGACGGCGGCACTCGCCCGCTGCTCGCGCTCGCGCAGCGGTGCACACTCCTGCGGCCGCAGCCGGTCGATGCCGGCCTCACCACGAGTGGCGAGGACGTAGGCGACTTCGCGGCCCTCGTCGGTCCAGCCCGCGATCGCCGCCGCACAGCCGTACTCCAGGTCATCGGGGTGCGCGACCACGGCCAGGGCGCGCAGCCAGTCCGTGGGCATGGGTTCGAGCCGCTCCGTCATGTCGGCAGCTTAGGACCCGTCCGGCACCGATCCACCGGACATGCGCCGGCCGTCATCGATCGCCGACACCCCGCACCCTTCGGATTACCCCGACGTAGCGCACGTCTCGCCCGAGGTCAGAAATACCCCCTGGGGTATTGGTGTTAGCCTGATTCAGAGATACCCCCCGGGGTAAAGCATCACGGAAGGAGCCGTGTCGTGTTCTTCGTCGACACCATCGAGACAGCGGGCCTCGGTAACCGCGGCTATCTGGCGGGCGGGCGGCGGACCGCCGTCGTCGTGGACCCGCCGCGCGACATCGACCGGTTGATCGCCGCCGCTGCCCGGCGCGACGTGCGGATCGCCCTGGTGGTGGAGACGCATCTGCACAACGACTACGTGACCGGCGGCCTGGAGCTGGCGCGGGTCACGGGGGCGCGCTACCTGGTGCCCGCCGCCGCGGAGGTCTCCTTCGCCCGGGTCCCGGTCGCGGACGGCGACATCGCCGAGGTCGACGACGGCCTCGCGCTGCGCGCGCTCGCCACCCCCGGGCACACCCCGCACCACACCTCGTACGTGCTGGTGGAGGAGGGCCGCGACGTGGCCGCCTTCACCGGTGGCTCGCTGCTGATCGGCAGTGTGGGCCGGCCCGATCTGGTGGAGCCCCGGCTCACCGCCGAACTGGCCCGCGCCCAGCACGCCTCCGTGCACCGCCTCGCCGACGAGCTCGCGGACGAGGTGCCCGTGCTGCCCACGCACGGCTTCGGCAGCTTCTGTTCGTCCTCGCAGGCCGAGGGGTCGGCCACGACGATCGGCGACGAGCGCCGCCGGAACGACGCGCTGGTCAAGGACGTGGACACCTTCGTCGCGGAGCTGCTCGCCGGCCTCGACGACATCCCCGCGTACTACGCGCACATGGGCCCGGCCAATGCCGCGGGGCCGGTTCCGCTCGACCTGACCCCGCCCGGCCCCGCCGACGCCGGGGAGATCTCCCGGCGGCTGGCCGCGGGCGAGTGGGTGGTGGACCTGCGCAGCCGGGTGGCCTTCGCCGAGGGGCATGTCGCCGGATCGTTCAACTTCGAGGGCGACGGTCCGCTCGCCACCTATCTGGCCTGGCTGATCCCGTGGGGCAAGCCGGTCACCCTGCTGGCGAGCACCGCCGCCGACGTCGCCCACGCGCAGCGGGAGCTGTCCCGTGTCGGGCTGGACCGTCCGGCCGCCGCGGCCACCGGCGGCCCCGAGGACTGGGCGGCCCCGGCGACGCGGCTCCGGTCCTTCGCCAGGTCCGACTTCGCGGGCCTGGCGGCCGCCCGGGAGCGCGGCGAGGACCCGGTGGTCCTCGACGTGCGCCGGAACACCGAGCACCTCGGTGGCGCGATAGCCGGGGCGGTGCACATTCCGCTCCACGAGCTGCCCCGGCGGCTCGTGGAGGTGCCGCCGGGACCCGTGTGGGCGCACTGCGCGGGCGGGGCGCGGGCGGCGATCGCCGCGTCGATGCTGGACGCGGCGGGACGCGAGGTGGTGGCCGTCGACGACGGCTTCGGCGCGGCGGCGGAGGCCGGCCTGGACGTCGCCGCCCCCGTGACCGCGCCCTCCGCGGCATGACCGCGCTGATCGTGGCGCTGGTCGCCGGAGCGGTGGTCGGTCTGGCGCTCGGCGGGCTGGGGGGCGGCGGAAGCGTGCTCGCCGTCCCCGCGCTGATCTATCCACTCGGCTTCGCCCCCTCCGACGCGACCACCGCCGCACTGCTCATCGTCATCGTGACGTCGCTCACCGGGCTGGTCGCCCACGCCCGGGAGGGCGGGGTCCGCTGGCGTACGGGAGGGCTTTTCGCGGCGGCCGGGATCGTGCCGGCCGCGCTCGCCGGAGCGCTGTCGGTGCGGGTCCCGGCCGGGGTGCTGACCGCCGGGTTCGCCGTGCTCGCGGCGGTCGCCGCGGTACGGATGCTCCGGCCGCGGTCCGGGCCGGCACCGCAGGCCGGGCCCGGTACCGGTGGCGCGCCCGCCGGGCGGGTCGCGCGGACGGGCGCCGGGCTCGGCGCGGTGACCGGGTTCCTCGGTGTGGGCGGCGGGTTCCTGGTGGTCCCCGCGCTGGTCACCGTGGTCGCCCTCCCGATGACCGCGGCGGTCGGGACCAGCCTGCTGGTCATCACGGTGAACTCCGTGGCCGCACTGGCCACCCGGCTCGCCACGCCGACCGCGCTGGACTGGGCGACGATCGCCCCGTTCACGGCGACGGCGGTGCTCGGCGCCTGGGACGGGCGGCGGCTGGCCGCGAAGGTGTCCACGGCCGCCCTGCAACGGATCTTCGGTGCGGCCCTGCTGGCGGTGGCCGCGTTCATGCTCGTCGACGCCGTGGCATGAACCACGGCGTCGCCCCCGGCCGGCTCAGGCCAGCGAGAGAAAGAGCTTCTCCAGCCGTGACCGCATCCGGTCCCGGTCCTCCGGTTCACTGCCGCCGTCGGCCATGCAGTGCTGGAGGCCCGTCGCGATGATCGCGAAACCGGCCCGGTCGAGCGCCCGGGACACGGCCGCCATCTGCGTGATCACGTCCTCGCAGTCCCGGCCCTCCTCGATCATCCTGATGACCCCGGCGAGCTGGCCCTGCGCGCGGCGAAGGCGGTTGAGAACCGACTTCAGTTCGTCGGCCGCCATGTCGAGTTCCACAACATCCTCCTCCTGATACCCCAAGGGGTATTCTAGCCCGACCGGGGCAGGGCCTGTCCGACCCTGATCCGCCTGACAGGCCCCGGGACGGACCGAGTCCCTCCCGCCCCCGGTGAACGAAAGGAAACACTGCTCGTGACCAGCCCCGTCTCCCTCTCCCCCGCCCAGGCCGCGGCCCGTCTCGCCGAGTTCACCGTGATCGATGTGCGGGCCCCCGGCGAGTACGCCTCCGGGCATGTGCCCGGTGCGCTGAACATCCCGCTGGACCGCCTCTCCGAGGCCGTGCCCGCGCTGAAGTCCGCCGCCGCGCGCGGCTCGCTGCTGCTGGTGTGCGCCTCCGGCGTCCGCTCCACCCGGGCCTGCGACGTCCTCGCCGCCGCCGACATCGACGCCATGACGCTCACCGGCGGCACCTCGGCCTGGGCCGGCGAGGGACGTGATCTCGACCACCCCGCCGGGGCCCGCGCGACCTGGCCGATGGAGCGTCAGGTCCGGCTCGCCGCCGGTTCGCTCGTGGTGGCCGGCCTGCTCGCCGGGGCGCGGTTCCCGGCGGCCCGCTGGATCTCCGCCGGCATCGGATCCGGCCTGGTGTTCTCCGCCGTGACCAACACCTGCGGCATGGCGGCGGCCCTGTCGAAGCTTCCGTACAACCGGGCCCCGCGCTCGGCCGGCAGCCTGGACGACACGCTGCACGCCCTGCAGAACTGACACCCGCGGTGCCGTGAGCGGGCGGAATCCGGACGGCTCCGCCCGCTCACGGACACGGTCAGACTTCGTCCCGGACCAGGGCCAGCAGCCGGTCCAGCACCCGCGGTCCGCCCGCGCGCAGCCCGTCGTGCTCGTACTCGTCGGTCACCCAGGTGCGCAGTCCCCGGATCGACGCCGCCGTGCGCAGCGCGTGTTCCGTGTCGACGTACATGTCGTCGTGGTAGATGGCCGCCGCGACCGGCACCTGATTGGCCGCCAGGCGCTCGGGGTCGTAGAGCGGCGCCCAGTCGGTGCGGGCGGCCAGCAGGTCGGCGGTCTCGCGCAGCGGGCGCAGCGCCGGGTCCACCTCGAAGTGCCAGGGGTGGATGCTCTCGCCGGTGAAAGGCACCGGGCCGTCGCCCTTGAGTACCGCGGCCGCGTCGAACTGCGGGAATTCTCCACGGATCCGCTCGGCGGACCAGCCGGTGGGCTGCTCGTCCTGACCGTAGATCGCCTCGTGCAGCAGCGCGTACAGCGGGTGCCCGGCGAACGAGTTGGCGGTCCGCATGGCCTCCTGGAAGGTGTCGGAGAGCTCGGTGCCGTGCGGGGTGCGGACGAGGGCGTTCTCCAGCAGGTAGTGCAGCTGGTGGCTGCCGCTGCCGCCGCCGAGCATGATGCCGAGGGACTGGAACCCTTCGGCGGTCAGGCGGTGTCCGGCGCTGTCGGTGGGGTGCTCCAGCAGATGGGCGGTGATCTCCCGGGCCCGCTCGACGTCCTGCGGATAGCGGGCGTAGTGCGCGGCAGTCTTGCGCTCGATGCGGGGGTAGGCGGCCCGGTACACGTCGTCGGCGTGCGCGTCGAGGGAGGGCAGTCCACCGGTGATCAGGACGGCCTTGAGCCCTTCGGGGGCGGCCGACAGATAGCGGACGGCGCAGAAGCCGCCGAAGGACTGGCCCAGGACCGTCCAGGGTTCGCCGCCGGTCAGCTGCGGGCGGATCAGCTCGCAGTCGCGCACGATGCTGTCGGACCGGAAGTGCGTGAGGTAGTCGGCCTGCTCGCGCGGGCCGCCGCGCAGCGGCAGGGTCTGCCGGTTGGCGGGGGTGGAGAGGCCCGTGCCGCGCTGGTCGAGCAGCAGCACCCGGAACTCCTGCACGGCCCGCCCCAGCCAGGCCTCCGCGCCGATGAAGCGCCGGGCACCGAAGCCGGGACCGCCCTCCAGGTACACCAGCCAGGGCAGCTCCTCGTCGGCCCGGCCGCTCGCCACGGCCTGCCTGCCGAAGACTTCGATCTGCTCGCCGCCCGGATCGTCGTGGTCGAGCGGGACCGTGAAATAGCGGTCGGTGAAGACGATGCCGGGGTGCCGGTAGCTGCTCACAAGGTGCTCCTGAATCAGATGTGCCACGGACAGTTCAGCACACGGCACCGACACGGACGGTCGCGGCCCGTGTGCGCGCTGCCCGGACGGCTCCTACCGTGCAGGCATGATCCGGTTCGAGCAGGTCGGCAAGGTGTATCCGGACGGCACGAGCGCGGTCGACGGGCTCTCCTTCGAGGTCGCCGAGGGCGAGCTGGTCACCCTCGTCGGGCCGTCCGGCTGCGGCAAGACGACCACGATGATGATGGTGAACCGCCTGATCGAACCGTCGTCGGGCCGGATTCTCGTCGGCGGCCAGGACATCTCCGGTGTCGACCCGGTGAAACTGCGCCGCCGGATCGGCTACGTCATCCAGCAGGTCGGGCTCTTCCCGCACCGCACGGTCCTCGACAACACCGCGACCGTGCCGGCTCTGGTCGGCTGGAAACGGGCGAGGGCCCGGGAGCGGGCGGCCGAGCTGCTGGATCTGGTGGGCCTCGATCCGAAGACGTACGGTTCCCGCTACCCCGCGCAGCTCTCCGGCGGTCAGCGCCAACGGGTGGGCGTGGCAAGGGCGCTGGCCGCGGATCCGCCGGTGCTGCTGATGGACGAGCCGTTCGGCGCGGTCGACCCGGTGGTGCGCGAACGGCTGCAGAACGAGTTCCTGAGCCTGCAGGCGACGGTCCGCAAGACGGTCCTGATGGTCACCCATGACATCGAGGAGGCGGTCCGGATGGGCGACCGGATCGCGGTGTACGGGGCGGGGCGCATCGAGCAGTTCGACACCCCGGCAGCCGTGCTCGGGGCACCCGCGACCCCGTACGTGGCAGGGTTCGTCGGCGCCGACCGGGGCCTGAAGCGGCTCTCGGTCACCGAGATCGAACCGGAGGACCTCCAGGAGCCGCCGGTCGCCCGGCTGGACGAGCCGGCCGGTGCGGCGGCGGCCCGGCTCGGCGCCACGGGTGCCCGCTGGGCGGTGGTGCTGAACGGCGAGGGCGATCTGCACGGCTGGGTGGCGGCGGACGCGCTGCGGATCGCGGGCGAGCACGGCACGGTCGGCGAACTGGCCCGCAGGATGGATGCGTGGGTGCCGGTCGGCGCCCCGCTGAAGCAGGCGTTCAGCGAGATGCTCCAGCACGACGCGGGGTGGGTCGCGGTACTGGACGGGTCGCGGTTCCTCGGTGTGCTGACACCGGCCAAGCTCCACGAGGCGCTGCGCCGCTCGGTCGACGCGGACGCGCGGGGCGTGGCCCGGGACGAGGTGCCCTTCGACTCGGTCGCGGACGCGTAGGACGTACGGGCGCGGCCGGTGCTACCGCCCGCGCCGGTAACTGCTGCCGTCCTTGGGCCTGACCAGCAGACCGGCGACGACCAGGTAGCGGCGCAGTGCCGAGCAGTCGTCGTGCACCGTGAGCAGGGCCTCGTTGACCTCTCGCTCCGTGTAGCTCCGGTCCCGCTCGAAGAGGGTCTCGGAGAGGTGGACGAGCAACTGCTCCCGGCGGGCCGTCTTCCGGGGGATCGCCGTCAGACGGCCGTGCGAGAAGAGCGCCTCGACCTGGTGCGAGCCGCTTGTTTCGTTGTCGGACATGGACGGGAGGATCGCAGGCACCCGCCCCGCGGGCAACGGGTTTTCTCCCCGCCGCGGCCTGCCACGACCTGCCACGGCCGGCCCGCGGGAACGGGGTGAACGCCTCGGATCAGAGGTAGGCGGCGGCCGTCACGCAGAAGCCGCCGAGAGCTACGGCCCGGACGTAGGACAGCGCGCGGACCATCACCTGCTGCGGGGTGACACCCGCGTACTGCGCGCTCCACACGGTCTGGGTGCTCGTGGGGTCGGCGACGCCGAACGGCTCGCCGGCGACGAGGACTTGAGCCCTGTCCCGGGTGACGGCGTCGACGGCGCCGGACACCTGGTCCGCGTCCTCGGGGTCGGCCACATGGGCGTAGGCGAGCGGGAGCCGTTCGCCCGGGGCGAGTTCGAGTCTGCCGAGCGCGGCGAGCCGACCGCTGAGCACGGCGCCGGGGCCCGTTCCGATGCCGATCAGCCCGACGGTGGCGACGCGTCGATGGGCCCACGTCGATACCGACGCGGATGCGGTGGGTGGTCATGGCTGGGCACCTCCTTGTGCGGTGGGTTGATGCGCGGGCGGGCCGGGTGGGACAGGTGGAGCTGTCCCACCCGGCGTTTCACGGTTGTGGCGCCTTCGGTCAGTAGCCGCGCACGTCGGGCCAGTGGCGCTGGACCCCGTCGCGGTCGAGGAGCCGGGCGAACGCCTCGTACCGCTCGTCCCCGGACTGGACCTGCTGCGGTTCGACGCCCTCGGTGAGGCAGTGTGCGGCCAGGGCACCGGCGACCTCGCCGATGTTCCACTCCACCGGGTGGAGCCGGTAGCAGCCGTTGGTGATGTGGGTGGTGCCGATGTTCTTGCCGGCGGGCAGCAGATTGCGCACGCGGCGCGGTACGAGGGCACCGAGCGGGATCTCGAACGGGACCGAGCCGATGTCGATGTAGTTGTCGCCTCCGGTGGAGGGGTGCAGGTCGATGCGGTAGCTGCCGACACCGACCGCGTCCCGGTGGCGTGTTCCGCCGTGCGGGCCGACGAGGTCGATCGACACGTCCTGCTCGGTGACGGTGGTGACGGCCTTGATCCGGCGGGACTCGCGTATGTACGGGGCCTTGGCGAGGCCGTCGTCGGTGCCGGTGATGTCAGGGCGGATCCGCAGTCCGGGAAAGCCGGTGCCGCCGTCCTGGCGGGGCGCCTCGGTCTGGAGCCAGTACAGCAGCGAGAGTGACAACTGCCGCGCCTCGGCCACCGCTTGGGCAGACACCTCCTCACCGGCGCCGATCAGGGGCTTGAGCCAGTAGTCGTTGAGCGGCCAGTTGACGAGCGTGATGTCGGAGTCGAAGGCGCCGGGGCGGTGCATGCCCCGGGCGAGGATGCGGCGGAAGCCCCACAGCTCCTTGTCGCCCGCGTCCGCGCTCTGGTCGGCGCTGACGGCGAGCGGGTCGACGTCCGGGTTGGGGACGAAGGTGCGCGGTACGGATTCCAGGGAGCGGGGGTCGGGCGCCTGGAAGCCGAGGAGCGGGCCGGGCCAGAAGCCGGGGCGGTAGGAGCGCCAGAAGTCGTAGTCGGCGGGGCGGTCGACGGTGTGGTCCTCGCCCTCGTGGTGGGAGAGCGCGAAGCAGACGGTGATGCCCTGCTGGTTGAGCGGCTGGGCCCGCTCGGGGGCGTGCGGTTCGCCGGATTCACCGCGTGCCTCGGCGCCGATGGCGTGCTCGACGCCGCCGAGATCGAGGAGTTCACCGGTCTCGGTGGCGTCGATGACGTAGCGGGCGGTGAGGACGATGCGGTCGCCGGTGCGCAGGTTCTCCAGGGTGACGGCCCGTATGACATCGTTGTCTGACTCCGCTGTCACGGCCCGGTGCTCGGTGAGCAGGGTGAGGCGGCCCGCCGCCCGGTGCGGTGCGAGCATCGCCTCCAGCACGGCGAGCGCGACGCGCGGCTCGTGGCAGAGCTTGCTGACGCGGCCGGCGCCCGGGTTGAGGCCGGGAAGGGCGAGAGCCTCGGAACGCATCGGGTACCACTGGCGGTAGTACGCCCGGATGCCCTCGCGCAGCGTGCGGTACGAGGCGGTGGTGCCGAACTGCTCCACCCACGGGTGCTCGTCCGGGGGAACGGCCTGGGAGGTGAGCTGGCCGCCGATCCAGTCGGTCTCCTCGGTGAGGACGACGGTGCGTCCGGCGCGGCAGGCGGCGAGCGCGGCGGCGACGCCGCCGAGTCCGGCGCCCACGACGAGGATGTCCGGTTCGGGTGTCACGGGTCTCCTTGAGCTGTGCGTACGGGTGGTGCGGTCGGCCAGTGGTCCTCGGTGACCGGCGGTGTCGTCGGTCAGTGGTCCTCGGCGACGGGTGGCGGGCCCGAGGTGGCACCGGGCCGGAAGGCGCAGGCGACCAGGGTTTCGGTGGCCTCCTCCCCCGCGACCAGCGCGGCGAGCATGCGCACGGCGGCCGCGCCGAGCCGGGTGCGGGGGATGTCGAAACCAGTGGGTTCGGGTCCGTCCGCGAGGTCGGCGGGCGGGCTGCCGAGCAGTGCCAGCGAGGCGTCGCGCGGGCAGTCGATCCCGGCGTCGGCGACCGCCCGGCGCAGGGCGCGCCAGGCGGCCGAGGTGTCGGTCTCCTCGGCGACGAACGCGGTGACGCCGCCGGCGAGCCAGCCGCGCAGCTGCTCCGGGGTGAGGTCTCGTTGCGGGTCCGCGGAACGGAAGACGGTCCCGGGGCCGGCCAGGCCGGCCGCCGCGAGCCCCTCGCGGAAGCCCTGTTCGCGGTCGGTGGAGGCGGGCGCCTCGTCGTCCTCGCGGATCAGCACCATCCGGCGATGCCCGAGGCCGGCGAGGTGGCCGACGACCTCGCGGGCGGCGCTCACGTAGTCGGCGCCGACCCAGTGCAGGCCCTCCGGCTCGTCCCGGCGGCCGAGGTGGACCACCGGGAAGCCGTCGGCGACCAGCCGGCCCAGCTCCTCGGCCGGTGCGTGGCGGCCGAGGAAGAGGCAGCCGTCGGCGAGGCGGACCCGGTTCAGCGCGTCGGGCCCGGCGGCCCCCGCTCCCCCGCTGCTCGACCCGGTGAACAGCACCAGGTCGTAGCCGCGCACCGCGGCCTCACGCTCCACACCCACCAGGAACGGGTAGTACGAGTGCTGCACATCGGTGGGGAACGTCGCGGTGAAGCTGAACACGCCCAGCAGGTCGTTGCGCGCCGCCGCGAGCCTGCGGGCCGCCGGGTCGGGGACGTAACCGAGGGTGCGGGCCGCTTCCAGGACCCTGCGCCGAGTCTCCTCCGAGATCGCGGGCCCCTGTCTCTTGTCCGCGAGCACCAACGAGACCGTGGCCTGCGAGACGCCGGCGAGCCGGGCGACCTCAGCCTGGCGCGGACGGGCCGTGCGGCCCGCCGGTGCGGGTGAACGGCCGGGCCTGGCCCGCTTCCTGGGTTCCTCCACCATGGCTCCTCACATCAATTAATGCGTATTACTCCTGCGCATCGACAAGTACTGTGAGGGTCGGCCCGATGCCGGTCAAGGGGGTGGGCACAACTTCTTCGCCGCGCGCCCCCGTACGGTGTGATCAACCATCCCCGCGAAGAAGGCGGTCCCCCATGTCCCTGTTCGATCTGCCGCTCGACCGGCTGCGCGACTACCGCAGCGGTTCCGCCGAGCCGGAGGACTTCGACGCGTTCTGGACGAAGACGCTGGACGAGGCCCGGTCCCACGACCTCGACGCCCGCTTCGAGCTGCGCACCGGCACCGGGCTGTCCACCGTGGACGTGTACGACGTGACGTTCGCGGGCTTCGGCGGTCATCCGGTCAAGGGCTGGTTCGTCCTCCCGGCGGGCACCACCGAGCCGCTGCCGGTGGTGGTCGAGTTCATCGGTTACGGCGGTGGCCGGGGCCTGGCGCACACCCATCTGCTCTGGGCCTCGGCCGGTTTCGCCCACTTCGTGATGGACACCCGGGGCCAGGGCAGCGGCTGGCTCGTCGGCGACACCCCGGACCCGGTGGGCAGTGCCCCCGCGTACCCCGGTTTCATGACCCGGGGCATCGAGGACCCCGAGTCGTACTACTACCGGCGGGTGTTCACCGACGCGGTGCGCGCGGTGGAGGCGGCGCGCTCGCACCCGCTGGCCGACGCGGCGCGCACCGCGGCCATCGGCGAGAGCCAGGGCGGCGGCATCACGCTCGCCGTGGGCGGGCTGATACCCGACCTGGTGGCGATCGCGCCGGACGTCCCGTTCCTGTGCGACTTCCCCCGCGCCCTCACCGTCACCGACCGGACCCCGTACCGCGAGGTGGGCAACTACCTCAAGACGCACCGCGGCCGGGCCGACCGGGCGCGGGCCACGCTGTCCTACTTCGACGGGGTGCACTTCGCGGCGCGCGGGCGGGCGCCTGCGCTGTTCTCGACCGCCCTGGAGGACATGACCTGCCCGCCCTCGACCGTCTTCGCCGCCTTCAACGCCTACGCCCACCCGGACAAGACCATCGAGGTGTACGACTTCAACGACCACGAGGGCGGCGGGCCGTTCCAGGAGGCCGTGCAGCTGGGCTGGCTGCCGGGGAGGCTTCGGGCCTGACCGCGCGGGGGCGGTCGGCCACGACGGTCGTCCGCGGCGGTGTTCCAGGTCGGTCAGCCGCGCGGGACGAGGTTCTTGGACTCCAGGTAGTTGCGCGCCACGTCCTCGGGCAGCCGCCGCCAGCTGTCGACCTGCTCGTTGAGCCGGGCCAGGTCGGCGGTGGTCAGTACGGTGTTGAGCCTGCCCAGCGCCGCGCGGACGCCTTCGCCGCCCGCCCGGGACCGGTTGACGACGGGGACGAGGTAGTCGGCGTTCTGGAGATGCCTGTCGTCGGCGAGCAGGACGAGCCCGAAGTCGTCGAGGGTGGCGTCGGTGGTGGTGGTCAGCACCATCTGGTCCTGACCGTTGCGGACGGCCTGCTTGGCCTGGGTGGTGCCGACGCCCTTGGGGTCCACGGCGGTGACGCGGATGCCGTACGTCTTCTTCAGCCCGGGTGCGCAGTAGGGGCGCTGTACGCATTCGTCGCCGGCGGCCAGCCGTACGGGCAGCCCGGACCGGCCCAGGTCGCTCAGTGTCCTCAGGTGGTGCTCGGCCGCGTAACGGGCGGCGACCGCGAAGGCGTTCTGGTCGACGGCGCGCCCGGGGTCGAGGACGGTGAGGCCACGGGGTGCGGCCAGGGAGCGCAGCGCCTTCATGGTGACGGCGAGGTCGGGCGAACCGGCCGGGGCGGCGTCGGCGCCGTTCTTCTTGGCGTTCAGCCAGTCGGCGAAGGTCGCGGCGTACTCCGGCACGACGTCGATCTGGCCGCTCTCCAGCGCCGGTTCGTAGATCTCCCGGTTGGAGACGGAGATGATCTTCGTGGAGTAGCCGGCCCGGTCCAGGAGCAGCGCGTACATCCGGGCGAGCAGATCGCTCTCGGTGAAACCCGCGGAGCCGATGGTGAGCTGTCTGCTGTCGCCCGGCGGTGCGGTGATCTCGCCCTGGTTCTCCAGCGAGGGGCCGGTGGTGCAGGCGGCCGCCGGGAGCAGTACCAGCAGCAGGCAGGCGGCCGCTGCCGGCCTCATCCGGAGCCTTTGCCGCGGAGCCGGCCCGGGACGAGCAGCCGGCCCGCTTCGAAGAGCCCTTCGACGATCAGCGCGAAGAGGGCGACGAGCACGGCCCCGGCGACGACCTGCGCGGTGGAGGCGAGGTTGAAGCCCGCGGTGATGATCCGGCCGAGGCCCCCACCCCCGGCCAGCGCCGCGAGGGTGGCGGTCGCGACGAGCTGGACGGCGGCGATCCGTACTCCGGTGAGGATCAGCGGCAGGGCGAGCGGCACCTCGACACCCAGCATCAGCTGTCTGCCCGTCATGCCCATGCCCCTGGCCGCGCGCACGATGTCGCGGTCGACCTCCCGCATGCCGACATAGGCGTTGGTGAGCAGCGGCGGTACGGCGAACAGGACGAGGGCGATGATGGTGGGCCATTCGCCGTGCCCGCCGACCGGGGTGAGCAGGAGCAGCACCAGCACGGCGAAGGTGGGCACGGCCCGGCCGATGTTGGAGACGTTGACTGCGAGTGCGCCGCCCTTGCCGAGATGGCCGAGGACCAGGGCGACGGGCAGCGCGATCAGGCAGCTGATGAGCAGGCAGACGACGGTGAGGAAGAGGTGCTGGCCCAGCCGGTGCCGGATGCCGTCGTCGCCGGACCAGTTCGCGGCGGTGGTGAGCCAGGACCAGGCGTCGGCGAGGGTGTTCACGGCTGCCTCCTGGTCCATGGGGTGAGCATCCGCTGGGCGAGCAGGAGCAGCAGGTCGGCGGCGACGGCGATGACGACGCAGAGGACCGACGCGGTGAGCACCTGGGCCTTGAAGTAGGTGTTCATCCCGGAGTAGATGAGGTTGCCGAGACCGCCGTGGCCGACGATCGCGCCGACCGTGACCAGGGAGACGGCGGACACGGTCGCGATCCGCAGTCCGGCCATGGCGGCGGGCAGCGCGAGGGGCAGTTCCACGGCGAGGAGCAGCCGCAGCGGGCCGTATCCCATGCCGCGTGCGGCCTGCCGGGTCTCCTCGGGCACGGCGCGCAGTCCGGCAAGAATGTTGCGTACGAGAAGGGTGAGCGAGTAGAGCACGAGCCCGGCGACGACGAGCGAGGCGGAGAGTCCGTACACCGGCAGCAGCAGCGAGAACATGGCGAGCGACGGCACGGTGTAGAGGATGGTCGTCACACCGAGCACCGGGCCCGCCGCCCAACGCCGGTGGCGGGCCGCCAGGGCCAGGGGAACGGCGATGACCAGCCCGATGAGCACGGAGACCACGGTGAGCTGGAGGTGCTGCACGACGGCGTCCCAGAGGATCTCGCGACGGCTGGAGAGGTAGGCCCCGCAGAGCCACTCGTTGCGCGCCAGGCAGTCGTCCGGGGGCACGGTCACCCATCCATTGGAGCGCGCGGGACGGCGCGGGCGCGCGTCCTGATCGGCTGTCCGGGGGCACTCCGGTCCCGGGGCCGGACATGCTGCGTACGGGGGGGGGTATCGGCGCGTCTGCCGCCCGGTACGGCCGGCATCCGGCCCGACGGGCCCGCCCGATGGCTTCCGTCTGCTACTGGCAACGAGGGAATTCGTAGGTCGGGGCGGAACCCGGGTGCGCTACGCCCGACCTGCGATCGAGTGCGAACAGACAGCCCTGGCCGACGGACCGGAGGGCGGACTGTCAGGCAACCGGCCCAACTCCGCAAGCGCCCGGGGCGAAGGCCTGGTGAGCTGTACTGGGAGATCGCCGGCGCCTTCATATCCGGACTCCCGGAGCGTATGGAGGAGGATTCCGTGCCGGACTCAACGACGTCGTACACCGACCTGCGCGCCCTGGTGATCAACTGCACCCTGAAACGTTCCCCGGAGCGCAGCCATACACAGGGGCTGATCGACATCAGCACCGGGATCATGGAGCGCCAGGGCGTGCAGGTCGAGGTGCTCAGGGCGGTGGACATCGACATCGCGACCGGTGTCTGGCCGGACATGACGGAGCACGGGTGGGAGACGGACGAGTGGCCGGTGATCTACTCGCAGGTGATGGCCGCCGACATCCTGACCCTGGCGGGGCCTGTGTGGCTGGGAGACAACTCCTCGGTCATGAAGAAGGTGATCGAGCGTCTGTACGCCTGCTCGTCGATCCTCAACGAGCGCGGCCAGTACGCCTACTACAGTCGCGTGGGCGGCTGCCTGATCACCGGCAACGAGGACGGCGCCAAGCACTGCGCGATGAACGTCCTCTACAGCCTCCAGCACCTGGGATACGTCATTCCGCCGCAGGCGGACGCGGGCTGGGTCGGCGAGGCCGGCCCGGGCCCGTCGTACCTCGACCCCGGTTCGGGTGGTCCGGAGAACGACTTCACCAACCGCAACACCACCTTCATGACCTGGAACCAGCTGCACCTGGCCCACATGCTCAAGGACGCCGGGGGCATTCCCGCCCACGGCAACCAGCGCTCCGAGTGGGACGCCGGCTGCCGCTTCGACTTCGAGAACCCCGAACACCGCTGAGCAGGCCGGCGGGGGATACGGATATACGGGTCAATGGTCCGCCTTCGGGGCAGGACGAGTAGGCCAGTGCATTGACGAGGGGGTCTGCCAATCGAAAGGCTCTGTCCCGTATCCGGTGGTGACGAAGGATGACGTTCGCCGTTGACATGTCCTGCGCGATGTCAACGAGCTTGTGCGTGTGGCGTTTTCGGGGCTGTCGGCCCTCGTCGTCGAGGGCGTGGCAAATGAGGGCGGGGTCATCCGGGTGCCGAGTCCGGCGCATGGTCCGTCCGGTCCTTGGTTGCCCGCGGCAGGCGTTCCGCGAACAGGTCCCCGGCCTGATCGAGCGCTACCAGCGGCGTGCGTGCCAGCTCGCCGACCAGCTCAGCGAGATCGTGAAGGAGTCAGCGGGCCGGGCGGGCGCCCGCCTCTCCCACGCACTGGCCTGCGCGATCTCCCGCTCGACCGCGCTGCGGCCCGGGCTCACACCCGACGCCTCGGCCAGCTCCTCCGTCGCCGGACGGCCTCGCTGCCGCAGACCGCGCAGAGCGGTCCCGAAGGACTTCTTCCGGTACACGACTCCTCTCTCCTCCCTGCTCCGGGGAGTGAGTAGGTGCGCTGATTCGGGCAGAACCGCAGGCCGAGGTGGCCCGGTCGGCCGGTCAGCTCGTCGCTCGGACCGCGGCTCTGATCAGGTCGGCGACCCTTGTGGGCTCGGAGAGGGCGACGGCGTGTGAGGCGTCCGGGAGTTCGACGACGACGGCTCCGGCGCGTGCGGCGCCGAAGCGCTGGACCTCGGGGCCGATCGTGCGGTCGGCCCCGGCCACCAGGGCCCAGGACGGTTTTGTCCGCCATGCCGCCACGGCTACGGTCTCGGTGAACGCGGCTGCGGCGAGAGGGCGTTGGGCCGCCGCCAGGACGCCGGCGACATCCTCGGGCACGTCCGCCGCGAAGACCGAAGGAAAGGCCGTCTCCTCGATGATGACCTCGACCGCATGGGCGCCGTCGTGGAGCGGGTAGGTCCACTCCTTCAGGTTGCCCGTCAGGGGAGGATCGGGGAAGCTCCCCTGGAGCCGGCCGAGGCTCTCGCCCTCATGGGGCACGTAGGCGGCCACGTAGACGAGCCCCACGACGTTCTCCGCGGCGCCGGCCACGGTGATCAGCGCACCACCGTACGCGTGGCCGACGAGTACGGCCGGACCCTCGACCTGCGTCAGGACGGAGGCGAGGTAGGCGGCGTCCGACGCCAGGCCCCGGAGCGGGTTCGGCGGGGCGATCACCGGGATACCACTGCTCCGCAGTTCCGCGATGACACCTATCCAGCCGGCCGCGTCGGCGAAGGCACCGTGTACGAGGACGACGGTGGGGTTGGGCATGCGAGTTCTCTTCTCGGTGTCGGGCATGAGGCGCGCACGCGTCTCAGCGCCTTCGCTAGTCCTGGGTGTCGTCGGTCGTCGGCGCGAAGGCCGAGGTAGCCAGCGCCTGCCATTCGGTCGGGCTCATGCCGTAGGCGCCGCGGAACGTGCGGCTGAAGTGCGAGGGGCTGCTGAAGCCCCAGCGATGTGCCATCGCGGCCATCGTGATTCTCCGGGTGGAGCGGCCCAGTTCGAACCGGCAGGACTCGAGCCTGCGCTGCCGCACCCACTGGCTCACCGTGCTGCCGTCGTTCTGGAACAGCTTCTGCAGGTACCGGACGGAGATGTGGTGGGCGCGTGCGATCGACTCCGGTGAGAGGTCCGGGTCCATCAGGTGTTCTTCGATGTGGGCGTGGATACGGGACAGCATCTCGTTGCCGGCCGCGTAGCGGGCGTCGGCCGCGTCCGTCGTGTCCGCTTCGAGGAGCTCCACGACCAGGACGGAGAGGAGGTGTACAGCTGTCCGGGCGCGCCGGTCCCCGATCGTGCACCGGCGGAACTCGGCCCTGGCGGCGAGCGCGGTCAGGAAGTCGGACGCCAGCGCCCCGATGCCCTCCCCGCCGCGTACGGGCACGCCGAGCACCTGGTCCAGTTCCGACTCCGTGACACCCAGATAGCAGCGGGGCACCCGGAAAAAGATCATCTGGCAGTCCTCGCCGAAGCGCAGCAAGTGCCGTCGTGCCGGGTCGCAGAAGACCAGGTCGTTCGGCTCCAGCAGGGTCCTGGCACGCTCGTGGACGACGGTGACGGGCCCACGGACGTGGACGCCGAGGTAGACATGGTTCCGGTCGTTCGTGTCCGGCATCTCGGAGAGCATCTGGACCAGCCGCCCCGAGGGTGAGGAGGGCGAGGTCGGAGCAGTCGCCTGCCGGGGCACCCGTTCGGGCGCACGTGACATCAGTGTGAGGGTCAAGGTGATTCCTAGCCGTGGGTTCGTACAGGCGGAGCGCGGGTTCACGCCCCTGTCGCCGGCTCTTCGGCCAGGAACTCCTCCACCACGGCGTTGAAGGCCGGCGGGTTCTCCAGGAAGAGGAAGTGCGAGCTCGCAACGTCGGAGGCGAAGACGTGCAGGCGCGCGCCGGGAATCCGCTCGGCGACGAAGCGCTGCGAGTCGGGGTGCACATGGCTTCCCTCACAGCCGATCACCAGGGTCGGCACATCGATCCGGGGAAGCACGTCGCGCCAGTCCTGCGCGCAGTGGTCGAACAGCAGAGGTACGCCCGCGCGGGCCGGTGTCGACCTGATCTCCTCGGCTACGAACGCCAGCACCTCGGGGTCGGGTTCGCCGGAGAACATGCCGCGCACGAAGTCGGCGAGGACCGTGTCGCCCTCGGGACCCGCGAGGGCCGCGCCCAGGTACAGCAGCCCCGACACGTCGAAGATGGCGCCGGAGTCGTGCTGTTCCCGCTCGGTCATCCACGGCACGGCGGCGACCGCAGCGGGCTGGTCGACGGTGACGAAGCGCCTGATCCGTCCGGTCCCGTACTGGTCGATGAAGCTCCACCACACCGAGGCGCCCATGCACCAGCCCAGTGCGTCGAAACAGTCGAGACCGAGATGGTCGACGAGTTCGAGCACATCGCGGGAAAGCCGGGCGATGCGGTAGCCGTGACGCGGTGTGCCGGACTTCCCGTGGCCGCGGAGGTCGACGGTGACGACGCGACGACCGGGCGCAAGACCCTCGACCTGGTGGCGGAACATCGCCTGCGTCTGGCCCCAGCCGTGGAGCATCACCAGCGGGGCTCCCTCGCCGCCGGTGTCCTGGTAGGCGAGCCGCGCACCATCCGTCGTGATCAGTTCTTTCATGACCTCTTCCCTGGTCAGAGGCAGTACATCCGCCCCGTCCATCCCGAACATCATCGAATCGGACCCGTCGCCCGCACCACCGCGAACTGTAGGAATCGGGCCGTGGATCCTCCTCGCTCTGTCGAGACGATTCCGGGGTCACAGGGCCCCGTCGGCGCCCGGAGCGAGGAGTTCCTCGATCCTGAGGCCGAGGTGCAGGGTGAACCGGTGGGCGCCGTCGTCGAGGTCGAGTCCGGTCAACTCCTGGATCTGGCGCAGGCGGTAGTAGAGCGAAGTGCGGTGGATTCTCAGCGCGTCCGCCGTCCTGGGAATAGATCCCGCGTGTCCGAGGAAGCAGCGCAGGGTGTCCCGCAGGCGGTCTCCGCCATGAGCCTCGCTCAGGGTGCGGAGCGGCTTCGGGACCAGAGAGGCGTTCAGGGCGTGCTCGGGGAGCTGGAGCAGCACGGCGAGTTCCCCGAGCAGCTCCCAGTCACCGATGCTCTTCAGGGCGGGCAGTCGGCGTGCCGCGCGTGCCGCCACGAGCGCCTGCTCGTACGACGTCCAGGCGTCGTCCAGATTGGGGTGCCGGCCTCCGACGCCGATCACGGGGGCCGCCGACGGGTCCAGGAAGGTGCGGAGTTCGTCGAGGATGCGAGCGGACTGGGCGGCGATCTCGTCCGGGCCGGGCGGCCGGTCGCGGAGCTGGAGCAGCATGGCCCGCTCCTTGCCGATCGCGATGAGGCCCTGGGCTGAGCGCGTCTGCCGGAATCCTTCCAGCGCCGCCCACAGGGCTGCTTCGGACGGCCGGACGAGCTCCGTCCCGCAGCTCAGCTGGACGACGGTGACCAGGACGTGCTCCGCCGCCCCGAGCAGCCCGAGTTCCTTGCCGTGCCGACGCGCGGTGGTGCGTGCGGCGACATCGGCGCCGACGAGTGCGAGGGCCAGGTCCCGTTCGTCGGTCTTCCGGGTGTCGGCGGCGATGTGCTCTCCGTACATCTGGGCCGACATGGCGTCCGCTGCCCGGGCGATGGCGGCGACCTCCGCCTCCCCCAGCGTCTTCTCGGGCACGACCACCATGATCAGACCGAGGAGATGTCCGCGCTCGCGCAGCGGCACGACGTACCGGGGCAGCAGTCCGAGATCGTCACGGCCGTCGATGAACCCGGGCCTCGACCACCGGGTCACGCCCTGGGCGAGGACGTAGCGGATGGCCGCGTTGTCGGCGCGGCCCTGCAGCAGGGTGCCGATGCGCACCGGGTCCTCGTCGCCGAAGTGGCGGCTCGTGCAGACCATGCGGACCAGCGGGTCGTCGACGGCGACGGACCGGCCGAGCCGCTCGGCGAGCTCGTCGACGAGTGCCTGGAGCTCGGGGCTGCCGGGGCGGGCTCGCTGGGGCCTTGCGGTCATGCGCTGTTCCTCTCTCGATCAACTGCCCCGCGGACTTCTGCCGTCCGCGGTTCTTGATCATTCTGAGGAGACGACGACGTCGGCACATCGCATGAATCGTCCATTGCCAAGACGCCCATGTGCGATACGAAGCGACTACTCTCCGTTGTCGCGATGCTTCACCAGCCGGGTCAGCTCGGCGCGCGAGGTGACGTCCAGCTTGGTGAAGGCCCGGCGCAGGTGCGAGCTCACCGTGTGCGGTGAGAGGGAGAGGTGCTCGGCCGCCTGCTGGTTGGTCAGCCCTCGGGCCACGAGCCGTACCACCCGTAGCTCAGCGGCCGTCAACTCGGGCCATGCATCGCTGAGTCCGGTCGTCGAGGGCCGCTGGCGGACACCGGCGGCCCGCAGGCGCCGGCGCACCCGTGCGACGTCCCTCTCGGCGCCCGCTCGCACATAGAGCGCGAGGGCCGTCTCGAAGTACGGGACCGCTTCCGGCGTGCGGGTGGCCGCCAGCTTGCGTCCGGCGTCCTCCAGCGCCGACGCCCGGGCCAGTACCCGAGGGCAGTCCTCGTACAGCCGGACGGCGTGTACGAGAGGGGCGAGGTCGTTGTCGAGGAGCCCCCGGGCGTGCGCGGCGGTGGCGGCGAGGAACGGGAGGTCGGGATTGAGCACGGCTCGCTTCTCGGCCATGGCGACCGCCTGCACGGCCCGTTCGTGCCTGCCCGCGCGCAGCGCCATGCGGACGAGCACCGGGGCGTCGGCCGGGTCGATCAGGCCGGCGTAGGCGGGCCGGTCCGCAGCGGCCGACGTCATCACCGGGTCGAGTTCGGCCATGGCACGGTCGGGCCGGCCTTCGTGGTCGGCCATCAGTGCCAGCATCCAGGTGCCGAAGTGCCGGACGACGGGTGCGTCGTCTCTCCGCATGCGCCTCGCCTCCGCCGCGTACGCCTCCGCGGTGTGCCGGTCGCCGGTGTGGAGGGCGACGCGCAGCATCACGTACCGGAGCGTGACATCGGCGAGGTTGCCCGGGCCGGGTTCGTCGGTCGCCGGGGACGCGGCTTCCGCGTCGGCCCGGGCGTCCGACAGCCGTCCGGTCTCCAGGAGGATGCGGGTGCGGGTCATGAGCCACATGCGGGTGGCGGCCGTCCGGCCCTGCTCCCTGGTGATCCGGATGCCCTCCTCCGCGACGGCGAGCGCCTCCGCGGTGCGTCCGGTGGTGTTCGACAGGAGGGCGTGCCACAAGGCCTCCGGCACCCACAGCGAGGTGCTGACGCCCAGGGCGTCGGCCAGCGCGGCGGACCGCTCGGCCTGCCGGAACGCCTCGGCCAGGTCCATGCGGTGGAAGCTCACGGCCGAGCGGACCGTCGTCAGCGTGGCCTCGGCGGTGCGGTCCCCCGCTGCCGCCGCGGCCTCCCACGCCTGCGCGGCGACCTGCTCGGCCGCCGCGTGTTCGCCCGACATCGACAGGCCGACGGCGAGCATGGCGAGCAGGCGCCCCCTCGCGGTCAGGGAGATCCCGGGCAGTGCTGCCCCGGCGCGGGCCTGCCGGACCGCCTCGGAGAAGTCGAACTGTACGGCGAGGCGTGCCAGGGCCAGGCGTATGAGCGCCTCGTCCTCGGGTCCGAGACCGCCGGCCGCCAGGGCGGTGGCTCCCAGTTCACACGCCTGGGCGGCCCGACCCGTCTGCCAGAGCAGCGGGATCGTCTCGGCGACGACCCGCGGACGCTCCGGAGCGTCCGCCGCGGTGAGCTCCAGGGCCTTGAGGCTTCGTTCCGCGGCGGTTCCGGGAGCGGTGCCCGCGAGTTCCGCCGCTTCGGTGCGCAGCCGGTCGACCTCCGCCGTGTCTCCCGGCGCCGTTCTCCCGGCCTCCGTCGCATCTGCCGGCGCTCTCCCCGGCGGCAGCCCGGCGGCCTGACGGCTCAGGGCCTGGCGCAGGGGGAGGGGGAGGCCGGCCTCCACCGCCTCGCGGATCAGGTCGTGGCGGAAGGCGAGGCGATCGCCGCTCTCGGCGAGCAGATCGGCGTCGAGGGATTCCCGCACGGCTGTGATGAGCGCCGCCGAGGACCTGCCGAGCAGTTCGGCGAGCCGCGCGACGGTGACCGTGCCGCCCAAGGCAGCCGCCGTCTGTACCAGCTCCCGCGCCTCGTCGGACAGCTGGTCGAGGCGGCGCACGACAGAGGGGAGTTCCCGTGGGGCGGGGGGTCCCGCCGACAGCCTGGCCGTGCCGTTCTCGATCGTCACCGCCTCCTCGCGCAGCGAGCCGAGCAGCTCGACCAGCAGCTGGGGCAACCCCTCGGCGCGGTGGGCGAGACGGAGGACGTCCGGATCGGGAGGGGCGCCCAGGACGTCTTCAGTGATCCGTGCGATCGCCCGGTCCCCCAGCGCTCCGAGGACCAACCCGTGTGCGCCCGCCTGACGGATCCTGTCCAAGGTGGTGCGCACCCCGGACGGCACACCGCCGGCGCGCACGGCGACCAGCCACAGGATCGGGTGCGACAGGAGTCCCGCCGCGAGGGTGTGGAAGGTGAGAAGGGTCAGGTCGTCGCACCACTGGAGGTCGTCGAGGACGACGAGCAGGGGTCCGTTCCGAGCCGCCTCCCGCAGGCGGTCCCCCAGCTCCTGAAGCAGCCAGAACCGCTGGCCGGGTGTGGCGGCGAGGTCCCGGAGACGTTGGGCGCCCGACAGCGGTTCCTCGCCGGAGAGTACGCCTTCGAGGAGCGGGCCGAGCGGTACGAACTGTTCGTCGGGGTCCGCCGCCCCCTCGAACACCCGCGTCCCGCGACGCCTCGCGGACGCCGCGGCCTCGGCGAGGATCCTGGACCTGCCGATGCCGGCGGGGCCCTCGACGCGGACGATCCCGCCTTCGCCCCGGCCGAGCGCGTCGAGCCGCTCCTCGATGAACGCCATTTCGGCGTCCCTGCCCCGGAGGGGTGTCCGTACGCCGTCGAGCTCCTCGGGCGCGGTCCTTGTCATCACTCGGTTAACGCTCATACGGCGAAACAGTATGAACCATGTGAATCACCCAGCCCTCGGGGCCGGGGGCCCGGCTCAGTCGAAGCGCAGGTCGGCGAGTTGCCGTTCGAGGACGGTGACGTCGTCCTCGGGCTCCTCCCCGACCGGGCGCGCCGCCATGAGCGCGGCGAGTTCCTCGGCCGCGCGGCGGACGCGGCCGGGCAGGCCGTCGGTGTACTCGTCTCCCCCCGAGCCCCAGTCCTCGGAGGCCGCGAACACGGCGGTGGGGACGACGACGGCGCGGAGGTAGGCGAAGAGCGGGCGTACGGCGTGCTCCAGGACCAGGGAGTGGCGGGCGGTGCCGCCCGTAGCGGCGGTCAGGACCGGTTTCCCGGTGAGTGCGTCCGGGTCGATCACGTCGAAGAAGGATTTGAAGAGACCGCTGTAGGACGCCGCGAACACGGGGGTGACGACGATCAAGCCGTCGGCCGCCGTCACCGCGTCGATCGCGGCGCTCAGTCGTGGCGGTGGGAATCCGGTCACGAGGTGGTTGGCGATGTCGCCGGCGAGTTCGCGCAGCTCCACGACCTCGGTCGACGGCGCCTGCCCCCGGCCGGTGAGTTCGTCGCGGGCCGATTCGGCCAGCCGGTCCGCGAGCAGGCGAGTGGAAGAGGGGGTGCTGAGGCCTGCGGAGACGACGGTCAGCTTCACGCGGCGGACACCTCCCGGGCGGCTCGGAGGGACGCGTGCGTGGGGGCCTCCGGCACGTCGGCCGGACGCCCCTTGGCGAATTCCCGCCGCAGTACGGGCACGACCTCCTCACCGAGGATGTCGAGCTGTTCCAGGACGGTCTTCAGGGGCAGGCCCGCGTGGTCCATCAGGAAAAGCTGGCGCTGGTAGTTGCCGACGGTCTCCCGGAACGACAGGGTCCGCTCGATGACCTGTTGGGGAGAGCCCACGGTCAGCGGGGTCTGCTCGGTGAAGTCCTCGAGCGACGGGCCGTGGCCGTACACCGGCGCGTTGTCGAAGTAGGGCCGGAACTCCCGTACGGCGTCCTGGGAGTTCTTGCGCATGAAGACCTGTCCGCCCAGGCCGACGATCGCGTCCTGAGGCCGGCCGTGACCGTGGTGCGCGAACCGGCGCCGGTAGAGCTGCACCATGCGCCGTGTGTGGTCGGCCGGCCAGAAGATGTTGTTGTGGAAGAAGCCGTCGCCGTAGAAGGCGGCCTGCTCCGCGATCTCGGCGGACCGGATGGATCCGTGCCAGACGAAGGGCGGGACGCCGTCCAGGGGCCGCGGTGTCGAGGTGAAGGACTGGAGCGGCGTACGGAACGTGCCCTCCCAGTCCACGACGTCCTCGCGCCACAGCCGGCGCAGCAGCGCGTAGTTCTCCTTGGCGAGGTTGATGCCCTGGCGGATGTCCTGTCCGAACCACGGGTAGACAGGACCGGTGTTGCCGCGGCCCAGCATGAGGTCGACCCGGCCGTCGGCCAGGTGCTGGAGCATCGCGTAGTCCTCAGCGATCTTCACCGGGTCGTTGGTGGTGATCAGCGTGGTGGACGTGGACAGGATCAGCTTCTCGGTGCGGGCCGCGATGTAGCCGAGCATGGTGGTCGGCGACGACGGTACGAACGGCGGGTTGTGGTGCTCGCCGGTCGCGAAGACGTCCAGGCCGACCTCCTCGGCCTTGAGCGCGATGGCCACCATCGCCTTGATGCGCTCGCGCTCGGTCGGAGTACGACCGTCGGTGGGGTCGGGCGTCACGTCGCCGACGGTGAAGATGCCGAACTGCATGGGGTGTCTGCTCTCCTGAGCTCGTCCGGTTCCCTCGCCGGGGAACCGGGGGGTGACGCCGGGGTTCCGGCGTCACCCCGGCGGGTCAACGGTGCGGTGTCACTTCGCCAGGAAGGCGAGGAGGGCGGTGTTCACCTCCTCGGCATGGGTCCACAGCAGACCGTGCGGGGCGCCCTCGATCTCGACGTAGTCGGCCGACGGAAGCGCCTTGTGGAAGGGGCGCGCCGTGCCCTCGGCCGGGAGGATGCGGTCGGCGGTGCCGTGCAGGATCAGGGCCGGCACGTCGACGGCGGGGATGTCGGCGCGGAAGTCGGTGTACCAGGTCGCCGGTGCTGCGGACGCGGCGAAGGAGCCGCCGCGGGCCGCGGTGTCCCAGCTGTTGCGGACGGCCTCCTCGCTGATGCGGGTGCCCAGGTTCTCGTCGAGGTTGTAGAAGTCGTTGAAGAAGGCCGTGTAGTAGGCGTACCGGTCGGCCTTGACGGCGGCGACGACGCCGTCGAAGAACTCCTTCGGGGCGACGCCGTCCGGATTGTCGTCGCTCTTGAGCAGGCAGGGCTCCAGGGAGGCCAGGAAGGCGACCTTGGCGACGCGGCCGGAGCCGTACGTCGAGACGTAGCGGGCGACCTCGCCCGTGCCCATGGAGAAGCCGACGAGGACGGCGTCCCTCAGGTCGAGGGTCTCCATCACCGTGTTCAGGTCGGCGGCGAAGGTGTCGTAGTCGTAGCCGGTGGTGGGCTGCGAGGACTGCCCGAAGCCGCGGCGGTCGTACGTGATCACGCGGTAGCCGGCGTCGAGCAGAGCGGCGCTCTGGCGCTCCCAGGAGTGGCCGTCGAGCGGGAAGCCGTGGATGAGGACGACGGGCTGCCCGGCGCCCTGGTCCTCGAAGTACAGCTCGATGGGGGTGGTGTTCTCCTGACCCACGGTGATGTACGGCATGGGGGGTCCCTCGTTTCGGGTGGACGGGTCCGCGCGTCGGAGCGGCGCGGTCTGCCCGTCACGCTAGGACCGGTCCCGCACCTCGTGTTGTCGTCCCGCGCACCGCACCTTGCACGGGGGTGCAGAGGTCGCTCAGTCGCCGGTGGCCGATCCGGCGTCGTCCTCCGCGAGGACGATCCGGGCCAGGTGGACCCGGGAGCGCACCGCGAGCTTGCGGAAGATCGACGCAAGATGGGTGTTGACCGTGTGCGGGGAGACGACGAGGGCCTCCGCGGCCGACCGATTGGTGTGGCCCGCGGCGATCAGCCGGGCCACCTTGCATTCCGAGGCCGTGAGGGCGTCCCAGCCCTGGTCGGTGCGTGGCCGGAGGCGTCCGGTGCGCCGGCCCGGGCGGCGTGTGGCCCGTTCCAGATCGGCCCGGATCCGGTAGGTCTCGGCGTCAGCCCCGGCCTGGGCGTAGAGGTCGTGCGCTCTGGTCAGGACGGGTGTCGCAGCGGCGTCGCCGGAGCTCAGCAGCGTGCGCCCGAGGTCGGCGGACGCGGCGGCGAGGGCCAGCGGCCGGGGGCCGGTGAGGAGTATGCCCACCGCCCGCTCCAGGAGTTCGTGGTCGGCGTTCACGAGGGCGGACGCGTGGGCGGCCGCCCCCTGGGCGGTCGGCACGGTGGGGTTGCGGGTGGCGTGTTCGGCGGCCTGGGCCGCGAGGTCCTCGGCCAGCTCCCGGTCCCCGCCGCGCAGGGCGATGTGCACGGCCTGGACGACATGCGGGCGCAGGAGGCGCCACCGGAGGAAGGGGTGGTCGCGCTGCACGGACCGGACGAGTTCGGCCGCTGCCGGATGGTCGCCCTCGGCGTCGGCGACGACGGCCTCGAAGTACTGGTGGGTGGCGTGGTTGCCCGTGTTCGGCCGGTCGGCCACGGTCGCCCGCGCGACGTCCAGGTGTTCCCGCGCGGCGTCGCGGTCGCCGCGCAGCATCGCGAGGAGGCCGCGGTTGACGCGGATGTTGACCAGGTTGCCGGGCACATGGAGGTCCGCTTCGAGACGCTCGGCGGTGACGAAGTCGGCGTCCGCGTCGTCGAGCCGGCCGAGCCCCATGTTCAGGGTTCCCTGGGTCCACATGAGCATGGCGGGGCGCAGGGGGGCATCGCCCGCCGTCCGGAGCAGTCGTCGTACGGCGTCGAACTCGTCCATGTGGATCAGGGCGACGGCCTCCTCGGGGAGGAAGGCCGAGTCGAAAACGCTCAGTGCCGTGTGGTGTTCGACGGCGGCGGCGCAGTCGCCCGCGTTGAGCGCGATCTCGCCGAGACCCCACAGAGCGAGGACGCGGGCCTCCCGGTCACCGGCCCGCTCCGCCTCGGCGAGCGCCCGTTCGCCGGTCTCGCGAGCGGCCCCGAGGTCGCTATCGCGGGACCGGGCCAGGGCCTGCCGGGCGGTCAGCCGGGCCCGGATCGCCGGGTCGGTGACGGCTGCCAGCGCCGTCGTCGTCCGGCGGGTCAGCTCGTGGACGTCGTCGAGGTGCCACAGCGTGTCGCCGAGTGCGCACTGCAGCCGGGCGAAGACGTCCAGGGGAGGCTGTCGGGCGAGCAGCGCGTCGCCGGTGTCCCGTGCCTGCGTGTACCGACCCGCGCGGGTCAGCGCGACGATGGCCCGTGCTCCCACGTCGTACGCCATGGGCGCACGGGGCGGTACGAGTTCCAGGGCCCGTACGGCCAGGTCGGCGGCGAGGTCGGGCATCACGGCGATCACGTCCTCGGCGGCTGTGCCGAGCAGTCCGATCGCCTCCATGTCGCCGGGTTCGGCGCTCTTCAGCAGATGCGGGACCGCGTCGACGGAGCTCCGGCCCGCCGCGACGAGACGGCTCGCAGCCTCCCGGTGCAGTGCCCGGCGTACGGAGGGGGCGAGGTCGGCGTACACCGCCTGGCGGAGCAGGTCGTGGCGGAACAGGAGGCGTTCGCCGTCGTCGTGGAGGAGGGCGGCCGCGATCGCCTCGTCCACTTCGGCGCTGAGTCCGGAGGCGGGGCGGCCGCACAGGGCGGCGGCGTCGGCGAGCGAGAACGCGCGGCCGAGGACCGAGCCGATCCGCAGGAAGTGCAAGGTGTCCGGCCGGAGGTCGGCCAGTCGGCCGCGCACGCCGAGGACCAGCCGCTCGGGCGGCTCCCCGTCCGCGCCCGTCGCCGCGATGCCTGAGAGCATCTCGGCCGCGAGGAAGGGGTTGCCGCCCGCCCCGTCGAGGAGCTCCCCGACCCGCGCCGGCACGTCCCCGCCGAGGGCGTCCCGTGCCAGTTCGGCCAGGGCAGCCTCGGACAGCGGCCGCAGAGGGAGGGTCGTCGTCAGCGGCCCCTGCCCGTGGAGCTCCGGGTCCTCCCTGCTCGTGAGCAGCCAGAGGACCGGGGAGCTGAGCAGCCGTGCCGGCAGGACGCTCAGGGCGAACCGGCTGAGCGGGTCGGCCCATTGGACGTCGTCGACCGCGATCAGTACGGGCCTGCCCGCCGAGCGTTCCTCGATCAGCTGGGCGAGCCGTTCGACGAGCCAGATGCGCTGGTCGTGGCGGCCGGCGAGGTCCGCGAGGTCCGTGCCGGAGAGCAGCGGCGGGTCACCGTGCAGGAGGCCCGAGGCCAGCGAGGCGAGCGGCGCCAGTTCGTGCAGTTCCTCGGCGCTTCCATGGCTGACGAGGAATCCGTGGGCCCGCGCGCGCGAGACGGTCTCCTGGAGCAGCGCGGTCTTCCCGATCCCGGGCTCGCCCAGGATGAGCGCGATCGCTCCTCCCTCGCCGTCGCGCACCGTCTCGACCAGGGCGCGCAGCCGATCCAGCTCGGCTTCGCGGCCTCGCAGCCCGGGCCTGCTCAGCCCCGTCGCCGCGCCCTGTTCCTCGGGCCGGTCGGGGCTCATCCCTTGACCGATCCGGCGAGCAGTCCCCGTGCGAAGTGCCGCCGGAGGGAGAAGAAGACGAGCAGCGGGACGAGCGCCGCCACGAAGGCTCCCGCGGTGAGTCGCTGCCACTCGTTGCCGTAGGTCCCGGCCATGCTCGCCAGTCGGACCGTCATGGGCGCGGTCTCGGCCGTTCCGCCCGACAGTGTCAGTGCCACGAGGAGGTCGTTCCACACCCAGATGAACTGGATGACGGCGAAGCCGACCAGCGCCGGGCGGGCCAGCGGCAGGACGATCCGGAGCAGCAGCGTGCCGTGCGACGCGCCGTCGACGCGGGCGGCCTCGATCAGATCCCGGGGCAGCCCGGCCAGGAAATTGTGCAGGAGGAACACCGCGAACGGCAGCGCGAAGGCCGTGTGGGCGAACCAGACCTGGCCGAACCGCGCGGGACCGGTGAGGTGCCACGCGGGCAGGAACAGCCAGCCCTGGGAGAAGAGCTTCAGGAGCGGGACGAGTGCCATCTGGAGCGGCACGGCCTGCAGCGCGAAGATGCCGACGACGAGCGCGTCGCGCCCCCTGAAGTCGATCCAGGCCAGGGCGTACGCTGCGAGGAAGGCCAGGACGAGCGGGAACAGCACCGAGGGAACGGTGATGACGACGGAGTTGACGAAGTACTCCGCGAGCCGCCCCGCCCCGTTCCCGCCGCCGGAGAGCACCTCGCCGTAGTTGTCGAGCGTGAGGTGCGGCGTACCGAACAGGGTCCACCAGCCCGTCGTCTTGATCTCCTCCTCGGGGCGGAACGAGGAGAGCAGGAGACCGAGAGTCGGCGTCGTCCAGAGGACCGCGATCACCACGGCGGCCCCCGTGAAGGCGCGGGAGGTCAGACGCTCCCGGACGCCGTTCACCCCGTCCTCCGCTGCGCCCGGACCTGGTGGGCCACGAAAGGGATGACGAGGAGGAAGAGGAGCACGGCGAGCGCCGCGCCGCGGCCCGTCTCGCCGTAGCGGAAGGCCTGGTCGTACATCTCGTGGGCGAGGACGCCCGTGTCGAACTGTCCGCCGGTCATGGTCTTGACGATGTCGAAGGCCTTGAAGGTGCCGATCCCCTGGGCGAGGAGCACGACGAGCAGCGTGGGTCTGATCGACGGCAGGGTGATCCGCCGGAAGATCTGCCGGGGGGACGCGCCGTCGAGCCGGGCGGCCTCGGTCAGCTCCGCGGGTACGGCCGTGGTCGCGCCGGCCAGCAGGACGGCCGCGAAGCCCGCCTGTGTCCACACCATCGCCACGATGAGGAACAGGACGTTCCAGGGAGAGTCCACGAGCCACTGCCTCGGTTCGCCACCGAGCGCAACGACGAACTGGTTCAGCAGCCCGATCTGCCCGGCTTCCGCGGGACGGTAGGCGTAGACGAACTTCCAGACGACACCCGCGCCGACGAAGGAGATCGCCATCGGCGTCAGGACGAGGGACAGCGCGAACGCTCTGAACCGCGACCGTGCGACGGCCGCCGCGTAGAGCAGACCGACCGCGGTCGACGTCAGCGGCACGAGGACCACCCACGCCAGGGTGTTGCGCAGCGCCACCAGCGCCCGGTGGTCGGTGAACATCCACACGTAGTTGTCGAAGCCGGCCCATGTGCCGCCCCCGCCGTCGGTGAACGACAGCGCCAGAGTGCGCAGACCGGGCAGGACGAGGCCGACCGCGAGCAGCAGCAGTGCGGGGGCCAGCAGGATCAGGGCTGCGGCCCTCCTCCGCGCCGGCCCCCGGTGCAGTGCGAGCAGGATCAGGGCGACCACCGCCCCGAAGGCAGCGACCCCCTGGAGCAGGTACAGCAGCTTGGACTGCTGGGCGACGGCGTCGAACGACATCAGTGGCTCGGCCAGGAACGTTCGACGGACTCGGCGACCTGCCGGGTGCTCGCGCCACCGATCCAGTCGACGGCTCCCTTCCAGAACGTCCCGGCGCCGACCGACGCCGGCATCAGGTCCGAACCGTCGAACCTGAACTGTGTCCGGGGTTCCTGGAGCAGCTGGATCGAGAGCCGGTCGACGGGGGTCGCGGCGTTCGCCGGATCCACGCCCCTGCGCGCCGAGACGAACGGGCCCTTCTTCATCCGCGCGTTCGCGAAGTCCGCGGAGGCCAGGTACTCCTGGAACGCCCGCACCTCGGGACGGTCGGCGAACGCCGCGGTGAAGACCCCGCCGCCCAGTACGGGGCGGCTGGCCGGGTCGGTTCCTGGCAGGAGGAAGGCGTAGACGTCCTTGTCCGGTCCGATCTCGGTGTCCTTCGGCCACATGTCGGCGTAGAACGAGGCCTGGCGGTGCATCGCGCAGTCGCCGGAGAGGACCGGTGTGCCGGCCTCCTGGAAGGAGATCGACGCCATCGACCGCGCCGGACCGAAACCGCCGTTGGCGTACCGGTCGTTCTTGAGGATGGACCCCACGGTGTCCATGGCCTTGATCACACGGGAGTCGTCGAACGGGATCTCGTGGGCGACCCATTGGTCGTAGACGTGCGTGCCCTGCTGGCGAAGGAGGACGTCCTCGATCCAGTCCGTCACGGGCCAGCCGGTCGCCTCGGCGGACTCGATGCCCGCACACCACGGCTTGACGCCCGACGCCGCGACCTTCTCGGTCACGGCCATCAGCTCGGACCACGTGCGGGGAACGCTCAGTCCCCGGTCGCGGAAGAACTTCGGGGAGTACCAGACGAACGACTTCACGTTCGCGACGAGCGGCGTGCCGTAGAGGGTGCCGTCCACGGTCGCGTAGCTGTTCCAGTCCGCCGACCAGCCCTGCTTGGCGAGGGCCGCGACCCCCGCGCTCACGGGCTTCAGCTTCCCCGCCCGCGCGAAGCGTTCCAAGAGCCCGGGCTGGGGGAAGAACGCCATGTCGGGCGCGTTCCCGCCGTCGACCCTGACCTGGATCTGCGCCTCGAACTCCCCGTCCCCCTCGTACTGGACGTCGATTCCCGTGCAGTCCGCGAAGTCCGCCCAGGTCTCTTCGAACAGATCGGCCTCCCGGTCCCGGTTCTCCGCGTAGACGGTGACCTTGGTGCCGGGGTGCTTGCCGTACCGGGCGTACGATGCGCAGTCCGCGGCGGTGTGCGAGCGCGAACCGCTGTCCTGCGGGGCGCCGCAGGCGGTGGCGGTGACGGCGAGGGTGATGACGGCGAGTGCGAGCCTCGCGCCGAACCTCATGGGTGTGCTTCCTCCGATCGCCCGCCGCATGTTCTCGGCGGGCGTTTCGGAAAGCTACAGCTTTCGAACGACATAGACCAATCGTTCGATGTTCGAGAGTCGGATCGAGGTGGGAATCGGGGTGGGATCAGTGCCCCGTGGACCGGGCCGCGTCCATGATCAGCTCCGCCACGGCCTTGGGCTGGGCGAGCATGACCAGGTGCGAGGAGTCGACCTCGACGGTGGTCATGCCGGCCCGCCGGTAGCCGAAACGCTCCACGTCTGGGTTGATCGTGCGGTCGGCGGAGGCCACCAGGCCCCACGAGGGCTTGGTCTTCCACGCCGCGACCGGCGCCGCCTCCGAGAAGGCCCGCGCGGCCAGGGGTCGCTGGGAGACGGCGAGCACCGCGGCGAGGTCCGGGTCGACATCGGCCGCGAACAGGGCGGGGAACCGGTCGATCGCCACCGAGACGTCGGTGCCGGTCTCGCTGGAGCCGGCCACCGGGAACGGGGTGTGGACGAGCGCGTCGGCGAGACCGGAGTCGGGGAAGCCGCCTTGCAGTTCGCCCAGGCTCTCGCCCTCTTCGAGCGCGTATCCCGCGAGGTACACCAGGGCGCGGACGTTGTCCTCCGTACCGGCGAGGGTGATGACGGCGCCGCCGTAGGAGTGCCCCACCAGGATCACGGGGCCTTCGACGGCACGGACCACGGAGGCGATGTACGCGGCGTCGTCGACGAGGCTGCGGTTGGGCACCGCCGGGGCTATCACCTCCAGGCCGGCAGCGGTCAGCTCGGGGATGACACGGGCGAAGCCGGAGGCGTCGGCGAAGGCGCCGTGGACCAGGACGACGGTGGGGCGGGCGTGTCGCGCCATGGGGAACTCCTCGGAGTGTGGACGGGGAAGGCGGGGGCGGGGTGCTTCACAGGCCGAAGCGGGCGCGGCGCGCCTCGGGCACCAGGTCGGCGTACTCGGGGTGCTTGCCGATCCAGCCCCGGATGAAGGGGCAGTACGGCAGGACGCGCAGCCCGCGGACCCGGGCGTCGTCGAGGGCGCCGCGGGCGAGCAGCCCGCCCAGACCCCGGCCGCCGAAGCGGGGATCGATCTCGGTGTGGATGAAGGCGATCTCGCCGTCCGAGAGGTGGTAATCGGCGAAGCCCGCGGTCTCGGTGCCGTCGTCGCCGGCGAGGATCTCGTACCGGGACTTCTCGGGCTGGTCGGCTACTCGGGGTTCCATGGGTGCTCCTGTGCGGTCGTGGTGTGACGGGGGCGGTGGCGGCGTTCAGAGGGTGCGGCGGACGCCCGCCTGGCGTTCCAGGTTGCGGAGCTGGACGGCGAGGTCGCCTTCGACGGCGAGGTGGGCGGGGCCGCTGCGGCCGATGGGAAGGACCTGCTCGCTGCGCATGTCCTCGAGCATCAGGGCGAACGCCGTGTACATCGCGACGACCGCCACCAGCAGACCGAGCGCCCCGGACGTGCGCGTCAGCCATTCGGCGCCGGTGACGCCGGCGAGGCCGGTGGCCGCCCAGCGGGGCAGGGAGACCGCGAGGACGAGCCACAGCGCCCGCTTGGGTCCGGTCACGGCGGTCATCAGCGCGCCGAAGCAGAGGAGTGCCAGGTTGAAGACGCCGAGGACCTTCAGGCCGTCGGCCGCGCCGCTGAGCATGATGAGCGAGTAGGGCAACCAGCTGCCGGCGAACACCGCCATCAGGGTCGCCGCGATCACGTCACGGGCACCGAAGGCCAGGAAGCTGACCAGGAGTTGGAGGACGAAGGCGGGCAGCACGGTGAAGGCGACGGCGGCACGGGCCTCCTCCCCGAGGATCCCGAGCTGGAGGCATCCCGTCATCACGGACGCGATGGCGATCGTGAAGAAGCCGAGCGGCATGGGTGAGGCGATGGGGCGCAGGTTGATCCGTGTCATCGACCGGAGGTCCGGCTCGAAACGGCGTCCCGGGGGGACGTCCGGCGGGACGGCCCGGGCGTCGTCGCCGCTGTCGGCGGTGGGTGAGGCGTTACTCATCGTGTGGATCTCTCTCAGTGATCGAAGCAGGGGTCGACGAACGACGGCTGTGTGTCGGGGAGGGAGCCGCGCGCGACGCGCCACCGGCGGTGCTGCTCGGACTCGGCGACGGCCTCGGCCACGAGCGAGGCCTGACGGGCACCGCTCTGGTAGCCGCCGAAATGGGCCACGGGGCTCCACTCGGGGGTCACCGCCGGGACGGCCTCGTCGAGACCCTCGTACTCCGCGGCCGCGTAGACGATGCGGCCGCCGACGACGGTGAGGAGGGACTCGATGTCGGGGATGACGTCCTCGGGCACGGTGAGGTAGTCGTCGGACAGGATCGCGAGGTCGCCGTACGAGCCTTCCCGCAGGGTTCCCTTGACGTCCTGCTCGCCGGTGAGCTGCGCCCCGCCCCGGGTGTAGAGGCCGAGGGCGGTCTCCCGGTCGAGCAGGTTCCCCGCCGGACAGAGCGCGGTGCCGCCGACGGTGCGCCCGGTCACCAGCCAGTGCAGCGCGACCCACGGGTTGTACGAGGACACGCGGGTGGCGTCGGTTCCGGCGGCGACCGTCAGGCCGCGGTCGAGCATGGCCCGGACCGGCGGGGTGTGGGCGGCGGCCTCGGCGCCGTAGCGATCGAGGAACGCGGCACCCTGGAAGGACATCCGGTTCTGCACCGAGACGGCGCCGCCGAGGGCGGCGATCCGGTCGAGGCTGCCTGCCGAGACGGTCTCCGCGTGGTCGAAGAGCCAGCGGTTGCCGCCGGGGAAGAGTCCCTCCGCGGCGAGCTTCTCGAAGACGGCCAGGTCGCGGCGGATGGTCTCGTCATAGGTGGCGTGGAGCCGGAAGCCCCAGCCGTTCTCGAGCAGGAGCCGTACGGCGCTCTCGAACTCGGTCTCGTAGCCCGCGGCGAGCTCGGGCCGGGGCTCGGAGAAGTTCTCGAAGTCGGCGGCGGCCCAGGTCAGGTTCTCACCCGCGCCGTTCAGCCGGAGCCACTCGTCCCCGTCCCCGGGCTTGACCATCTCGGTCCAGCGCTTCAGGTCGGCGAGTTCCTGCCCGGCCGTCTGCGGGAAGAGGTGGTAGGCGATCCGGAGGGTCAGCTCCCCCGACCTGGCGAGGTCGGTGACCGTGGCGTAGTTGTCGGGGAAGTTCTGGAAGCCGCCGGCGGCGTCGACCGCGGACGTCAGGCCGAAGCGGTTCAGCTCGCGCAGGAAGTGACGCGTCGACGTCCGCTTGTCGGCCTCGTCCAGGGCAGGTGCCTTGGCCAGCGTCGAGTACAGGACGAGAGCGCTCGGCGCCGCGAGGAGGACGCCGTTGGGTTCGCCGTCCCGGCCCCGGACGATCTGCCCGCCCCGGGGGTCGGGGGTCTCCCGGGTGAACCCGGCCGCCTTGACCGCGGCGCGGTTCATCAGAGCCGACTGGTACAGGTGCAGGACGAACACCGGAGTGTCGGGGGCGGCAGCGTTCAGCTCGGCGACGGTCGGCATCCGACGCTCGGCGAACTGCTCGGCGGTCCAGCCGCCCACCACCCGGATCCACTGCCCCCTGGGCGTGCGGCCGGCCTGCTCGCGCAGCATGGCCAGGGCCTGGCGGAGGCTGCGTACGCCGTCCCAGCGCAGCTCCAGGACGTAGTTGAGGCCGCCCCGGATGACGTGCAGGTGCGAGTCGTTCAGGCCGGGGATCACCCGTCGGCCCAGCGCGTCGACGACCCTGGTCCCCGGCCCGACGAGGTGGGCGAGGTCGTGGTCGTCGCCGAGGGCCGCGACCCGGCCGTCACGGAGGGCGACGGCGCGGGCCTCGGGGCGTTCGGAGTCACCCGTGAACACCTTGGCGTTGCGGACGAGGAGGTCGGCGTGCTCGTGTTCCTGCCGCGGCGCGGGAACGAGGCCCGCGACCGGCATGCTCATGGAGGGCCCGGTCATGCGAGGGCCTTGCGGAGGATGTCGGTGGCGACGCCGATGGCGAGTTCCGCGCCCCGGGTCTCGCGCAGCGCGTTCAGCATCACGAAGTCGTGGATGACGCCCTGGACGCGCAGAGCGGTGACGGGGACGCCCGCGGCCCGCAGCTTCGCCGCGTACGCCTCGCCCTCGTCGCGCAGGACGTCGGCCTCGGCCGTGATGACCAGGGCGGGCGGCAGGCCGGTGAGCTGCTCGGTGGAGCCGCGCAGCGGCGAGGCGGTGATCCGGGCGCGCTCGGCCTCGTCGGTCGTGTACTGGTCCCAGAACCACTTCATGGCGTCGCGGCGCAGGAAGTAGCCCTCGGCGAACTGGTGGTAGGAGTCAGTGTCGAAGCTGGCGTCCGTGACCGGGTAGAAGAGAACCTGCTGGACGAACGTGACGTCGCCGCGCTGCTTGGCCATGAGGGTGAGGGCGGCGCTCATGTTGCCGCCGACGGAGTCGCCGGCCACGGCGATCCGGGTGCCGTCGAGGTCCTTGTGGTGCCCCTCGCGGGCGACCCACTGGGCGACGCTGTAGTTCTGCTCGATCGCGACGGGGTAGCGCGCCTCGGGCGACAGGTCGTACTCGGGGAAGACCACGGCCGCCCCGGTGCCGACGGCGAGTTCGCGGACGAGCCGGTCGTGGGTGTGGGCGTTGCCGAAGACCCAGCCCGCGCCGTGGATGTAGAGGATGACGGGGAGCGCGCCGGTGGCGCCGCGGGGGCGGACGATCCGGGCGCGGACGTCGCCGGTCGGGCCGCCGTGGACGGTGATCCACTCCTCGTCGACGTCCGGCAGGGGGACGCCCTCGCCGTTCTGGACGTCGCCCACGGCCTTACGGCCTTCGGCGACGGGGATCTGGTAGAGGTACGGCGGCTGGGCGGTGGCGTCGGCGAAGGCCTGTGCGGCGGGTTCGAGGACCGGACGGTTCTTCATGAGGGGCTCTCCTTCTAGGGGTGTACGGGGGGGGCGGAGCGTCAGCGGGTCGCCCGCACGGCGGCGAGGATCACGTGGGTGACCACGGCAGGGCGGGAGACCGCCACTGCATGGGACGCGTCCACTTCGGTGATGTGCGAACCGGCACGCCCGGCCATCCACCGTTCGGCGGCGGCCGGGATGTTCTTGTCGGCGGTGGCGATCAGCGCCCAGGACGGGATCGTCTTCCAGGCCGCATCCCCGGCCTTCTCCTCCAGCGCGGCGGTGGCGACCGGGCGCTGGGTCGCGGCCATGACCGCCGCTTCGGCGGCGGGTACGTCGGCGGCGAACTGCCCGTGGAACTTGGCTCGTTCGATGACGAGTTCGGTGCCGGTGCCACCGCCGGGCAGCGGGTACGACCGCGGGTTCACGGTGTCGCCGAGGGTTGAGCCCGGGAACTTGGCGGCGAGCTCTGCCGCACTCTCCCCCTTGTCCGGGGCGAACGCGGCGATGTAGACGAGCGCCTTCACACGGCTGTTGCCCACTGCGGCGCCACTGATGACGGCGCCGCCGTAGGAGTGGCCGACCAGAACGACGGGCCCGTCGACGGCGGCCAGCACGCTGCGCAGGTAGGCGGTGTCCGCGGCGAGACCGCGCAGCGGGTTGGCGGGCGCCAGGACGGGGTAGCCGGCGTGCTGCAGCCGCCGGATCGTGCCGCTCCAACTGGAGGCGTCCGCGAACGCTCCGTGGATCAGGACGACCGTCGGCTTGGGGTCGTGCCGGTCAGTGTCGGCCGCAGCCGGGCGGCTCGCCGGTGCGGCGGGTGCGGCGCCGAGCAGAGCGGCCAGCGTCGCGGGCATGGCGAGGGCGAGGGTGCGCCTCGTGAGCTGCATGGATGGGTGTTTCCTTGTCGGGTGGGGAAGCTCGGGAGTGTGCTCGGTCGAGCGGGAGGGGTGCGCCGCTCGGGTGGAGGGTGTGCGCCGGCCGGGCGGACGGGAGCAGGCTCGGGGGAAGGGACCAGGCATCAGAGGCCGTACGCCTCCAGGAGCCGGAGCCAGACCTCGCTCACCGTCGGGAAGGCGGGCACGGCGTGCCACAGGCGCTCCAGGGGGACCTCGCCCACGACGGCCACGGTGGCCGTGTGGATGAGCTCGGTCGCCATCGGACCGGTGAGCGTGCAGCCGACGACGATCCCTCGGGTCTCATCGACGACGAGCTTCGCGAGGCCGCGGTAGTCGTCCGCGTGGAGCGCGGCACCGGCGACGTCGTCGATGCGGTACTCCACCGCGCGTACCACGAGACCCGCTTCGCGTGCGGCGCGTTCCGTGAGACCGACGCTCGCGACCTCGGGACGGGTGAAGACGGCCCGGGGGACGGCTACTCGGTCGGCCCGCGCACTCCACGCCTGCCAGCCTCCTGTGCCGGCCGGTCGGCCAGCGGCACGCTCGGCGATCGCGGCGCCGCAGGCACGGGCCTGGTACTTGGCCATATGGGTCAGCGGCGCCCTGCGGTTGACGTCGCCGACGGCGTAGAGCCAGTCGCCCTCGACCGCGGTGACCCGACAGGTGTCGTCGACCGGAAGCCAGTCGCCGACCGGCAGTCCCACGGTCTCCAAGCCGAGGTCGGTCGTGCGCGGGCGACGGCCCACGGCGGCAAGGACCTCGTCACAGACCAGGACGGTGCCGTCGTCGGTCTCCACGGTCACGGTACGAGTGGTCCCGTCACGGGCGACCCGGACGGCCGACACCCCGAAGCGGATCGTGACGCCCAGATCGCTCAGCCCCCGGGTGACCTCTTCGCCGGCGCACGGCTCCCAGCCGGTGAGCAGGGCCTGGTCGCGGACGAGGAGCGTGACGGAGGCGCCGAGCGAGCGCCATGCGGTGGCCATCTCGCAGGCCACCACTCCCCCGCCGATGACGACGAGCCGCGCGGGCACCGCGTCGGCGGTGGTGGCCTGCCGGTTGGTCCAGACGCCGATCCGGTCGAGCCCTTCGACCGGTGGGAGCGCGGGCTCCGTGCCGGTGCAGAGCACGACCGCACGCCGGGCCCCCAGGGTGCGGACCGTGCCGTCGGCCCCGGTCACCTCCACCCGGCGCTCACCGGCGAGCCGCCCGTGCCCCCGTACGAGCGCGATGCCCGCACCGTCGAGCCAGTCGGCCTGGCCGGTGTCGTCGCCGCGCCCGGTGAAGCGGTCTCGGCGGGCCAGCACCCGCACCGGGTCGAGTGCCGCCGTGACCGCCTGCCGGGCCCCGTCGACCGAGCCGGCCTCCGCCCGAGCGGCGCCGGGACGCAGCAGGGCCTTGCTCGGCACGCACGCGTGGTAGGAGCACTCGCCGCCGACCGCCTCGGCCTCGACGACGACAGCGGTCAGCCCCGCCCCGACGGCGCGGCCGGCGACGACCTCGCCGGCCGGCCCGCCGCCGACCACGACGACGTCGTACGTGTCCATCAGCCGTGCACCAGAGGGGTGTCCACAAGGTGCTCGGCCAGGAACCACACCTGCGCCTCGCCGGTGCGGATGACGTCGGAGACCAGCAGGTCGGCGCTGCCCTCGTCGCCCTCCTGGGAGAGCCGGGCGGCGGCATCGCGGGCGTCGATCAGGATCCGCTCGTGCGCGTCGAGGAGCCGCGACAGCATGACGGGCACCGGCTCGACGCCGTCCGGCGGACGGGGGATCGCCGTCAGCTCCGCGACGTGGCGCGGGTCCCCGACGGCGACGCCGCCGAGGCTCTGGACCCGCTCGGCCAGCGCGTCCACGATGGCCAGCTGTGCCTCCGCGTGCTTGTCGAGCATCAGGTGGAGCGAGTAGAAGGTCGCCCCGCGCATGAGCCAGTGGTGCTTCTTGTAGAGGGAGTGGAGGATCTGCGTGTCGGCGAGGACGCGATTCAGCCGCTGGCAGGCGTACATGCGGGTGTCGTGGCCGAGGCCGATCGGCAGCTGCTTGAGCGTGCCGAACGCCTGGGTCTCGGCGCCCTTCTGGTGCAGCAGCGGCTGGCCGCCGCCGTGCGGGTTCGTGAGGGTGTCCATCGAGTACTCCTGTACAGGGAGAAGTGGGTGAGTGGGCCCGGCCGCCCGGTCGGGGGGCACAGTCGGCCGGACCCGGTCTGTGGTGCTCGCGCTCAGCGCTCGGCGATCGGCGGGGCGGCGGGAGTCCGGTGCAGGACGAGCCGGGTGAGGAGTCCGCTGCCGAGACCGGCCACGAGCGCGAGGGCGGCCCACCACAGCGGGTACGGCGTGAGGCCGAGTACCGCGTCGAGGGACCAGGCGCCGGGGCCGGTGGCGGCGAGGGCGGCGGCGGTGCCGATGAGGACGAGCGGGTACTCGTACCCGTCGTTCTGCACCCAGAGTCCGTGGCGCCACTTCACGGTGAGGGCGACGGTCATGACGCCGATGGCGCCGGTCGCGGCGAGCGGGGTCAGGAGGCCGGCGGCGAGCAGCAGGCCGGAGCCGATCTGGCCACCACCCGCCGCCAGAGCGGTGAGGACACCGCCTCGGAAGCCGTCGGCGCGGAACTCCGCGGTGCCGCCCTCAAGTCCCTTGCCGCCCAGGTGCGAGCTGACCTTCTGCACACCATGGCCGGCGACGAGCAGTCCCACCAGCAGACGCAGGATCAGAATGCCGGTGTCCACAGGGGTCAGCCGGCCGCGTGCGCGCCGATGACCGACTGCGCGTACACGACACCCAGGCCGTACGCGCCCGCGTGGGCCTTGACGATCTCCATGACGTCGCCGTACGTCTCCTGGCGCGCCCAGTCGCGCTGCAGCTCCAGAAGGACCTGGACCCAGGTCACCGGGACGGCACCGGCAGCGATCATCCGCTGCAGCGCGTGCTCGTGGGCGGCCGGGCTGACACCACCGGAGGCGTCCGTCACGACGTACACCTCGTAGCCCTGCTCGAGCGCCGAGAGCGCGGGCAGCACCAGGCAGACCTCGGTCCACAGACCCGACAGGATGATCTTCTTGCGACCGGTCGCCTTGACCGCCGCGACGAGCGCCTCGTCCTCCCAGGCGTTCATGGTGGTGCGATCGATGATCTCGTTCTTGGGGAACACCTCGGCGAGCTGCGGCAGCAGGGGGCCCGAGAAGGACTCGGCGGCGACCGTGGTCAGGACGGCCGGAACGTCGAACGCCTTGGCCGCCTTGGCAAGACCCACGGTGCTGTTGATGATCGCGGCACGATCGCCGCTGCCGGTGCCGAAGAACATCTGCGGCTGGTGGTCCACGAAGAGCATGACCGAGTTGTCGGGCGTGAGCAGGTCCTTGCTCGGAGCGGCCTGCACCTTGTCGATGTCGAACATGAGGGGTCCTTTCGAAGCCATCGGTGGCGTGCCCACCGCGTCCGCGGCGAGCACTTCTTCAAGCTACGAACGACCCGACCGACCGAGTTGACCTCCTGCGCCCAGGGGTTGGCACGACAGCGCACAACCGGTCGAGGACAAGAGCCGTGCAGCGTCACCGGCACGAACCAGGCAAGGCCACGACGCCGGCACTCCGAGGTGACCGCGTAGAGGACAGCTGCGGTTCAGCCTCGGCAAGCCGCGACGACATCACCGCGCCGGAGCGGAGGCACCGTGCTCCACCGAGGAAGAAAGACCAGATCAGCGCACCCGGCCTCGCGCCTTCAGCTGGGTCGCCGGGACCTCCGGCGCATCGAGGCGGGCACCGGCGTAGCCCTTGACCTCGCCGAAGCGGTCGGACGTCGTCCGGTCGTTTCTCGCCTTGCGGAGCTCCTCGTCCGTGCGGCCCACGAAGTTCCACCACGACGCGGAAATCGCGTTGGCGATCCCATGGGTGAACTGCCGGCCGGAACTGCTGGTCAGACAGGGTGCCAGAGTGTTCCGCCCATCTGGCTGGGTGACAACAGCTCAGTGATGAAGCGGGTCGTCGAGCGCCTCTACGCCTGTTCCAGCGTCCTCAACGACAAGGACCAGTACGCGTACTACGGCCGGGTCGGCGGCTGTCTGATCACCGGGAACGAGAACGGGGTCAAGCACTGTGCGATGAACCTGCTCCACAGCCTTCAGCACCTGGGGTGCACGATCCCTCCGCAGGCCGACGCGGGCCGGATCGGGGAGGCGGGGCCCGGCCCCTCGTACCTGGACCCGGGATCAGGTGGTCCGGAGAACGACTTCACCAACCGCAACACCTCGTTCATGGCCTGGAACCTGATGCACCTCGCCGCGATGCTGAAGCGCGCGGGCGGCATCCCGGCCCATGGCAATCAGCGCTCGGCGTGGGACGCGGGCTGCCGTGCGGACGCCGCCAATCCGGAGCACCGCTGACCGTGCCCCGGCCGCGTGCGGGGGCGCGGGCGGGGCACGGCCCGCGCCTGACCTGCCGCTCGTCGGTGCTGCCCGGCCGCCGGCCGTCAGTGCTGTCCGGCCGCTGGTTCGAGGACGAAGACCGGGATCTGCCGGTCGGTCTTCTGCTGGTAGTCGGCGTAGTCGGGGAACGCCTCGACCGCGCGCCGCCACCACAGGGCCTTCTCCTGGCCCGTTGCCTCGCGGGCGTTCATGTCCTGGCGGACCGGCCCGTCCTGGAGCTCCACCCGGGAGTCGGCCACGATGTTGTGGTACCAGACGGGGTGCTTGGGGGCGCCGCCCTGCGAGGCGACCACGGCGTACGTGCCGTCGTGCTCGACCCGCATCAGCGGGGTCTTGCGGATCTTCCCGCTCCTGGCCCCGCGGGTGGTGAGGATGATGACGGGCATGCCCCGCATCATGGTTCCCTCGGTGCCGCCGGAGCTCTCGAACAGCTCGACCTGGTCGCGGACCCACTGTTCGGGGCTCGGCTCGTACTCTCCCTGCAGAGGCATGGCATCTGTCCCGTCGTCGGCTTCTGGACACCCGGGTGCCGGTGTGTCCCGCTGCTCCGGGAAACTCTCGCACCATTTCGCCCGGCCGGCGTCCGGGTGGGTCCGTGCGGCACGGCGATGGAGTGATCCGGCTCAGGGGCGCGGCGGTCTCAGCCGCAGTTGCAGCATCGCTTCGAACCTCGCCTCCGGGTCGTCGAGATCGATGTCCGCGACCACGGCCAGCCGCTTGAGCCGGTAGCGGAAGGTGTTGGGGTGGATGTGTACGGCGGCTGCGGCGGCGGCCACGTCGCCGAAGGTGCTCAGCCAGGCGTCCAGGGTCTCGGTGAGGGCCGTGTGGTGCTCGGCGTCGTAGGCGAGCAGCCGTATGACGGGGCCGTCCGGCAGATCGTCCTCGGCGGCCATCCGGTCCGTCAGCTCCTCCAGCAACGAGGCGGCGTAGACGTCCGACAGCCGGGCGGCCCTGCGCCGGGTGCGGCCGGAGCCGAGGACCCGCAGCGCACGGTCCGCGTCGGCGCGCGAGCGGCGCAGCTCCACCGGGCGGGCGGCGAGCCGGCCGACCCCGATGACGGCGGGCACCCGGCCGCCGATCCGGCCGAGGAACGCCTCGGCGACCCGCAGCCCCTGCTCGTCCGAACCGGCGGGCAGGACCGCGTAGGTGACGTGGCCGAGCGCGGCCGCGGCGGTGCGCGGGTGGATCGCGGCCAGGTGCAGGGTGAGTGCCTCGGCGACGCGGTGGCCCGCGGCCACCCGGTCGGGCTCGTACTGCTCGCCGGTCACCGCGAGCGCCAGTACGCAGGCGGGCTGCGCGGAAAGCCCGAGCCGGGCGGCGGCCTGCGGCGCGTGCGTACCGCCCTCCAGGACGGTGGCGAGCAGATCCGCGCGCAACCGGCGTTCGGCGTCCTCGCCGGTGCGGCGGCGCAGCAGATGCAGTGCGGCCACCTTCGCCGCCTCCTGGAGGGCCTGCGTCCGGTCCGCGTTCAGCGGTCCGTCGACCACGACCCAGATCGAGCCGAGGACCTCGCCGCCGGCGCGGACGGCGATCGCGACCCGGGGCTTGTCCGAGATGCCGTCCACATAGACGGGTTCCTCCTTGCGGTAGAGGGCCTGGAAGGCGCCGCGCTCCTCCAGGGCACGCAGCTTCTCGGCGGGCACCTGACGGTCCAGGACGGTCGCGATCCGGTCGTGGTCGGCCTCGTCCTGCCGGCTGGAGAAGGCCAGCACCCGGCCGCCGCGGTCCTCCACGGTGACCGGGCCGTCCAGCAGCCCGGCCGTCGCGTTGGCCAGGGCGAACAGGTCCCCGGCGAGCGGCTCGGCACCGTCGGCCTCGTCGGGGCCGCCCACCGTGCCCAGTTCGTCGACCGCGAGCAGCGACCGCAGCAGCGCGGCCACCTGGGCCCAGGACGCCCCGGGGGTCAGGCCCAGCACGGTCAGGCCGGTGCGGGCGGCCGCCTCGGACACGGGACCGTCCACCGGGACCGGGGAGCGGACCACCACGGCCGCCGCGCCGAGTCCGGCGGCCGTGTCGACCAGGGCGGCGACCGGCTCGGCGCCGTACACACCGACGCCGAGCACCACCGCGCCGGGCAGCCTCGCCGGTTCGTCCAGGGGGTCCTGGATGAGCACCCCGGTGACGGTGCGGGCCGGGTCGGCCTCCCCGGCCACCACTTCGATCAGCGTCGACCCGAGATCGTTGAGGATCCGGCCGAGCACGGCCCGTGGCTGCTCCGTCATCATCACAAGGTAGTTGATCGGGGATCGTCCGCGGCGGGGGCGGACGGCCCGGGGCCGGGGCCGGTCATCGGCCGATCCATTCCGTCGATGCGGTCACCTCGGCCAGTTGCCCGGGGACCGGGGAGATCCCGATGCCGGGTCCGCGGGGCACATCGAGATGGCCGTCCCGCAGGGTGAACGGCTCGGTGATGTCGGTCCGGTAGTACCGGTCGGAGGCGGACGTGTCGCCGGGCAGGGTGAAGCCGGGCAGTGCGGCGAGGGCCACGTTGGCGGCGCGGCCGAGTCCGGTCTCCAGCATTCCCCCGCACCAGACGGGGACGCCGTTCGCGGCGCACACGTCGTGGATCCGCCGGGCCTCCAGATAGCCGCCGACCCGTCCCGGCTTGATGTTGACGACCGAGCAGGCGCCCATCGCGATGGCATCGGCCGCCGAACGGGCGGACACGATGGACTCGTCCAGGCAGATCGGGGTGCGGACCCGGCGGGCGAGTTCCGCGTGGCCCCGGACGTCCTCCTCGTCCAGGGGCTGTTCGATCAGCAGCAGCCCGTACGGGTCGAGCCGGGCCAGCTGCGCGGCGTCGGCGAGGGTGTACGCGGTGTTGGCGTCCACCTGGAGCTGTACGTCGTCGCCGAACCGTTCCCGGACCGCGCGCACGGGCGCCACGTCCCAGCCGGGTTCGATCTTCAGCTTGATCCGCAGATAGCCCTCGGCCAGATAGCCGTCGACGGTGTCGAGCAGTGCGGGGACCGAGTCCATGATGCCGACCGACACCCCGGCCGGTACCCGTTCGGCCGTCGCTCCCAGCCACTGGCCCATCGACAGGTCGTGGGCGCGCAGCCAGGCGTCGAGGACCGCCGTCTCCAGCGCGGCCTTGGCCATCCGGTGGCCCTTGAACGCGGCCAGTGCCGGGGCGACCGCCCACGGGTCGAGCGTCGGCAGGGCGGCGAGGGCGGGCACGAAGTAGCTGCGCAGCACGTCCGCGGCGGCCGCGGTGTACTCCGAGGAGTACAGCGGATCGGCCATGGTGACGCATTCGCCGTAGCCCTCGTGGTCCTCGGTCTCGACCCTGACCAGCAGGATCTCCCGGGTGGTCAGCGTGGCGAACGAGGTCCGGAAGGGCGCGACCAGCGGCATCGCGATCCGGCGCAGTTCCACCCCTGCGAGCTTCATGCCTGACTCTCCTGACGTCTGTCGATCACGTACCAGCCGTCCCGGGTGAATCCGGTGACGGTGTGTCCCTCGGCCATCAGGCCGCCGAGCACCTCGCGCAGCGCGTACCGCCATTCGCGGGCCAGGGACGCGTCGGTCCGGCGCAGTTCCTCCGCCTCGGCGGGGATCCGGACCAGGACGGTGTCGCCGTCCTGCCGCCCGACGACGGGGCGGCCGTCGGACCTGGCGTCCAGTGCCACCACGGTGCGGGCTCCCGCGCCGTCGGCGGTGACGATGCGGGGCGTACCCGCGGCGGATCCGACGGCGTGCTCGCCGGTCAGCTCCCAGCGCACCATCAGCCGGTCCGTCTCGGTCCCGGCGTTGACCTCGTCCTGCATGGCCCCGTAGAAGTCGGCCAGGTACTCGCTCGGTTCCGCGCCCAGTTTGGCCAGGTTGAAGTAGGCGTTGCGGCTGATCAGCGGGTCGAAGGTCCAGGTGACGGTGGTGATGGAGCGCTCCAGCGCCCAGGCCCGCTGGTGCTGCTTGAGCGCGAAGCCGGCGTTGCGGCCCCGGACGCTGCCGTCCACCCCGGCGATGTGCGAGTGCAGTCCGGCGCTGGCCAGGAAGCCCAGGCAGAATCCGGCCATCCGGCCGTCCCGGTCGACACCGACGACATAGCTGCCGGAGTGCGCGAGGACCCGCAGCAGCTCCGGGGTGATCAGCGGTTTTCCGGGATCGGGCCGCCAGATCCGCTCCAGCACCCGGCAGGCCTCGTGCATCTCGTCCAGCCCGTGCAGCTCCCGGATGGTGACGCCCGCACGCTGCGCGGCCAGCTCCGCGGCGGCCGTCGCGGAGCCGGCCGCCTGCGCACCGTTCATGGTGTCACCCGGCCGGGGACCGTCTGCGACCCGCGCAGCAGCGAGGCCACCAGGCAGGCCACGAGCGCCGCGCGGCGGGGCAGTTCGGCGACGACCACGTGCTCGTCGTCCGCGTGCGCTCCGCCGCCCACGGCGCCCAGGCCGTCGAGCGTGGGGGTGCCCGCTCCGGCGGTGAGGTTGCCGTCGGATGCGCCGCCCACCGCCATGCCGCGCAGCGGGCCGAAGCCCAGCTCCGCGTAGTGGCCGCGGGCCAGTTCGAACAGTCCGGCCGACGCGCTCGTCGGGAGCGGCGGCCGGTCCGGGCCGCCGGAGGAGGTGAGCGAGGCGCCGTCGAGCACCGGTCGGAGGCCGTGCACGGCGCGGTCCACGCGGTCCTGTTCGGCGGCCGTCGCCACGCGTACGTCGACCATGAGCCGGGCCGTGTCGGGCACCGTGTTGCGGGTGGTGCCGGAGGCGGCCACGGTGGGTGTCACGGTGGTGCCGGCCGCCGGGTCGGCGAGGGCGGACAACGCGAGGATCTGGTGGGCGAGTTCGGTGGTGGTGTTGACGCCCTTGTGGGGTTCCAGACCGGCGTGCGCGGCGCGTCCGGCGACGGTCAGCTCGTAGCCGGACATCCCCTTCCGCGCGGTCTTCAGCGCGCCGCCCTCGCTCGCCTCCAGGACGAGCACGGCGCCGGTCCGTCGGGCCTCGTCCTCGATGAGGCTGCGCGAGGTCGGGGCGCCGATCTCCTCGTCGCCGGTGAGCAGCACCGAGACCCCGTCCAGGTCGTCCAGCACCGACAGGGCGTGGAAGAGCTGCACCACACCGGCCTTCATGTCGAAGCAGCCGGGTCCGGTGAGCCGCCCGCCGGTCACCTCGAACGGGTGCCGGGCCAGGGAACCCACCGGCCATACCGTGTCGAAGTGGCCGAGCAGCAGCACCCGGTCGCCGGAGCCGAAGCGCCAGCGCAGGGCGGGTCGTCCCGAGCCGTCGACCCATTCGGGCGACGCCCCGGTCAGCCGGGTGCCGATCCCGGCGACGGCACGGGCGCACTCGGTGACCGCGGCCAGGTCCTCGCTCGGCGACTCGGTGCGGACCAGCTCCTCGATGTCGGCCAGCAGGCCCGGCAGCCCGGCCGCCAGGGCGGTGGCGATCGCGGTCATGTCAGCCCACCTTGGGGGTGGCCCGGCCACCGTGGTGGAGGTACGGGGTGCCGTCGTCGAGCGTGTAGAACACGACCGGGACCCAGATCCCGAACCCCGGCCGCCGCACGACGAACAGTCCCGGCTCGACGGGATGCAGCTCGTACTCGTTCTCCGTGTCGGGGGTCAGTTCGGCCAGGGGGCCGGTGATCCGGTCCAGCATCACCAGGCCGCCGTCCCGCTCCACGATCTCCATCCGGCTGGAGAGCCGCTGGTACACACCGACGTAGTCGGCGGGGTCCACCGCCACCGGCTCCGTCGCGGGCTCCAGGACGGCGCGCATCGTCACCCCGGCCAGCTCCTGCACGATCTCCGCGAACACGTCCCGGTAGAGACCGGAGGTGTCGCCGCCGTTGGTGAGCAGGCAGATCGCCAGTTCCGCCTCGGGCAGGACCCGCAGGTAGGCGCTCTGTCCGATCGTGCCGCCGTCGTGTCCGTACACCCGTTGTCCGTCCCAGGTGTCGAGGAACCAGCCGAGCCCCCAGGCGTTGCCCAGGATGTACGGGTCGGGCAGTTCGACCTGCGGGGTCTGCATGGCGGCGACGGACTCCTCCGAGAGGAGCTTGGTGCCGTCCGCGGTGACGCCCTTGTCGAGGTGCAGCCGGGCGAACTCCAGTACCTCGCGCGGTGTGGAGCAGATCAGTCCGGCCGGTCCGGCCGAGCGCATCAGCCCCCACATGGGGGCCTGCGCCGGCGGGCTCCCCAGGTGCCCGATGGCGGCGCGGAAGCGCAGCACCTCCTCCGGCAGGGTCGCGGTGTGCGTCAGACCGAGCGGCCGGTACAGGCGCTCGCGCATCAGCTCGTCCCACTGGACGCCGGTGACGGCCTCCAGCACCCGGCCGAGCAGGGTGAAGCCCGCGTTGCAGTACGACATGGTGGCGCCGAGCGGGTGGTTGGGGACGGTGTCGCCCAGCAGTGCGACGTACTTCTCCAGGCAGTCGTCGCCCCGCCCGGTGTCGGTGAACAGGTCGCCGTCGATGCCACTGGTGTGGGTCAGGAGGTGCCGGAGCGTCAGACCTTGGGTCAACTCCTCGTTCGCCAGGCGCAGTTCGGGGAGTACGGAGACGATGGGGGCGTCCAGGTCGAGTACGCCCTCGTCGACCAGGGCCATGGCCACCGTGGTGGTCCAGACCTTGGAGATCGAGCCGATCTGGAAGAGGGTGTCGGTGGTCGCCCCGATCCCGGCCTCGGTGTTGGCCAGGCCGACGGCGGTCTCGGCGACGATCTCGCCGCGGTGCAGGATCGCGAGACCGGCGCCGGGGACGGAGTGACGGGCGGCGAGTTCGGTGAGCCGGGTGGTCCAGCGGGCTGACAGCTCGGTGGTGTCGGTCATGTCGTGCTCCGATTTCCGTTTCGTTCAGCGGTTGGTGTGCGTGGTGACCCAGTCGACAAGCCTGCGGGAGTAGTCCTCCCGGTGCGAGGGCCGGCCGTCCAGGAGGAAGAGATGGGAGCTGCCGGGGTAAACGACCAGCCGGGCCGGTACGTGCCTGGTGCGCAGCGCGTGGAACCACTGTTCGGCCTGGCCGACCGGGCAGGTGTCGTCCGCGCCGCCGTGCAGGATCAGGGTGGGGGCTCGTACGGCGTCGGCGTGGCTGAGCGGCGAGAGTTCCGTCATCCGCGCCGGGTCGCCGATCTCGTGTTCGGCGATCAGGTGGCCTTCCTCGGAGGTGCCGGCCATGCTCCTCAGGTCGACCAGGACACCACCCGGGACGACGGCGGTGAACAGCTCGGTGCGGGTGGAGAGCCAGCAGCTCAGATAGCCGCCGTAGCTGTAGCCGGTGAGGGCGATCCGTTCCGGGTCGACGAGCCCCTCGTCGATCAGGGCGGCGACCGGTTGCAGGACGTCCTGTTCGTCCGTCTCGCCCCAGGCACCGACGGCGGCCGTGTAGAACGCCTCGCCGTAGCCGTCGCTGGCGCGGACGTTGAGCGTGAGGACCGTCCAGCCCTGCGAGGCCAGTTCCTGGTGGTAGAGGTGGACCGGGTCGGAGTGCGGGGCCCAGGCATTGTGCGGGCCGCCGTGCACATCGACCAGGAGCGGGCCGCCCGGGGGTGTGCCGGCGGCGCGGGTGATCATGCCGTGCACGACCGTGCCGTCCGTGATGCGGAACTCTCGTTCGGTGACCGGGTGGAGGGCGATCTCCGGCAGCGACCGGGCCATGTGGCCGGTGAGCCACTCGGGCCGGGCCGGCTCCCCGTCGGCCCAGGCGTCCAGGTCCAGCAGCACGACCTCGGCGAAGCGCGTCGCGTCGCAGACCACGACCGCCGCCCGCCCGGCCCCGGTGACGACCGAGCAGCCGCTGATCCCGGTGCCGACGGGCAGTGGGGAGGCGCTGATCCCGTCGGCGCCCAGCCGGTACAGCCGGGTCGCACCACGGTCGCGGGCGCAGAAGACGATGTCGTCACCGTGGAACTGCGGGAGGGCGCCCGGGTATCCGGGGCCGCCGCCCATGACATTGCGGTCCAGGGCGGCGCCGAGGGACACCGGCGCGGAGCCGTCCAGCGGCTGGCGCAGCAGCTCCGAGTGGCCGACGCCGAACGAGGCACGGCCCACGACGAGCAGCGCGGACCCGTCGGGGAACCAGCCCACCGGACCGGCCAGACCGTCGGCGGGCCCGACCCGGCGGGGCTCGGACGCGTTCTCCCCCACCCCTACGACATGGGCGGCCGAGGGGCCGAAGACGGCCGCGTCCGGGGTGGTCTGCGCCGGATAGGCGAGCCGGGTGCCGTCGGGCGACCAGCTCGGCGGGCCGGCGTGCCGGTCGTCGTGCGTGAGCTGTACGACCTCTCCCGATGCCACCTCCACCACGAACAGCTGGGTCCGCACCGACCCGGTCAGGCCCGCCCCGTCCGCCTTCCAGCCGAGGGCGTCGATGACCACCGGTGCGCTGTCCGCCCGATGTGCCTCGGGGGCGGCGAAGGCGATGTGCGACCCGTCCGGGCTCCAGACCGGGATGCCCGCCCCGGCCGGGCAGTCGGCAGGAGTGGTGAGCGGCACGGCCTCCTCCCCGTCGGCGGGCAGCAGATGGAGCTGCCCCGCGCGCAGGAAGGCCAGCCGCGTCCCGTCCGGGGACCAGCGCGGCGCGGTGTCCGCCGGGCCGCGGGTGCGGCGCCGGGCCGGGCCCCCTTCGCCGCGTACCTCCCAGATCGAGCGGACCACCCGGTCGTTCCCGGCGTCCTGCGTGGTCAGGGTGTACGCGACACGTTCGCCGTCGGGGGACAGCGCGGGATCACCGGGGATCTCGAACCGGTACAGGTCGTCGATCGTCAGCGGTCGGGTCATGACGCCTCCTCGGCGAGGGCGAGTTCGGGTACGCAGGAGATGAGTTCGCGGGTCGTCGGGTGCTCCGGACGCGCCAGCACCCGTTCGGTGGGGCCGCATTCGACGAGGTGTCCGCCGTCCAGCACGGCGACCTGGTCGCAGAGGTGGCGGACGACCGCGAGATCGTGGGAGATGAAGAGCATCGCGAAGCCCAGTTCGCGCTGGAGGCGGCGCAGCAGGTTGAGCACCGCGCCCTGTACGGAGACGTCCAGGGCCGAGGTGATCTCGTCCGCGATCAGCACGGCGGGCCGGGCGGCCAGGGCCCTGGCCAGCGCCACGCGTTGGCGCTGGCCGCCGGAGAGGGCGTCCGGGGTGAGCGCGGCACGCGAGGGGTCGAGGCCGACGAGCTCCAGGTGGCGCCCCACCTCGGCGTCGCGTGCGGCGCGGCGTTCGCGGCCGGGTGTCCGGCGCCCGGCCGCCGCGCCGGACAGTGCCTCGGCGACGGACGCGCCGACGGTCAGGCGCGGGTCGAGCGAGGCGTACGGGTTCTGGAAAACCAGCTGCACGGGGCTGCGCCCGCGCCGGCGCGTGACCTCGCTCCCGTCGACCAGTACGCGCCCCGACCGGGCCGGAGCCAGCCCCACGACGGCCTTGCCGAGGGTCGACTTCCCCGACCCGGACCCGCCCACCAGCCCGGTCACCGTGCCTTCCGGCACCAGCAGGTCGACGTTGTCGACAGCGGTGAAGCGGCCGTAGCGGACCGTGATCCCGCGCAGTTCGAGTGAGCTCATGACGTCGCCTCCGCCGTGTGTGACGTGGCCACGACGACGCCGTCGGCCGCGGCCGGTCCGACCGGGTACCAGCAGGCGACCTGCCGCCCCGGCCCGAGCTCCGTCAGTCCGGGGGCGTCGTCGTGGCAGCGTTCCCGGGCGTGTGCGCAGCGCGGGGCGAACGGACACCCCGGGCCGGTCTCCCCCGGTTCCGGCGGCCGGCCGGGGAGGGTCGCCAGGTCCTTTCCGCGATCCGCGGTCATGGTCGGGACCGCCCCGACCAGTGCCCGGGTGTACGGGTGGGCGGCGCCGCCGAGGAGTTCGGTGACCGGGAGGTTCTCCACGATCAGACCCGCGTACATCACCAGGACCCGTTCGCAGACCTGGGCGACGACGGCGAGGTCGTGGGAGATCAGCAGCAGCGCGGCGCCGGTCTCCTCGCGCACCTCGGCGAGCAGGCCGAGGACCTGTCGCTGGACCGCCACGTCGAGCGCCGTGGTGGGCTCGTCGGCGATGATCAGTTTCGGCTTCCCCATCAGTCCCATCGCGATGACGGCCCGTTGCCGCATCCCGCCGGAGTACTCGTGGGGCCGCTGCCGGGCGCGGCGTTCCGGCGCGGCGATGCGGACGGCGCCCAGCCGGTCGACGGCGCGTGCCGCCGCCTGCGCGCGGCTCGCCCCCAGATGCACCTCGGCCACCTCGGCGAGCTGGCGGCCCACCCGCAGGGCGGGGTTCAGCGAGGCCATCGGGTCCTGGAAGACCATGGCGAGTCCGGTGCCGAGCCGCGGGTCCGCCCGCAGGTCGTCGCCGTCGAAGCGGAGGGTGCCGGCCGAGACCCGGCCCGGGTGGGGAACCAGGTCCGCGAGTGCCAGCGCGCTCAGGCTCTTGCCGGATCCCGACTCGCCGACCAGGCCGACGGCCTCGCCCGCGCCGATGTCCAGCGAGATCCCGCGTACGGCCTGCCGCCCGCCGGGGAACGTCACCCGCAGATCGCGTGCCCGGACCAGGACCCCGTCGTCGCTTTCGGCGGCCGCTTCCCCGGGTGTCGCCGGCAGCCGGCGCGGTGCCGGTTCCGTCCTCTGCGGCGCCCGCCGGCCACCGGCCTGTGCGAGCACCTCGCCGGCCAGGCCGAACATCAGCCCCGTCAGGACGACGGCCGCGCCGGGCGCCAGGGCGGCCGCCGGGTTCACGAAGACGCGGTTCAGCTGTTCGTTGAGCAGCCGCCCCCAGTCGTACTGGGGTGGCTGCACGCCGAGTCCGAGGAAGGAGAGGCCGGAGAAGGCGACCAGGATGCCGCCGGTCGCCTGGGTGGCGAACAGCACCGACGGTTCGGCGATGTTGGGCAGCAGATGGCGCACCACCATCCTGAACCGGCCCACGCCGAGGATCCGGGCCGCCGCCACGTAGTCGGAGCCCGCGACCGACGCCGTCAGGTTCTGCACCAGCCGCGCCATGGGCGGGACCATGGCCAGCCCCACGGCGAACACCGCTCCGGTGGTGCCCACCCCGAAGATCGTGGCGAGGAAGAGCAGGAACAACAGCCCCGGAAAGGCCACCAGTACGCCGACGGTCGCGGTGATCAGTCGGCTCAGCCGGCGGCCGACGACCGCCGGGGCGACGCCGAGGAGCAGCCCGCCGCCGACGCCGATCACGGCGGCCAGCAGGGTGAGCCGCAGGGTCAGCCGGGTCGCCACCACCACGCGGGCGGCGATGTCCCGGCCGAGCTGGTCCGTCCCCAGCCAGTGGGCGGCGCTGCTGCCCTGGTTGATCGCGTCCGTGTCGACCTGCGCCGCCCGGTCGCCGAGCAGCACGGGACCGAGGACGGCGACCAGTGCGACCAGCAGGCAGGCGGTGAGCGCGGTGACGCCGATCGGTGTGCGCAGGGTACGCCCGAGCCGGCGCCGCAGCGAGCTGTCATGGTCGTGATGAGGCATCGTCAACTCCCGCGGACGGTGGACTGGGGGTCGGCGACGGCCACGGCCACGTCGACGACGAAGGTGATCAGCAGCGCGGCCGCCCCGTAGACCAGCACCACGCCCTGGACCAGCGGATAGTCCTTCTCGGTGATCGCCTGGACGATCGTGGTGCCGAGGCCGGGCCAGGCGAAGACGTTCTCGACCAGCACGGTGCCGGCGAGCAGCGAGCTGAAGAGCAGGCCGCCCAGGGTGAGCGAGGAGGTCAGCAGATTGGGCAGTGCGTGCCGCAGATAGCGCAGCCGGGCCGGAAGCCGCTTCGCCCGCGCGGTCCGCATGTAGTCCTCGCCGAGCACCCGCAGCGTCTCCACCCGGACGATCCTCGACAGCGAGGCCGCCGGTACGACGGTGAGGGCCAGCACCGGCAGTACGTAGGAGTCCGCACCGCCCCGCGAGGCGACCGGGAAGAGCGGCCAGGCCACCGCGAACGCCGCGATCAGGCCCACCGCCAGCAGGAATTCGGGTACCGCGCCCAGGATTCCGGTGACCCCGGTGAAGGCGAGTTCGCCGCGCCGTCCGCGGCCGTCCTTGGTCAGCACCGCGGCGGTCATGCCGATGGGCACGGCGATCAGCAGGATCAGTACGAACGCGGGGACGGCGATCTGCAGGGTGGCCGGGAGCCGGCCGGAGATGATCTCGGACACCGGCATCTGGGCGCCTATCGACTCCCCCAGCCTGCCCTGGAGAAGCTCGCCGACAAAGTCGCCGTACTGCTTCGGCAGCGACTGGTCCAGGCCCAGCGACTGTCTGCGGGCGGCGACGAGGGCCGGGTCGGCGGTGGTGCCGAGAGCCGCCCGGACCGGGTCGCCCGGGATCAGGTGGATCATCGCGAACGCGGCCGTGACCAGCGCCGCGAGCGAGGCCAGCAGCCGCCACGTGCGGCGCAGGAGAAATCCGGCCCAGGGGCTGCGGGCCCTCGTCCCCAGGGCGTCCGGGGTGATCGTCGCCATCAGCCGGCGCTCCGGCGCAGGGTGCTCGGGACGATGCCGCTGCCGTCCACCTCGAAGGTGACGCCCTTCGCGTAGTACCGGTTGGCCTTGCTGACGATCGGCGCGATGTCGACGTGCTCGACCAGGGCGGCTTCGGCCGCGTCCCACTGGGCGCAGCCCGAGGCCCCTGGCTTGGCGGCCGCTTCGGTGGCGAGCCGGCGGTAGTCGGGGTTGGCGACGGAACCGAAGTTGTTGCCCTTCGGCGGGGGCGGGCCGTCGTAGAACTGGGTGAGCTGGTCGGGAAGGGTGACTCCGATGGGCGCCCAGGCGATGTCCCAGTCGCCGCCGCCGAGGGTGCTGACGATGCTGCCGGATCCGGTGGGCTTCGCCGTCGCCTTCACGCCGAAGGACGTCCACCGCTGGACGGCCAGTTCGACCGCCGAGGCGACCTGCGGACCCTGGTTGGTCGCGTAGCTGAGCCCGACGGTGAGCGGCTTGCCGTCCTTGGTCCAGGTGCCGCCGCTCCTCGTCCAGCCGGCCGCGGTGAGCGCGGCGGCCGCCTTCGCCGGGTCATGGGCGGGGAGATGGCCCTCGACCGTGTCGCCGGTGCAGGGGGTGGGGGCGATCTCGCCCGTGCGGGTCGGTGTTCTGCCCTTCCCGCCGGTGGCCACGCTGCCCAGTTGCTTCAGGTCCAGCACGGAGACCAGGGCCTTGCGTACCGCGAGGTCGGCGGTCGGGCGGCCGGCCGCCTGGTTGAACAGCAGCTGCCCGAACAGTGCCTCCAGGCTCCGGTACTTCACCTTGGCCGCGTCCAGCCGGTCCTGGTCGGCACCGTTGATGAGGGCGGCATTGATCTGACCGGCCATCAGGAGGTTGGCCGCGGTCGACTCGTTGGTCACCACCTTGACCACCACCTTGCCGGGCAGACCCGCACCGGTGGATCCGCCGGGCCCCCAGCGGTATCCGTCCCGCTTGACGTAGGTGTAGTGGTCGCCCGGAACCGCTTCGGTCAGCCGGTAGGGGCCGCTCGCGTTGGTGGTCCTGGCCAGCGCGGCCGGCTTCGCCAGGTTCTCCTTGCACAGCAGCGGCAGCAGCCGGGCCATCTGCACGATGAACGGTGCGGGCTTCGTGGTGGTGACGGTGACCGTCCGGGCCGCCGTGTCGGCCTCGGCCACGGCGGTGACGGGAACGGAGAGGCCGAGCATCGGCGACTGGTTCCTCGGGTCGGCGATGTGGTTGTACTCGGCGGCCACGTCCTCGGCGGTGAGCGCCGAACCGTCCTCGCAGGTGACTCCGGGGCGGATGGTGAAGGTCGCCGAGGTGGTCGTGGCGGTCCATCTCTCGGCCACTCCCGGCACCGGCGAGCCGTCGGCGTCCAGGTGCACGAGGGTGTCGTACGCGAAGGAGTTCATCGCCAGCGCGGTGCTGGCCAGTGCCGTGGTGGGGCTGAGGCTGCCGGGATCACCGGCCACGGCGACCGTCACCGCCGACCCGTCACCGGTGCCGGATGACGTACCGCCGCCGCAGGCGGTCGCGGTGCCGACGAGGCCGAGCGCCGTGACCACCGCTGCCGCCGCCCGGGTCCCGCGGGCCCTTCTGTTCCTGGTCTGCGTGCCTGCGGTGCCGGCCATGGTCCACCTCCGAGGGAGCGGCACTCCGCCGCCGAGTGAGGGAACAGTAGGCAGCGCCGTACCGGCTCCGACTGGTCGTGGCGCACAAAAAAAGGGGCCCCCGACGGTGCGTCGCACCGAAGACGGACGCGAGGATCCGGTGATCGCAAAGGCAGGAGTTCCGGCGGCCGGAAAACCGATCGCGACGAAGATCCGCCCCGTGAAAACGTCTGGAGCATGACCGCGCAGCACCGGATACGGGCCGACTACGACGCCCGGACGATCGTCGTCTATCAGGCGTACTCACCGGCGGTCGCCGGACCGGCCCTGCGGGCGAACAGGTTCGTCCCGCCGTTCTCGTTCAACCGGATGACCTGGATCAAGCCGTCGTTCCTCTGGCTCATGCACCGCAGCAACTGGGCACAGAAGCCGGGCCAGGAGCGGATTCTCGCGGTACGGATCACCCGGGCCGGCTGGGAGGAGGCGCTCTCCCAGGCGGTGCTGACGACGGCCGACCCGTCAGCTGTCGCCCGGGCCCCCGTGCACGTCCAGTGGGATCCCGAGCGCTCGCTGCGGGGAGCGGCGCTCAATCACTACAGCATCCAGGTCGGGGTGGGACGCGGTCTGATCCGTACGTTCGCCGAGGAGTGGGTCGTCGGCCTCAGCGACATCACGCCCGAGGTCCGGAGGATCGCGGCGCTCAGGCAGGGCGGCCGGAGCGCTCAGGCCCAGCGGCTGCTCCCGCCGGAGCGGATCTGCCCGGTGCCCCCGGCCGTGGCCGAGCGCCTCGGTATCGACGCGTAGGGCTACTGCATCACCTGGAGCGGGGTGTGCGCGAAGGACCGCTCGCAGGAGTAGACCTGCATCGTGTAGCCGCGTCCGATGGTGATCTGGGTGGGTTCCTGCGGCTGCGGGTGGACCACTCCGGGTGCCATGGCCGCGGCTTCGTCCTCGACGGGGCACCAGTGCCGTTCGTTGTCCCATTCGCCGCTGTCGACGGTCAGCAGCGGGCGGACGGGCCCGCCGCAGTCCGGGCACTCCATGGGCCAGGGATCGCAGAAGCTCCAGTTGCCCCAGCCGCCGAGCTTCCATCCGGGTGCCACGGACAGGGCGTCCTGGTACAGGTAGTCGCGCGGCTCCTCCCAGTCCCTGACCCGTTCGGCGAGTTCCTCGGCCAGTTCGTGCGGCGCCGGGTACTCGGTGACCCGTTCGGGGTGCAGGAGGCAGGGGTCGGGCAGGTAGTTGTCGTCCCCGATCACCGACGGTCCGGGAGGCGTGGACAGCGGCGTACCGACGTCCGCGGCCCGCCGCCACACCAGCCGCACCCGCGGCAGGCAGTCCTCGTCGTGGTCGAAGGGGCACCACAGCACCTGGAGCAGATCGGCCTCGGGCGGGCCCGGCCAGCGGCCGCCGCCCTCCGTGCCCTCTGCGCCCTCTGCGCCCTCGGCGCCCTCTGCGGCCTCTGCGGCCTCTGCGGCCTCTGCGGTCGGGAGGTCGCGTGCGTACAGCTGGGCGACCGCCAGCAGCGGGACCGGCCCGTCCTGCGGGATGCGCCGACCGGTGCAGCCGACCCGGTCCACCACTTCCCGCTCCTGCGGGGTGAGGGTCAGGCTGTTTCCCTCCGCCCGTGCCCAGCCCGCGGCCAGGACACGGCGGCTGTCCCGCACCTCCTCGGGTACGTAGCCGACGTGCCACGGGCCCGCGTGCTCCGGGCAGGTGGGCCAGGGTTCGTCGTGTGGCCACAGCAACGGTCCGCCGACGGAGCTGTCCTCGACGGCCGGCTCCCCCGGGCGCGGGTGCAGCCGCACCGCCGTGCGTGCCAGCGGGGCGAGCTCCGGGAACTCCTGGGTGATGTCCACCGGGCGGGGAGGCGTCGTACGAGGCATCGGAGCAGCGTAGTTGCCGCTGCCCCGGCCCGGCCCACCGGCCCCGTCCCACCGAACGCCCCTGCGGCGGTGGGACGGCGACAACACCGGGCCGGGCCGGCCCTCAGCCGGATTTCCGGCGGTGGTGCGCGGCGGACGACCGCCCTACCGCCGCGTCTCCCGCGCGCCGATCATCGCGAGACCGTCGATCGCCGCCGGGGACAGCCGCGACTCCTCCAGGCCCGGCAACGGCATCCAGCCGACGGCCGAGGTGGAGTCGTCGGTCCTGGTGACCGCGAGCTGTCCCGGCTTGAGGTCGACCCGGTAGAAGAGCCCCACCAGATGCCAGTTCACGCCGAGCCGGTGCGCGCTGTACGAGCGGGCGTCCACCAGCTGGGCGTCCAGGAGTTCGAGGCCGGTCTCCTCGTACAGTTCGCGAGCCAGCGCCTGCCGCGGCTGCTCACCGGGATCGATGCCCCCGCCGGGCAGGTGCCACAGTCCGGGCATGAAGACCGGTGAGCTCTCCGAGAGCTGGGTGAGCAGCAGTTGATGGTCCACGACAGCGATCGCATACGCCGATATTCGTGAACGTACGTCACTTCCCACGTGTGCCCTCCGGATCATCGGGGTCCACGGCTCCGGCCGAGCCGTGCGGTCAACCTATCGATCGAGCGGCGGGGCCCGGAAAGGGCACCCGCCGGCTCTGCCGCCTACCGGCGCTCCAGCGCTCCGCGGACGAAGGCGGCCTGACCCGCGTGCTGCAGATCGTCCGAGATGACGCTGATCAGACGCACCCCCAGACTGACCGGCGGGGACCACGCCTCGTCGACGATGCGGTCCAGGGCCTTGTCGTCGAGTCCGCTCACGAAACCGAGGGTCTGTTCGTGGACCGCGTCGTGATAGCCGAGCAGCAGCTCCGCCGAGCCCACCCGCACGGCCGCGACGTCCGCCCTGCTGTGTCCGTACCCGGTGTCCTCCTTCGTGAAGGGCAGATCGAAACGGGAGGCCCAGTCCTCGGAGAACCAGACCTGCTCCACTCCGGCCGCGTCCGAGACGTGGTCGTCCTGGATCCGGGTGAGATGCCAGACGAGCCAGCCGATGGAGTTCGCTCCGTCGTCGAGCCGGGCATGGAGATCGGAGCGCGAAAGGCCCTCGACCGCCGAGTGCACCGTCTCCCGGACGCGGGTGAACGCGTCGGTCAAAAGGTCAGCACTGTTCATGCCCTCACCCTCACCGCTGCGGGTCCGCTCCCCCGATATCGACACGCGCCGTGCCCCGTCGTCCGCGTAGGGTGGGAGCATGCTTTGACGCCTGCCCGCAGCCCGGGCACCACCGCGCCCTCCTTCGTACCCGACCGATTCCGGATCCGACGAAGGAGCGACACATGAGTACGGCACGGCCCATCGACGTCCCCGACGCGTTCGCCGCGTCCTACGGCAAGAACGGCGGTGCGTCCGCCCACGCCTGGCTCGCCGCGCTTCCCGGGCTGGCCGAGGACTTCCTGGACCGCTGGAGCCTGCGGCTGGACGGCCCCTCGGCACACGGCATGGCCTCGCTGGTGCTGCCGGTGACCCGCGCGGACGGCACGCCCGCGGTGCTGAAGCTCCAGGAGGCCACCGAGGACAACATCGACGCGGCGCCGGGCCTGCGCACGTGGAACGGCAACGGAGTGGTGCGTCTGCTCGACCACGACCCGGACACCGGCACCATGCTGCTCGAACGGCTGGACACCGCGCGGCCGCTGTCGGCGCTGGCCGACGAGGCGGCCGCCGTGCAGATCCTCGCCGAACTGCTGGCACGTCTGGTCGCGGTGGAAGCGCCGCCGGGCTTCCGGCAGCTGTCCGACATCGCGGCGGCCATGCTCGAAGAGGTGCCGCGCAGCGTGCCGTTGCTGCGCGACCCTGCCGAACGGCGGCTGGTGCGTACCTGCGCTTCGGCGGTGGCCGAACTCGTCGGCGAACCGGGCGACCGCCTGCTGCACTGGGACCTGCACTACGACAACGTCCTCGCCGGGCAGCGGGAACCCTGGCTGGCCATCGATCCGGAACCCCTGGCCGGCGATCCCGGCTTCGATCTGTGGCCGGCGCTGCACAACCGCTGGGACGACGTCGTGGCGACGGGAGATGTGCCCCGTGCGGTGCTCCGCCGCTTCGACCTGCTGACCGAGGTGCTCGGCCTGGACCGGCAGCGGGCGGCCGGCTGGACGCTGGGGCGTGTCCTGCAGAACGCGCTGTGGGACATCGAGGACGGCGCGACCGCCCTGGACCCGGCCCAGGTCGCCATCGCCGATGCCCTGGTGGGCTGAGGGCTGTCCCGCAATGGCCGGGAGCGGTGCCTCCCGGCCGCGCGCACGTCGCCGGGCAGGCCCCGTTCCGGCCAGGAGGGAGGGTGGGAGTACGCCGATCTCGCCGTCCCTGCGGGTTCCACGGGGCCTGCGCCCTCATGACGGGTCGGTGAACTCCACCCGGCTGCCGGTCTGCGCGCTGCGTTCGATGCCCGCGAGCAGCCGGTGGGTGGCCAGGCCCTCGTCGAATCCGGGGGACACCCTGCCGCCCGTGTTGATCGCCGTCGCGAGCGCGTCGTACATGGCGGCCACGTTCTCCACGGCGCCTTCGGCTCCGTCCGGCGACAGGTTCCTGGTGCCCTCGTGGTCCGTGAGCCGGATCGCCCATGCGGCGATCTGAATGGGGAGAGCGGGCGTCACCGGCTGGATGTCCAGGGTCGCCTCGGAACCCACGATGTGCAGGGAGAAGTGGGCCGCGCCGGGCTGCGCTCCGCCCAGCACGGCGGCGGAGACGACCGCCCCGTCGGTCGACTCGCCTGCCAGCGTCAGCTGATCCGGCACCTCGGCCGTGACTTCCTCTCCGGTCTCCGCCACCCTCACGGTCGGAGTACGGATGCCCGTCGCCGCGGACAGGCTGCGCAACGGCCCCAGCATCGTGGTCAATGCCGCCAGGGCATGCCCCGCTCCGACCGTGAGCAGGTTCGTACCGCTCTCGCGGGTGAGCGTGTGCAAGCGGGTCCGGGGCAGTGTCGCGTTACCGAAGCCCGAGAGCCTGACGGTCAGTGAGGCGGAGAGGACGCGCCCGATGCGCCCCTGCCGGATCAGCTCCTTGGCCTGCAGCGCGCCTCGCGAGCGCGTCCCCTGGAGCCCGACCATGTGCTGCTCGGGAGCGCGCGCGGAGAGCGCGGCCAGCGCCTCGGCCTGCAACAGGTCCGCTGCCAGGGGCCATTCGCAGTAGACGTGCTTGCCGCGCGCGACGGCGGCCCGGACCAGCTCCTCGTGGTGGGCCACCTTGACGCAGATCGACACCACCTGGATGTCCGGATGCTCGATCAGCGTCTCGGCATCGGAGAACGCCAGGGGCGCGTCGAAGGCTTCAGCCGTCGCCCGCGCGCTCTCCTTCCGGCTGCTCCCCACGGCCAGGATGCGATAGGCAGGCAGTCGCCCGAGCGCCGGAAGGTGTGTTCCGGCACCCCAGCTCTTGCCCAGGCTGGCTCCCACCACACCTACTGTCAGCGGTTCCTGCGCTGTCATGCGGATCGTCCCTCCGTTGTTCCAGTCCTCGGTGAAGATGCCGGCACGGGCTCCGCCGGGTCCTCCGGTTCACGGCCCGGCCGCTGCAGCGCCAGGCGCCGGACGGATGGCACCAGAAGCAGCGACAGACACCCGATGACCGTGCACACGGCCCCGGTCATCAGTACAGGCTTACTGCCCAGCGTCTCCGACACCAGTCCCGCGACGGCGCGGCCGACCGGGATGAGGGCGGGCGGCGCGGTACAGCTGCTCACCGAGGCGAAGCCCTGGTCGGTGACGACGCGCAGGAGACGAGCGGGTGTCTCCGCCTTCGGCATCAGCGGCACGAACGCCCATCAGGCGCTCTCCGACGGTGACCGAACGTCAAGCCTCGCCACAGCCTGGCTCGCGAGCATCGGGCACTCGTTGGCAACCGGACGAGCCGCACTGAGCCATCGAGCGGTCGTCGTCGCAAGCAGCATGGACGAACTGCTCCAGGGGCTGAAGGCACTCAAGGACGGTGAGGAGTCCTCAGCACTGATCGCGCACCGCCGCCGAGGAGCGGCGGTGGACTGGCACGCCGTCTTCGAGGGACACGCCACGCAGCGGGTCGATCTGCCGACCTGCGCATTCCAGCGGAAGCGCTACTGGCTCGACCGAGTCGGAGCGGTCATCACCCCGATCCGTGCGGGGTCAGCCGCGCCATCCGCGCCAGACGACGCAACGAGTCGACCAGCGCCGCACGGTCGTACGTACTGGTCGTGACGAGCACCTCGTCGGCACCGGTCTCCTCGATGGCCGTTTCGAGCTCCGTGGCCACCTCGTCCTCGGTGCCGTGGAGGTGGCCGCTCAGCCCGTTCTCGTAGAAACGGCGCTCCTTCTCCGTCATGGTCCGCGCCTCGATCCGCTCGGCGGGGACGAGCGGCGGGAAGTCGCCGTGGGTCCGGGAATGGGCCATCGACCACGCTTCCGGGATCAAAAGCCGCCGGGCCTCCTCCCTGCTGTCGGCGAGCGCGATGGTCCCCGCCACGACGACATAGGGCTCGGCGGCCCAGGAGGAGGGGCGGAATTCGCGGCGGTAGCGCTCGACGGCACGAAGCAGCTTCTCCCGGCCTCTGAGGTCGCCGACCACCAGTGGCAGCCCCGCAGCGGCCGCGATGCCCGCGCCCTCACCGGTGGCCAGCAGGAACGGCGGGATGCGCAGCCCCTCGGCGGGAAGGGCGTGGACGTTTGGGTGGGACCGCTGGGTGCCGTCCAGCCAGCCGAGCAGTTCGGTGAGCTGCCCGGCGAAGTCCTCGGCTGCTGACTTGTCCCGTCCCAGCGCCCTGCGGATGCCGTCGGTGAATCCCACCGAGCGGCCGAGGCCCATGTCGATCCGGCCGGGGAAGAGGGACTCCAGAACGCCGAACTGCTCGGCCACCAGCAGTGGTTGATGATTGGGCAGCATGACGCCGCCGGTACCGACCCTGATGGTGGAGGTGGCGGCCGCGACGGCGGCGGCCAGCACGGTCGGCGCCGAGCCGGCGACGCCCGGAACGCCGTGGTGCTCGGACACCCAGAAGCGGTGGTAGCCGAGCGCCTCGGCCTCCTCGGCGAGGCGCACCGTGTCGCGCAGCGCCTGCGGGCCGTCGTGCCCCGCGCGGATGCGGGAACGGTCGAGCACGGAAAACCGGGTGGATGCGATCACTGGGCTCACACCGTTGTTCAACGCCCGGGGCGTGCGCGCATTCCCCATGCTCCGTCCCCGGTTCCCGCACGGGTGCGGGAACCAGGGGCAGGGCATGCGCCGTGCCTTCCCGGCCTCGCGGGCCTTTCCGGCACCACGGGCCCTTCCGGCCTCGCGGGCCTTTCCGGCTCCACGGGCCTTCCCGGCTTCACTTCATGGGGTAGATGTCCCCACTCGCCATTCCGCTGACCTGCTCACTCTCCGATTCGATCCTGCGGGCCTTCTCCTTCAGGCGCCGGCGCTCCTCGGGATCGGTGGCGCGCTCGGCCTCGGCCTTCAGGTCCTTCGCCTTGGCTCGCATCTGCTGTACGCGATTGCGGAGCTCCTCCGACTCGCTCATGATCACTCCTTGGATGTGCCGGCCCCGACACGGAGCCGGGCGTCGTCCGTACGGTTCGCGGCCGGTCCGTGTCAGCCACGGGACCGGTGCCATGGGCAGCCGGACGCGGCCGTGCGCGACCGGCGTGCGCCGGCGCCCAGGAAGCCCAGGCCGATGCCCAGCATCCAGAAGTCCTTGGCCATCGGGATGCCGTTCTGGGTGGGACGAAGGCTGCCGGGCTCCCGCAGGCCGGGTACCCGCAGGTACAGACCGACCAGTCCCCCGGAGAACCCCGTCAGCGCCAGCCCGGCCAGCCTGGTCGGCACGAAGGGGGCGAGCAGCGTTGCGCCGACCGTGATCTCCGACCAGGCGAGCAGCCGGGTGAACTGCTCCGCCTCGATCTTCTTCAGGAACGGATAGGCGACACAGGCCATGCCATGCAGGCCCTCGGCCGTCTCCGCGTCGGCCTTCAGCTTGCCCAGGCCGGAGTTCAGGATGAACGCGCCAGTGGCGAGGCGAGGGGGGACATCGCGTGGTTCGAGAGTCGTCATGGGAGCCTCCGTCCCGTTCCGGGCCCCTCGTCGAGCTTAGCCAGTGGGCGCCGGTGGCGCTTCACAAGAAGGGGACCGGAACGGCCGTGGTTCCGGATTCAATGATTCAGTCGGCTGCGGACTCAAACGTCGCTGCCGCCGGCGCCGCGTTGCCGGTGACCGTGACCTGCTGCCCCCGGCTCGTGGTCTGCGAGGCGGTGCTCAGGCAGCTCCCGGAGGACGGGTCGGTGACGGTGGGGAGGCTGCCCGTATGGGCGACGCCCGCCTCGGTGCCGACCGGCTTGCCGTACGTCACCGTGATCCGTTGGCCACAGCCCGCGGAGAGGTAGGGCTCGATGAACCCCTGATCGGCGTTCTTGAACCGGCCCGAGGAGGACGGCAGCCCGAAACTGCCGATGTGCGCCACCGACGCTCCTGTCGCGGTCTCGACGACGTCCCCGGTCATCAGCTGCGTCGTACCGTTCACCGCGGCCCGCTTGAGGACCAGGGAGTACATCGTCCCCGGTGTGTAGCGGAACCGGACCGCACAGCTCACTCCGGCACCGCCGTCGGCCCCGTAGGTGCAGTGGTCGTCCGTCGTCGTGGCAGCGGCGTTGAAGGAGCTGAAGACCGCCTGGAGCACACGGTTGCCGGTCGCGTCCACGGGCTTCGGCTGGAAGCCGGCGTAGGGGCGTGTGCCGCTCTCCAGAGTGGTGTAGTAGGCGAAGTAGACACCGGATGCGTCCGGCGCGGAGTCCACGGCCATCGGAAGCGTCAGTGTGGACACGGGAGTGGGTGCGTTCGTGGTCCAGCGGAGGATCGGCGTCGAGGCCCAGGACTGACCCGCCCCACCGACGGCGAGCAGTGCGGTGGCGGCGAGGACCGTTCCCGACCTCATGAGGCCGCGCAGCCGCCTGCGGGCGGGCGTACCGGAGCGGGTCGCTGATGTCACGTTCATGTCATCTCCTTGGTTGGTGTGCCGGGACTGTTGCCGCGCGCCGAGCCGACGTGCGTGGCGATGCGGCGATCCGTCTTCTGTTGCGTACGGTGCCGGACTCCGGTCAGTCGGTGAGCGTGCTGGGATCGACGGGCGGCTTCGGCAGCCCCAGCGCGGCGAGCGCGGCGACGCCCGCGGAATCGATCGGGAGGGCCCACCGATGCACGAAGAAGTCGGTGAGGTCGTATCCGGCGGTGCGGCCGGCGTAGCTCGCCAGGGCCAGGTACTGACGGGCGTTGATGACGGGATCGTGTGTGTAGTCGTCGACCGGGGCGTCGTGCTGGTGCTCACTGCGTACGAGCCGGTGCAGCTCCGGCCAGAAGCCCTCGCCGAAGGCCAGCTCCAACTGCCGGAGCGGGATGAGCTTTTCGTACGCGCCGAAGGTCTTCTCGTAGCTGGTTCCGTCGGCGCCGAGCTTCGGCAGCGCGGTCTGGAACGGATTCAGCCCGGTCTTCGGGTCGACCGTCAGCAGGTTGGAGGGCCGGCCGAGGGTGCGCTGCGCGGCCAGTGAGTAGATGTTGACGGTGACCTCGGTCAACTGGTCCGCCTGGTAGGCGCCTTGCTGGTGGAGGTGGCCGAGCTCGTGGTAGAGCCCCCAGCCCCGGGTGGTGAGGCCCGCCACCGTGCACAACCGGTCCATGTAGGCGCGCGGGAAGCCGTTGTATCCGTGCCAGGCGTAGGCCCCCACCCCGGTGGGCACGACGCTCACCTCGTTGAAGTGGTAGCGGCCCGCCTTGGGCCGGTCGATCCACCCCCTGCCGTCCAGGCCGCTGATGCGGGCATGGCTGTCGATGACGGTGTCGAACAGCCCCATCAGCTCGGCGTGATCCTCGCCGCGGTAGAGCAGCGCGCCTTCGCGGGTGAGGGTGAGGATCGCCTGATCGGTGATCAACTCGACCCAGGGGACGTCGGTCCTCTCGTCGAGCTGCCGCTGGAAGTCGGCCTCATCGGTGCGGCCGAGTTCGAAGAACGCCATGCGCGGGGTGTCGGGGTCGAACGTGACGGCGGCACGCTCGCCCTGGCCCGCGAAGCTCAGATGGACCGGACCGCCGTGGGCGTCGACCACCGTGTTGTGCCCCGGACGCAGCGGAACGGCCCGCGGTTCCTGGAGCGCGGCCTCCTTGTTGTAGTAGTCGAAGGTGCCGATGTGCAGCACCGGTACCCGGCCGCCCGCCGGACGGACCGTCACGGACAGGGGCCTGCCGGGCGGGGCGTACCGGCCGGTGGGAATGAAATCGCTGGAACGAAGAGCGCGGGCCAGTCGCATGCGCTCCTTCTCGGCATCCGGGAACGCCTTGATCAGGAGTGTGTCTCCCGAGCCGAGCCCGGCCTCCCGTCCGTCACGTCTCCCGCTCCGCCGTCCGGTCTGACGGGCGGCGGCCGGACCCGCTCCCAGCAGGGTCGCCGCACCGGCACCGGCAAGTGAGCCGAGGACGGTCCGGCGGCTCAAGGCACGCGGGACGGAACCGTCCGGCATTCCGGGGGCGGGGGTGGTGAACGGTGATCGGGCAGGACGCATCCGGGAACTCCCTTGGGGATCAACGGAATCGGAGGGTCGTGGGGCTGCGCGTCAGCATGTAAGCGATTGCCATAGCACGCAAGAGGCTCTCGAATGTTTCTGTCTTTTACTATGGCCAGGGCATACGAAGGCGACAGTAACCGCTGACACCTCACGGGATTACGGGTGAAGTCCGGGCGGCATTACGGGTGGAGTCGGCGACGCCGGGCGGTTCCGACCCGATGGCCACGCACTGAACACGGGGCCGCGGCCTCGCCGTAGCGGCGATGTCCATTTCTGCCGATCGCGGAGCAACCTCGGGCGCGCGACCGTCGTCTTGATCCACAACAAGCGGCTCGCCACGGGCAACGGTCACGAACGAGAGCCACGAGCAGCCGCCACGTCCGACAGCCCAGACCGACCCCTCGCGAGCACCCGGGTTCATCGACCAGACAGCTATGCACTGAATGTATACATCAAGCGCATAGTGATCCCCTGCCTTGACCCGGCCGCGCACGAAAGGCCCTCATGCACAGCAAGGCACTGGCGCCCGAGTACCAGGGCGCCCTCACCAAGATGTCGGTGAACTCCTCTCTCACAGACGTACTGGCAGAAGGAGTACGCCACTTGAGGGAGGCCGAACTGTCCGGTTCACCGCAGGAGGTGGCCCGGTGCGGGCTCGCCGTCGCCGAGGCGCACCGCCGGCTCGGCAACGTCGAGGAAGCCGATCGGGCCTGGAAGTCCAGCTACCGGTCGGCCCGCTCGGCCGGCGACCTCGGGGCAATGGCCTGGGCGCTCTGGAGCGGCGGGACCCTGGCCCGGCAGCGGGGTGAACTCAGGCTCGCGTTCCGGTTGTTGGGGCTGGCCGCCGACATGGGAAAGCGCGGCGGCGACATAGTCGCCCGCGGCTACTCCCTCGCCGGACTCGCGGAGACCGGCCGGATCCAGGGGGACTACCGCACCGTTGCCGCGCTGCACGAGCAGTTGCTCGCCGAGGCACGGGCGCGCGGCGAGGCGCGTCACACCGTGTGGGCGCTGGAGGGCATCGCGCAGATCCACCGCAACACCGGCTCGCTCGACACCGCCCTGGCCATGTTCGAGGAGGCGGCCGAGCTCGCCGGCAACGCGGACGACCGGCGCGGCCGGGCGTGGGCCCTGCGCGGCATGGCCGACATCATCTCCTTGCGGGACGATCCGGAGCGTGCCCTGGCCCTGCTCGCGGAGGCCGAACTCACCTGCCGTGCGATGAATTTGTCCAGCGCGCTCGCCTACAACCACAAGATGCGCGCCAACGTCCTCTTCCGCGCCGGGCGGTACGAGGAGGCGCGCTCGATGTACGAGGAAGCGCTCGGGGAGTTCCGCGCCATGACCGAACCCCGGGGCGAGGCGCTGGCCCGGCTCGGACTCGTCAAATCGCTGGCCCGCCTCGGCCGCGACCGCGACGACACCGCGGCGGATCTGCACGAGCTGCGCCGCACCCTCAGCCGGATCGGCCTGCTCAACGCCCGCGACATGGTGGACAAGGCGTACGCCGAACTCGGCGTGGCACCGGTCGACGGCGGCACGGGCGAGGAGAGCGGACGACGATGACTCCACCGCCCGCAACCCGGCAGGCCGCGCCGCCGGAGGTGCTCGCCCGCTGCCGCGAGCAGGTCCGCCCGGCGCTCGCACAGGCCGTGCGTCGCCTGCATCCGTGGCACGCGGAAATGGCCGTGTTCTCCCTCGGGTGGGCCACGGCGGACGGCAGCCCCGCCCCGGGCTCACAGGGCAAGGGGGTCCGCCAGGCGCTCGCGCTGCTCAGCGCCGAGGCCGCCGGCGCACCGGCCGAGGACGCGGTCGTCGGGGCGGTCGCCGTGGAACTGATCCATGTCTTCTCGCTCCTGCACGACGACATCATGGACGGCGACGAGACCCGCCGGCAGCGCGCCACCGTGTGGAAGGCGTACGGGACCGGCCCGGCGATCCTCGCGGGCGACGCGCTCTTCGCGCTGGCGGTGCAGACCCTGGCCGAGGCACCCGGAAGACACAGTGCGGAGGCGGTCCGGCACCTCGCCGGGACGCTGACCGAGCTGGTGCGCGGCCAGGCCGACGACCTGCTCTTCGAGTCCCGGCCCTGGCAGGGACCCGCGTCGGTGCAGCCGCACGAGTACCGGTGGATGGCCGAGAACAAGACGGGTGCGCTGCTCGGCTGCGCGGCCGGTCTGGGTGCCGTGCTGGCGGGCGCCCCGGACGCGACCGTCGAAGCGCTCTCCCGGGCGGGCCGGCATCTCGGGGTGGCGTTCCAGGCGGTGGACGACCTCCTGGGGACATGGGGAGATCCCGAGGCCACGGGCAAGCCCGTGCACAGCGATCTGCGTCGGCTGAAGAAGACGTACCCCGTCCTGTCGGCCCTGGCCACGGACCACCCCGCCGCCCGTCGGCTCGCCCTGCTGCTGGGCGCCGGAAACCCGCTCGACGACTCCGACGCCCGGCGGGCGGCCGAGCTCGTCGAGGAAGCCGGCGGGCGCGCCGCCACCCTGGCCGAAGCCCATCAGCAGCTGGACATCGCCCGCCGCGTCCTGGAGGCCGTTCCGCTCGCTCCGGCCGCGCTGGCCGAACTCCTCGCGCTCTTCCCGTACCTCATCGACCGCACGGGGTGACCCGGGCCCGGTCACCGGTCCCCGGCACGGGGTTCGTGTCTGCCGGCCGGCGGTTCACCCGGCGTCGTGGAAGACGAGGCCCAGGGTGCGGCGCCGGCCGGAGCGCACGGTGCTGACTCCGTGCCGCATGGGCGCGGTCGACCAGCCGCGTCTGGAGGCGACCGGCCGGTCACGGGTGGTGAAGACCAGTCCGTGGCCCTGGAGCAGTGTGGTGGCCGTTCCGCGGGACTGTGCCCGGGGCCGCTGTTCGGTCATGAGGAACTCACCACCGGTGTAGTCGGTGCCGGGCGCGTCGAGGCCGATGACGACCTGGAGCGGGAAGAGCAGCTCGCCGAACACGTCCCGGTGCAGGGCGTTCCAGTCCCCGGCACCGTAGCGCAGCAGGATCTGGGACGACTTGGACTGCCCGGCCCCGTGGCACAAGCCGATCCATTCGGCCAGTTCGTCGGGCCACGGTGCGGAAGTGCCCAGCTTCGCGGACCAGTCCCGGGCGATGGGAAGCAGGTGCGGGTAGAACGCCTCCCGCAACTCCCGTACCACTGCGGGCAGATCGTGGGTGAAGTAGCGGTACTGGCCGGATCCGAACCGGTGGCGGGCCATGTCGACGGTGGAACGGAAGCGTTCTGTCTCGTCGTACAGTGCGGCGATCCCCTGGCACTGGGCGGGGGTGAGCAGCCGCCGGGTCGGTGCGCTGCCGTGTGCGGCGATCTCGTCGGTGAGCGCGGCCCAGTCGGTGGCGTCGACCTGCTCGCGCACGGTACCGGCCGGGTGTGTTGTGTCGATCATGAGTCTGGTCCTGATTCCGGTTGCCTGGTTTCTCGGTGGCTCCTGTGATCCATGCTGGCCTGCCCCGGGCATCGGATCCGGCGCTTTTCGGACATCGCGCTGCGCGACGTGCCGCGTACGGCGTCCCCTGCCCGGCGGGCCTCTCGCGCCGGACCCGCCACACGTGGGACGGTGGAAGGGCACCGTGCGCTGCAGGAGGTGCCGCATGCCCGCACAACCGCTCGACGACACGACACTGCGGGAACTGGTCGCCGATGCCACCGCCGCCCCGTCGATGCACAACGCCCAGCCGTGGCGGTTCCGGTACCGGCACACCACCCGGACGCTCACGCTCCGGGCGGAGTTCGACCGGGAGATGCCGGAGGCCGACCCGTCCACCCGCGCCCTGCATGTGGGGTGCGGCGCGGCGCTGCTGAATCTTCGGGCCTCGGCGTCGCACCGGGGCCTCGACCCGGTGACCACACTGCTTCCGGTGCCCGCCGATCCGGCCGTCGTGGCGACCGTCCGCCTGGACGAGTGCTCCGGCGTACCCGTGGAGGCTGCGGATGCGGCCCTGACCGCTCTGCATCCCGCGATCCGGAACCGTCGCACCAGCCGCGCTCCGTTCAGCGACCGGCTCATCCCCGACGACGTCCGCGCGCGCCTCGTCGACGCGGCCCGCGTCGAGGGGGCCGACTTCGCGTTCCTGCCACCGCAACACCTGGAAGCCGTGCTCGTACTGATCCGGGACGCCGAGGGGTTCGGCCTGAGCGACCCGGCGAGGGAGGCGGAGCAGCGCTACTGGACCCGTGACACAGGGGCGGAGGCACCGGTCGACGGCATCCCGGACTACGCCTTCGGCCCCACCGACGCGTCGGGCAGAGTGGTCAACCGGGACTTCGCCGGCAGGGACGTCGTTCCGGGGCGGGCGCGTGCCCTGTTCGAGGACCGGCCGCAGCTCGCCCTGCTCCGTACCGTGCGCGACCGTCCGGCGGACTGGTTGCGTGCCGGTCAGGCCCTGGAGCGCGTACTGCTCACCGCCGTGGTGCACGGGCTCGTCGCCTCGTTCGCGACGCAGCCCCTGGAATGGCCGGAACTCCGGCACCTACTGCGCGACCCGGCCATCGGCACGGGGCATCCGCAGATGATCGTGCGCCTGGGGTACGGGCCCGAGGGGCCGCGCACGCCTCGCCGCCCCGTGGCCGAGGTGCTGGGGATCGAGCCCTGACGGCCGGAGCGCGCTGCCGCCGGGAGCGGCGGAACGGAACGGAGGAGCCGCCGGCGCAGCGGCCATGGCTCCCCGGTGGCTGCTCGATCGGCGGCAGCATCCGCTCCTGGGCGCTGCACCCGGTCCACGCGCCGTACGGCAGGCTGATCCGGGACCAGGCCGCCGCGGGCGTACCGGTCGGCACCCGTGAGGTGTGGAAGTCCCGCGCCGGCACCGGCTGCCCGGCCGTGGGCATCGGCGGCGGCGCGGCGGGGCTGTGGATGGTCCACCCGGACGAGCGGCCGGACCGGCTGCCGGCTCCCGGCCCCTCAGGCGCTCTCGGGGGCGCGGGCGGCGATCGCGTCCAGCATCAGGTCCAGGGCGAAGTGGAAGTTTGCGTCGTCGTCCACCGAGGCCAAGTAGGGGGCCGCCGCCGCGATATGGGGGTGGGTGGCGGCGGGAACCGCCGCGTACTCGCCGGACCAGGCGGACTCGTCGTCGCGGCGGGTGTGCGCGTCGAGCGTGCAGTAGGTGGCGTCCATGCACGACCAGGCCAGCAGGAAGTCCACCAGCGCCCGGTAGTGGCGCACCGCCTGCTCGGGCGGGAATCCCGCGTCGGACAGCGCGTTCAGGGTCATCTCGATCACCCGCATCTCGGCCGGGCGCCGTGTGATGCGTACCGTGGCGAGCACGGCGGCCCGCGGGTGCGAGAGATAGACCCCGTGCATGCGGATGAACAGTCTGCGCAGCGTCTGCCGCCAGTCGTCGGAGGGCTCGAACCCTTCGATGCTCTCCTCCAGCAGATGGTCCGCCACCGCCAGCAGCAGATCGTCCTTGTTGCGGAAGTGCCGGTAGAGCGCCGTGGGATCGGCACCCAGCTGGGCGCCGATCCGGCGGAACGTCAGGGCGTCGGCACCTTCGGCGTCCATCAGTTCGAGGCATGCCTCGACGATCAGCCGGGGACTGAGCGACGGCCGGGGGCGGCCGGAGTCGGCACGCTTCCCCTTCTCCGCCTTCGCCGCCGCGGCCCGCTTCCCCGTACGTGACTCCACTGCGCACTCCCCTCGCTCCGGTCGGGCCCCATTGTGCCGTCAGCCGCGCCCTCGCACGTCATACCCTCACCCATTCGGAGTCAACCTCGTTGTCATCACCGTTGACTTTCGTGTCGCCGCCCTGCCACGCTGCCGCCACCCGCACCACACCACGGCGCAGCGCGCCACGGCACGGCACATCGCATCACCCTCTTCAGAAGGTCAAGGAGAAGCCCATGCCCGGTCACCCGCCCCCTTCCTCCCCGGCCTCCGGCACCACGGTCCCGGGCACCGCGTCGCAAGTCCCCGCGGAGCTGCCCAAGGTTCTCGGAGTGCTGGACGGGGTCGTGCTCTCCCTGTCCAACATCAGCCCGACCTTCAGCATCGGCGTCGGCCTGGGCATCATCGGCGCCTCGGTGGGCGTGGGGATCCCGGCGGCCTTCCTGCTGGGTCTGCTGCCGATCCTGGGCATCGCCCTGGCCTACACCAAGCTGAACCAGCGCGAGGCCAACTGCGGCACGGCGTACGTGTGGGTGGGCAGGGCGGTCGGGCCGATGCCCGGGTACATGATCGGCTGGGTCACCGTCGTCACCCAGGTGCTGTTCCTGTCCTACGCCATCCCGCTGATGGGGCAGTACACACTGCTCGCGGTCGACTCGATGGGACTGCACCGGGTGGCGGGGGTGAACGTGGCCGACGCCCCCGCGTTGGCATCGATAGCGGTCGGCCTGGTCCTCACCGTCGGACTCACCGCGTTGGCGATCCTCGGTGTCGATGTCGCCGCACGCTTCCAACTGGTCCTGATCGGCCTGGAGTTCGTTGTGCTCCTCGCCGTCTGCCTGTGGGCCGTCGTCGCCGGTCGCGCGGCCGACTTCGACCTCGGCTGGTTCTCGCCGACGGTCTTCTCCTCGCCGTCGGTGATGGCGATGGGCATCCTGCTCGCGGTGTTCATGTACTGGGGGTGGGAGACCGCGTTCTCGGTGACGGAGGAGAACGCCGACGCACGCACCTCGGCGCGGGCCGGCATGTGGTCGCTCGCGGCGGTGGCGGGGCTGTTCCTGCTCGCGGCCGTGGCCTTCCAGCGCGCCCTGACCCCCGAGGAGCTCGTCGCCAACGGGGAGCGCGGCCTGCCCTACATCGGCCAGATGGCGGCCGGGGGCGTCGGTCGGGCGGTGACCACCGTCGTCCTGCTGTGCTCCATCGTCGCCTGTGTGCAGTCGGTACTGATCGGCTCCGCACGCCAGACACTCGCGATGAGCCGGGACGGCGTGCTCGGGGCCGGCTGGGCCGCGGTGCACACCCGCCGCCGCACCCCGCATCTGTCGACCCTGCGGATCGCCGCGCTGTCGGCGGTGCTGGCCCTGCTGTCGGCCGGTCTGGGCAGTCTGCAGGACATCATCGTCGGCTCCGTCACCTCCGTCGGCATCCTGATCTCCCTCTACTACGCGTTCGCCGCCCTGGCCTGCGCGATCACCTTCGCTCCGGACGCCCGGCGGGACCCGCGCATGCTGGTGGTCACGGTGCTGGTCCCGGTCGTGTGCGGGCTCGCGCTGCTCGGGCTCGGCTGCTACATGGTCTACAGCCTGTGGACGTCCTCCGGGCACTTCGCGTTCGCCGCCGACAACGGCCGCTTCCTGACCCTGGTGCCCGTGGTCATCCTGGTCACCGGCGTCCCGGCCGCCCTGTGGGCCAAGTACGGGCGGCGCGCACCGTACTTCCACCGCGACCGGGCGTCCGCACCCCGCGCCCCGAAGGCGCCGGTGCCCGCCGGGAGCGACGCCGCGCCGACCGTGTGACAGGCCGGCCCCGTGACGAGCCGGCCCCCGCACCTTCCCACCGCGCGGGACGGCCCCATGAACCAGCACCACGAGGAGTACCCCCGATGAACCACGCAGATCTCGTCTTCACCTCAGGCTCCGTGATCACCATGGACCCCTCGCACACCGTCGCCACCACTCTCGCGGTGACCGGTGAGCGGATCACCGCGGTCGGCGGCGAAGAGGTACGCGAACTGATCGGTCCGCGCACCCGGGTCGTCGACCTGGCGGGGCGGGCACTGCTGCCGGGCTTTCAGGACGCCCACGTCCACGCCGTGTTCGGCGGCCTGGAGCTGGGGACCTGCGACCTGACGGGCACGACGGACCCGGCCGAGTACCGCCGCCGCATCGCGGACTACGCCGCCGCCCACCCCGAACGGCCCTGGATCACCGGCGGCGGCTGGTCGATGGAGAGCTTCCCCGGCGGCCTGCCGACCCGGCGGATGCTCGACAAGATCGTGCCCGACCGGCCCGTGCTGCTGGTCAACCGGGACCACCACGGCGCCTGGGCCAACACCCGGGCCCTGGAGCTGGCCGGGGTGACCGTCTCGACCCCCGACCCCGCCGACGGACGCGTCGAACGCGAGGCCGACGGCACACCGTCGGGCATGCTGCAGGAGGGGGCGGTCGAACTCGTCGGCCGCGCCGCGCCCCGGCCCACCACGGCGGACCTGGTCGACGGCCTGCTGCGGGCCCAGCGGCTGCTGCACTCGTACGGCATCACCGCCTGGCAGGACGCCCTGCTCGGCGAGTACGGCGGACACCCCGACGTCTCGGCCGCCTACGTCACGGCGGCCGGACGCGGCCTGCTCACCGCCCGGGTCAACGGCTCCCTGTGGTGGGACCGGGACGTCGGCGCCGAGCAGATCCCCCACCTCGTCGAACGCCGCAGGACCTTGCGCACGGGCCGCTTCCGCGCCGACACCGTCAAGATCATGCAGGACGGCATCGCCGAGAACCACACCGCGGCCATGACCGCCCCGTACAAGGACGCCTGCGGCTGCACCACCACCAATTCCGGCCTCAGCTTCGTCGACCCGAAGGCGCTGCGGGGGTACGTGACCGAGCTCGACGCCCTGGACTTCCAGGTCCACTTCCACGCACTGGGCGACCGGGCCGTCCGCGAGGCGCTCGACGCGGTCGAGGCGGCACGGAGGGCCAACGGACCGCGCGGCAACCGCCACCACCTGGCCCACCTCCAGGTCGTCCACCCGGACGACGTGGCGCGCTTCGCGCGGCTGGAGGCGGTCGCCAACCTCCAGCCGCTGTGGGCGGCGCACGAGCCGCAGCTGGACGAGCTCACCACCCCGTTCCTCGGCGACGGGCTCGCGGCCCGGCAGTACCCCTTCGGCGACCTGCACGCAGCCGGCGCCCCGCTGGCCGCCGGGAGCGACTGGCCGGTCAGTTCCGCCGATCCCCTGGAGGGCATCCACGTGGCGGTCAACCGGATCGTTCCCGGCGGGGACAGGCCGCCGTTCCTTCCCCACCAGCGGCTCGGCCTGACGACCGCCCTGCGCGCCTACACATCGGGCTCCGCGTACGTCAACCGGCTCGACGACACCGGCGTTCTGCGAGCGGGCCGACTGGCGGACCTGATCGTGCTCGACCGCGACCCCCACACCGTGCCCCCGGCCGAACTGGCCTCGCTGCGTGTCGAGGCCACCTATGTCGGCGGGCAGCAGGTCTTCGGTACCGCCGCCGGGTGGTGAGGGGCGAGGTGATCCCGGGTCGCCTCGCCCCTCGCCCCGTCACAGGCCGGTGTCGCGGTACGTGGTGCGGCCGTCCACCACGGTGAGCAGAACGGGAAGACCGGCCAGGTCGGTGGCGGGCGTGGCGAGCGGGTTCTCCGCGAACACGGTGAGGTCCGCGCGGTGGCCGATGGCCAGGCGCCCCGACTCGTGTTCCGCGCCCGCCGCGCGGGCCGGATTGAGGGTCATGCCCTGGAGCGCTTCGAGGGCGGTGAGCGCCTGTGCGGGGTTGTGCGGGGGCTGGGTGAGATCGCGGGTGGGGCGGCGGTGGCGGGCGCCGGCCATGACCGTGAGCGGAGGGTAGGGGGCGATGGGCCAGTCGGAGCCGAGTACGACGGTGGCTCCGGAGTCCCACAGGTCGCGGCAGCGCCAGGCGTGCGCGGCACGCTCCTCGCCGAGCCGCCGGGACCAGTTGTCGGTGTGGTCGGCGCGGGTGAAGTCGCAGCAGTGGGTGGGCTGCATGGACGCGATGACATCGAGCTCCGCGAACCGGCGCAGGGTGTCGTCGGGGACGGTCTCGATGTGCTCGATCCGGTGCCGTACGCCTCGGTACTCCGCACGCGTCGCCGCCTCCACGGCGTCGAGGACGTGGCGCACGGCGGCGTCGCCGATGGCGTGGGTGGCGGTGGGCACACCGGCCCGGTGGAGTTCGTCGACGATCTTGGTGAAGGACGAGGGGTCGGGCCAGAAGGCCTGCGTGGACTCGCCGTGGCAGTCGGGCCGCTCCAGCCAGGCGGTGCCGTTGTCGATCGTGCCGTCCATGAACAGCTTGACGCCCGCCACCTCCCACAGCCGGCTGCCCCTGCCCTGCTGGGCGATGAGCTCGGCCACGGCCTGGCCGTCGGCTCCGGGCTGGAGCCAGGGCGCGACCCTCAGGCGCAGCGGCAGTTCGCCCGCCTCGTCGAGCTCGGCGTACAGCGGCAGGCTCTCCCCGTTGGCGTCCATGGCGTGCCCGCCGGTGAGCCCGGAGGCGGCCACCTCGCGCAGCGCCGAGGCGAGGCGGGCCCGGCGCTCGGCGGGGGCGACCGGCGGTGCGGCCCGCTCGACCAGTTCGCAGGCGGCGTCCTCCAGCAGCAGACCGGTGGGTCGGCCCGCCTCGTCGCACACGATCTCGGCGTACTGCTCGAACCGGCGGGGTCCGTCGACGCCGGCGAGCTCCAGCGCACGGGGGCTGGCGATCATGGAGTGGGCATCGAAGAGCAGCAGGACGGCCGGGACGCCGTCCAGGACCGGTCCGATGGTGGCGGACGCGACGGGCCGGTCGCCGAAGACGTTCGGGTCCAGGCCCCAGCCGTGCAGCCAGGCTCCGGGCGCCAGCGATGCGGCCTCCCGGGCCAGGGCCTGACGCACCTCGTCGAGTGTGGTGCAGCCGGACAGGTCCAGGCCATGGGTGAGTTCGGCGCCCATGAGCGGATGGATATGCCCGTCGACGAGGCCGGGCGTCACGACGGCGCCCCTGAGATCGATCACCGTGGTCGCCGGTCCGGCGAGGGCGCGGATCCGCTGGTCGTCGTCGAGTGCGGCGATCCGGCCGCCGGAGACGGCCAGGGCGGTCTGCGGGAGCAGTTCGCCGGTGACGACGTCGAGGAGGCGGGCGGAAAGCAGTACGAGGCCGGGGTGCGCGGGCGGTCTCCTTGAGTGCTGGTCAGTGGGTGGCGACGAGTGCGGCGGTTCGGTGTGCCGGGCGCTTCCAGCCGAGCCGGTCGCGAGCGCGAAGGAGTGTGCGAGGTGTTCGACGGCGACACCCTCCGCCCGGCCGGGCGGAATGAGAGTGCCCGGTTCGGCACCGGCGACCTTGCCGAACGCCCGCTCCCACCGGTTCGTCCACCACGGGGAAAAGTGACCGATCGGCCCTCGAAGCACATCGAGGCGCTCACCGATCCACCGCGGGGTGTCGCCCTCCGGCCCTCCGGCCAGGTTTTCCGAGGCGACCACGTCGGTCGTTTCCGCAGGTCGATCAGTGAGTGACTGCCGAATTCGTGGCCGGTGAACTCTTGACGCCATGAATCCGATGTTATTGGGTGCATGACCAATAGACAAATGTATGGGCACGCCCAGCAGGCGGAGGCGCGCATGACTTCCACAGCCCCCGGCCTTGAGGCGGATACCCCGTGCCATCTCCCGGATCTCGCCCCGACATCCGATCCGGCGGCATCCGTCCTCCGTGTCAGCACGGAGCTCTGCCTGGGCCCGCCGGCCCCGAGGGGCAGGCGGACTCGATCCCGCCCTCCCGGTCGGCAGGGTCGTCGCCGCCACCGTCCACGCCCTCGGGATGCGCCGCCGCCTCGCCGCAGCAGCTCTCCGGCCGCGCCGACCGCCCGCATCCGGCCCGGCCGCCGACCGGACGGACGCGATACGCTCGATCTGTAGGCAGGCGTCCCGACTACGGAGGCTGCCATGAAGGAGAACATCGAGTACCCGACCCCGTCGCAGGCCGAGGGCGAGAGGCTGGACGAGGACAGGGATCCGGCCGAGGAGCGCCACCCCGCCACCATGCGCACCCAGCCGTCCCAGGCGGAGGGTGAGCGCCGCGCGGAGGACGAGGAAACCTGACACGGGCCGCGCGCCGGCCCGTGTCCGTCTCCGGGCCGGGGCGCGGGGCGTTCCGGACAACCGGCGGCACGCCCTCCCGTACGTACGCCTCACCGCATCCGAATGGCAGCTCGTGGGCGGAGCGCCTCCCGGTTTGGGGCGGGGCGGATCCGGTTCATGAGCTCCGTGGCTGTCAGCCCCGAGCCATGGGTTCGAGGTCGCCTTCGAGGACGGTCTGGATGATCCGGGGCCGGTCCCAGAGGGCGAGGAGTTCGTTGGCGATGCCCACGATGGGCCGGGGGTCCCGGGTGCCGTGCACCGTGATGGCGGCGGCCGACAGGCTGCGCGGGACGGCTCCCGCGTCGAGCAGGACGCGCCATTCGTCCGGGCCGAGCTCCAGGAACTCCAATGCGCTGAGGCCGGCGATCTCCAGAGGGTCGGCGAGCGTGCCGGGGTAGGCGACCAGGGTCCGCAGACGGGGCAGCTCCATGACCGGGGCGAGGCTGAGCGGCTCGGCCTCCCACGCACCGATGTGCAGGACCTCCAGACCGGGGTGCGCGGCGGCCTCGATGCTCGGCAGGCTCCGGATGTTGACGTGGGCCACGGCCGGCGGCCGGTCTCCGTCCGCACCACCACCGTGTCGCTCGCTGCTCCGCCTCATCACGAGGTCGGTGAGCGAGTCCGCGACCAGGCAGGCTCCGATGTTCTCCTCGTGGCTGAGGATGATGATCTGCCCCGTGTGCCCACGCGGGCCGGGTGTCAGATCGACCGCCAGCCGGTCGCCGCCGCCGTTGTCCCCGAAGACGATCCAGCCGGGCGAGCCGACCACCCCCTGCACCGCTGCGTCGGGTGGGGTGACGACCGCCTCCATCGCCGCGAACTTCCAGAGGCAGTGACGGGACGACGCCTCCGCGATGTACAGGCCGTCCAGGGCGAAGAGCTCGCAGCCGACCGCCACGCATTCCCGTTGCGCCGCTGAATGGTCGTCGACGTGGTCCTCCCACCGTGCCCGTGTCACCCGGTAGAGCGCCTTGAGCTCCTCGGGCAGGGCGACGCCGAGTCGGGATTCCGCAGCGGCGATCTCCGCCTCCGTCGCGCCGACGGCTTCGGGCAGGCGCTCACGGAGGGTCCGCTCCAGCAGCGCCGGATCCGCCGACGGTGCCGGCACCGCCCCGGGCACCGGGTCGGGAAGGTGGAGCCAGGGCCGGGGAACGGCGTCCTCGACCAGGATGAGCGTCCCCGGGTGCGGGTTGCCGAGGCCGGGTTCCACTGCGGGACTGGCCCCGAACAGGCGGAGCCCGGCCTTCCCGCCCGGAGATATCTCCGCCGTGAACGCGACGTCGTCGACACCGGCGTCCGCGAGGGCGCGCTGCACCCGCTCCACCGCCTTCATCTCGTCCCGCATGTCATCGGCCAGGGCGGCCCTGCCGGGTCCGGGCGACTGTCGTCGCCGGGGCAGACTCCAACTCCCCCGGCCGACGCGTCCCGCGAATCGGACGGAGTGCGCAGCCTGTTCCTGCTCCCCGCCGTCCCACAGGAGTCGTAGCACGGGCTGCCACGTGGCGAAGTCGTGCAGCAAAGACGAGCGAGATCTCTGATCAGCCATGCGCAGACCCTACGCGCGGTCACTGACAACGGAGTTCCGCCGCGGGCATATCAGGTGTTCGGAGTGCTCGGAAAACGCAAGCGCCGGTAGGGGAAGTGATGCCAGGCTGCCTGGTATCTCCGGCTAAGCCTTGATTGATGCGGCCGATCTGGCGGCCTGCTCGATCTTCGCGCAGTAGGCTGCACGGGCTTCCTCGTCGATCCGCTGCTCGTGTTCGGGGCGCATCCCGGTCCGGCCGTCGAGGCCCTCGCGCAGGATGTCGGCGTGCCCGGCATGCCGGTTGGACTCCCCGAGGACATGGACCATGATGGCGAACAGGTTCGTGTTGGGACAGGGCTCCGTCCACCACGGCACGTGGCCGGGGGCGTCGAGGGGAAGCTCGTTGATCGTCGCGTCCGAGTGTTCCCACGTGCGCCGGTAGAACCCGATGATCTGATCACGGGTCTCGTCCTCGGAAGCCCACTGATCGTTGCCGTCGTAGTCCTGCCACCGGGGCAGCGGTTCCGGGGACGGACGGTCGAAGACCTCGCCGAAGTACCTGGCCTCGACGGTGGCCACGTGTTTGACCAGGCCGAGGAGGTTGGTCCCGGTCGTTGTCAAAGGTCGGCGGGCGTCGTATTCGGACAAGCCGTCGAGTTTCCAGAGCAGGGCCTTGCGGTCCCGCCGCAGTCTCCCGTGCAGGTTGTCCTTGGCGAATTCATCGATCATGTGGCATGAGCCTTCCATGGGCTGTTCGTGGTCTCAAGATCCCGTACGTGGTTTGCAACGGCTGGCAGAGCCGGGGCTCAGGACTCCTCTCACAATGAGCTGCCGGGATTGATGGTCTGCCAGAGGGATGCGGGGGGTGCGTGACGGCTCGCGGCCGGCCCGGACTGCGACGGTTACTGCGCAGGAGCACTGCTCGCATGCTGTTCGGTGTTGTTCTCCGATCTCATCGAGTAGTTCGGGACGGGGACCGGGAAGGCGGGCGGATGCCAGGTGAGAATCCATCCGGCGGTGAGCGCCGCCGCGCCGCCTGCCAGGGCGATTGCGCCGCCTGTTCCGATGCCTGCGGCCACCGAGCCGAAGCAGGCCGGCCCGACGCCCTGCAGCGTCATGCTGCCGGAGCCGAGCAGACCGAAGGCCTGGCCCTGGCCATCCTGCGGCAGGGCGTCCAGGAACGGCCGTTGCAGGCCGAGACCGTAGGCGAATCCGAAGCCGCAGAGCAGCAGCAGACAGGACGAGACGCCCACTCCGGGCTCGGCAGCGAAGCCGACCAGCGGCAGTCCCATCAGCGCAATCAACGGGACTACCAGTCGCTCCCGGGCGGGTGGCCGTAGGAGACGGCCCACCAGCAGGTCACCGACAAGCATGCCGACCGGCAGACAGCCCATCAGCACCGCGTACCGGCCGGGCGCGAAGTGGCGTTCTCCCGCGTAGGCGACGATCAGTCCTTCCGCGCCCGCTACGAACGCCGGCGGTAGCCACTGGGCCAGCATCAGTCGTCGTACCGTGTGTCCGCGCAGCAGCAGGCCGGCACCGTGCAGGCTTGCCCGGACGGCACCGCCATCGCCCCGTGCGCTGCCGGGTGTGCCGCCGGACTCTCCCGGCTCCAGCCGGGGTAGCCGGATGCGGATGGCGAGCGCGCAGCCGAGGTAGAGCGCGGCGCTCACGGCGAGTGCCCGGTGCGGGCCGAGTGCCGCGACGACCGCACCTCCCAGCGCCAGACCGAACAATTGCGCACCGGAGGCAGCGATGTTGTTCAGTGAACGGCCCAGTACATAGGCATCGCCTTCCAGCCACTGCGCGACCAGCCGGCTCGACGCGCCGCCGAACACCGGTGTCACGAGGGCGACCAGCGCCACGACTCCGAGGCTTGCCGCGATCGGCATCCGCACCAGGGCGAGCAGCAGGGCGGCGGCGCACTCCAGGGCGTAGCCGCCGGCGATGAGCGCGCGGGGCGGCAGTTGGTCGGCCAGTGAGCCCAGCAGCAGCGAGCCGAACAACTGCGGGAGGAAGCCGATGCCGAAGGCCAGTGCGCTCAACAGCGCGGAGCCGGTGGCCGCGAAGACCAGCACCGAGAACGTGGTGATCCGCAGCGAGCCCGCAGTGATCGCGACCGTGCGGGTCGAGAAGAGCAGCCGGAATCGCGGCTCGGCCAGCACCTCCCGGTAGGTGGCACGGTGGTTGCCCTGCACGGGGCCGGCGGTTGGGGTCATGACGCCCAGCCTCGCCGTGCGCCCACGCCACTCACCAATGATTCGTCGCTGGACGAATCGAAACAGACGTCCGGCGGTAGCATGGCTGGGTGCTCCGCTTCGAAGTCTCCGTCGAGGACCTGCTGCGCAGCCGCTTCGCACTGTCGCCCGCGCTGGATCTCTGCTTGCTGCTGCGTTCGCTCATCGGCCAGAACCGGCCGCTGCCGCGAGCCTGGGCCGACCGGCTCCTGCCGGTCTTTGAACGGCTTCGCCGTGAGACCGAACTGGACGCCGCCCTCGCCCTGCAGACCCCACGAGGCGGACCGAACTTCGTCGCCCCGCCCCCGCGCGGACTCAACCAGACCTGGGCGGACGACCTGGCCATGATCCGGGCCGCACCGCTGGAAGCGGCCCGCCAGGAATTCGCCACCACCGCGACCGGCCCGTCCGCCCGTGATCCCCGCGTACGCGCAGTGCTGGACTCGACGGACGCCGTCTCCAGGATCGCCGAGGCGATGGACCAGGCGTGGCACGGGCTGCTCGCCCCGGACTGGCCGCAACTGCGCGCGATCTGTGAGCGCGACGTCGTGCACCGGGTGGGGGTGATCGGCGAACACGGATGGACCACGACCATCGAGAGCCTGCACCCGAGCATCGCCTGGCAAGCCGGCGGCATCGAGATCGGCCACTTCCCTCAAGTCGGAACAGTCCGCCTCGCCGGCGACGGGCTCCTGCTGATCCCTTCGGTCTTCGTCGCGAACATCGCCGCCCACCTCGAAGACCCCTGGCCCAGGACCTTGGTCTATCGTGCCCGCGGCACCGCCGCCCTGTGGGGCGAACAGGAGACCGTCCCCCAACCGGACGCGCTGACCGCTCTGGTCGGCCGGGCCCGAGCCCGGCTGCTGGTGGCGCTGGACTCCCCGGCCAGTACCAGCCACCTCGCCCGAAGCCTCGCCATGGCACCCGGCGCGGTGGGAGACCACCTCGCCATCCTGCGGGGCGCGGGGCTGCTCGTCCGCGCCCGGTCCGGACGGTCGGTGCTCTACCGGCGCACCCCGCTCGGCGAGGCGCTGGTCGCCGGTTCGGGCTGAGGGCGAGGGGGCAGCCGGCGCAGAAGTGCGAAGGCCGTTTCGACGACGCAGCGGCGTCCAAATTCTTTCCGGTCTCACTAAAACCGGCCAGGCCGAACAGTTCAGGCCAGAGTCATCTGCGATATCCCAAGGGTCCATCCCGAGCAGCGACACTCCCTCTGTCCCATCCGCACGGGGGCGTACAGACGAAGGAAGTTCCAATGGATCGCAGATCGTTCATGGCCACCACAGGCACCGCGTCCCTGGTGGGCGGTGCCCTTGCCGCCGGGGCCGGACTCGCGGCACCCGCGGCCGAGGCCGCTCCTTACCGGCCCGGCAAGGGCCGGACGGTCCGGTTCAACATCATCAGTGACGTCCAGGGCGATCTGACGGACTTCGGCAAGGCCCTCGACGATCTGCACCGCATCAACCCCGACAGTGCGGGCCTCGGCATAGCCGGCGACATCACCCCGCGCGGCTACGACTTCGAGTACGCGGCGGTCCGCCAGACCCTTGAGCGGCACCCGCATCCCAAGAACGTCGCCTGGGCCATCGGCAACCACGAGTTCTACGTGCCGAAGTACAGCGACCCCAACACCCTGGCACAGGCGACCTGGCCCAACGGCACGACGGAGGACTCCCTCTTCCGCAGCTTCTACAACTTCGCCGGCCGCAACAAGGTCTACTCCGAGACGTCGTTCGGTGGCGTGCCCGTGCTCAGTCTCGGGACCGAGCGCTACTCGCACTACCACGACGCGAAGCTGTGGGACGAGGTGTGGATCAGCGACGAGCAGTTCGCCTGGCTGGAGGACCGTCTCGCGTACTGGGCCCGCCGCCGCAGGCCCGTGATGGTGATGACCCACCACCCGCTGCCCAACACCGTGTCGGGCACCCACAACAAGCTCTACCTCAACGACTACCTCCAGCCCGACCGGCTCCTGTCGATCCTCGGCCGGCACAAGGACGTGTTCCTCTTCTCCGGGCACACCCACTGGGACCTCAACCTGTCCGACTGGGTGGTGCGCCGGGTCGTCCCCGGTACCGGCAACCTCGAAGGCTTCACCGTCGTCAACACCGCGGCCGTCCAGGTGGGCTGGAAGGACGACGGCAAGGGCGGCGAGGTGTCCCTCGGCGATGCCTTCAACCAGGGGCTCCAGGTCGAGGTCGGTCCCCACTCCGTCGTCATCAAGGCCCGTGACTTCACCACGGGTACCTGGCTCAAGCAGCTGACGGTTCCGCTGCACACCAGCGCCTGACCCGCCGCAGCGCACACACCGTGCCGTGCTGTGCCGAGATCCGGTACGGCACGGCACAGCACGTGGTCGCGGTTCACTTCGGCAGCCACGCCCGCCAGGTGGACTCGTTCCTCCTCACCCAGCGCTCCGCGGCCTGTTCGGGCGGGAGCTTCTGGTCCGCAATCATCAGCGCCACCTCGTTCTGGGCCCGGGTCGTCCAGCGGAAGTTCTTCAGGAACTCGGCGGCCCGGCCGCCCGAGTCGGCGAACCGGGCGTTGAGGAACTTCCGCAGCGGGGTGTGCGGATACGCGCACGCCACCTTCTCCGGGTCTGCGTCGCAGCCCTCCTCGTACGCGGGCAGCTCCACCTCCGTCATGGGAACCTGCTCGAACAGCCACTGCGGCTTGTACCAGTAGGTCAGGAAGGGTTTCTTCTCCTTGGCGAACTGCTTGATCTGGGTGATCTGCGCCGCCTCGGAGCCGGAGAAGACGACCTGGTAGTCCAGGTCCAGGTTCTTCACCAGCGCCCTGTCATGGGTGACGTACGACGGTGAGCCGTCCAGGAGCTGGCCCTTTCCGCCGCTCTCCGCCGTGCGGAGCCGGTCGGCGTACTTGTTCAGGTTCTTCCAGTCCGTCACGTCGGGGTTCGTGTCGGCGAAGTACTTCGGCACGAACCAGCCGATGTGGCCGGTCACACCGAGTTCCCCGCCCGGCGCGATCGTCTTCTTGTCCTCGACGTACCGCTGCTCCTGCTCCGGGTGGCCCCAGTCCTCCAGGATCGCGTCGACGCGACCCTGGCTGAGGGCGTCCCAGGCGGGGACCTCGTCGATCTGGACGGTGTCGACGCGGTAGCCCAGCTCGTGTTCGAGCAGGTACCGGGCAACGGCGGCGTTGGCCTGAGCGCCCACCCAGGACTGGACGGACAGCGTCACGGTCTTCGCGCCGTGGGCGTCGGCGTACGGGGACGCCTGCTTGGTCATGTCCGCCGCTCCGCAGCCCGTGAGGGCCAGCAGACCGAATGCCGTGGCAGCGGCGGCGAGGGTACGGCTACGCATCGCGGGTCTCCTTTCCGGCGGGCTGGGTGACCCGGTCCAGCATCAGGCCGAGGCACACGATGGCCACGCCCGCGACCAGCCCGGACGCCAGGTCGCCCTGGGCCAGCCCGAACACCACGAGGTAGCCGAGCGCACCGCCGCCGACCAGGCCGCCGATGATGACGACGGCGAGGACGAGGACCACGCCCTGATTGACGGCCAGCAGCAACGCGGGCCGGGCCAGCGGCAGTTGGACCTGGCGCAGCTGCTGCCAGCCGGTCGCCCCGAGCGAACGGGACGACTCCAGTACGACCGGGTCCACGGCCCGCATGCCCTGGGTGGTGATGCGGACGACGGCGGGCAGCGCGTACACCACCGCGGCGGCGACGGCGGGTGCCCGGCCGACGCCGAACAGCGCGACCACCGGGATGAGGTACACGAACTGCGGCATCGTCTGGAAGACGTCGAGCACCGGCCGCAGCAGCCGCTCCAGGCGTGGGCCGCGCGCCGCGGCGACGCCGACGGCCACACCGGCGAGGAGGGTGACGGCGACCGCGGCCAGCACCTGCGAGAGGGTGTCCAGTGCCGGTTCCCATGCCCCGAGCACCCCGATCGCGGCCATCGCGAGCACGGCGGTCAGCGCGGTGCGCCAGGTGCCGACGAGCTGGGCGAGTACGGCCACCAGCAACAGTACCGACCACCAGGGCAGCCACTGCAGGCTGTCGCGGACCGGGTCGAGGACCCAGCCGGTGAAACGGCCGGCCCAGTCCGCGGTGCCGCCGACGACGGGCACCCCGGAGTACAGATGCGTGGTCATCCAGTCGACGGCGCGGTTGACGGACGCGGCGACGTCCACGGTCCAGGTGTCGGGCCACGACAGCCGGCCGGTGTGGCGGCCGACGAGTACGACGGCGGCCGTCACGGCCGCGGCGACGGCCCAGCCCGGACCGCTCCGCCGGGAGGGCGCGGCGCCGATCCGCTCCCCCGCCGCGGCGGTGACACGGTCGAGGACGACGGCCAGGAGCACGACCGGCACACCGGCGGCCAGCGCGGCGCCGACATCGACGGAGGCCAGGGCCTGGTACACGCGGTCGCCGAGGCCGCCCGCGCCGATCACGGAGGCGATCACGGCCATCGAGAGTGCCATCATGATCGACTGGTTGACGCCGAGCAGCAGTTCCTTGCGGGCCAGCGGGAGCCGGGCGGTCAGCAGCCGCTGCCGGCCGGTCGCGCCCAGCGAGGCCGCGGCCTCCAGCACCCCGGCGTCCGCGCCGCGCAGCCCGAGCGCGGTCAGCCGGGCCATGGGCGGTGCCGCGTAGACGACGGTGGCGAGGACGGCTGCCGGGACGCCGATGCCGAAGACCAGCACGACCGGGAGCAGATACGCGAACGCGGGCAGCACCTGCATGGTGTCGAGCACCGGGCGCAGCGCCCGGTGCACCCGGTCGGACAGTCCGGCGGCGAGCCCGAGCACGGCGCCGAGCAGCACGGACGCGGTGACCGCGACGGCCATCAGCGCGAGGGTCTGCATGGTGGGGACCCACATGCCGAGCAGCCCGCACACGGCGAACGCGGCGACGGCGGTGAACGCCGGGCGGATGCCCGCGAGGCGCCAGGCGACGAGGCCGGCGACGGTCGTGACCCCGGCCCAGCCGGCGGCGAGGAGCACGAGGTAGACGGCACGTACGGACAGGACGACGACGTTGCTGATGTGGCCGAAGAAGTACAGGAAGAGCGAGTGGCTGTCCCGGTTGTCGATGATCCAGTCGCTGGCGTCGCCGAGCGGCCCGGACAGGTCGACGGACAGGCGTGCGGGCCAGGTGCCGCCGCCCAGGAACAGGGTGCCGAGGAGGAGCGCGACGAGCGCGGCACCCGCCACGAGCGCGGTGCGGTACCGGGCAAGGGTGTCGCCCAGCGGCACCCGTGCCGCGGGCGCGCCCGCCTCGGCGGCGGTGGTGGTGGTGACGGTGGTGCTCATCGCGGCAGCCTTCCCCTCGCGTCCGAGGCACGGGAGGGCGCGGGCACGGCGCCGGGGCCCGGCGGGCCCCAGGTGGTGTGCGCGGGCATCAGGCCGCCTCCTTCTGCGGGGCGAGTCCCGCCACCACACCGAGCAGGTCCGCGTGGCCGACCACGCCGACGCAGCGGCCGTTCTCGACGACCCGGGCGGTCCCGCCGCTGCGGACCACGGCCTCGATGGCCTCGTGGACCGTGGCACCGGGGGCCAGCGCCGGGCCGCTGTCCGCCTCGGCGGCCTCGGCCGGGCGCATCGCCGTGCGCACGGTCATGACGTGTTCGCGCGGCACGTCGCGGACGAAGTCGCGTACGTAGTCGTCCGCGGGGGCGCCCACGATCTCCTCGGGCGTGCCGAGCTGCACGATCCGGCCGTCCCGCATCAGTGCGATCCGGTCGCCGAGTTTCAGGGCCTCGCCGAGGTCGTGCGTGATGAAGACCATCGTGCGGCCCTCCTCGCCGTGCAGCCGTACGACCTCCTCCTGCATGTCGCGTCTGATCAGTGGGTCCAGCGCGCTGAACGGCTCGTCGAACAAAAGCACCTCGGGGTCGACGGCCAGTGCGCGGGCCAGTCCCACCCGCTGCTGCTGGCCGCCGGACAGCTGGCCGGGGCGGCGGCCTTCCAGGCCTTCGAGGCCGACCTTGGTGACGAACTCGGCCGCGCGCTCGCGCCGTTCGGCGCGCGGGACACCCTGGATCTCCAGGCCGTACGCGACGTTGTCGATGACCGACCGGTGCGGCAGCAGCCCGAAGTGCTGGAAGACCATGGCGGCGCGGTGACGGCGCAGTTCGCGCAGCCGGGACGCGTCCATCGACAGCACGTCCTCGCCGTCGATGGCGATCGAGCCGGAGGTGGGCTCGATCAGTCTGGTCAGGCAGCGCACGAGCGTCGACTTGCCGGAACCCGACAGCCCCATGACGACGAAGACCTCGCCCCTGCGGACGTCGAAGGACACATCGCGCACGGCGGCGGTGCAGCCGGTGCGTTCGCGCAGCTCGGCGGGGGCGAGAGCGGCGAGCGCCGGATCCTCGGGAACCCGTTCGGCCTTCGGGCCGAAGACCTTCCACAACTCGCGTACGGAGAAGACAGGCGGCTCGGCGGTCATCAGGCGTTGCCTCCCAGGAGGTCCGCGCATTTCTCCCCGATCATCAGCACGCCGATCATCGGGTTGACGGTCGTCATCGTCGGGAAGACGGACGCGTCGGCGATCCGGATGCCCTCCAGGCCACGGATCCTCAGATCGGGTGACACCACGGCGAGTTCATCGGTCGGGGCGCCCATCCGGCAAGTCCCCGCCGGGTGGTAGACGGTGTGCGCGACCTTGCGCGCGTACTCACTGAGCTCCTCGTCGGAGGTGACCCCGGGCCCCGGACAGACCTCCCGCTTCAGCCAGCCGGCGAGCGGCTCCTGCTCGGCGATGCGGCGTGCGATGCGGATGCCGTCGACGAGGGTGCGGCCGTCGTAGTCGTCCTCATCGGTGAAGTACCGGAAGTCGAGGGCGGGTTTGACCTCGGGGTCGGCGCTAGTCAGGTAGAGGCGGCCGCGGCTGCGGGGCTTGGGGATGTTGGGGGTCATCGACACACCGTGCGGGGGCCGCTCGTACCCCAGCCGCTCGGGATTGTCGGTGAACGGGATCTGGTAGAAGTGGAACATCAGGTCCGGCCCGTCGGCGTCCGGGTCCCTGCGTACGAACAGGCCCGCGTCGCTGTCCATCGCGGAGTTCTCCGGGATCGGCCCGTCGGTCTCCCAGACGATGACGGATTCGGGGTGGTCGAGGAGGTTCTCGCCGACGCCCGGCAGGTCGTGCACGACGGGGATGCCGAGCTTCTCCAGGTCGGCACGGGGCCCGATGCCCGAGTGCAGCAGCAGCCGGGGGGTGTCCACGGCGCCCGCGCAGACGAGCACCTCGCGCCGGGCCCGCACGACGTGCTCCTCGCCCTCCTTGGTACGCACCCGCACACCGGTGGCCCGGGTGCCTTCGAGCTCCAGCCCGAACGCCCAGGTCTCCAGGGCGATATGCAGGTTGGGCCGGTCCAGGAACGGGTGCAGATACGCCACGGAGGCGGAGGAGCGCCTGTTGTTCTCCGGGTGGTACGCGAGGTCGAAGAAGCCGACGCCTTCGTGGAACGGCTGCTTGTTGAAGCCCTCGACGCGCGGCACGTCGAGTGCGGTCCGGGCGGCCTCGACGAAGTCCCGGGCGATGGCGTTGCGGTCGGCCTCGTCCACCGGGACGATGTTGTTGCGCAGCCGGGCGAAGTACGGATCCATCGACGCCGCGTCCCAGCCCTCGGCACCCGCGTCGGCCCACTCGTCCCAGTCGGACGGCAGGGGCTTGAAGGCGATGAGGGTGTTGTGGGACGAGCAGCCGCCGAGCACGCGGGCCCGGCTGTGACGGATGTGGGAGTTGCCGCGGGGCTGCTCGGTCGTCGGGTAGTCGTAGTCGAGTTCACCGCCGAGGAGGCCCATCCAGCGACGCAGGGTGAGGACGTCGTCCCGTCCGACGTCGCTGGGGCCGCCCTCGATGACGGCGACCGTGGTGCCGGGGTTCTCGGTGAGCCGGGAGGCGATCACCGATCCGGCGGTGCCGCCGCCGATGACGACGTAGTCGTAGACGTGTTGGTCGGTCATGTGCTGGTTCCCTCTGCTCCGTTGTGTGCGTTGCGTCGGTGGCGTAAGGCTGCGCCCGCCGCACGTGCCGCGGGCGCGTCGCGTCGCGCGTGCTTCAGCCCGCGAACCAGCGCACGGGGCGCGGGGCGAGGTTCTGGTAGATGTGCTTGGCCTCGCGGTACTCGGCGAGCCCGGTCGGGCCCAGCTCACGGCCGGTGCCGGACTTCCCGAAGCCACCCCATTCGGCCTGCGGGAGGTAGGGGTGGAAGTCGTTGATCCAGACGGTGCCGTGGCGCAGCCGTCCGGCGACGCGCCGGGCGCGGCCCGCGTCGGCGGTCCACACGGCGCCGGCGAGCCCGTACTCGGTGTCGTTGGCGAGGGCGACGGCCTCCTCCTCCGTGCGGAAGGTCTCGACGGTCAGGACGGGGCCGAAGACCTCCTCCCGGACGACGCGCATCCGGCGGTCGCACCGGTCGAGGACGGTGGGGCGGTAGAAGTAGCCGGGGCCGTCGGGCCGTCGGCCGCCCGCCCGGAGCACCGCACCCTCCTCGATGGCGGACGCGACGAAGTCCTCGGTCCTCGCGAGCTGCCGCGCGGAGACGAGCGGCCCGCATTCGACGCCGGGGTCGGTGCCCCGGCCGAGGCGGATCCGCTCGGCGCGGCGGGCGAGTTCGGTGACGAACCGGTCGCGCAGCGGCTCCTCGACGATGAGGCGGGACCCTGCGGAGCAGACCTGGCCGCTGTGGATGAAGGCGGCGTTGAGCGCCTGGTCGACGGCGGTGTCGAAATCCGAGTCGGTGGCGCAGGCGTCGGCGAAGACGACGTTGGGGTTCTTGCCGCCGAGTTCGAGAGCGACCTTCTTGACGGTGTCGGCGGCGGCCCGCGCCACCTTCGTACCGCTGGCCAGGCCGCCGGTGAACGAGACGAGGTCGACGTCCGGGTGCTCGGCGAGGCGGGCGCCGACGGTGGCACCGGCGCCGGTGACGATGTTGGCGACGCCCTGCGGCAGCCCGGCCTCCATCAGGAGCCCGATCAGTGCGACGGTGGTGAGCGGGGTGATCTCGCTGGGCTTGATCACGAAGGTGTTGCCGGCCGCGAGGGCCGGGGCGATCTTCCAACTCGCCTGGAGCAGCGGGTAGTTCCAGGGGGTGATCAGTGCGCACACGCCGACGGGTTCGTGCACGACGACGCTGTGGACCTCGTCGTTCCCGGCGTCGACGACACGTCCGCCGCTCTCGTTCATGACGAGGTCGGCGAAGTAACGGAAGGCGTCGCGCACGCAGTCGACGTCGACGCGCCCTTCTTCGAGGGTCTTTCCGGCGTCCTGGCTCTCCAGGGCGCCGATCTTCTCCCGGTCCCGCTCCAGCAGGTCCGCGACGCGACGCAGCAGGCCGGCCCGTTCGGTCACGGGGGTACGCGGCCAGGAACCGTCTTCGAAGGCGGCACGCGCGGCGGCGACGGCGGCATCGGTGTCGGCGATGTCGCCCTCCGACACGACGGCGAAGACGCTCGCGTCGACGGGGTCGATGATGTCGCGCGTGGCGCCGGAGACGGCCGGTCGCCACTCCCCGCCCACATGGATGGTCTGTTGTGCTGCCGACACGTCGTATTTGGCCCTTCGGTTCCGGAATGCCTGGTGCGCCGATCGCACACCGGCGATCTGGCCGCATGCCCCGGGTCCGGAGAACCATGTCCCTCGCCGCACGGAAAGTGACCGGCCTCACGCTCGGCACGGGTCAACCGACGTGCGCAGTCAGTGAATGCGCACGTGGGCCTCCCCCCTGCTCCGTGAGAAGGGGGAGGCCCACGTGGGTCCGCGGCCGCCGACGGTTCTGCCGCCGCACGCCCGCCAGGAGTTACAGGACAGCCCTGAGCCAGGCATCGGCGATGATCCGGTGGCCGACGGGGCTCGGATGGACGCCGTCCCGGGCCAGCTCCCCGGCCTCGTGCTGCTCGGCGGCGCGGCGGAGCGCGAGGTCCGCGCGGACGAGTTGGGCCCCGTTGGCCGTCGCGGCACGCAGGACGGCTTCGGTACGGGGCGTGAGGTCCTCGAACCAGTCCTCCTGGGCCGCGGTGACCGGCAGCAGGAACGGGGTGATGACGACCAGTCGGGCGGACAGCTGCCGCGCGGTGTCCGCGAGGAGGCGGTCGAGGCAGGCCTCGAACTCGTCGACCGGGCTCATGATTCCGCTGTCGTAGCGCCGCCAGGTGTCGTTGATGCCGATCTTCACGGTGACCACGGTGGGCCGGTGCTCGATGACGTCGGTGGTCCAGCGGGCTTCGAGGTCGTACACGCGATTGCCGTTGAGGCCCTTGTTGATGACGGCCGGCCCGGGTCCGCCGCTCGACCGGTCGTGCAGGGTCCGGGCGATCTCGTGGACGTATCCGCCGCCGAGCGATGCGGAGTCCGTACGGTCGCGGCCCGCGTCGGTGATGGAGTCACCGATGAACAGAAGTGTGTCCGTCTCCTCGATGCGCGTCTTCTTGATGTGCATGTCCACGTTGTGCTTGTCCTCGCTGTGCATGGTGCCGTCCTGACGGTGGGGTGGTGGCTCGGTGGCCGCTGGTCGAGTGTGCCTCGTACGCCGGTGCCCTACTGGAGCACGCCCCGGGACTGCGGCCCCTGGCGGTGATCCGCCACGCGCCGCAGCGTCGCGGCCTCGTGCGCCAGCACGTCGGGGTCGTCGCCGGGCACGAACTCCAGCAGCGCGTCCATCGGGACGCGTCGTTCGTTCAGCAGGTCGAAGACCCCGGTCCACAGCTCCGCACGCTCGGCCAGCCGCAGTCGGCGGTTGCCCGGCCACCACGAGAAGACATGGACCGCGCTGACCCGGTCGACGAGCTGGGAGAGCCCTGCCAGCGCCTCCTCGTCGGGGGCGTCCAGCGGCGGCTGCCAGTAGGTACGGAGGTTATCCGCACCGACCTCGTCCAGCAGCCGGAGCGTCGAGGCGACGGTGTCGGTGAGGGTCCTGGAGTGGAACTCCAGAGCGAGTTCCAGCCCGTGGTCCGCGCCGATACGGGCCGCCTCCCGCAGACAGGCCACGGTTTCGCCCCGCTCCTGCGGTGTGACGGCCGCCGATCCGGCCCCGCCCGCCCAGACCCGTACCCGTGGCGCCCCCAGCAGGACGGCGGCACGGGCGGTCCAGGGGAACGCGGCCAGCTCGTCCCGCGTGGCGCGGAAGTAGGAGCCGTACGAGCAGCAGGTGAGCCCGTGGCTGTCGCCGGCCTCGCGGGCGGCGCGGAGCGTGTCGGGCTCCGTCGCGGGTGCGTGCACGTCCGCCCCCCACTCGACCGTTTCGAGGCCCGCGTCCGCGGCCCGGCGTGCGACCTCGGCCGCCGGCAACTGCCGGAAGGTAACCGAGCACAGTCCCGGTCTGGTCACGGTGGTGCCCGGGGCGCGGTCCCGGGTTTCGCTGCCTGTCACGACGTTCCCTTCCTCCGGCCGCCTCGTGGCGGCCCTCCTCCGCGGGACGGCGCCCCGCCCCGCCGTGGAGCCCGGCAAGGGCCTGCGGCCGGGCTCCACCGGACTGACCGTCCCACCGGTGGCGCCGTCGCCACCGGTGTCACCTCACGATGCGTTCGGACCGACGTCCGCGGCGGTGAGGGGGTGGCGGAGCGCGGGCGCGGTCGAGTACTCGTCGGCGCCGATGTCCCGCGTACTGCCCCGGGTGTCACCGTCGATGTCGTCGGCCACGGCGGGGCTGCCCAGGGTGGCCGCGCCGATCGCCGGGCTGCCCGCCGACAGCCGGGCGATGCCGTCCGTGCCGGTCACCAGCTTCGGGTCGACGCGGGTGTAACCGCCGGAAGGGATGTTTCCGTTGGCGGCCGCGCCCCACAACATGTTGGTCTGCCAGGTGAAGCCGGTGGTCGTCCCCATCGCGACGAGGCTGCCGGAGTCGCCGACGAGCAGGTTGTCGGCGATGACGACGTCGCGGGGCTCGTACGTCCGGGTCTCGCCGGAGAGCGTTTCGGAGTTGCCGATCAGGGTGTTGTGCACGATCACCGCGCGGTCGCAGGCGTCGTTGCCCCGCCGCTCGTCCTGTGTCTCGCCGGAGTTGTGGTCGCGGGTGGTGCCGCTGCCGACGACCAGGGCCCGTGCGGACAGTCCGCCGAGGTAGTTGTTGACGATCACGTGGTCGTTGCCGTACAGCCGTACGCCCTCGCTGCCGCCGATCAGGTAGTTGCCCTCCACCCTGGAGCGGTTGCCGTGCCGCAGCACGATCCCGCCGCGGCTGTCGCGGATGGTGTTGTAACGGATGGTGTTGTCGGAGGACTTCACCGAAATGGCTTCGGGGTCGCCGTCCGCGTGCTCGAACAGGTTGTACTCCACGACCGCGTGGGCGCTGGACAGCGCCCGTCCGCTGACGCCGAGCCGGATCGACTCCCCGCCGTTGTCCCCGGCGAAACCGTGGTCGGAGAAGTGGTTCCTGAGGATCTGGATGTTCTGGGCCATGTCGGTCGAGCCGGGGCCGTCGACGACGAGGAAGATGCCGGCGGTGGTCTTGTCGTGGAAGTGGTTCCGGTCGATCTTCGTGTTGTTCGCCCGTACGACGACCCAGTACGGGTCGCCGGTGTCCACGTGCTGGAAGTCGTTGCGGGTCAGCCGGATCGACGAGCAGCTCGCCGGGATCTCCAGCGTGGTGCTCTGCCGGAAGGCGAAACCGCTGATGGTGATGTTGCTGGAATCGGCGAGGACGAAGCTGCGTTCACCACGCAGCACCGCACCGCCGCGGGACTTGGAGACGATGGTGATCTGCGCGGCGCTGGTGCCGTTCTTGCCGGACACATTGATCGCACCCCCCGACGGCACGGTGTACGTGCCGTCGGCCACGATGATCCGGTCGCCGGGTACGGCGGCGTTGATCGCGCTCTGGAGTTCGGCCAGGGAGCCGACCGGCTTGTCTGCTGCCGAGGCGTCGACCGACATCGAGGTGCCGAGTGGCACGGCGGCGAGTGCTGCCACCGCGGTGCCCCTGAGGAACGTGCGTCGTTGCATGGTGCCTCCTGCGTTGTGGGGGGGATCTGGTCAGCGGGCGTCGGGGCCGACGTCGGCCGTGGTCAGTGGTCCGCGCCGGGGCGGCCGGGGCGAGTACTCGTCCGCGCCCACGTCCCGGTGCCGGCCGCGCGGCTCTCCGTCGATGTCGTGGGTGACCGGTGGCCGCCTGAGCGTGCCCGCGTCGATCACCGGACTGCCCGCGCCCGGCCGGGCGATGCCGTCCGGGCCGGCCACCAGCTTCGGGTCGACGCGGGTGCTGCCGCCGGAAGGAATGTTGCCGTCGGTGGCGGCACCCCACAGGATGTTGCCGGACCAGTTGAACCGCACGGTGTTCGCCATCGCGACCAGTTCGCCCGAGTCCCCGACGAACAGGTTGTCGGCGACGGTCACATCGCGCGGCTCGTGGGGGCGTTGGCTTTCGCCGGAGAGCGTGCCCTTGTTGTTCGCCAGGGTGTTGTACGCGATGAGGACCCGGTCGGGTGCGTCGTTGCCGCGGCGGGCGTCCGGCGACTCGCCGGGCAGGTGGTCGCGCTCCGAACCGCTGCCGATCACCATGGCCCGGCCGGAGAGACCGGCGAGGTGGTTGTTGACGATCACATGGTCGTTGCCGTAGATCCGTACGCCCTCCGTGCCGGCGACGAGGTAGTTGCCGTCCACCCGGTTGCGGTTGCCGTGCCGCAGGACGATTCCGCCGAGGCTGTCGCGGATGGTGTTGTGCCGGATGACGTTGTCCGAGCTCTTGACGGAAATGGCCTCCGGGTCGCCGTTGGCGCGCTCGAACAGGTTGTACTCCACGACGGCGTGGGCGCTGGACAGTGCCCGTGGGCTGACGCCGAGCCGGATCGGCTCTCCGCCGTTGGAGCCGGCGAAGGTGTGGTCGGAGAAGTAGTTCCTGAACACATGGACGCGTTGGGCCATCTCCCCCGTGCCCGCGCCCTCGATCCCGAGGTAGATGCCGAGGGTGGATTTGCCGTGGAAGTGGTTGTGGTCGACCTTGCTGTCGTCGGCACGCACCATCACCCAGTGCAGGCCCTCGATGTCGGCGAGCTGGAAGTCGTTGCGGGTCAGCCTGATGTGCGAGCAGTTCGGGGGGATGTCCAGGGTGCTGCTCTGGCGGAAGGAGAAGCCGCTGAGTGTGATGTGGCTGGACGCGTCGAGGACGAAGCTGTGTTCGCCGTCGAGGACGACGCCGCCGCGGGAGGCGGCGACGATGGTGATGGGCGCGCGCTCGGTGCCCTGCTTGTTGCTGATGGTGAGGGGCCGGTCCGGCGGAACGGTGTAGGTGCCGTCGGCCACGACGATACGGGTGCCCGGCCGTGCCCGGTCGATGGCGGCCTGGAGCTCGTCGAGCGACCCGACGGCTGCCGGGGCGGCCGCCGCGCTCGCGGTCGGGAGAGGGCCGGTGGGGGCGACGGCGAGCGCCGCCCCCGCCGCGGAAGCCATGAGGAACGTGCGGCGTTGCATGGTGCCTCCGTAAGTGTGGTGGTGGATCGAGGGGGCGGGGGCCGGGGCCGGGGCCGGTGTCAGCCGTCGGCCCGGTCGGCCGGGGTGTCCAGGAACAGTTCGATGACCGGCACCGGGGTGTCGGGGCGCTGGACGGGGATTTCGAGAGTGAGCGTTCCGGCGGGCTGCCCGCCCATCTCCGTGTTCATGGCGGGCCGGTCCGGGTCGATGTGGACCTGGATGATCTCGGAGGCGTCGTTGAGCAGTTGGGCGTAGCGCACCCGGCCCGCGAGCCCCGGCAGGTGCAGATGGCGCAGCGGCCAGGCGAGCAGGTGGACGTAGAGCCGGTCGCCGCGCTGGGTGTACCGGCACTCGGCCGGTGCGGTGTACGGGGAAGGGCCGCAGCCGCGGATCGACCGCTCGTGCAGGTCCATCCACCGGCCGATCTCACCGAGGACGGCGACGGCGCGCGGTTCGAGGTCGCCGCGGCCGGTCGGGCCGACGTTGAGCAGCAGGTTGCCGTCCTTGGACACGCCGTCGACGAGCATACGGATCAGCAGGTCGGCGCTCTTGTGGTCCAGGTTGTCGCGGTCGTAGCCCCAGCTCCCGTTGAGCGTCTGGCACGCCTCCCACAGCACGGGCCGGCCGTCCTTGGTCATGGGGCCGGAGGGCTGGTACTGCTCGGGCGTGATGAAGTCGCCGGGCAGGCCGGTCCGGTCGTTGACGAGGATGTGCGGCTGGAGTTCGCGGACCGTCTCCAGCAGCTTCGGGGAGTCCCAGTCCTCCGGGCCCTTGCCGCCCCACCAGGTGCGTCCCGCGTACGAGAAGTCGAAGAACAGGTAGTCGACGCGTCCGAAGGAGGTCAGCAGTTCGCGGACCTGGCCGTGCAGATAGCGCTGGTAGTCGCGGATGTCGCGGCCGGCGGCCGCGGCCTTGAACTCCTCGTCGTCGCGCTGCGGATGGGTGCCGTCCACCGGGAAGGACGGGTGGTGCCAGTCGATGAGGGAGTAGTAGAGGCCGACCTTGAGCCCTTCGGCCCGGCACGCCTCGACGAACGGTCCGACGAGGTCGCGGCCGTAGGGGGTGTTGGTGACCTTGTACTCGGTGAGGGCGCTGTCCCACAGGCAGAAGCCGTCGTGGTGCTTGGTGGTCAGGACGACGTAGCGCATGCCCGCCGCTCTGGCGGCCCTGGCCCACTGGACCGGGTCGTAGCGGTCGGGGTCGAAGTGGTCGAAGTAGACCTGGTACTGCTCGTCGGTCAGCTTCTCCCGGTTCTTGACCCATTCGTGCCGGGCGGCGAGCGAGTACAGGCCCCAGTGGACGAACATGCCGAACCGGTCGGTGGTGAACCAGGTCGTGTCCGGGGCGGCGGGCGCGGGCACCTGGGTCTCGGCGCTCGGGGTCATGGGGCATCGTTCCTTGTCGTCGGCGTCCGGTGGCGTGGTCGGTGCGCCGCCGGGCGGCTGGTCCTACGGGTCGTACGGGGGAGGTTCGCGCGCGGACAGCCTGCCGGTTCAGCCCTTCAGGGCGCCGGAGGACAGGCCGTGCACGAAGGAACGCTGGAAGAACAGGAAGACGATCACGGAGGGGAGCAGGGCCAGCAGGGAGGCGGCCATCACCACTCCGGGGGTCACGGCGGGGTCGATCCGCAGGGTCCGCAGCGCCAGCGGGAGCGTGTACGAGGAGGAGTCCGTGGAGACCAGGAGGGGCAGCAGGTACTGGTCCCAGATCATGGTGAAGCCGAAGACCCCGATGACCCCGAGCGCGGGCTTGCACATCGGCAGGATGATCTGGGCGAAGATGCGCAGGTCACCGGCGCCGTCGATGCGGGCTGCCTCTTCGAGTTCCCGGGGCACGTCCTTCATGAACTCGGTCATCACGAGGATGGAGAATCCCCAGGCGCCCAGCGGGACGATCATTCCGGCCAGGGTGCCGATGAGGTTGAAGTGGACGACCGGCAGGTCGGAGAGGATCACGGAGAGCGGGAGCGCCAGGATCTCCTCGGGCAGCATCAGCGTGGCGAGGATGGCTACGAGCACCAGCGTCATCCCGGGGAAGCGTTTCCTGGCCAGTGCGTACCCGGCGAGGACGGAGACGGCCACTTGGAGCAGCAGCCCGAAGCCGACCACGAAGAACGAGTTCAGCAGGTATCCGAGCACGCCCTGGTCGAAGGCGATCCGGAAGTTGTCCAGCGTGGTGCCCGAAGGGATGACGCTGAGCTGGGTCGGGTCCTTGACGTGGCTGAAGGCGCTGACCAGCAGGGCCAGCAGGGGGCCGGCGAAGACGATCAGGACCAGCAGGTAGGTGACGGCCTTCAGGATCCGTCCGCCCGGACTGCGGCTCTCCGTCAGGCCCAGCGCGGTCTCGGTCGGCGCGTTCATTTGCTCTCTCTCCGTCGCAGCAGGTGGACGACGACTGTCAGGATCAGCGTCGCGATGAACAGCAGGACGGCTCCCGCCGCGCCGACGCCGAGTCTGTTCTGTTCGAGGCCGAGCTTGTAGATCAGGGTCATCACGACCTCGGTGGAGCCGTCGGGCCCGCCGTTGGTGAGCAGGAACACCTCGGTGAACACGCGCAGTCCGCGGATCGCGGCGAGGATGAACAGGATCGAGAACACCGACCGCAGTCCGGGCACCGTCACGTGCCAGACCCGTTGCAGTCTGGAGGCGCCGTCGACCTTCGCGGCCTCGTACAGGCCGCGGTCCACGCTGGTGAGGCCGGCGAGGAAGATCATCATGTCGTAGGGGGCGCCCCGCCAGATGCCGGTGAGCATGATGGAGGCCATCGAGGTGTCGGGGTCGTTGATGAATCCCGAGGGGCCGAATCCCACCAGGCCCAGGATGGAGTTGAGCATGCCGTCGGCGGTCGGGTGGTACATGATCCGCCAGAGTTCGGCGACGACCGCGAGCGGCACCACCACCGGCAGGAACGCCGCGGAGCGCACGAATCCGAGCCGGCGGCCCTGTCCCTCCATCAGCAGCGCGAGCGCGAGGCCGAGGACCATCGAGCCGGCCGTCTGTCCGGCGGCGAGGACGACGGTGTGCCAGGCGGCCTCGCGGAAGCCGTCGGACTGGAGCACCGTGGAGTAGTTCTCGGTGCCGACCCACCTGTTGCCGAGGTAGGGCTGGACGTCCTGGAAGGACATGGTCAGCGCGCTGACCATGGGGATGAACTTGAAGTACAGGAAGAGGAGCAGTGCCGGTGCGAGGAACAGCCATGGCGTCCACCACCGGCCGGCCCGGCGGTCGTGCCCGCGGCGGCCGGTGGCCGCGCGGCCCGTTTTCCGGGTGGCGGGCCCGGCCGCCGGGAGGGCGGCCGGGTCCGCCTGGTCAAGACTCATGACGCGGCGATTCCCTGTTCCTTGAGGATGTCGGCGAGCTGCTTGTCGAGCTCCTTGAGCTTGGTCCCGGTGTCCAGGTCGCAGTCGGCCATCAGGGCGTTGACGGTCTCCGCGGTCGTCTGCCGGACGGGGGTCCAGTTCGGGACGGACGGCGCGTACCGGCCGGCGCTCCGGTAGACCTCGGCGTAGGTCTTCCAGCGGGGGTCGGGGCGCACCTCGGAGATGTCCACCGTCTTGTTGACGGGCAGCTGCACGGTGAATCCGGTGTCGCCCGCCATCCCGGTCTTCTGGCCCTCGGCGGAGATGGCGTAGTCGGCGAAGGCGTCCTGGCCGGCCATGTTCTCGGAGCCCGCCATCAGGTAGATGGACCCGCCCTCGGCGAGCACGGTGGCGTCCTTCGGACCCTTGGGCATCGGGACAACCTCGTACTTGTCCTTGCCGAGGGTCTCGTCGAAGCGGGGCAGCAGGTACGGGCCGACGACGAACATGCCGGTCCGGCCGGCCTCGAACGTCTCGTTGGTGGGCGGGGTCTCCATGGTCACGGCGCCCGGCTGGATGACCTTGTTCCTGCAGCCGAGGTCGCGGAACCACTGCACGGCCTGAACCGATTCCTTCGTGGTCATCGCGGGCTTGTACTTGCCGCCCCCGGCGTCGGAGATGAAGTCTCCGCCCGCGGCCCAGAGGAAGTTGGAGAAGTACCAGGAGGCGTATCCGCGCTTGGTGGACAGCGGTGCGGCGAGACCGTAGGTGTTCTTCTTGCCGTCGCCGTCGGGGTCCTTGGCGGTGAAGGCCTCGGCCATCGCGGCGAAGTCGTCCCAGCTCTGCGGAACTTCGAGCTTCAGCTTCTCCCGCCAGTCCTTGCGGATGAGCAGCGCGGACGCCTGCGCCGAGTACGGCAGGCCGAACTGCTTGCCGTCCACGCTCTTGCCGGAGTCCAGCCCCTGGCCGACGATCTGCCCGGCGTTCTTGACCTTGTCCAGGTCGATCTCCCGCAGCAGGCCCTGGCTGTGCATGGCGCCGAGCTGCGTCACGTCGTTCATGACGATGTCGGGCAGTTTCTTCTGCGCGGCCCGCTGCTGGAGCTTGGTCTCGAAGTCGTCGAAGATCGCCGTGACCTCGACCTTGTAGCCCGTGGCCTTCTCGAAGGCGGCGGCGAGCTTGAGCGCTCCCTGCTCTCCCGGGCCACCCGGTGTCGTCCGGGTCCACAGTTCGAGCGGTGCCTTCGAGTTCTGCTTGGCGTCCACTCCCGCAGGCCCCGATGTACAGCTGGTGAGGACAAGTGCGGAAGCGAGAACACCCGCACCGATCCACCGCGATCTCTGCATGACAACTCCTGTTTCGCCGCATCACAGCTGGCCTGGAAGCGCTTGGCCACAGCTGGCTTGGAAAGCGCTTGCAGGGACGCTAACGGCGTCCGAATCCTTGGTCAATAGTCCGATGAATACAAAACCCTCGCGATGGCCCACAACAGCCTTGCCAAACCTGCCCCCACACCCGTCCCCCACCATCCGCCATCTCGGAACGCGACCGGAGCGACGGGCGAAAGTCCCTGGTGGGCCAGCATTTTCACCGCCCGATGCACCGATGGACCGACTGCGGACCGCCGGCAGGCGAACGTGACCGCCTGCGGTCCGGCGAGTTCCAGGTGACCGGTCTTCACCCGAGGACTCCCCAATCATCCGATGTATCGTGCCTGCAAGCACACCAACCAAGGCAACGAACAAGCCACATCAACCTTCAACATCGGGTCAGACATTTCCCCACGCACCCGACCAGGGGTCACGAGTGGAATCACTGACTACCCGTCAGCGAAGAGCCGAGGAGCACAACACCATGAACGAGCCGGCCCGCAGACCGACAGCCCTGTTGGTCATGGAGGAAGAACGCAGGGCGGACGTCTATCCCCGCGAGGTCCTAGCCGAAGTGGAACGTCTCGTACACCTGCAGGGTCCGCCCCTCACCCGCCAGCAGCTCGACGAGGATCCCGGCGTGCTGCGACAGGTCGATGTCCTGCTCACGGGCTGGGGCGCGCCCGTGCTCGATGCCGCCTTCCTCTCGTACGCACCCCGGTTGCGGGCAGTCTTCGTCGCCGCGGGCTCCGTGCGGCACCTGACCACACCGGCCTTCTGGGTACGTGGCGTCCCGATCGTCTCCGCGGCCGCGGCCAACGCCGTCCCGGTCGCGGAGTTCACCCTCGCCCAGGTCCTCCTGGGCCTCAAGCAGGTGCATCGCATCGCCCGGGAGGTCGCGAGCAGCCGCCGTTTCCCGCACAACCCCCAGGTGCCGGGGGCCTACCGGTCACGCGTGGGCCTGCTCGGGCTCGGGCACATCGGCCGTCTCGTCGCGGCCCACCTCGGTCGCTTCGACATCGAGGTCCTCGCCACGGATCCCCTCGCCTCCCCCGACCCCGCCCGGCAGGCGGGCGTCCGGCTGGTGGGCATCGAGGAACTGTTCGCCACCTGCCATGTCGTCAGTCTCCACGCACCCCTCCTGCCCGAGACCCGCGGCACCATCGGGGCACGGCTGCTGAACTCCCTGGGGCCGGGCGCGACGCTGATCAACACCGCACGCGGCGCGCTCATCGACGAGACCGCCGCGGCGCGGGTCCTGCACGCCAGACCCGACCTCACCGCCGTACTCGATGTCACGCACCCGGAGCCTCCCGCCCATGACTCGCCACTCTTCACCCTTCCCAACGTCGTCCTGACACCCCACCTCGGCGGTGCCCTCGGGGCCGAACGCCATCGCCTCGGAGAGCTTGTGCTCGACGAACTCCGACGCTTTATACATGACCAACCTCTCCAGCACGTGATCGACCCCGCCCGCGCCGCCTCGCTGGCCTGAGGCAGCGGCGGCAGGCCCGGGACGTCAGCGAAACGTCAGCGAAACGTGCGTGGAACGTCAGCGCGGGACGGGAGAGTTCGGGGTCCGGCCGAGCTGTCGGCTCCGGCTTGTGGCGCGCTCGTGGGTTGGCGTGTTGTGATCGCGAGTCGGGGTTGGGGTATGGCGTCCCGGGTCCAGGTGCCGGGATTCCGCGCGTCGGGTTTTCGCGCGTCGGGTTCTGGTGTGCCGGGCTTTGGTGTGCCGGGCCCCGGTACGCCGGGTTTTTGAACGTTGGGTTTTTGGCCGTTGGGTTCTCGGACGGTGGGTTTTCGGACGATGGGCGCGGGGCGGGCGGTGGGCGCGGGCCCACCGCCCGCCCCGTCCGCCCCGCACGGTCGCTGCGGGGCGACTCTCAGTGCGGCCTCCAGTGGAATTTGCCGCCCCCCACCCACCGCACCACGTTCGGGTCGTCGAGGTCATGGACCTTGATTCCTGCGGCCGAGGCGGCGGCGAGCACATCCACCATCGATGTTGCCTCGCTCACCACCTCCCCGTCGATCTCCACGAGGCGGAAGGGCGGGTCACCGGGCTGCACTGCGAGCACGGTGATCCGGGCCGACGAGATGTAAGGGCTAGCACTTTCGGTCATGCGTAGATCGCTTCCACGCCACGGGCGACACTATGCCCGGCGGCAGGACGGGTGACGCCCCTTCGCCGGACAGTGCGTCTACCTGGGGCAATGGGGTGACGTCCCCGGGGCCCCGTCACCCGACTGCGAACGCTGGTCCGGGACCGGGCCCCGGGAGTCAGTCCTCGCCCTCCAGGTCGCCCTCCGTCTCCAGGTACGCCTGGCGCAGGGCGGCGAGGATCGCCGGGTCGGGCTTGGCCCACATGCCGCGGGACTCCGCTTCCAGGAGGCGTTCCGCGATGCCGTGCAGAGCCCACGGGTTGGCCTGCTGGAGGAACTCGCGGTTGGTCGGGTCCAGGACGTACGTCTCGGTGAGCTTGTCGTACATCCAGTCGGCGACCACGCCCGTCGTCGCGTCGTAACCGAAGAGGTAGTCGACGGTGGCGGCCAGCTCGAAGGCGCCCTTGTAGCCGTGCCGCCGCATCGCCTCGATCCACTTGGGGTTCACCACCCGGGCGCGGAAGACCCGGGAGGTCTCCTCCACCAGGGTGCGGGTGCGGACCGTCTCGGGGCGGGTGGAGTCGCCGATGTACGCCTCCGGGGCGGTGCCGCGCAGGGCACGGACGGTGGCCACCATGCCGCCGTGGTACTGGAAGTAGTCGTCCGAGTCGGCGATGTCGTGTTCGCGGGTGTCGGTGTTCTTGGCCGCGACCGCGATCCGCTTGTACGCCGTCTCCATCTCCTCGCGGGCCGGGCGGCCGTCCAGCTCGCGTCCGTAGGCGTAGCCGCCCCACACCGTGTAGACCTCGGCGAGGTCCGCGTCGGTGCGCCAGTCGCGGGAGTCGATGAGCTGGAGCAGACCGGCGCCGTACGTGCCGGGGCGGGAACCGAAGATGCGGGTGGTGGCACGGCGTTCGTCGCCGTGGGCCGCCAGGTCGGCCTGGGTGTGGGCGCGTACGTGGTTCTGCTCGGCCGGCTCGTCCAGGGAGGCGACCAGGCGGACCGCGTCGTCGAGCAGGCCGATGGTGTGCGGGAAGGCGTCGCGGAAGAAGCCGCTGATGCGCAGGGTGACATCGATGCGCGGGCGGCCGAGCTCGGCCGGCGGGATCGCTTCCAGCCCGGTCACGCGGCGCGAGGCGTCGTCCCAGACGGGGCGGACGCCGAGCAGGGCGAAGGCTTCGGCGACGTCGTCACCGGCGGTGCGCATCGCGCTGGTGCCCCACAGGGACAGGCCGACCGAGGTGGGCCAGTCGCCGTTGTCGGTGCGGTAGCGCTCCAGGAGCGAGTCGGCCAGGGCCTGGCCGGTCTCCCAGGCGAGACGCGAGGGTACGGCCTTGGGGTCGACGGAGTAGAAGTTGCGGCCGGTCGGCAGGACGTTGACCAGGCCGCGGAGCGGGGAGCCGGAAGGTCCGGCGGGAACGAATCCGCCGTCCAGGGCGTGCAGGGCGTGGTCGAGTTCGTCGGTCGTGGCGGCCAGCCGCGGGACGACCTCGCGGGCGGCGAAGGCGAGGATGTCGGCGACCGCCGCCGGGTGCCCGGCCGCCACCTCGGCGACGGCGTCCGGGGACCAGTCGGCGTCCTCCATCGCCTGGACCAGCGCGCGGGCCCGCTCCTCCGCCTCGTCGGCGGTGACCCGGGTCGCGGCGGACTCGTCGAGCCCGAGGGCCTCGCGCAGGCCGGGCAGGGAGGCGGTGCCGCCCCAGATCTGGCGGGCCCGCAGGATCGCGAGGACGAGGTTGACCCGGTCGGCGCCGGCCGGGGCGCCGCCCAGCACATGCAGGCCGTCGCGGATCTGGGCGTCCTTGATCTCGCAGAGCCAGCCGTCGAGATGCATGATGAACTCGTCGAAGCCCTCGTCCTCGGGGCGGTCCTCAAGCCCCAGGTCGTGGTCGAGCTTGGCGGCCTGGATCAGGGTCCAGATCTGGGCGCGGATCGCCGGGAGTTTCGCCGGGTCCATCGCCGCGATCTGGGCGTGCTCGTCCAGGAGTTGTTCGAGGCGGGCGATGTCGCCGTAGCTGTCGGCCCGTGCCATCGGCGGTACGAGGTGGTCCACCAGCGTGGCGTGGACGCGGCGCTTGGCCTGCGTCCCCTCGCCCGGGTCGTTGACCAGGAACGGGTAGATCAGCGGCAGGTCGCCGAGTGCGGCGTCGGGGCCGCAGGCGGCGGAGAGGCCGGCGTTCTTGCCGGGCAGCCACTCCAGGTTGCCGTGCTTGCCCAGGTGGATCATGGCGTCGGCGCCGAAGCCGTTGTCGTCGGCCCGGGCGGCGATCCAGCGGTAGGCGGCCAGGTAGTGGTGCGAGGGCGGCAGATCGGGGTCGTGGTAGATCGCGATCGGGTTCTCGCCGAAGCCGCGCGGCGGCTGGATGAGGATGAGCAGATTGCCGCGGCGCAGGGCGGCGAGCACGATGTCGCCGTCCGGGTTGCCCGACCGGTCCACGAACATCTCGCCGGGGGCGGGGCCCCAGTGCTGCTCGACGGCCTCGCGGAGCTCGGCCGGGAGGGTCGCGTACCAGCGCCGGTAGTCGGCAGCCGGGATGCGGACCGGGTTGCGGGCCAACTGCTCCTCGGTGAGCCACTCCTGGTCGTGGCCGCCGGCCTCGATCAGCGCCCGGATCAGCTCGTCGCCGTCGCCCGACACGAGGCCGGGGACCTCCTCCGCACCGAAGTCGTATCCCTGGTCGCGGAGTCGGCGCAGCAGGGCGACGGCGCTGGCCGGGGTGTCGAGACCCACGGCGTTGCCGATCCGGGAGTGCTTGGTCGGGTACGCGGACAGCACGAGCGCGATCCGCTTCTCGGCGGCCGGGATGTGGCGCAGCCGGGCGTGGCGCACGGCGATCCCGGCGACGCGGGCGGCGCGCTCGGTGTCGGCGACGTACGCGGGCAGGCCGTCCTCGTCGATCTCCTTGAAGGAGAACGGCACGGTGATCAGGCGGCCGTCGAACTCGGGGACCGCGATCTGGCTGGCGGCGTCGAGCGGGGAGACGCCCTCGTCGTTGTCCTCCCAGTCGGTGCGTGAACCGGTGAGGCAGAGCGCCTGGAGGATGGGGACGTCGAGGCCGCTGAGGACGCCCGCGTCCCAGGACTCGTCGTCGCCGCCCGCCGATGCCTCGGCGGGCCGGGTGCCGCCCGCGGCGAGGACGGTGGTCACGATCGCGTCGGCGGCGCGCAGCGCTTCGATGAGCTCGGGCTCGGGGGTGCGCAGCGAGGCGACGTACAGCGGCAGCGCGCGGGCGCCCGCGTCCTCGACGGCGGTGCACAGGGTGTCCACGAACGCGGTGTTGCCGCTCATGTGGTGGGCGCGGTAATAGAGCACGGCGACGACCGGGCCGTCGGTGCGGCGGGCGGTGCGCTCCAGCGGGCCCCAGGAGGGTGCCGGGGCGGGCGGTGCGAAGCCGTGACCGGTGAGCAGGACGGTGTCGGAGAGGAAGCGGGCGAGCTGGTCCAGATTGGCCGGCCCGCCGTGGGCCAGGTAGGCGTGGGCCTCTGCGGCGATGCCGATGGGGACGGTGGAGGCGGCCATCAGCTGGGCGTCGGGGGCCTGTTCGCCGGTGAGGACGACGACGGGGCGTCCGGTGGCGAGGACTTGGTCGAGGCCGTCCTGCCAGGCGCGTACGCCACCGAGGAGGCGTACGACGACCAGGTCGGCGCCGTCGAGGAGCTCGGGCAGGTCCTGGAGCGGGAGCCGGGAGGGGTTGGCGTAGCGGTAGGAGACCGGGCCGTCCGAGGCGCGGGCGCTGAGCAGGTCGGTGTCGGACGTCGACAGGAGCAGGATCATGCGGCGTCGGGCCTTCCTCGGGGTGTCCACGCCCCGGGCGGTGTCGGAATGGAGTCTCCCCTGCTCGACGGAGTCGAGGGCCGGGGAAGGGAGTTCCTGACTCGCCCGGCCGGGGCCGGGCTCACAGTGGCGGGACCGTGCCGGAATCGCACCGGACTTCCTCCCCTGTCGCCGTCTGTGGCGACGACGGGCCGGATGGCCCGTCACAGGCATAGTAAGGGCCGGTCAACTGATGGAGGCATACGGATCCGGTCGGATCGTCGGTATGCTCGCGGCCATGCCCCCACCTGCCACTTCGCCTTCGCTGCCCGCAGACACGTCTGCCCGGGGCCGCGGTGACGCCTGCCCCGGCACGTTGCGGCTGCACCGGGCGGACGACGGCGCGCTGGCCCGGGTCCGGGTGCCCGGTGGTCTGCTGACCGCAGTACAGGCGGATGCGCTGGGGGCGGCCGCGGAGAGCCTGGGCGATGGTGAGTTGCATCTCACTTCGCGCGGCAATGTCCAGTTGCGCGGTCTGAGCGCGGACTGCGGTGGCGAACTGGCCGGCCGGCTGGGCGACGCGGGGCTGCTGCCCTCCGCCCGCCACGAGCGGATACGCAACATCGTGGCGTCGCCGCTGTCGGGGCTCGACGGCCGGGGCGCGCGGGACGTCGGACCGTGGCTGTCCGAGCTGGACGCGCTGTTGTGCGCGAGCGACGGGGCGGCGGACCTGTCGGGCCGGTTCCTGTTCGTGCTCGACGACGGTCGTGGCGATGTGGACGCGCTGGGCGGTGATGTGACGCTGCTGGCGCGGGACGGCGGCGCGGCGCTGCTGCGGATCGGCACGGACCGGACCGTGGTTCGGATACCCGGCGCGCAGGCGCCGCGGGCCGCCCTCATGGCGGCCGAGGTCTTTCTGGAGCGGGCGGCCGGCACCGGTGCCTGGCGGGTGAGGGATCTGCCCGGCGGCGCCGGCCCCCTTCTCGACGAGGTCGTGCGGCGGTTGCGGGAGGAGGGTTCCGGCGCCGCCACCGAGGACCGTGACTGCCCGCCGGGCTCGGACGGCCCCGCCCCGGGCGTGGTGACCGGCCCGCACGACGAGGCCGCGCTGTCCGTCGGCATCCCGCTGGGGCGCTTCACCCCGGCGCAGTGGCGGACCCTGACGGAGACGGCCCGGCACGGTGGGCGCGGTGAACTGCGGCTGACACCGTGGCGCGGGGTCGTCGTACCAGGGGTGGAGCGGCGGGCGGCGGCAGGTCTGCTGGACATTCTGGGGGCCACCGGCCTCGTCACCGGGCCCGACTCCCCCTGGACCGGGGTGGGTGCCTGCATCGGCCGGCCCGGCTGCGCGAAGTCGCTGGCCGATGTGCGGGGCCGGGCGGCGGCCGCGGTGGGGCCGGTGGGTCTGCTGCCGGTGTACTGGTCCGGGTGCGAACGCCGGTGCGGCCATCCCCGCGGCGAGTGGGTCGACGTCGTCGCCACCCCCGACGGGCACCGGATCTCCCTCGTACGGGGCGAGGAGCGGGGTGCCCCCGTGAGCGTCCCCGACAGCCCCGACCGGCCCGGCCGGCTCGCCGCGGCGGTGGCCGCGGCCCGCGGTACGCGCGGCTGAGCCCGTACGCCCGACTCCCCCTGTACCCGACTGCACCCGACCGTTGCACGCCCGAGGAAGAGAGCGAAAGCACTGTGCACCAGTACGAGAAGGACGGACCGGCGATCTACCGCCAGTCCTTCGCCACGATCCGTGCCGAGGCGGACCTCGCGGGCCTGCCCGCCGATGTGAGCCAGGTCGCGGTCCGCATGATCCACGCCTGCGGGATGGTCGACCTCGTCCGCGATCTCGCTTTCACCCCGGACGCGGTCGCCCACGCCCGCGCCGCGCTGCGGGCCGGCGCACCCATCCTGTGCGATGTGGCGATGGTCGCCAGCGGTGTGACCCGCAAGCGGCTGCCCGCGGACAACGAAGTGGTGTGCACCCTGTCCGACCCGTCGGTGCCCGGCCTGGCGAAGGAGCTGGGCACCACCCGAAGCGCCGCCGCCCTGGAGCTGTGGCGGGACCGGCTGGAGGGTGCGGTCGTGGCTGTCGGGAACGCGCCGACCGCCCTGTTCCGGCTGCTGGAGATGATCGAGGAGGGCGCGCCCCGCCCCGCCGCCGTCATCGGTGTCCCGGTCGGCTTCATCGGTGCCGCCGAGTCCAAGGACGCCCTGGCCGCGCACCCGTCCGGGCTGGAGCATCTGATCGTCCGGGGCCGTCGCGGCGGCAGCGCCATCGCGGCCGCCGCCCTCAACGCGATCGCCAGCGAGGAAGAGTAGACGTGAACGAGCAGAAGACGGGCCGGCTGTACGGGGTCGGGCTCGGCCCCGGTGATCCGGCTCTGATGACCGTACGCGCGGTGGAGATCATCGCCGAGGCCGATGTGATCGCCTATCACAGCGCCCGGCACGGGCGGTCCATCGCCCGGTCCATCGCGGCGAAGCACATCCGGGCCGACCATGTCGAGGAGCCGCTGGTCTACCCCGTCACCACGGAGACCACGGACCACCCGGGCGGCTACCGGGGGGCGATGGAGGAGTTCTACGCCGAGGCGGCGGCCCGGCTGGCGGCGCACCTCGACGCCGGGCGGACGGTCGCCGTGCTGGCCGAGGGCGACCCGCTCTTCTACGGCTCGTACATGCACATGCACAAGCGGCTCGCCGACCGCTATCCGACCGAGGTGATCCCGGGTGTCACCTCCGTCAGCGCGGCCGCCGCTCGGCTCGGCACCCCGCTCGTGGAGGGCGAGGAGGTGCTGACGATCCTGCCCGGCACGCTGCCCGAGGACGAGCTGACCGCCCGTCTCGCCGCCACCGACGCGGCCGTGGTGATGAAGCTGGGCCGTACGTTTCCCGCGGTGCGCGGCGCCTTCGAGGCGTCCGGGCGGCTGCCCGAGGCGCGCTATGTGGAGCGCGCCACGATGGCCGGGGAGCGGGTGGGCGAACTGTCCGGGGTCGACGCCGACTCGGTGCCGTACTTCGCAGTCGCGGTCCTGCCCAGCCGGATCGGGGCACCGCGTCCCGAAGGCGCCCCGGAGGGTGGCGAGGTGGCCGTGGTGGGTACCGGCCCGGCCGGGCCGCTGTGGCTGACCCCCGAGACGCGCGGGGTGCTGGCCGCCGCCGACGACCTGGTCGGCTACACCACGTATCTGGACCGGGTGCCGGTGCGGCCGGGGCAGGTGCGTCATGGCTCGGACAACAAGGTCGAGTCGGAGCGTGCCGAGTTCGCCCTCGATCTGGCCCGGCGCGGGCGGCGGGTGGCCGTGGTGTCGGGCGGTGACCCGGGGGTCTTCGCCATGGCGACGGCCGTCCTCGAAGTGGCTTCGCAGGACACGTACGCGCGGGTGCCGGTGCGGGTGCTGCCAGGGGTGACGGCGGCCAACGCCGCCGCCGCGCGGGCGGGTGCGCCACTGGGCCACGACTACGCGACGATATCGCTCTCCGACCGGCTCAAGCCGTGGGAGGTGATCGCGGAGCGGCTGCGCGCGGCCGCGACGGCGGATCTGGTGCTCGCGCTGTACAACCCCGGTTCACGCAGCCGGACCTGGCAGGTCGGCAAGGCCCGTGACCTGCTGCTCGAACACCGCTCGCCGGACACGCCCGTGGTCCTCGGCCGGGATGTCGGCGGGCCCGCCGAGAGCGTGCGGACGGTGCGTCTGGGCGATCTCGACCCCGCCGAGGTCGACATGCGCACGATCCTGCTCGTCGGGTCCTCGCAGACCCGCTGGGTCGAGCGCGGTGACGGGCGGCAGATCGTCTGGACGCCCCGCCGCTATCCGGAGGGCTGAGAGTCTGCCGGGTGGCCTCTGACCGGGCGGCCACGTGACAGGCCCTGAGCCGGGGCGCGGCCGTCGGCTACCTGGCGCGGAGGATGTGTGCGCGGAGCCAGGCGACGGCCTCTTCCGGGTCTTCGACGACCGGGATGCCCTCGGGCACGGGGGGCCGTCGCACCACCACCACCGGGATCCGCGCCTCGCGGGCCGCGGCGAGTTTGGGGGCCGTGGCGGCGCCACCGCTGTCCTTCGTGACGACGACGTCGATGCGATGACGGCGGATCAGCTCGCGTTCCCCGTCCAGGGTGAACGGGCCCCGGTCGAGCAGCACCTCCATGCGGGCGGGGTACGGGGCTTCGGGGGCGTCCACCGAACGCATCAGGAACCACAGCTCGTCGAGCCCCGCGAAGGCGGCCAGTCCCATCCGTCCGGTCGTGAGGAACACCCGCCGGCCCAGCGCGGGCAGCGCCGCCGCGGCCTCGGCGAGGGAACCGGCCGGGTGCCAGTCGTCGCCGTCACCGGGCACCCACCCGGGCCGGCGCACGGCGAGCAGGGGAACATGGGCGGCGGCGGCGGCTGCGGCCGCGTTGAAACTGATCGTCCCGGCGAAAGGATGGGTGGCGTCGATGAGCGCGTCCACGTGGTGGGTACGCAGCCATGCGGCGAGTCCGTCGGCTCCGCCGAAACCACCGATGCGGACCTCGCCGGGCGGCAGCCGCGGGCCGGCCACGCGTCCGGCGAGCGAGCTCGTCAGCCCGGCACCGGCCGGAAGCACCTCCACCAGCAACTCGGCGAGGCGGCGGGCCTCCGTCGTTCCGCCGAGTACGAGTACATGCATCGGATCCATCCATGGGTGAGATTGAGGGCGGACGCAGCGCCCAGCTGAAACACACCGGTCTGCGGCCCGGCTGGACCACCGGCGCCTGTGCGACCGCGGCGGCCACCGCCGCGTACACGGCCCTGCTGACGGGCGACTTCCCCGACCCGGTGACGATCACCCTACCCAAGGGGCAGACGCCCGCCTTCGCGCTCGCGGTGGAGGAGCTGGCCGAGGGGCGGGCGACGGCCGGGGTGGTCAAGGACGCGGGGGACGACCCCGACGTGACGCACGGCGCTCTGGTCCGGGCCACCGTGCGGCGGCTGCCGCCCGGCTCGGGTGTGGTGTTCCGGGCCGGGCCCGGGGTCGGTACGGTCACCCTTCCCGGACTGCCGCTCGACGTCGGGGAGCCGGCGATCAATCCCGTGCCGCGTCAGTTGATCCGCGACCATGTCGCACGGGTCGCCGCGGAGCACCGGGGGGCGGGGGACGTGGAGGTCACCGTTTCGGTGGACCACGGCGAGGAGATCGCCCGCTCCACCTGGAACCCGCGCCTCGGCATCCTGGGCGGTCTGTCGATCCTCGGCACGACCGGTGTGGTGGTGCCGTACTCCTGCTCGGCGTGGATCGACTCCATCCGCCGCGGTGTGGACGTGGCCCTGGCCGCCGGGCACACGCATGTGGCCGGGTGCACGGGTTCCACCTCGGAGCGGACCGTGGTGTCCGAGTACGGGCTGCCGGAGATCGCGCTGCTCGACATGGGCGACTTCGCGGGCGCGGTCCTCAAGTACATCCGCCGTCATCCGGTGGACCGGCTCACGGTCTGCGGCGGGTTCGCGAAGCTGTCTAAGCTCGCCGCCGGCCACCTCGACCTGCACTCGGGCCGGTCGCAGGTGGACAAGCCGTTCCTGGCCCGCCTGGCCCGGCGCGGTGGTGCGGACGAGGTGCTGGCGGCCGAGGTGGCGGTCGCCAACACGGGACTCGCGGCGCTCCAGTTGTGCCTGGCGCGGGGTGTTCCGCTCGGTGACCTGGTGGCCGTGGCGGCGCGGGACGAGGCGCTTTCGGTGCTGCGGGGCGCGCCGGTCGCCGTCGATGTCATCTGCATCGACCGGGCGGGCACGGTCGTCGGGCGCAGCGAGGTGCGCTGACCGGCCGCCCGCCCGGTGCGACGGCTGCCGAAGGGCTGTCCCGTGGTCCCTGGTGGGCCACGGGACAGCCCCCGGTCAGCAGACGTGGCGTTCGCGTGCGGGCGAGTAGAGGTGGCTGTCGCGGAACTGCTCGGCGCCCAGGGTCCGGCCGACCATGATGACGGCGGTACGGATCACGCCCGCCGCCTTCACCTGCCCGGCGATGTCGTCGAGGGTTCCGCGCAGCACGATCTCGTCCGGGCGGGAGGCCAGCGCCACCACCGCGGCCGGGCAGTCGGCCCCGTAGTACGGCAGCAGTTCCTCGACGACGCGGTCCACGTACCGGGCGGCGAGGTGCAGCACGATCAGGGCGCCGCTGCGGCCCAGGGTGGCCAGGTCCTCGCCCTTCGGCATCGCGGTCGCGCGGTGGGCGATGCGGGTGAGGATGACGGTCTGGCCGACGGTCGGCACGGTCAGTTCCCGCTTGAGCGCCGCAGCGGCGGCCGCGAACGCGGGTACGCCGGGCACCACTTCGTAGGGCACCCCCGCCGCGTCGAGCCGGTGCATCTGCTCGTTGACCGCGCTGAACACCGAGGGGTCCCCCGAGTGCAGCCGGGCCACGTCGTGACCGGCCTCGTGCGCTGCCAGCAGTTCGGCGGTGATCTGGTCGATGTCGAGCTGCGCGGTGTCCACCAGGCGGGCGTCCGGGGGGCATTCGGCGAGCAGTTCCCGGGGCACCAGGCTGCCCGCGTACAGACACACCTGGCAGGAGGCGAGGAGGCGGGCGCCGCGCACGGTGATCAGGTCGGCGGCCCCCGGGCCCGCGCCGATGAAGTACACGGTCATGTGTTGTCTCCTGGGTGTTGCGCGGGCTCGGTTGCCGAGGGTGCCGCTTCGGGACTGGTCAGGGGTTTGCGTACGGACCACTGGGTGACGGGCATGGCCTGCCGCCAGCCGGTGAACCCGCCGACCGGCACGGCGTGCGCGACCGCGAGCCGGACCAGTTCGCCGCCGTGTGTACGGTGTGCCTCGGCGAGCAGCGCCTCGGACTCCAGCGTGACCGTGTTGGCGACCAGTCGTCCGCCGGGCGGCAGCGCGTCCCAGCAGGTGTCGAGCAGGCCGGGCGCGGTCAGCCCGCCGCCGATGAACACGGCGTCGGGCGTGGGTAGTCGGGCCAGGTTGCCGGGGGCGGGTCCGGTGAGCACACGCAGGGCCGGTACGCCGAGCCGGTCGGCGTTGCGTGCGATGCGCCCGGCGCGTCGCGAGTCGCGTTCGACGGTGATCGCGCGGCAGGAGGGGTGGGTCCGCATCCATTCGATGGCGATGGATCCCGAGCCTCCGCCGATGTCCCACAGGAGTTCGCCGGGGGCGGGTGCGAGCACACCGAGCGTCGCGGCCCGGATGTGCCGCTTGGTGAGCTGCCCGTCGTGTTCGTACGCCGCGTCGGGCAGACCGGGTACGGCGCCGAGGCGCAGGGCTTCGGGGGTGCGTCGGCAGTCGATCGCGATGATGTTCAGCGGGTCGCCCGGTGGGTGCGGCCAATGGTCCGCGGTGCCCTCCAGGCACGCTTCGTCCGCTCCGCCGAGCTGTTCGAGCACGCGCAGCGGGCTCGGTCCGAAGCCCTGTTCGCGCAGCAGCCCGGCCACCGCGGCCGGGGTGGCCGCGTCCGCGCTCAGGACCAGGACGCGCCGGCCGTGGTGCAGGGCGGCGGCCAGCCGGGCGGCGGGGCGGCCGACCAGGGTGACGACCTCGGTGTCCTCCACCGGCCAGCCGATCCGGGCACAGGCGTAGGACACCGAGGACGGGTGGGGCAGGATCCTCGGCGCACCGGTGCCGAGCACTTCGGTGAGGGCCCGGCCGATGCCGTAGAACATGGGGTCGCCGCTGGCCAGCACGGCGATCCTGCTCCCGGCGTGCGCGGCGAGCAGACCGGGGACGGCGGGCCGCAACGGCGAGGGCCACGGCACCCGTTGTCCCCGGCAGGACGGCGGGAGCAGGCCGAGTTGCCGCTCGCCGCCGATGAGGACCTGTGCGTCGACCAGCTCCGTGCGCGCCGCGTCGGTCAGTCCCGCCCATCCGTCGGCGCCGATTCCCACGACGGTCACCGCAGGTGGGACGGGTTGTTCGGGTGGTGCGAGAGTCACGGACGGTACCTCGGTGTTCAGTGGATGACGCAGCCGAACTCTACTGTCCGGCCGTGAGGGGGCAGCGGCCGGGCGGCCGCCCCGGAGCCTCGCTCAGGAGGTCGCTTTCCGCAGGTGTGCGGCGGGTGGACCGATGGGTGTGGCCACGGGCGGTCATCGCTTTCGCTTCGGGCCGTGCGCCTACGTGATCAGAGGAGCAGCCCGGGCGCGGAGCGCCCTGCGCAGCACCACTCGCAGTCCACGGCGAATTGACAGGAGCCTTCGCCACCGCGGGTGATCGGGCTCGCGGGGCCCGATGTCGGGCTCCGCCCACCGTTGCGGGTCAGCGCCGGATTTCGACCGGACTTCCCCCGCGGGGCACGTGCAGCTTATAGCTCGCGCGGACAGGCGGTGCGGGACACCCCCGCAACGGGGCGGGGGCAGGCGGACCTCCGTGCGACCGGGGGCGGCTCCGCGGAGGCCCGCGCCGCGGATCACGGGTCGGGGTGGGCGGTGCCCAGTTGCGTGGCGCGGCCGGGTGGTCGATCCGGGTCGGGATCGGGTCTCCGGAGTCCGAGCCGGATTCGTGCCGTGCTACGAATGCGACGGTCCGGGTCGGTGCCCCTGCCCGCTGCGGAGTTGGACCGGGAGCGGCACGCTGTCGCCCTGACGCGCCTGAGCGCGGCGACCGGTCCGGAGGTCGCCGCGCCGTGGGCGCGGAGGGTGATGATGGACGGTGCACCGGGCAGGTGCGCCGTCCGGCACGGGATGGTCCGGATCAACTCGCGGTCCGGCACGCGCTGTTCCGGATCAGTTCGCGGTCCGGCACGCGATGTTCCGGACCGGCTGGCGTCAGGATGCGGATGCGCCCTGGACCAGCAGGCCCGCCCGCACCACGCGCTGCGGTCGCTTGAGCACGGTCACATCGGCCAGCGGGTCGCCGTCCACGACGATCACGTCGCCCGCGAAGCCGCGGGCGAGCCGGCCCACCGTGTCTTCCAGGCCGAGGAGCCGGGCGGCCCGGGTGGTGGCCGTGCGGATCGCGTCGAGTGCGGTGAGGCCCGACGCATGCATCAGTTCCACCTCGCGTCCGATGGGCTTGACCTTGCCGCCGGAGGAGTCGGTGCCCGCCACCACCAGGATCCCCATCTGGTGGGCCGTTCGCACCGCCTCCTTCAGGACCGGCAGATACGCACGCCCGCGCTCGGCCAGCACCGGGTCCGACGAGTCGGCGAGTCCGGCGATCGCGCTCAGCGTCGGCGTGAAGGCGGTGCCCCTGCGCCGCATGTCGTGCAGGGTGCGCTCGCCCACGAACACCCCGTGCTCCAGGGAGCGCACGCCGGCCCGGACCGCGTCGTCGCAGCCGCGCTCGCTGTAGCTGTGGCACAGCACGCCCTTGCCGCCGCGCCGTGCCGCCGCCACCACCTCGGAGAGCTGCTCGTACGAGTAGACCTGGGCCAGCGGGTCCTGTTCCGGCAGACCCGCGCGCTCGTTGACGCGCGTCTTGATCACGTCGGCGCCACGGGCGACGTTCACCTCGACGACCCGGCGCAGCGCCTCGGCGGACCGGACGCCATCCTTCGAACGCGCGAGGGGCGTGAGGTCCGGGTCGGCCAGGATGGTGTCACCCAGGTCGGGGGTGACGAAGACGCCGGCTGCCCGCAGGCGCGGGGCCAGGGCGGGGGCCTGGCGGGCCAGTTCCCGTACGGCGATGTCCTGGTAGAAGTTCGTGGAGCCGCTGCGTGCGCTGGTGGCGCCCTGGCGGACGGCGTCGAGCGCCTCGGTGGCGGTGTTCAGGTGGATGTGCGCGTCGACGAGACCGGGGAGCACCCAGCTGCCGTGCGCGTCCAGGACCGGAACGCCGTCCGGGATCTCGACCCGGTCGCGCGGCCCGGCCGCCCGCACCCTGCCGGAGCGGATGACGACGACCGCGTCCTCGGTGACATGGCCGGTCTCCGGGTCGAGCAGCGTGCCGCCCTCGACGACCAGGTCGCCCGAGTGCGCGGGCGTGCTGCCCGGTGTTCTCGGCTGGGCCGCCACCGCGGACGGTGCCACCGAAAGGGCGGCTGCCGTACCCGCCAGTGCTGCGGCCCCTGCCAGCACACCACGGCGCGTGAGTCGGCTGGAGGGGGGCGGGACGGACTCGACACACATGGCGGGCTCCTCGTATCCGATGTATCCGATACACAACCGGGAGCCATTTTGTATACCACGATGAATGGCGAGGCAAGGGTTCACCGAGATCCTGCACGGAACAGGCCACTCCCTCACGCATCGCTCGCCCGTTCGGGACTTCTTGGTATACGACTGGGACAAGGTGCCCGCGCTGTGCATCAGCCGATCGGTCGACCCCGTTGTCGTCCCAACGTCCGCACATCGCCATCCGGTTCAGCGACGGCGTGGGCCTTCGGGCTCGCCCACCATGGATGCTGCGGGACCCGCAGCATCCGGGGCCCGCCACCCCATGGATTGAGAGGAACCATGTCTCCGACACGACGCGCCGCCCTCCTGATCGTCCCGCTCCTCGGCCTGGCCGCGCTGGCGACCGCGTGCGGCGCCCCGTCCGACGGTGATGCCGCCCGGCAGAGGCCGTCGGTCACCGGCTCCGGCCCCCTGTCCCCCACCGGGGGATCCGGGAAGCAGTCGGCCGCCGACCGGGAGCTGCTGGAAGCCGCACGTTCCGGCGACGTCGGCGCGGTGCGCGGTGCGATCGAGCGGGGCGCCGATCCGGAGACCCGTGACAACGACCGCCGTACCCCGCTTCTCCTCGCGGCCACCGGTGATCACGTCAAGGCCGCCGAGATCCTCGTCGACGCCGGGGCCGATCCGGACGCCCTGGACCAGCAGCACGACACACCGTGGCTGGTGACGGGCGTGACCGGCAGCGCCGCCATGGCCCGGACCCTGGCTGCGGCCGATCCCGACTACACCATCGTCAACCGGTACGGAGGCACCTCCCTCATCCCGGCGGGCGAACACGGCCACGTCGGCTACGTCCGGGAGGTGACCACCAACCCGGACATCGACGTCGATGTCAACCATGTCAACAACCTCGGCTGGACCGCCCTGCTGGAGGCCGTCATCCTCGGCGACGGCGGGAAGGACCACCAGGAGACCGTGGAGCTCCTGCTGGCGGGGGGGGGCCGATCCCTCCATCGCCGACAAGACCGGCACGACCGCACTCCAGCACGCCCGGCAGCGCGGGTTCGACGAGATCGCCCGGCTGCTGAGCGAGTAACGAGCGGGTGGCCGGACGGCCGAACAGCGGGACGGCCGGAAAGCGGAATGCGAGCGGCCCAACTCCTGTGTCACACACGGGGGTTGGGCCGCTCGCCCGGATGACCTACGTTGCCTGGACGGCGGCAGGACGGGCAAAGGAGGCTCGCTCGATCACGACATGGACGAGCAGCGCCACGACGAGGCCGCTCACCGCGTCGGAGAGCTGCGGCGCGAACCAGTGGACGAGTCCGCCGGCGGCGGCACCCGCGAACCAGGCGATGAAGGCGGTGGGGCGCACCGCCGCGTCCGGGCGGTCCTTCAGCCGGCTGCGCAGGAGGACCTGGTCGGCGATGAGCACTCCACCGAGGGGCGGGACGAACACACTGAGGACGACCAGCCAGTCGAGGAAGTGGTTCCAGACCCCGGCGAGTGCGGCGGCGGTTCCGATGATGCCCAGGACGAGGGTCATCAGGCGCATCCGGGTATTGGTCAGGTGCGACCAGCTCAGGGCCCCGTTGTAGAGGCAGTGGCTGCAGACCGAGCCGAGGTTGACGAAGACGAACACCGCGGCCAGCGTGCTCAGGAGGGCTCCGTGGCCGCTGGTGAGGATGGGCAGGAAGTTTCCGCCGACGGTCCGGGCCGAGGCGATCGCTCCGGCCGCCACGACCAGGCCGCCGGTGATCTGGGCGACGAGGCTGGCTATGGGGAACGCGGTCGCGGTGGCGAGGACGGCTTCCCTGCCGTTCCTGGACCAGCGGGTGAAGTCGGCGGTCATGGTGCCGGAGTCGGCGAAGGTGGCCATGATGAGGGAGACGGCGGCGCCGAAGGTCAGTGTGCTGTTCCCCGGGGCGCCCTGGTAGTCGAGGACCGCGCCGAGGTCGTGGTCCCTGGACACGATGACGAGGGCGATCACACCGACGACGATGAACAGGGGTGCGGCCACGGCGCCCAGCCACGACAGGGCACGGATGCCCAGATACGTGATCGCGATGAACGCGGCCCCGGCCAGTACGGCGACGAGTTGCTCGTGCCAGCCGAAGGCCTGGTGGAGAGTGGCACCAGTGGCGCCGGTGTTGAAGGCGAACCAGCCGACGACGATCGTGGCGAGGAAGCCGGACGCGATGACGTAGCCGATCCTGCCGAACGTCCGGGTGGCCTGGAGGGCGAAGCTCTCGCCGGTGCTGCCGGCCCGGTGGCTCAGCAGTCCGACGTAGACGAGCATGACGAGGTTGGCGGTGAGGATGGCGGCCAGCCCACGCCAGAAGCCCAGGACGGCGACGACCACCCCGCCGGGGACGGCGTTGGTCAGGATCATGGGGAATCCGAACCAGACGGCCGACACGGTCAGCAGGGATTTGCGGCGCTCCGGGGGAACGGGAGTGTGCTCGTACTCGGAGTCGAGTGCGGCGTCCGTTTCCGCGGTGTCCTGCGCTGCGGGTTGACGACTGCTCATGGCTGGTCTCCTGGGTGGGCTGGCACGCGGTCAGGACAGCTTGGCTGCGAAGGCCACGAGGGCCTGGTCGAAGACTTCGACGGGCGGGTGGGTGATGCCGGCGCCGATCATGCCGATGCCCGCTTCCTTGTGGGCGATGGCGGTGTTGATGACCGGGAGGATTCCGGTGGAGAGCACTTTGCGGATGTCGATGCCGGTGGGAATGCCCTGGAAGTCGAGCATCGGGATGGTGACGTTGGGGTTCTGGGCCGTCGTGATCTCGCCCATGTCCCGGGTGAAGCCGATGGCTTCCTGCACGGTGCCGCCGACGAGCGGCACGATGGCCGGTGCGGTGGCCATGGCGAAGCCGCCGAAGCCGTAGGTCTCGCTGATCGCACTGTCACCGATGTCGAGGCCGGCGTCCTCGGGCCGGTAGCCGGCGAACATCGGTCCGACGACCGGCTGGGCGGGGCCGGTGAACCACTGGTTGCCGGGAAGTCCGCTGACCCGGATGCCGAACTCGACGCCGTTGCGGGCCATCGTGGTGACGATCGTCGAGCCCTCGATGCCGTGGGCGGCGTCCATGGCCGCCTTGGCCATGGCCAGCCAGGTGGGTCCGGAGAAGTAGTCCGAGCCGGCGATGAAGTCGAAGACTTCCTTCTTCTGCTCGGTGGTGAAGCCGGTCTGCAGGAGCGACGGCGCGAGCGCCTGCATGAGCAGGAGGGTGCCGGCGCCATTGCGGTTGTGGCACTCGTCGCCCATGTGCAGGGCCTGGGAGAGCAGCAGGCGCAGGTCGACGGGGCCGCCGATCTCCATGGCCTCCTTGAGCATGGGGCCGAGAACCTCACGCATCCAGACGAGGCGGTCGATCACCGACTGGTCGTTGGCGCCCATCCGCAGGATCTTCGCCATCTGCTCGGACAGGTTGGTGTAGGCGGTGTTGCCGTACGTCTCGTTGTGGACGATGTGCATGTACATCGAGGCGGAGGTGACACCGGCCATCGAGCCGACACAGCTGTGCTCGTGGCAGGGCGAGAAGGTGATCTCGCCGGATGCCGCGAGGGCGGCCGCCTCGTCGAGGTCGGCGGCCAGGCCCTCGAAGACGAGGGCCCCGGTGACGGCGCCCTTCATCGCACCGGCCATGCGCTCCCAGGTGATGGGCGGGCCCGCGTGCAGGATCGTCGTCGGGGTCATGCCGGGCACGACGTCGAGGGCGCGGCCGAAACCGACCAGCATGGGGCGGGAGTTGGTGATGCGCTCGACGGCCTCGGCGTTGGCCGCCTCGATGCGCGCCGCGGCGGCGGGCTCCTCCATGGCGTCCAGTACGGCGAGGATCTCCGGGTTGCCGCCGGCGGGCGGGGTCCAGTCGAGCGTCGTGACGTTCGCGCCCTGGGCGGCGATGTCCCCTTCGAACATGGCCAGCCCGACGTTGATGACGTCGAGGTCGGCTGCGAAGAGCTGGGTGATGGGGCTGGTCATGCGGTCTGTACCTTCCTGGCGATCTCACGGGCGAAGGCGCCCGTCTCGGTGCTGCTTCGGGTCACGGTCACTCCGGCGGCGGCCAGGGCCGCGACCTGCTCGTCGAGTGCCGGGGTGTCGAGGTCGGTACCGAGGACGTAGCCGACGATCTCCAGGTGGCGGCCGTCCCGGGCCGCGATCTGCTGGGCCTGTGCGATCGCCGGCAGGGTGACGCCGACCGGGTCCTCGTGGGCGCCGAAGCCGAGTACGAAGTCCATGACGATGACGGCGACCCGGGGGTCCTTCGCCTCTTCGACCAGGCGGGCCAGGCGCAGGGACGGGTCGATCATCGGGTGCGGGCGGCCGTCGGTGAAGTCGTCGTCACCGAAGTCGAGGAAGGTGTGTCCGGTGCTGGGGCTGTCGGCGGTGAGGCGGCGCTCGGGGCTCTTCTGGATGTTGCTCCACACGTTGTCGCTGATCTCCAGCAGGGCGTACATCGACTCGTCGCACAGGGTGCCGCCGCAGAACAGTCCGCGGACGAACCGCTGGTCCGGTGCGAGGCGGGAGACCACCTCGTCCACCCGCCCGCTGTCGAGGGGCTCGACGTCCGCGCGGGGGTCCACACCGAGGCGGACGGCCTGGAGGGCCGCGTCCTGGCTGCCGGCGGCGAAGTGTCCGCCCGCCTCGGCGACGGCGTCGCGGGAGCCGCCGACGAAGTAGACGACGACGGGCTTGCCGGCGGTGGCGATCTCGGCGAGGACCTTCTTCTCCACGGCCGGAGCCGGCGGCTTGGAGACGAGCACGATCACATCGGTGGCCGGGTCGGCGGCCAGTGCGCGGATGCCGTCGATCATCATGATGCCGCCGACCTGCTCGCTCAGGTCACGGCCGCCGGTGCCGATGAGCTGGGAGATCCCGGCGCCCAGCGCGTGGATGCGGACGCTGACCTCCTGCGCGCCGGTACCCGACGCGGCGACGACTCCGACGCTGCCGGGGCGCACCGCGTTGCCGAAGCACAGGGCGACGTTGTTGATGATGGCGGTGCCGCAGTCCGGTCCCATCATGAGCAGCCCGTGGTCGTGGGCGTACCGCTTGAGGGCGATCTCCTCCTCGACGGGGACGTTGTCGCTGAACAGCATCACGTGCAGGTTGTTCTCCAGGGCCTTGCGGGCCTCGCGTCCGGCGTAGGCGCCGTTGACCGCGATCACCGCGAGGTTGGCGTCCGGGTTGTCCGCCGCGGCCGCCGCGACCGTCCGGTGGGTGACCGTGTGGGCCCCGCCGGCCGGCTTCTTGTGCACGAGGAGGGCTTCGACCTCGGTCAGCACCTGCTCGGTGTCGGTGTCCTCGCGCGTTTCGAGGACGATCATGAGGTCGCCGTTGGTGGCGGCTTCGAGCTCGGTCGTGAGGAGGCCGAGGTTGTTCAGCACACCTTTGTTCATCTCGGTGCCCATGGCCACGAAGGCCTGGTCCACCCCGTCCAGGGTGTTGGCCTTGGTGGAGATGGACATCAGCGACACCGAGTCGAAATAGGTGTTCTTCTTGATGACTGCTGTGATGCTCACAGCGAACCTCGCAGTTCTCTTTCCAGGTGGAGTCCGGTCAGCAGGCCGGACAGGGTGTCGGTGCCGGAGGTGTGGCCGATGGCCAACGCGCGGCGGACCGGGTTGCGGAGGGTTTCGGTGACCTGCGCCTCGCCGCGGCCGGCGGTGGCGACGAGCGCGTGCAGCACCGCCGGCCAGGGTTCGCGTACGCGCCCGGCCAGGGCTTCGCGCAGGGTCGCCAGGCTCAGCGTCGTCGTCCGCCCGGGGTGGTCGCCGAGCACTGCGGCGAGGGTGCGGGCGAAGGGGCGCAGGCGGGTGCCGGTCAGCGAGGACAGCAGGGCCGGCCCGGTGAGGAAGTCGTCGCCGGCCGGGGTCAGGCCCGGCCCCAGTCCCAGGAGGCCGAGTACGGCGCGGCAGGTGCCCGCGTCGTCCTGGAGCGTCACCGCGTGTACGAACGCGTCCCGTCCGGCGGCGAGTGCCCGGCCGACGGCCGCGTCCATGGGCGGGGCGTCCGGTGGGCCGGCGAGCATGCCGCCGGGCACTCCGTGGGAACGCAGCAGGTGGTCGAGGGCGCGCGTGGCCACGGCGAGGTGGTCCGTGCCGAGGTGTGCCAGGGAGACAGAGATGGGATTCCATCGTCGCGCCACCCGGGTGTCGATCCGGAGTTCCCCCGCGGGGGCCGGGAGCAGGACCGAGTCCACCCCGAACCGCACCACCTGCCCGGCCTCGACGGCACTGCCGCTCCAGTCCTCGACGTCGACGACAAGGGTCCAGGGGGCGTCGCCGTTCGACCGGGAGGCGAGTGCGATGAGCTGCCCGTCGACGGTCAGCACATTGATGACGTGCCGGAACACGGTGTCGACACGACCGTCGGCGCCGGGTGTCCGCAGACGGTCCAGGAGAACCGCGTCCGCGGACCGCGCGCGCAGTACGGCGGCGTCGCACCGGGTGGACGTCATGGGCGCACCCTCCTTGTCGGGACTTCGCCGGTCCAAGCGATCCCCGGCGATGTACTGTTTCTGGTATACCATTTGACCTATGCAGGGGCCTACACGTCTGAGGAGGAATTCCATGCGCATCGTGGTGGCTCTCGGTGGCAACGCACTGGCCCGGCGGGGGGAGCCCATGACGGCCGACCGGCTGCGGGCGAACGTCCGAACGTCCTGCGAGGCCCTGGCCGGCCTGGCCCGCGAGCACGAAGTCGTCATCACCCACGGCAACGGGCCGCAGGTGGGACTTCTCGCGTTGCAGAATCTCGCGTACCAGGACGTCGCGGCCTACCCCCTCGACATACTCGGCGCGGAGACGCAGGGGATGATCGGCTATGTCATCCAGCAGGAGCTGTCGAACGCCCTCGCCGGTGAACGCGAGGTCGCGGCGGTACTCACCACCACCGAGGTCGACGAGAACGACCCCGCGTTCGAGCACCCCACCAAGCTGATCGGACCCCAGTACTCGGCACAGGACGCGGCCGAGGCCGCGGCCGAGTACCGCTGGACCATCGCGCGCGACGGTGCCGCCTTCCGCCGGGTCGTGCCCTCCCCCTCGCCCGTACGCATCGTCCAGGCTCCGCTCGTGCGCACACTGCTGGAGAGTCGGCACCTCGTCGTCTGCGTCGGCGGTGGCGGCGTGCCCGTACGGACCGACAGCAAGGGGCGGCAGACCGGCCTGCAGGCAGTCGTCGACAAGGACCTCGCCTCGGCGGCCCTGGCCGCGGAGCTCAAGGCGGACATGCTGGTGATGCTGACGGACGGCGATTTCGTCAGCGAGAACTGGGGGACGGCCGAGCAGCGGGACATTCTCACGGCCTCACCGGAGGCGATCTCCCGGCTGGCCTTCGCCGAGGGGTCGATGAAGCCGAAAGTCGACGCCGCCGTACGGGTCGCCCAGGCCGGCGGGCGGGCCCTCATCGGCCCCCTCGAACGGCTCGACGACCTCCTCGACCGGAACATCGGCACGGAGATCCGCCCGGATGTCCCGGACGGCATCGTCTACGTCTGAGGGCGCCAGGTCCCTTCGTCCGGATCAGGCCGGGGCACACGAGCCCGGCCTGGTCCGGACGAAGGGACCTGGGGGCGGCTCGCCGCCGGCGGCGCCGCGCCGGCGGGGCCGCCGCGCTCAGTCCTTGGACCTGCGTCGCGCGGCAGCCGCGTTGCGGCCCGTCACCAGGTGCTTGCTGGCCAGCTGTTCGACGCTTGCGACGTCCCGCTCCGCGATCGCCTGGTACAGGCCCTCGTGCTCCTGCGCGACGCCCTGCAGGTCGTCGTGCTGCCCCAGCAGCCAGCGCATCCTGCTTCGCAGCGTGCTCTGGAGCTCGTTCAGGAGTTCGTTGTCGGCGAGCTCGGTCACCGTCTCGTGGAAGTCGGCGGCGGCACGGTGGGCCCGTACGGCGTCACCCTTCTCCGCCGCCTTCAGCTCGGCGTCGAGATCCGAACGGAGCTTCTCCAGTCCCGCGCGGGTGCGCCGCTGGGCGGCGAGCCGGAAGGTCAGCGTCTCAAGGGCCGCGCGGACCTCGTCCAGGTCCTCGACGTCCGCCGGTGTGAACTCCCGTACGACGGCCCAGGTTCTCGGCCTCGGCGTGACCAACCCCTCGGTGACCAGTGCCTTCAGGGCCTCTCGGATGGGCAGCCTGCTCACACCGAGCTCCGCGGCGAGCTCGCGCTCGACGAGTTTACTGCCCGGCTCACGCACACCGTCGATGATCTCGTCACGCAGCAGGCGCGTGACCCGCTCCGACTCGGGCTCGAACTCCCCAGACCCTGTCATGTCCTCAATTCTCTCATCACTCGAAGTCGTTGTTCGGTTCGCCGTCCGCGGGACGGGTTTCTCAGGCCGGTGCGTAGCCGCGTGCGCGGACCAGGTCGTGGGCGATCCGGGTGAAGGCGCGGGCGGCGGCGCTCTCGTAGGCGCTCTCCCGGTGCAGCAGGGTGGCGACCCGGGCGGGCATCGGAGGGTCGATGGGAATCGGCCTGAGGTGCGGGTGGTCGTCCGTGACCGCGTCGGGCAGCACGGTGGCCAGCCGGCCGGTGCGCCGGACGATCTCCGTCAGGGCCTGGATGGTGTTGGCCTCCACGGCGATCGGCGGGCTGACGCGATGCCGTGCGAAGTAGCCGTCGATGTGGATCCGGGTGGCGAAGTCGCTGCTGAGCAGCGCGAGTTGCTGGTCCACCAGGTCACGTACCGGCAGCGGCCGCTCACCTCGGTCCTGGGCGCGGTCCGTGGTGACGACGAGGCTGAGGGTCTCGGTGAACAGCGCGGCCGCGGTGATGCCGGGCAGATGGGTTCCGGCGAAGGCGATCCCGAGGTCGAGATCGTCGGCCAGCAGACTCGCCTCGATGCGGTCCTGAGTCATTTCGCGCAGGTCCAGCGTGATGCCGGGGTGGTGCGTGTGCAACGCCTCCACCAGTGGGCCGATCAGGTACGCGGTGAACGTCGGCGTCACCGCGAGGCGCAGATGCCCCCGGGAGAGGTCGGCGACATCGAGTACGGCACGGTCGGCGGCGGCCAGCTCGCGCAGCGCCCGCTGCGCGTAGTGCACATAGGCCTCGCCCGCGTCGGTGGGGCGGACGCTGCGGCCGCTGCGGTCGAGCAGCTGGACCCCGACGACGCGCTCCAGCTGCTTGATCTGCTGCGACAGCGTCGGCTGGGAGATGCGCAGTTCTTCGGCGGCGCGCGTGAAGTTGCCGTGCTCGGCCACCGCGATCAGATAGCGGAGGTGACGTAGTTCCGGACCCATTCTCCGAGTATAGAGAAGCCCAATCGATATCCCCACGAGGGCGTATCACCGCCTATGGCGCCCTGGTCGGCAGGTCCACCCGCCCACTCCCCTAAGCCATTGACATGACCTATGGAAATTATGGATAGCAAGACTTGGACACTATAGGTGGAGCTCATGCATGGTGGATCTCGTCAGCCCGTCGGGCCGACATTCACCGAAGGGAGTGACCGATGCACGACCTCACGGACGGCCTCGCACGTTTCCGCCGCGATGTCTTCCCGGCAAAGGCCGAGCTCTTCGCCGGCCTGGCCACCACTCACCGGCCGAAGACGCTGTTCATCGGCTGCTCCGACGCCCGAGTGGTCCCCGAACTGATCACGCAGAGCGACCCGGGCGAGCTGTTCGTCATCCGCACGGCCGGCAATCTGGTCCCGGCCCACTCCGCCGGCCCGGACGGCATCGCGGCCAGCATCGAGTACGCCGTCACCGTGCTGCACGTGACCGACATCGTCATCTGCGGCCACTCCTCCTGCGGCGCGATGACCGCCCTGGCGGAGGGGCACGACCTGAGCGCGGCACCGGTCGTCGCCGGCTGGCTGCGGCACGCGGACGCCGCGCGGGCCCGCGCCGCCGCCGCACCGGCCGAATCCGGACCGGCCAGGGTGGCCGCCCTGGTGCGGGCCAACGTGGCCGCACAACTGCAGAACCTCACCACGCACCCCTCCGTGGCCCGCGCCCTGACCGACCGCACGCTCACACTGCACGGCTGGGTCTTCGACATCGCCACCGGGACCGTCGATCCGGTCGACGCCGCCCTGGTAGCGGCCTGACCACCCCCACCCACACACAGAAACCCACCCGGCCATACCCGAGGCCGGTGCACCGAACCGAAAGGCCCCTCATGACGCACGCCCAGTTCGACCCCACCGCCCGCCAGCTGCTCGCCGCCGCCGCCGTCGAGGCCAAGGTCCGCAAGGACCTGTCGTGGCAGCAGATCGCGGACGCCGCCGAGCTGTCGGTCGCCTTCGTCACCGCCGCGGTCCTCGGCCAGCACGCCCTCCCGGCCGCCTCCGCCGAGGCCGTCGCCGAGCTCCTCGGCCTCGACGAGGACGCGGCCACACTGCTCCAGACCATCCCGACCCGCGGCTCGATCCCCGGCGGCATCCCCACCGACCCGACCATCTACCGCTTCTACGAGATGCTCCAGGTCTACGGCACCACCCTCAAGGCCCTGGTCCACGAGCAGTTCGGCGACGGAATCATCTCCGCGATCAACTTCAAGCTCGACGTCAAGAAGGTCGCCGACCCCGAGGGCGGCGAGCGCGCCGTCATCACCCTGGACGGCAAGTACCTCCCCACCAAGCCCTTCTGATGTCTCATCAGCTCACGATCGGGCGGCGCCGGCCCACACCGTGCGGCCGGGCCGGCCCCGCCCGCCGACCCCGGCACTCGCGCCGACACCTGCCGTCTCTCACCGGAGGCTCCACCATGGACTTCGCCCAGCGCACCATCGACATCGCCCGCAAGAACGTGGAGGAGGGCGGACGCCCCTTCGCCACTGTCATCGTCAAGGACGGCGAGATCCTCGCCGAGAGCCCCAACAAGGTGGCCCAGACCAACGACCCCACTGCCCACGCCGAGATCCTCGCCATCCGGGACGCCTGCCGGAAGCTCGGTACCGAGCACCTGGTCGGCACGACCATCTACGTGCTCGCCCACCCCTGCCCGATGTGCCTGGGATCGCTGTACTACTGCTCCCCCGACGAGGTCGTCTTCCTCACCACCCGCGACGCCTACGAGCCGCACTACGTGGACGACCGCAAGTACTTCGAGCTCGACACCTTCTACGGTGAATTCGCCAAGGACTACACCGAGCGGCGCCTCCCCATGCGCCACGAGCCGTCCGACGCCGCTGTCGATGTGTACCGGCTCTGGCAGGAGCACAACGGCGGCAGCCGCCGCGTCCCCGGTGCACCGACGGCCGCGTAACCCCTGATCAGCCTGCCAGGCCGACCGCCGCCCCCGGGCGCCGGTCGTACTGCTTCCGCGCCGTGTGTGGGAGTGTTTTCACCACTCCCACACACGGCGAATCACAACACAACACCATCCCGATAACCGAAGACTTGCCCCGATTCGCCCGGCCCGGCATGTCAGGCATACGTCACCACTGGAGCGCATTCGCCTAGGTCGCGGACGGTATGTCCGCTTGCCGAAGTCATTACCTCCAAACCCTTGACGGTGGAGTTGGCTAAAACTACGTTTTTGGCCAACGGAAGTTCACTTCCATTATGTGGAAACTTTGAAACATTCCCCCATCGCCACTCCCCGGAGCTCCATATGACTGCCGTGGATGACCGATCGTCCGTGGAAACCAACGGCACCGCCAGTTCTGGTCTGTACACGTACGATCTCGCCCCGACGAAGAAGGAAGGGCGCCGTTGGGGCGCCTACAACGTCTTCACCCTGTGGGCCAACGATGTACACAGCCTCGGCAACTACGCCTTCGCCATCGGGCTCTTCGCGCTCGGGCTGAACGTGTGGGGCATCCTGGCCGCCTTCGCGCTCGCTTCCGTGCTGCTCTTCCTCCTGCTGACGCTCTCGGGCTTCATGGGGCACAAGACGGGCGTCCCCTTCCCCGTCATGAGCCGCATCGCCTTCGGTATCAGGGGGGCGAAGATACCGGCCGTGGTGCGCGGTCTCGTCGCCATCGCCTGGTTCGGTATCCAGACCTACCTCGCGTCGTCCGTGCTGAGCACGCTCCTCGTGACGATGTTCCCGGGGCTCAAGTCCCTGGACACCAACTCCCTTCTCGGCCAGTCGACGCTCGGCTGGATCACCTTCCTGGCGTTGTGGGCCCTGCAGGTCCTCATCGTGAGTTACGGGATGCAGATGATCCGGCGGTACATGGCCTTCGCCGCGCCCACGACCCTGATCACCATGTGTGCCCTCGCGGCCTGGATGTTCTGGCGGGCGGACGGCTCGATCTCGATGTCCATCGACTCCCCGCTCAGCGGCGGCGAGATGTGGCTCCAGATCCTGCAGGGCGCCGCGCTGTGGGTGGTGATCTACGGAACGTTCGTGCTGAACTTCTGCGACTTCACCCGGTCCGCCCGCAGCCGTGGCTCCATCGTCCGCGGAAACGTGATCGGTATCCCGGTGAACATGCTGTTCTTCGCCGTGATCGTCGCGGTGCTCAGCGGGGCGCAGTTCAAGCTGGACGGGCACGTCATCACCAGCCCCACGGACATCGTGCGGACGATTCCGAACATGTTCCTGCTGGCCATCGCCTCGCTCGCACTCATCGCCCTGACCGTCGCGGTGAACCTGATGGCCAACTTCGTGGCACCCATCTACGCCCTGGTCAACCTCTTCCCGCAGCGGCTGAACTTCCGCCGGGCCGGCATGGTGAGCGCCGTCGTGGGCCTGGTGATCCTGCCCTGGAACCTCTACAACAGCCCGGTCGTGGTGAACTACTTCCTCGGCGGGCTCGGGGCCCTGCTCGGGCCGCTCTTCGGTGTGATCATGGCCGACTACTGGCTGCTGCGGAAGGCCCGGGTGAACGTGCCCGACCTCTACACCGACGGTGTGCAGGGCGACTACCACTACCGTCACGGTTTCAACCCCCGGGCCGTCTGGGCCTTCGTACCCAGCGCCGCGATCGCCGTCGTCGTCGCGCTGGTGCCGTTCTTCAGCGCCGTGGCCGGATTCTCCTGGTTCGTCGGCGCCATCCTTGCCGCCGTGCTGTACGCGGCCATCGCCGACCGCAGCGTGCAGACCCGCGACGTGGACGGCGAGTCCATCGCCGTCGCCGCCGAATGAACCATCCAGCAGAGAGCCGAACCATGCGCATCCTCGTCGTGAACGTCAACACCACGCAGTCCATCACCGACTCGATCGGTGAGCAGGCGGCCGGTGCGGCGTCACCCGGTACCGAGATCGTTCCGCTGACCCCTGCCTTCGGGGCGGAGTCGGTCGAGGGCAACTACGAGAGCTACCTCGCCGCCATCGCCGTGATGGAGGCCGTCCGCGCCTATCCGGAGCCGTTCGACGCCGTGATCCAGGCCGGGTACGGCGAACACGGCCGGGAGGGGCTGCAGGAGCTGCTCGACGTACCGGTCGTCGACATCACCGAGGCGGCTGCGAGCACCGCCCAGTTCCTGGGCCGCACCTACTCCGTGGTCACGAGCCTGGACCGTACGGTCCCGCTGATCGAGGAGCGCCTCCACGCCGCGGGCCTGAGCGCCCGGTGCGCCTCCGTGCGCGCCAGCGGAATGGCCGTGCTCGACCTGGAGCGGGACGAGAAGGCCGCCGTGGACGCCATCGTCGAGCAGGCCGCCCGTGCGGTGGAGGAGGACCGCGCCGAGGTGATCTGTCTGGGGTGCGGCGGCATGTCCGGTCTCACCGAGCGCGTCATCGAGCGCACCGGGGTTCCCGTCGTCGACGGGGTGACCGCCGCCGTGACGATCGCCGAGTCCCTCGTCCGCCTCGGCCTGCGCACCTCCAAGGTACGCACGTACGCGACGCCTCGCCCCAAGAAGATCCTCAACTGGCCGCCGCGGGTGTGACGGTGTGACGTCGCGGGTCACACCGGACCTGACCGGCGCGTAGTGGCCGCCGCTCCCCGGGCATCCGGCCGGGGAGCGGCGGTGGACGGAGAAACAACACAGGAGGAGGGGCATCCGTTGCCCGACGTACAGCTCGTACTGCGCTCCACGCGCGTCATCACTCCCGAGGGTGCCCGCCCCGCATCCGTGACCGTCGCCGACGGCCGGATCGTGAACGTGCTTCCGCACACCGTCGAGGTACCGGCCGGGGCGCGGCTGGAGGACGTCGGCGACGACGCCGTGCTGCCCGGCCTCGTCGATTCCCACGTCCATGTGAACGACCCCGGCCGCAGCGAGTGGGAGGGCTTCTGGACCGCCACCCGGGCGGCCGCCGCCGGTGGCATCACCACGCTCGTCGACATGCCGCTCAACTCGCTGCCGCCGACCACCACGGTCGAGAACCTGCGGGTCAAGCAGGAGGTCGCCCGCGCGAAGGCGCACATCGACACCGGGTTCTGGGGCGGCGCGATCCCGTCCAACCTCAAGGACCTGCGGCCGTTGCACGAGGCGGGGGTGTTCGGCTTCAAGTGTTTCCTCTCGCCCTCGGGGGTCGAGGAGTTCCCGGAGCTCGACCCGGCCCGGCTGGCCGCCGCGATCGCGGAGATCGCCTCCTTCGACGGGCTGCTCATCGTGCACGCGGAGGACCCGGGCCATCTGGCCGCCGCCCCGCAGAACAGCGGTCCCGCCTACGCGGGCTTCCTCGCCTCCCGCCCCCGCGCGGCGGAGAACGACGCCATCGCCCTGCTGATCCGGCTCGCCCGGGAGCACGACGCCCGGGTCCATGTGCTGCACCTCTCCTCCAGCGACGCGCTGCCGCTCATCGCCGCGGCCAGGCGCGAGGGGGTCCGCATCACCGCCGAGACCTGCCCGCACTTCCTCACCCTCACCGCGGAGGAGGTCCCGGACGGCGCGACCGAGTTCAAGTGCTGCCCGCCCATCCGCGAGCGCGAGAACCAGGACGCCCTGTGGCAGGGCCTGGCCGACGGCACCCTCGACTGCGTCGTCTCCGATCACTCGCCCTGCACCACCGACCTCAAGACCCCCGACTTCGGCACGGCCTGGGGCGGCATCTCCTCGCTCCAGCTCGGTCTGCCCGCCGTCTGGACCGCTGCCCGCGAGCGCGGTCACAGCCTGGAGGACGTCGTGCGCTGGATGTCGGCCGGCCCCGCCCGGCTGGCGGGACTGACGGGCAAGGGCGCCATCGCCCCCGGCCACGACGCCGACTTCGCGGTTCTCGCCCCCGAGGAGACGTTCACCGTCGACCCCGCCCGGCTGCACCACCGCAACCCGATCACCGCGTACGCCGGGAAGACACTGCACGGTGTCGTCCGCGGGACATGGCTGCGCGGTGAGCGGATCGCCGAGGACGGCGACATCACCGGGCGTTCCGGGCGGCTGATCGAGAGGCCCCGGGCCTGACGGGGGCGCCCTCCGGGGCGCCCGCACCTCTTGCGTACCTTCTGGAACCCGGTGGGCCGGCCCCGCCGGGTTTCAGGCCGTCTGCGGCAGCAGCCGCAGATCGGTGGTCACGGTGGTACCCGCGGCGCTCGTGCGGACGGCGGGAACGCCGCTGTACGCGGCGACGATGTCCAGCCCGCGACCGCATTCCGCATCGGCGGGGGCCGGACCGGGACGGTCGTGTCCCTCCGGCCGCCAGTGCCCCCGGTCCCGGACCTCGATCGTCAGCACGCCGTCACGGATGTGCAGGCAGAGGGTGACGTCGTCGCTGGCGGTGTGGACGACGACATTGGTGACGAGTTCGGCGACCACGACGGCCACGGCCTCGCGGACATCGCCGGAGAGTTCCCACCGGTCGGCGGCCGCCCCGGCGAAACGGCGCAGGAACGGTACGGACGACGGGACCGCCTCCCGTGTGCAGACGGCCCGGAACGGCGCCTCCTCGGTGGCCGGGCCGCGGCAGGGTGACGTGATGGTCATGGGGTACTCCGTCGGTGCTCGTGTGCCCGGCGGTGCGGGCCGGCGGCCGGTCGCCTGCGCCCTGCTCGGACGGGACCGGCATGTCTCCCACGATGCCTTGTCCACACCGATGGAGTCCAAGACTCACTTCCCATGGATGGCATTGTCGGCATCTATGGCTCTGCGGCTCGCGGGGCGGCCGGGGCCGGACGGGGCGGGCCGGGCCGGCGTGCGGGCGAGCACGGCCGTCACGACTGCGGCGAGCAGCAGAGCGGCCAGCGGGTACCGGACGGCGGCGGTGAAGCCGTGCAGTGTGGCCGCCCGCGCGCTGCCGTGGAACGCGGTCGCGGCGCTCGCCGCGACGGTGTTGAAGACCGCTGATCCGATGGAACCGCCCACCTGCTGGGCCGAGTTGACGGAGGCCGAGGCGATTCCGGCGTCCTGCGCGGGTACGTTGGAGGTCGCCCCGGTCATGATGGCGAGGAAGCTGGCGCCGTTTCCGACGCTGAAGGTGACCAGTGCGGGAAGGACATTCGCGGCGTAGCCGGAGTCCGGTGTCAGGAGGGCGAGCTGGAGCAGACCGCAGGCCGAGATGGACAGTCCCGCCGTCATCATCACTCGGGGACCGAGCCGGGGCAGCAGCCGGGTACCGATCTGGGTGGCCGTGGCGGTGGTGACGAGGCTGATCGGCAGGAAGCCGAGACCGCTGGCCAGTGCGGACCAGTCCAGGACGGTCTGCAGGTAGTAGGTGAGGAACAGGGAGACCGAGAGCTGTCCCGTCATGAGCGCTCCCCCGGCCACCAGCGAGGCCACCCGGCGGCCGTCGCGCATCAGCCGCGGCGGCAGCAGGGGCGCCTCGGCACGGGTCTGCCAGTACGCGAAGGCGATGAGCAGTGCGGCGCCGCCGGAGAGGGTACCCAGCACCGAGGGGGCCGACCAGCCGTGCGCCTCGGCCTGGCTGCAGCCGTACACCATGGCCGTCAGCCCGCCGCAGCCCAGCACGGCGCCGGCGACGTCGATGCGGCCGTGCCGACGCTGCGAGTGGTCCGGTGGCATCCAGGTGGTGCCGAGGAGCGCGGTGAGGGCGATCGGCACATTGACCAGCAGGCACCAGCGCCATCCGAACCACTGGGTGAGCGCCCCGCCCAGCACGACGCCCAGGGATGCTCCGGCTCCGCCGAGGGCGCCGAAGAGGGCGATCGCACGGCGTCGCTCGCGGGGGTCGGTGAAGGTGGTGGCGACGAGCGCGAGGGCGGAGGCGGCGAGCAGTGCGGCGAAGGCACCCTGGACGGCTCGGGCGGCGAAGAGGGCCTGTGCGGTGGGTGCCGCGCCCGCCGCGGCGGAGGCGACCGCGAACCCGAGCAGGCCGGCGGTGAACACCCGCTTGCGCCCCAGGTGGTCGGCGAGCCTCCCGGCGAGCAGCAGCAGCCCGCCGAAGGCGACGGTGTAGGCGGTGACCACCCAGGGGCGGTCTCCATCGCTCATGTCCAGTTCGCTCTGCAGCGACGGCAGGGCCACGTTCACGATCGTGCTGTCCAGCAGAATCATCAGCTGGGCCAGCCCCAGAACGCCCAGGGCCCACCAGCGCGTGGGGTGCGGGGGCGGGGACGGCGGGGAACTGTGGGGAGACACGGAACCAGGCATGGCTTTTTTGTATACCAAATGACGACCCTTGGGTAAAGAAATCCCTTGGCAGGAGCTCGAACCCGACCACGGAGGTCACAAGTCGATGGATGATGGGATACTAAATCTGCCGCCGGAAGCTCCGCCGGTGCGGGTGGGCGGCCGGGGGCGTGGCTGGTACCGCGGTGACTGCCATGTGCATTCGGTGCACTCGGACGGCGAGCTGACACCGCAGCAGCTCACTGCCGCTGCCCGGTCGGCGGGGCTCGATTTCCTGGCGACCACCGAACACAACACCGCCGCGGCGCACGGCGTCTGGAACCGGCCCGCCGGTGACGATCTGCTGGTGATCCTCGGCGAGGAGGTCACCACCCGGACGGGGCACTGGCTCGCGCTGGGGATCCGCCCCGGACAGGTCGTCGACTGGCGGTACGGGGTGCGGGACGGGCGGATCGACGGGCATCTGGACGAGGTGCACCGGGCCGGTGGGCTGTGCGTGGCCGCCCATCCGCACGCACCGTACGCCTCGGGCACCTTCATGTACCCGTACCAGGGGTTCGATGTGGTCGAGGTGTGGAACGGGGCGTGGAGCTCGGACGTGCCGTGGAACGCCGACAACGAGGCGGCCCTGGCCGAGTGGGGGCGCGGCCTGGCCGCGGACATCCACCGGGGGCACTGGCGCCCGGCCATGGGCAACAGCGATACGCATCTGGCGGGCCAGATGGGGATCCCGCACACCGTCGTGCTGGCCGAGGAGCTGAGCGCCGAAGCGGTCCTCGCCGGGATCCGGGCCGGCCGGAGCTGGATCGCCGGATCGGCCGCCGTCGACTTGTCGTGCACGGCCTCGGCCGGTGGCCGCAGCGCCGGAATCGGTGAGCGGCTGATGGCGGGCGACGCACCGGCCGAGGTGCGGGTGGACGTACGGGGCGTGCCCTCGGGCACGGTCGCCTTCCACACGGAGCAGGGTGTGGCGCATCGCGCGTCGTTGCCCGGGTCGGGAACGGGCACCGTGGAATGGCGCACCCGTACGGCGGACTCCGCGTTCGTCCGCGTCGAGGTGCGCCATCCCGACGGGCGGATGGCGGCGCTCTGCAACCCGGTCGTCCTGGCCTGAACGAACCGGGACGCCGGCTATGCCGGTGACGCCAGGTGCTGCCACAGGAAGGTATGCGTCAGGGCCTCGTTGTGGGCGGCCTGTTCGTTGTCTCCGGCGCCCGCGTGCCCACCGCCGGTGTTCTCGTGGAACAGGACCGGGTGACCGAGTTCGCGCAGCCGTGCCGCCGCCTTGCGGGCATGGCCGGGGTGGACCCGGTCGTCACGGGTGGAGGTGGTCAGGAGTACCGGCGGGTAGACCCGGTCCGCGGCGAGCCGGTGGTACGGGGAGAGCGCGCGAAGGTGCGGGAGGTCGGCCTCGTTGTCCGGGTTGCCGTACTCGGCGGTCCAGGACGCGCCGGCCAGGAGCTTGTGGAAGCGGAGCATGTCCAGGAGCGGTACCTGGGCGACGATCGCGCCGAACAGGTGCGGGTAGCGGGTGAGCATCGCGCCCATGAGCAGGCCGCCGTTGCTTCCTCCCGCGGCGCCCAGCATGGCCGGGGTGGTGATGCCGCGTGCGACGAGGTCCGTCGCGACGGCCGCGAAGTCCTCGAAGGCCCGCGGCCGGTCCGCGCCCAGCGCGGCCTGGTGCCAGTCCGGTCCGTACTCGCCGCCGCCCCGGATGTTGGCGATCACGTGGGTGCCGCCGCGCTCCAGCCACGCCCGGCCCGTCACCGCGTCGTAGGAGGGGATGAGCGATACCTCGAAGCCGCCGTAGCCGTAGAGCAGCGTGGGGCCGGGGGTGGCGGGAGAGTGGCCGGGGCCGATCACGAAGTAGGGCACCCGGGTGCCGTCCTGGGAGGGCGCGAAGTACTGCTGCACCGTCAGGCCGGCCGTGTCGAAGCGGGCCGGGGCCTGCTTGAGGATCTCGGACTCGGCGCCGATCCGCCCGTGGTGGAGGGAGGACGGCTGGAGGAACCCGGACACGTCCAGGAAGTACTCGTCGGAGACGTCGGGGTCCGTGTCCACGACCGTGACGCGGGACAGCGCCGGGACGTCCGCGAGCGGACGGCGCTCCCATCCGCCTGCGGAGGTGGGGGTCAGGACCTCGATGTGGGTGCTGACGTCGCGCATCGTCTCCAGGATCAGATGGTGGCGGGTCCAGGAGTGCCCGGCCAGAGCCGTCCGCGCGTCCGGAGTGAACAGCACCTGTGCGGTGCGGTCGCCGGCCAGGAAGGCATCGAAGTCGAACGCCAGCAGAGAGCCCGCAGGCTGTCCGAGCCAGTCGGACTTCAGGGCGACGATCAGATGCCGACGGTGGGCGTAGGCGTTGGCGTCGTCGGGGACCTCGATCCTGACGAGCGAGGCGTCGGGGGTCAGGAGGTACGTCTCGCTGCGGAAGAAGTCCAGCCACCGGGAGACGAAGTCCCGCTCGAAGCCCGGCGTGCTGTCGTGCCGGCCCCAGGCCGCCACGTCCGCTGTCCCTGCCTCGAAGACCAGCGTGGCCTCTTCCAGGGGTGTGCCGCGGCGCCATCTGCGTACCGTGCGCGGATAGCCGGCCTCGGTCAGCGAGTCGGGGCCGAGGTCCGCGCCGATGAAGACGGTGTCGGCGTCGATCCACCCGATCCGCGTCTTCGCCTCCCCCACCCGGAACCCGTCCTCGACGAAGGTCCGGGTGGCGAGGTCGAACTCGCGGACCACGACGGCGTCACCGCCGTCGCGCGACAGACACACCAGTGCCCGGTCGTGGTCGGGGCGGCGCACCTGCGCGCCCGCCCACACCCACTTCTCGCCCTCCGCCGCGGCGAGCGCGTCGACGTCGAGGAGGACCTCCCAGTCGGGCGAATCCTTGCGGTACTGCTCCGGCGAGGTGCGCCGCCACACACCGCGCACCTGCCCGGCGTCCTGCCAGAAGTTGTAGAGGAAGGCGCCGCGGCGGACGGTGTAGGGAATCCGGTCCGAGGCGTCCAGCGCTTCCCGCAGGCGCTCCTTCAGGCCGGCGAACCCGGCGTCGGCGGCCAGCGCCGCCGCCGTCTCGGCGTTCCGCTCGGCCACCCAGGCGAGCGCGGCCTCGCCGTCGATGTCTTCCAGCCACAGGTACGGATCTTCATCAGTCACGAGTCGAATTGTGCAGGCACGGCCCGCGTACCGAGAACACATCCACTCGTCCCGCGCCCGGTCGGCGCCGCACGCCGCCGACCGGGCGGGGCTTCAGCGGCGGGTCCGCTGCGGCTTCCAGCCCGGGTGGGGCACCGCGGCCGGCAGGGCCTTGGTGTACTCCGTCTCCGGCGCGCGCAGCAATGAGGGTGTCGGACCGCGTTCCACCACCCGGCCGCCGCGCATCACGATCGCGGTGTCACTGATCTGATGGACGACGGCCAGGTCGTGGGAGATGAAGACATAGCTGATTCCGCTCCGCTCACGGATGTCGGCGAGGAGGCTGAGGATCTGGGCCTGGATCGACACGGATCACCCGGGGTACCTGGCAGGTGGGCGACCGGATCCCCACCGAGAGCCGGCTCGCCGGGATCTTCGGCGTGAGCCGGCTCTCGGTCCGCGAGGCGGTACGCGTGCTGGTGCACGCCGAGCTCCTGACCACCCGCCAGGGCAACGGCACCTTCGTGACCGCCACCGACGAGGGCCGGATCGCGCTCCGCCGCCGTCTCGACCGTGCCAGGACCGCCGACATCCTCGATGTGCGGCGTGGTCTGGACATCGTGGCGGCGCGGCTGGCGGCCACCATGCGCACCGAGGAGGATCTCGCTTCTCTCCAGGAGGCGATGGAACGCCGCACGGCGGCGGGCCGGGCCGGTGACCTGGGCACCTTCACCGACGCCGATGTCGATTTCCACCTGCGGATCGCCGAGGCCTCCCACAACCCGCTGCTCAGCGACCTCTACCGGAACATGAGCGACGCGTTGTGGGAGACCGTCGAGGCGAACCAGTGCATCGACGAGGCGGGTGAAGATCCGTTCCACACCGCTCTGTACGAGGCCGTGCGCGGCGGTGATCCGGCGGCCGCCACCGCCGCCGCGCCGGCCATCCTGGACGACTACTCCGCCGAAGAGGCCGAAGCGGGTGAGTGACGGCGGCATTCGCTCCTACCCACGCGGAAACACCGGCGGAAACAGTTCGTCCACGGGGCGGCGGCAGTGGTCGCGCTCCGGATAGGCCGCGCGCATCGTGTCGAACAGTTCCTGGCCGGCCCGCCGCAGCGCGGCGAGATCGACGCCGGGGACGGCTCCGTCGCGCATGACCACCCTGCCCGCGACCATGGTCAGCACCGCGTCGCGGGCGGTTCCGTTGAGGACGAGGGTGCGCAGCGGGTCCTCGGTGACGCCCATGCGGAAGTCGTCCAGGGCGAACGCCGCCAGGTCGGCGGTGGCCCCCGGGGCCAGTCGCCCGAGGTCCGGGCGGTGCAAGGCGGTCGCCCCACCGGTCCACAGCGCGTCGAAGTAGCCGGTGAGCTGCCCCTGCCCCAGGTCACCGGCCTGGAGCTTGGCGATCTGGGTGCCCACGTCGATGCCTCTGATCAGGTCCGGCGGGAAGGAGTCGGTGCCCAGGCACAGGTTGACCCCCTGCTCGCGGTAGCCGGCGAAGGTGTGCAGGTTGTGGGCGTACCGGGCGTTGGTCAGCGGGCAGTGCACGATCGAGACCCCGGAATCGGCCAGTACGGCCACATCACCGGTGTCGGTACCGAGTACGTCGGGGTGCACGTCCAGCACCACGCCGTGCGGCACGATCAGCCGGTCGGACAACAGCCCGGATTCCGCGATGAGTTGCAGCGGGGTGCGGCCCCCGTGGGTGCGCTGGACGAAGTCCCGCTCCCACTGGCCCTGGAGTGCGTGCAGGCGCACCAGCGCGTCTCGTCGGTGCGCGGCCTCGGCGATGTCACGGAGCAGGTCCGGGGTCAGGGTTTCGATCCGGCACGGGAGCAGCACCCCGGTCACCAGGGGATCACCGAGGCGCTCGGTGCGGTCCAGGAACCGGAGCGCGTCGGCCAGGCCGCGCCGGCCCGCCTCCTCGTCGAAGAGCACGGTGCGCCTGCCGTCGTCGCCGACCACGTTGACCCCGGAACGGAACGACGGCCCGAGGAAGGCGCGCAGCCCGAGCCGGGTGGAGACCTCGGCCGTCGCCACGAAGTCCTCGTACGTCTCCGCCCAGTCGCTGTGCACCTCTGAGGCGATCGGCATGTAGCTGGTGATGCCGTGCAGGGCGAGCTGCACCAGCGCGTACTCGCGCACCGTGCGCCGCTGGGCGGCGTCGAACACCGCGCGGGGCGCGGCGAAGTACCCGGCCGACCAGGTGAAGCCGTCGGCAAGCTCCGGGGACGCCCATGAGTCGAGGATCAGGTGGTCGATGTCGGTGAGGGCGTCCAGGTCGATGAGGCCGGGGGTGATCACGGCGTCACCCAGCTCGATGTGTTCGTCGGGCCGGTGCCGGCCGAGTTCGGCGCGGCCGCCCACGTCGACGACGGTGTCTCCGTCGATCAGCACGGCGCCGTCCGGGATCTCCACGTGCGAGCGTCCGTCATGGGCTATCACCCAGGAGGCGGTGACCAGGGTCCTCATCGATTCCCTTTCACGTTTGGTACACCAAATCGCAGAACAGGCCGCCCGGGATCTGCGCACGATCGACGCGTCACGAACCGGGCAGACCTTCGGGACAACGCTCACGCAGCTCGCACCGCTCCCAAGAACACACAGATCAACGGAGATTCGAGGTGCTGCACGGCGCGGGTCGCGGGTTGTCCCGGATGTCGCCGAACCCTAGTAGAAATCACGATCCTTGGTATACCGTCTCGGCAACTCGCACCCCCGAGCACCGAAGGACCGACGTGCCGGATCCACAAGAGCCACCCGTCCCACTGCCTCGCGCCGGCGCGCCGGAGCCCACTGAGGGGCCGGTGGCCACCCTGCCCCCACCGGACGCCGAAGCCGTACCGGCCGGACGCGGACCGGAGGCGGAGATCGCCACCGCACGGTCGCTGCTGGGCACCGCGTGGCTCCGGATCCGGCGCAGCCGGATCGCCGTCGCGGCGTTGGCCGTGGTGGTCCTGATGGTGCTGTTCGCGGTCATGGCCCCGGTGCTGGTCTCCATCGAGGGCTCGGATCCGTTCACCCCCCGGATCGGCCCGGACTTCCTGGACGACCTCTACACACCGGGGCTGCCATTGCCGTACTACCGCTTTCCGTCCGGCGAGCACTGGCTCGGCCTCGAACCGGGCCTGGGCCGTGACATCTTCGCCCGGATGGCCTTCGGTGCCAGGATCTCGCTGACCATCGCGCTGCTGTCCACCCTGGTCTCGGTGGTCCTGGGCACCGTACTCGGTGCCGCCGCCGGCTACTTCGGCGGCAGGGTCGACATGGTGATCAGCCGGGTGATGGATCTTTTCCTGGCCTTCCCGCACCTGTTGCTGGTGCTGTCGCTGACCCCGATCCTGCAGTCCCGGCTGCGGGGCACCGCCCTCGACTCGGGCAGCCTGGTGCCGATCGCCTCGCTGGTGATCATCCTCGGCTTCTTCGGGTGGGCCTACCTCGCCCGGGTGGTGCGCGGCCAGGTCCTCTCCATCCGCGAGCAGGAGTTCGTCGAGGCCGCCCAGGCGTACGGAGCCTCCCACCGCAGCATCATCTTCCGGCAGATCATCCCCAACGTCATGGGCGTCGTGCTGGTCTACGCGACGATGATGATCCCCACCAACATCACCGCCGAGGCGGCCCTCTCGTTCCTCGGTGTCGGGGTCAAGGACCCCACTCCGTCCTGGGGCCAGATGCTCAACGCCGCCCAGGCAGGCAACTGGTACCTGTCCGACCCGTGGTTCCTGGCCGTCCCGGCCGGCGCGCTGGTCATCACCGTGCTGGCCTTCAACCTGCTCGGCGACGCGGTCCGCGACGCGCTGGACCCCAAGTCGTCCCGCGGCTGATCCGCCCTGCCGCACCACCCCTTACGCACTCGCAAGGAGACTCCAGTGAAGAGAACCACCGTGGCGGGACTGGCCCTGACGGTCACCGCCGGGCTGGCCCTCACCGCATGCGGCGGTGCCAAGCCCGCCCCCGGCTCCGGCTCCGGCCGCCCGGCCGACGCCTTCGCACCGGTCACGATCGGGAAGGGGAACACCGCCAGGGGCGGGAACGTCAATGTCCTGATGTCCTCGGACTTCCAGACGCTGGACCCCGGCAACAGCAACTACGTGCAGACCGCCGATGTGGGGCAGCTGTACTACCGCACCCTGACGATGGCCAAGGAGACCGCGGGCCGGCCGCCGACCGTCGTGCCGGATCTCGCCACCGACCTGGGCAAGCCCTCCGCCGACGGCCTCACCTGGACCTACACCCTGAAGAAGGGGCTGAAGTTCGAGGACGGCACGCCGATCACCAGCAAGGACATCAAGTACGGCGTCGAGCGCACCTACGCCCGCGACGTCTTCACCCAGGCACCGCAGGAACTGAACTCCGCGCTTGCCGACGACACTTACAAGGGCCCGTACGCCGGTGGGGACTTCAAGGGCATCGACACCCCGGACGACCGCACCGTCGTCTTCCACCTCAAGCAGCCGTTCGCCGAGTTCCCCGCCCTGGTCTCGCGCTCGAACACGGCGCCGGTACCGCGGGGCAAGGACACCAGGCTCGACTACACCAACCACCCGGTCTCGTCCGGCCCGTACAAGATCGCGTCGTACGACCGCGGCCGGTCGATGAAACTGGTCCGCAACAGCCAATGGGACCCCGCCACCGATCCGAACCGGCCCGCCCGCCCGGACACCTTCAGCTTCACCCTGTCCACCGCCCAGGCCACCATCAGCCAGCAGCTGATCGCCGACTCGGACCCGACCGCGATCACCCTGGACAGCAACGGCGGTCTGCAGGCCTCCGACGCCGCCAAGCTCAACGATCCCAAGGTCAAGGCGCGCACCGCGGCCGGTCTGCTGGGCTGCACGGACGTCCTGAACCTCAACACCGAGACCATCAAGGACCCTCTGGTCCGCAAGGCGATCGCGCTGTCCATCGACCGGAGCGCCATCCAACTGCAGTACGGAGGCGGCCGGTTCGGCAAGCTGGCCCAGTCCTACATCAACCCGGCGCAGCGCGGCTACACCGAGCAGCACACCGACCTGGACCCCACGGGCAAGCCGAAGCTCGCCGAGGCCAAGAAGGTGCTCCGGGGCAAGACGGTCCCCAAGACCCTCGTGTACGGGTACGCCGACACCAACGCCCGGTACAAGAACGTCGGCACCGTACTCCAGCAGAACCTCAAGGCGCTCGGCATCGACCTGCAGCTGCGCCCGATTCCGGCCGCCAACTACTACACGGTGCTGGCCGGTGACCAGATGCCGGACATCGCCCGCAGCGGCTGGTGCGGCGGCGCGGACAGCGGCTCGGTACGCACCACCATCGACCCCAACCTGGGCCCGAGCCTGGACGGCAGGACGTACGGCTTCTCCAACATCCCGCGCTACCACGACCCGGAGATCTCCGGCGCCATGTACCGGCTCCGCGGCACCAACGGGACCAGTGAGGAACTGGGCAAGAAGTGGGCCGCCCTCTTCGACCGGGCCATGCAGGAGTACCCGCTCGTTCCGCTGGTGCGCAGCTACACCAGCAGCGTGGTCGGCTCCAAGGTCCGCAACGCGCAGGTGGGGTACTTCTTCGGCGCCATCGACCTGTCGGTCGTCGGCGTAGAGCACTGACGGCGACGCGACAGCAGGCGAGAGAGGTACAACGGTGAGTCCATCCCGAGTCGGCGGGCCACGCCCATGACCGGTTTCCTGTTGCGGCGGATCGCCGCGATGAGCGTGCTGCTGATCGTGATCAGCTTCGCGACGTTCACCCTGTTCCAGCTCGGTCCGGCGGACCCGGCCGGGGCGGCCTGCGGTCAGGAGTGCACTCCGCAGCGCATCGCCGAGGCCCGCGTCGCCCTCGGGATGGACAAGCCGTTCCTCACCCAGTACGTCACCTACATGTCCGGGCTCGTGGGCAGCCACCCGGTCGGCGCGCCCGGTGCCGAGACCCTGTGCTCGTGGCCCTGTCTGGGCAAGTCGTTCCAGACCAACGAGGACGTCACCGCGATCATCGGGCGGGCCCTGCCCTACACGCTGTCGGTGGCCAGCGGCGCGATCGTGCTGTGGACCGTCGCCGGCGTCGGGCTCGGTCTGCTGGCGGCCCTGCGCAAGGGCCGGCTCACCGACAAGCTGATCGTCGGCGCCGCCTCGGTCGGGGTGTCGCTGCCCATTCCGGTGACCGGGCTGCTGTTGCTGCTGCTGTTCGTCAGCACACTGGACGTACTGCCCTTCACCACCAACGAAATCGCCTCGCCGTTCGGCGCCGCGGGGCCGGGTGGCTGGCTCCTCAACTACCTGCTGCCCTGGGTGGCGCTGGCCGTGCTGTTCAGCGCCCAGTACATCCGGGTCACCCGCAGCAACATGCTGGAGACCTTCGGCGAGGACTTCATGCGGACCGCCCGCTCGAAGGGCCTGTCCCGGCGGAGCATCGTGTTCAAGCACGGGACGCGGGCCGGGATCACCCCGGTGGTCACCATGCTGGGCCTCGACATCGGCGGACTGCTGGGCGGCGCCGTGCTCACCGAGCAGATCTTCTCGGTGCCGGGTGTCGGATTCACCGCGGTGCACGCGGCACAGGCCGGCGACCTGCCGGTCACCATGGCCATCACCATGATGGCCGCGTTCTTCATCATCGTCGCGAACGTCCTGGTCGACATCGCCTACGCGGTGATCGACCCGCGAGTGAGGATGGCCTGATGACCACGCCCGAGCCGGCTCCCCTGCTGGCCGTCCGCGATCTGCGGGTGAGCTTCCCGACCGACGACGGCGTGGTGCACGCGGTCAACGGAATGGACCTGACGCTGGCGCGCGGGGAGACCGTCGGTGTCGTCGGCGAATCCGGGTCCGGGAAGACCGTCACGAGTCAGGCCCTGATGGGGCTGCTCAAGGGCACCTCGGCCACCGTCACCGGGCAGATCCTGCTGGACGGACAGGACCTCAACGCGCTCGACGAGGCACGGATGCGTGCCTATCGCGGCAAGCGGATCGCGATGATCTTCCAGGACCCGCTTTCGGCGATGCACCCCTTCTACCCGGTCGGAGCACAGATCGCCGAGGCCTACCGGGTGCACAACCACGTGTCCAGGAAGGCCGCGGCGGCGGTCGCCGTCGACATGCTCGGCCGGGTGGGGATTCCCGATCCGGCGCGCCGGTACTCGGCGTACCCGCACGAGTTCTCCGGCGGCATGCGGCAACGCGCGATGATCGCCATGGCGCTGGTCTGCGAACCCGAGCTCCTGATCGCCGACGAGCCCACCACCGCGCTGGATGTCACGGTGCAGGCCCAGATCCTCGATCTGCTGGGCGAGTTGCAGGCCGAGACCGGGGCCTCGGTGATCCTGGTGACCCATGACCTCGGTGTGGTCGCCGAGGTGTGTCACCAGGTCGTGGTGATGTACGGCGGTCAGTGCGTGGAGCGGGCGACCGTGACCGACCTGTTCCGCGAACCACGACACCCCTACACCCAGGGGCTGCTGACCTCCATGCCGTCGCTGGCGCGGCGCTCCGAGCGGCTCAGCCCGATCCCGGGCTTCCCGCCGTCGCTGCTGGCGCTGCCCGAGGGCTGCCTGTTCGCGGACCGCTGCCCGAAGACGCACCTGGTGCCGGACGGAGCCTGCGGAACCCGGCGGCCGGCCCTGACCGGCCTCGACGGGCACCTTTCGCGGTGCCACCTGAAGAGCCCGCAACCGGCCGGAGAGGCGACCCGATGACACCGCTGCTGCAGGTCACCGATCTGACCAAGCACTTCCCGATCCGTTCCGGCGCGTTCCGGTCCGGTGCCTTCCGGTCCGGCGGCGGCGTGATCAAGGCCGTCGACGGTGTCAGCTTCTCGGTCGGGGCCGGGCAGACCCTCGGCCTGGTGGGCGAGTCCGGCTGCGGCAAGTCGACCACCGGCCGGCTGCTGATGCGGCTGCTGGAGCCCACTTCCGGGAGCATCCGGCTGGAGGGCCGGGAGATCGCCGAACTGCGCCGCTCCGAACTGCAGGAGTACCGGCGCCGGGTGCAGATGGTGTTCCAGAACCCCTCCTCCTCGCTCAATCCGCGCCAGTCCGTGGGCAGTGCGATCGCCGCGCCGTTGGTGGCCCAGCGGATCACACCGGCCGGCGGGATCAAGGCCAAGGTGCGGGACCTGATGGACCGGGTCGGACTGCGCCCCGACCACTACAACCGCTTCCCGCACGAGTTCTCCGGCGGCCAGAAGCAGCGCGTGGGCATCGCCCGGGCCCTCGCCCTGGACCCACGTCTGATCATCTGCGACGAGCCGGTTTCCGCCCTGGACGTCTCGGTGCAGGCACAGGTGATCAATCTGCTGGAGGACATCCAGCGGGACACCGGGGTGGCGTACCTCTTCATCGCTCATGACCTGTCCGTGGTCGACCACTTCGCCGACCGCATCGCGGTGATGTATCTGGGCCGGATCATGGAGCACGGAGACACCGCCGGGGTTTTCGACACCCCGCGGCATCCCTATACCCGGGCGCTGCTGTCGGCCGTCCCGCAGCCGGATCCGACGGCGGACCGGAGCGGACGGATCCGGCTGTCCGGCGATCTGCCCAGTTTGGCCGACCCGCCGCGCGGCTGCGTGTTCCGCTCCCGGTGCCCGGCGCATCCGCTTCTCGGCCCGGAACAACGGCAGTTGTGCACGGACCGTGTGCCCGGTGGCGACATCGCCTGCCACCACACCGATGCCGTCGCCGCGGCCCTGGCTCGACAGGTCTCGTCCCTTCGATCCGACGGAGGGCGTACGGAGTCGGACGAGGGTGTGCGGCAGGCGGGTGGCGCGGTCATCGACAAGCCCTCGCGATGAGGTCGTCTACCGCCTGGACCACCGCGTCCGCCCGCTCCTCGTGCAGCCACCCGTGCCCCGCGTCGTCGAGAACCCTCTGTTCTCCTTGCGAAGACTCGGCGGCCAGCTCGGCGTGCAGGGAGCGCTTGCTCTCGTTGATCTCCCGCAGCACTTCAGCGGGCCACAAGTGGGCCTGGGTGGCGTCGTGCCCCATGGCCGTGAGCACGATGAGCGGCACGTCGGGGGTGGCCGCGGCCTGCCGGAACTCCTGGGCGACCTTGTCGTAGAGGTTCTGGTTCTCGCGCGAGGCGGCCCGCCAGGTGGCGAGGTGGTGCGTGGCCAGGGGCTCGCGCACCGGCTCCGGCCAGGTGGCGAAGTGCTGGATCATCTGGGCGCGGGACTGCTCCAGCTGTTCCGGCGTGGGGTCGGCCGCCTCGTGGCTCCCCATCTGTTCCAGCATCTCGTCGAGCTGCTCCCGCACCTGCCGGGGAGCGCGGTCCGCCAAGTCCTCGTGGAAGGGGTCGAGCAGGAGCAGCCCTGCCACCTCGTCGGGGAAACGTCTGGCGTAGTGGCGCGCGTAGGCCCCGCCCAGGGAGTGGCCGATCAGCAGGTAGGGGCCGGGAATGCCGGCGGTACGGAGCAGTTCGCGCAGTTCGTCGGTGACTTCCGACGCTGTGCGGGGCAGTTCGGCGGGGTAGCTCCAGCCGTTGCCCCCGCGGTCGTAGAGGACACTCGTGGTCAACTCGGCGACGCGATGGTGGATGTTCAGGTAGTCCAGGCTCATCAGCCCCACCCCCGCCAGGAATACCGCGGTCGGACCGCCCGCGCCGGAGCGGTGCAGCATCAGGTGCCGGTCGCCGCCGATGTCGTGCAGGCGGCCAAGGGGAGGTGGTGTGCGGGTCATGGGGTGTTCCTCTGCAAGCGGGTGCGATGGGCCGGTGACCTTTATTCTCAAGTATGAGAACGGTATCAGCCGTGAGACCGTGTGCCCATGGATACGGTCGACCTGCTCCTGCACCCCGTACGACTGCGCGTCGTGCACGCCATGTCCGGCGGCCGGACACTGACCACCTCGCAGTTGTGCGCGCTGTTGCCCGACGTGTCGAAGGCCACCGTGTACCGGCATGTGGGCCTGCTGGCCGACGGCGGCCTGCTGGACATCGAAGGCGAGCAGCGGGTGCGCGGCGCCGTCGAGCGCCGCTACCGGCTGCGGCGTGAGCGGGCCGTGATCGACGCCGACGCCGCTGCTTCGGTTCCTCTTGAGGACCACCGGCGGGCGTTCGCCGTGGCGATGGTGACCCTGCTGGCCGAGTTCAACACCTACCTCGACCGGCCCGGGGCCGCTCCCGCCGCCGACCTGGTGGGTTACCGCCAGCACGCGATGTGGCTCAGCCGGGACGAACTCACCGCGCTGATCGACGAGATGCGCGACGCTCTGGTGCGCCGTATCACCAATGAGCCCTCGCCTGAGCGCACTCGCTACCTGATCAGCCCGATCCTGTTCCCCGCCGAGGAACCACCCGCGGCCGGCGGCGAGGACCAGAGCCCGTCTCCTTGAACCTGCTGATGTCCGCACTACGGTCGGCCAGTAGAGTCGCCCTCATGGCGACACCGGTACTGCGGGCGATCGAGTGGGACGGGACGTCGTGGGACGACCCGTCCGACGACCAGCTGCACGATCTGCTGGCCGACATGAGCTTGACCTGGCGGTTTGTCATGGTTCATCGACTCGGCCTCGAACCGGCAGGCCAGCACTACATGCAGGTCCATCTCAACGACGACCTCAGCTACCAGGTCGAATACCGCGACGGCGGCTCGGACCGGCACTTCCACGCCCATGTGCCGCGCGCACACGAGGTGTTCGCCGTGGAACCTGTTGCTGAAGTGCTTCGGGACTGGGCCCGCGGCCGGCCGGGCTGGCGTGAAGCACTTCCCTGGGCTCCGTGGCCACCCGTGGAACCAGTGCGATGAACCTCGGACGGCGCGATGTCCGCGCCGCAACCGTCACATCCACTCATCGATGACGGCGATGGTGACGGTGGCCTCGTCGCAACAGTGGCTCACCCTGCCCGGCCCCGGCCTTCTGCGACACGCTTCGGGTACGAGACCATGTGCACGCTGATGCGCAAGGACTTGTCGTAGGGGGACGCCGCGTGGCGACGGAAGTGTGGGCACCGCTGTTTTCACTCGTAGGCGTCGCCCTCGGCGGCGGCCTGACGGCGCTCTCCCAGCGCGCCACTCAGCGCTCCGCCGAACGGTTGGAGCAACGCCGCCAGGCATCGGCCACCAGCGAGGCGCGCCGGACCGAGCGGCTGCAGGCGATCAAGGACTTCATCACCTGCGCACAGGATGCTGAACGAGCGGCCTACAGACGTCCCGAGGCGTGGGGCGATGACGATGACTGGACGGCCGCTGCTTCGGCGGCCATGACGAGGCTCTGGATCGCCGAGCGGCACCTCGTTCTGGTCGGCAGCGCCCGCCTCCACGCCCCTGTGCACAGCTATGGTCGAGCACTCAACCAGGCAGTGTGGCGGGAGATCGGCGATGTCGAGGTCAACGAACACCTCGAGGAACAGAAGACGGCCTTCATGAGCGCAGCACGCGCGAGCCTCGCCTCCGCTTGACCCCGGACAACCCGGTAGGGGTTCCTCCATCCATCATTGGCGGCTGATCGCCCTGGAGACCCCGGCGGTCACCGTCGTGGCCAGGACCCATCCTGCGACGGTCAGTCCGTAGGCGAGCCACTGGCCGCCGCCCTGCGGTGCGAAGGCAGCCTTCTGGCCGAAGCCGATGATGGGGATCAGGAGGTCGAGCACGTAGAACACCGGGCTGAACGGAGGGGCCTTTGCCGCTTCGAGCGGGGCGGGGGGATGCGTCGCGAAGAAGGACGTGCCCAGTGCGAGCAGCGCCAGGAGCCAGAGGGCGGCGCGAGCGGGCCGGTAGCCGTAGCCGACGGTGGCATCCTGGACGTAACCCCAGACGCGGGTGTGCGCGGGGAGTCCGGCACGGCGGTGACGTTGCTTGGCGAGGAGCACCGTACGGGCTTCGTCTTCGTGGCCGAGGCGCCGGTAGGTGGCTGCGAGCTGTTCGTAGGGCTGCGGAAGGTAGCCGTCGGTGCTGCGCCGGACCCATTCGAGCCGTTCGAGGGCGGTGAGCGGGGCGGCGAGGGCGTCGTACGCGGTCTCGGACAGCCGAAGACGTGCGGGCCAGGTGCCGGGCGCGTCGTAGAGAGTGCCCAGTTGGGCGTTGCCGGCGTCGACGATGCCGTGGATCGGCTGCCGGGTGCGCAGATCGGTCTCTCGTGTCTGGACCAGGCGCAGGGACAGGGCGGTCCCGGTGGGATGGGTCAGGGTGGCGTCGTGGAAGCTGAGCCGGGTGCCGACGCGGCTGCCGTCGAGCTTGATGCCGCCGCTGACGGTGAGACCCGCACCGAGGTCGAAGTTGCGGCTGACGGTGACGTCGACGGCTTCGAGCGCGATGTCGCCGGGGTTCTTCAGCCGCGCGCCGCAGAAACCGATCGCCGCCGCCACACTGGCGCCCGACAGGATGATGCGCCCCTCGGCGCTGAAGCCGGGGTGGAAGGTGAAGTCCTCGGCGATCTGGATGTGATAGGCGTCGAGGGCGTCCAGGCCGGGGTTGCTCAGGTGGGCGCCTTCCAGATCGAACTCGCCGGATATCGAGGCCGCCGAGAGGCGGAAGCCTCCCTGGACGGCCAGGTCGGTGCACAACAGGTCCCCACCCGTGCTCAGGCGTACGGCGGATATCGCCTCGCCGCCGGGGGCGGTGATCACGGTGTGGCTCAGGTCCAGGTCGCTGTGGATCTGGGCACGGGTGAGTGCGAGAGGCCCGCTCAGGTGGCAGTGCGACAGCACGAGCCGCCCGTCGACCTGGGCCATGTCGGCGGTCAGACCGGGCAGTACGCAACCTGTGAGGGCAAGTTCACGGAACCTGGCGCCCCGCAGGAGAGGCGCTTCGTCGAAGTGACAGTCCGTCAGGACGACGGGTGCGGAGATCTCGGCGAACTGCAGGTCCAGCCTGCCCGTGACGGACGCGCCGCTCAGCCGCAGCGCGGGGCGCTCACCGGGGGCGGGCTCGGGGCCGGCACCGAGGAGCAGGGCCATGATGCACTCGGCTCGTACGGTCGGCCGGACAACCTCCGCGGAGTCATGACGGACATCGACAGGCCGACCCTGCGCATAGGAATCCCACAACTGGCGTTCACCGGCATCGAGTTCTTCGAGACGCATGATCGGTGATCATTCCAGTGCGGACGGGTCCCGTACAGGCCCTGCCGAGGGTCCGCATCCGGGTGGGGATCGGATCTCGACGGCGCGCCGGTCACCAGCAGGCTCCGAGCCTCGCCCGGGACATGACAACGGCTCACAGACCGATGTCGCGGCCGTTGATGTCGGCGAGGGATTCACGGCGGACCAGCAGCCGTGCGCGGCCGTCCGTGACGGCGACCACCGGCGGGCGGCCGACCGCGTTGTAACTGGATGCCATGGAGAGGTGGTACGCGCCCGCGACCGGAACGGCCACCAGGTCCCCGGGGCGGATGTCGCCGGGCATGGTCACATCGGCGGCGAGCACATCGCCCGCCTCGCAGTGCCGGCCGACGACGGTCGCGGTGCAGGGCCCGGCCGTCGAGCGTCGCCCGACGAGCCGGGGTGCGTAACGCACGCCGTACAGCGCGGGCCGTGGGTTGTCGCTCATTCCGCCGTCCACGGCCACGAACGTGCGACCGCCGGTCCTCTTCACCGCGAGCACCCGGTACAGCGCGACGCCTGCGGGCCCGACCAGCGCACGGCCGGGCTCGATGGTGAGCCGGGGTACGGGGATGCCGGCCACGGCGCAGTTCGCGGCCAGTTCGCGACGGATGCGGGTGCCGAGGGCCGGGATGTCGAGCGCGGCCTCCCCGGGCCGGTAGGCGACGGCGTGTCCGCCGCCCAGGTCCAGTTCCGGCAGCACCGTTCCGTGCTGGTGGCGGATCTGGGCCAGCAGCCCGACGACGCGTCGCAGCGCGGTCAGGTAGGGCTTGACGGTGGCGATCTGGGAACCGATGTGGCAGTGCAGGCCCACGAGTTCGAGCCGTGGCTGGTCGAGAATCCGGGCGACGGCGTGCCCGGCACTCCCGTCGTTGATCGACAGCCCGAACTTCTGGTCGTCCGTGCCGGTACGGATCGCGGTGTGGCCGCCCGCGCTCACCCCCGGAACCACGCGCACCAGCACCTTCTGACGGGCGCCGTCCGGGATGAGCGCGGACAGTCGGGCGATCTCCCACGCGCTGTCGATGACGATCCGTCCGACGCCCAGGCGCAGCGCGGTGTCCAGGTCCTCCGGGCTCTTGGCGTTGCCGTGCAGCACGATGCGCTCGGGCGGGAAGCCGGCGGTCACGGCGAACTCCAGCTCGCCCGCGGAGCAGACGTCCAGACCGAGGCCCTCCTCGCGCACCCAGTACAGCAGGGCGCGGCAGAGGAATGCCTTGGCCGCGTAGACGACGTCGGTGTCCGGGAAGGAGCGCAGATAGGTGCGGCAACGTTCGCGTACTTCGCCCTCGTCGAGGAGGTACACGGGTGTGCCGAACCGCTCGGCCGCCTCGACGAGCGAGACGCCTCCCACCGCGACATCACCATGGGAGGTGAGCCGCGCCGACGCGGGCCAGACGGACAGTCCCGCGGCGGCCGGTGCCCTGGACGGGACCGAAGCCGGAGAAGGGGCCGGAGACGGAGCCGGCAGTCCGGGCATTGTTGTGGTCATGGTGTTCCCCTCAGCCGATCAGGAGGTTGCCGCAGGGGACGGCTGCCGCCGGCAGGTCGCGTTGTGGCGCGGCGGCCGTACGGCGGGGGCGCTTCACAACAGGGGCGGCGGCATCGGGCCCCGGGACGGCGAACAGTGGATCGACGACGAGGTCGACGACCCCCAGGGGCGCGACCAGGGCACGCACCGCCGGCTCGGAGAGGCGGATCCAGGGCTGGCGTCGCCCGAGGGCGCGGGTCAGCTGCCGGTCATCGGTGAAGGCGACGGCGGTGCGTACACCGAGGGGCGTACGGAAGAGGCGGGCGCAGTGGCCCGCGGGCCCCGGCCGGACCGGAACGAACAATGCTCCGGTCCGGCTCGGTCGAAGGGGGTCGGGGTCCTCGGCAGGCCGGCTGTCGTTCATGGCACTCCTCGTGGAGACGGGTACATCGCCCCCGGACCACTGGCGATCCGGGGCATGCAACGACGCTATGCCCGCTCCTGCGGGGCCGGACGTCTCCGTTAGCGGTCCCTTGATCCCGCAGGTCCGACCCTTGACGCGCGGTTGACGACAGCCACCCGCCCGTACATCCGCCCCGGTCCTACCTGCTGTGCACGATCTGGATCAGGTTGCCGCAGGTGTCGTCCAGCACGGCGGTGGTGACCTGGCCCATCTCCAGCGGGTCCTGGGTGAAGCGCACCCCGAGCCCGCGCAGCCGGTCGAACTCCGCGGTCACGTCGTCCACGGCGAAGGACGCGGCCGGGATGCCGTCCTGGACCAGCGCCGTCTTGTACGGCTGCACCGCGGGATGGCCGTCGGGCTCCAGCAGCAGTTCGGTGCCGTCGGGGTCCTCGGGCGAGACCACGGTCAGCCACCGGTCCTTGCCCAGGGGGACCTCGGTCTTCTTCACGAAGCCCAGCACGTCCGTATAGAAGCGCAGGGCCTTGTCCTGGTCGTCGACGAAGACACTGGACAGGTGGATCCTCATGGGGTGCTCTCCGGATCGCCGGGCCTGAGCCACCGGGTCACGATGCGCTCAAGGGGTCGGGTGTTCAGGTCGTGGAACTTGTAGCGGCCCTGGCGCCGCGTACGGACCAGGCCCGCGGACTCCAGCACGGCCAGATGCTGGCTGATCGCCTGGCGGGACAGCCCCAGACCGTGCTTGGTCACCAGCCGTGTGCATATCTCGAACAGGGTCTGGCCGTCCCGTTCCACCAGCTCGTCAAGGATGCGCCGACGCGTCGGGTCGGCCAGCGCCTTGAAAACATCATCCGCCACACCCCACACCGTAGGCAAGCATCGACTTGCCTATCAAGCGGGGGCCTCAGCCCCCTACGCCCTCCGACCGACCGCAGGACGACGAGCCGGGCACCACCCGGCCGGTTGTCCTCGATGTGTGCCACCTCTACTCGTCGGGGAACGAGAAGTAGAGCGCCTCGCTGTAGAAGGAGGCGAAGTGGTTCTGCCAATCGGCCCGGAGGGACGCGAGCCACGCGTCGTCCTCCCCGGCGATCGCCGCCTCGGCACGGGCCACGGCGTCGGGGATGTCGCGGGAGACCAGGTACCGCACGGCCTCCTCGGGATCGTCGTCGCCGAGCGCGACCATCTCCCCCGTCTCCAGTACGAAGTACGTGTCCCGCTGCTTGTCCAGGTGTGCCGTGGTCCTGGCGGCGCACTCGGTGAAGTCGCCGTCGTCCGCGAGCCCGTGCCCGACCACGCGCAGGAGATCGCCCAGCAGGGCGGCGCCGCCCGCGAAGTCCGCCGCGATGCCGATGCGCATGTTCCAGAGCATGGACGGGACTATGTTCGTCCCACGCCCGACGAGCAGTTTGTGCGCCAGCGGAATACTCCAGTTGTGCTCGGAGATGCACCGGATCTTCTCCGGATTCGCCGCCGCAGTCGGCAACGTACCCGCTGAATAGAGATAAGAACGGTTGGCCATGGTGGTGACCCTAGGCCCACCCACTGACAACGCGATCCGGGGCGGTGGCGAAGCCCGACTGCGCACAGGGAGCCGGGAGGCGTGCCGGACACGGTGCCATGCCCCGGACAGGCCGGCACGCCCCGCTTTCACGCAGGCCCTGACCCGGTTACGGGTGCCAAGAAAGACGGGCCGCCCCAGAACGACTCCTGATGCGGTGCGGGGCGACAAGACATCCCACGCCGATAAGCGTCAAGCCGCTGCTGCAGCGAGTTCGGGTGACGGCTGCGGGAAGGCGATTGCTTCGTCGT
>NZ_JBIATE010000012.1:0-245536 GCF_042891445.1 Streptomyces sp. NPDC001890 | reverse complement strand
GCCCCCGCACACGCCTCCACACTCTCCCGGAACACCACACTCGAATCCAACAAACCCACCGCCATACCCACCCACTGCGACCCCTGCCCAGGAAACACAAAGACCGTCCGGCCGGGATCGCCGACCGTGCCCTCCACCACCGATCCAGCGGATTCGCCCCGGGCCAGGGCCGCTAGGCCGGCCAGCAGTTCGTCGTGGTCGGTGCCGATGACGACGGCGCGGTGGTCGAAGGTCGTACGGGTGGTGACGAGCGCGTGCGCGACGCCCGCGGGCGTCATCGAGGGCTCGGCCTCGATACGGGAGGCCAGAGCGGCTGCCTGCGCCCGCAGCCCGTCCTCGGACTTCGCCGACAGCAGCAGCGGCACCACGGGCGACTCCACCGGGTCCACCGGGTCCACCGGGTCCACCGGGTCCACCGGGTCCACCGCCACAGGCTCCGCCACCACAACCGGTGCCTGCTCCAGAATCACGTGCGCATTGGTCCCGCTGATCCCGAACGACGACACGGCGGCCCGGCGCGGACGGTCCAGCTCCGGCCACTGCCGTTCCTCCGTGAGCAGCGACACCTCGCCCACGGACCAGTCCACGTGCGGCGAAGGCTCGCCCACGTGCAGCGTCTTCGGCAGCACGCCACGGCGCAGCGCCTCGACCATCTTGATCACGCCGCCCACCCCGGCGGCGGCCTGGGCGTGTCCGATGTTGGACTTCAACGACCCGAGCCACAGAGGCTGTTCGACCGAACGTCCCTGGCCGTATGTGGCAAGCAGAGCGCGCGCCTCGATCGGGTCGCCCAGCCGCGTGCCCGTACCGTGCGCCTCCACCACGTCCACATCAGCAGTCGAAAGGCGTGCGCTCGCCAGCGCCTGACGGATCACCCGCTCCTGCGACGGACCGTTCGGCGCCGTCAGACCATTGCTCGCACCGTCCTGGTTCGTCGCCGAACCACGCAGCACCGCCAGCACCCGGTGCCCGTTGCGCTCGGCGTCCGACAGACGCTCCAACGCGATCATGCCGACACCCTCGGCCCAGCCCGTACCGTCCGCGTCCGCCGAGAACGCCTTGCACCGACCGTCCACCGACAGACCACGCTGCCGCGAGAACTCGATGAACATTCCCGGGGTCGCCATGATCGCGGCACCGCCGGCGAGCGCGATCCGGCACTCGCCCTGGCGCAGCGCCTGGGCCGCCAGGTGCATCGCCACGAGCGACGACGAGCACGCCGTGTCCACCGTCACCGCCGGACCCTCAAGACCGAGCGTGTACGAGATGCGGCCCGACGCCACACTGGCCGTGCTGCCGGTCAGCAGGTAGCCCTCGTACCCTTCGGCCGACTCGTGCAGCCGCGGCCCGTAGTCCTGCGACATGGCACCCACGAACACACCCGCCGAGGTGCCTCGCAGTGACGCCGGTGTGATGCCGGAGCGCTCCAGTGCCTCCCACGAGGTTTCGAGCAGCAGCCGCTGCTGGGGGTCCATCGCGGCGGCCTCGCGCGGGGAGATCCCGAAGAAGGCGGGGTCGAAGGCGTCGGCGTCGTGGAGGAATCCGCCGTGCCTGGCATAGGTCTTCCCGGGGAGACCGGGTACCGGGTCGTAGAGTCCGTCGAGGTCCCAGCCCCGGTTCTCGGGCAGTCCGGTGATGGCGTCGCGCCCGTCGCTGACCAGCTCCCAGAGGGCTTCCGGGGTGGCCACGCCGCCGGGGTACCGGCAGGCCATGCCGATGATGGCGATCGGCTCGTCCGGGGCGACCAGGGCCGCGACGGTCGGCTCCTGGACGGCGGCTTCGCCGTCCAGGAGCTGCGTACCGAGGTGCTGGGCCAGGGCCTCCGGGCTCGGGTAGTCGTAGATGAGGGACGTGGGCAGGGAGAGCCCCGCCATCGTGCCGAGACGCTTGGCGAACTCCACGGCACTCAGCGAGTCGAAGCCCAGCTCCTTGAACGACTTGTCCAGGTCGATCAGGTGCGGAGTGACGTGTCCGAGGACGAGCGCCATGTTCGTACGGACCAGCTCTCGCAGCAGGCGCTCCCGCTCGGCGCCCGACGCCTCGGCCACCCGCTGCGCGAACGTCGGCCCCGCCGCGGACTCGCTCGCCGTGGCGGTGCCGCTCTCGGCTCGCTGGGGCAGCGGAGCAGGCACTGTGACGTTCGTGGTGTCGAGCCAATAGCGCTCGCGCTGGAAGGGATAGGTCGGAAGGTCCGTCACCCGCGCATGCAGGCCATAAACCGCACGCCAGTCCACCGAGGTGTCCGTACCGACGAACAGACCACCGAGCGCCTGGAGGACGGCCTCGTCCTCGGGACGGTCACGACGGACCGAGGCCACACACACCGCTTCGTCGAACACGTTACGGGCCAACGCGGTCAGAACCGCATCCGGACCCACCTCCACGAACCGGCCCACACCCAGCTCCCCCAGAGTGAGGAGCGCGTCGTGGAAACGGACGGCTTCCCTGGCATGGGAGACCCAGTACTCCGAGGACGCCAACTCGCCCTCACCCACCAGCTTCCCGGTCAGCGCCGAGACGAACGGCACCGCCGGCACCCCGAACGACAAACCGTCCACGATCTCCGCGAACTCCGTGAGCATCGGCTCCATCAACGGCGAATGGAACGCATGACTCACAGTCAGCGGACGCACCCGGACACCCTGCTCCCGCAGAGCACCCCCGATCTCCTCCACCGCAGTCGCGCTGCCGGACACGACCACCGAGGCCGGGCCGTTGACCGCCGCCAACGACACCTCACCCTCACGCCCCACCAGCAACGGAGCCACCACCCCCTCACCGGCCTGAACCGCGAGCATCGCCCCACCCTCCGGCAACCCCGCCATCAACCCACCACGCGCCACCACCAGACGCACCGCGTCCTCCAGACCCAGCACACCCGCCACATGCGCAGCCGCGACCTCACCCACCGAATGCCCGGCCACCACATCAGGACGCACACCCCACGACTCCCACAGCCGGAACAGAGCGACCTCAACCGCGAACAGCCCCGGCTGAGCCACCCCCGTCCCATGAACCCCCTCACCATCCAGCACCTCCCGCAAAGAGCCACCCGTCAGCCGCCCATACACCTCCGCAACCGCATCGAACGCCTCAGCAAACACCGGGAACGACCCATACAACTCACCCCCCATCCCCACCCGCTGCGCACCCTGACCCGTGAACAAGAACGCCAACTTCCCGACCGCAGCAGCCGAGGAAACAACCCCCCGCACCACACCGCCCCCGGAACCACCCGAAGCCAGCACCTCAAGCCCCGCCACCAACTCGGCCCTGTCCCGACCCACCACCACACCACGGTGATCGAAGGCCGTACGGGTCGTGGCAAGGGAGTACGCGAGGTCCAGCGGCTCGGCCGAAGGGTCGCTCCCGATACGGGAGCCCAGCTCGGCCGCCTGCGCCTGCAGCGCCTCATCCGACTTCGCCGACAGCAGCAACGGCACCGCAGACGGCACAGACGTCTCCGCAGACGGCTCCGCAGCCGGCTCCACGGAAGCCACCGGGTCCACCGAAGCCGCCTCCGCCGCCACGTCCCCCGGAGCCTCCTCCAGGATCACGTGCGCGTTGGTGCCGCCCATGCCGAACGACGAGACGCCCGCGATCAGGGGCCGGTCCGGGTGGGGCCACTCGCTCGCCTCGGTCTGCACCTTGAGGCGGAGTTCGTCCAGCGGGATGTCCGGGTTCGGCGTCTCGAAGTTGAGGCTGGGCGGCAGCATGCGGTGCTTGATGCTCAGCACCGCCTTTATCAGGCCCGTGATGCCCGCCGCGCCTTCGAGGTGGCCCACGTTGGTCTTCGCGGAGCCGACGACGAGCGGGGACCCCTCCTCGTGGTCGGTGCCGACGGCGGCGCCGAGTGCGGCGGCCTCGATGGGGTCGCCCACCGGGGTCCCGGTGCCGTGCAGTTCGACGTACTGCACGTCGCGGCCCTGGACGCCCGCCCGCTGCAGCGCGCGGCGCAGCACCGCCTCCTGGGTCCGGCGGCCGGGGACGGTGAGTCCCTGGGTCGTGCCGTCGTTGTTGATGGCGCTGCCCCGGATGACGGCGTGGATGCGGTCGCCGTCGGCGAGGGCGCGGTCCAGGGGCTTGAGCAGTACGAGTCCCGCACCCTCGCCGCGTACGTAGCCGTTGGCGCGGGCGTCGAAGGTGTGGCAGCGGCCGTCCGGGGAGAGGCCGCCGAACTTGGCGGCGCCGACGGTGCTTTCGGGAATGATGTTGAGGTTGACGCCGCCGGCGAGGGCGATGTCGGACTCGCCCGTGCGCAGGCTCTGGCAGGCCAGGTGGACGGAGACGAGGGAGGACGACTGTGCCGCGTCGACGGCCATGCTGGGGCCGTTGAGGCCGAGGGTGTAGGAGACCCGGTTGGCGATGATGCTGCGGTGCAGGCCGGTGATGGTGTGGCGGCCGATGGCTTCGGTGCCGTTGCGGTAGAGGAGGGTGGCGTAGTCGTCCCAGATGGCGCCGACGAAGACGCCGGTGCGGCTGCCGCGCAGGCTGTCGGGCAGGATGCGGCCGTCTTCAAGCGCTTCCCAGCTCAGTTCGAGGACGAGGCGCTGCTGGGGGTCCATGGCCGCGGCTTCGCGGGGCGAGATGCCGAAGAAGGCCGGGTCGAACCGGTCGATGTGGTCGAGGTGGCCCGCCCGGCGGGCGTTGGTACGGCCGGGGGCGTCGCGGTCGGCGTCGTAGTAGACGTCGGCGTCCCAGCGGTCGGCGGGTACGTCGGTGATGGATTCCTCGCCCGCGAGGAGGTTGTGCCAGAACGTCGCGGGGTCGGGTGCTCCGGGCAGGCGGCAGGCGAGACCGATCACCGCGATGGGGGTGCTGTCCCCGGTCGGAGTGGTAGGGGCAGCGGTCTTGTACTCACTCACCATCGCGGGTGCCGTCCTCTTTCAGGAGTCGAAATGCGCCGTACTGGCTGCGGAAGAACACGAGGGGGGCCACGTCCTCGCCGAGGGCGAGGTGGTGGACCCGGGCGACGACGATGTCGTGGTCGCCGGCGGGGTGTTCGGCTTCGACCGAACACTCCAGCCAGCCCAGCGCGCCGTCGGGGACGGGCAGCCCGCTGGGGGTCGCGGGCTGCCATGCCACGTCGTGGAACTTGTCGCCGCCCCGGGTGGCCAGGCGGCTGCAGGTGTCCAGTTGGTGCGCGCCGAGGATGGCGACGCACAGTCGTTCCGATGCCCGCAGCAGGGGCCAGGTGCTGCTGGTGCGGCCCACGCAGAAGGAGACGAGGGGCGGGTCGACGGAGACGGAGGCGAAGGAGTTCGCGGCCATTCCCGTGGGTCGTACGCCGTCCGGTTCGTATGCGGTGATCGCGACGACACCGGTGGCGAAGCGTCCGAGTGCGGTCCGGAAGTCGTCCGCGTGGATTCGGGTCGTCGAGGGCAGCGGTGGCACGTCGGTACCTTTCGTACGGGCTCCGGTGGACCGAGGTGGCCAAGCCTGGCCGAGCCCGCTAAGGAGCCCCTTTTCGCCTTCTAAAGCAGTTCTTGTGCGCGCTTTTCGGAGCAGCTCCGAGCGCGCTCCTGAGAGCAGTTCCTGTGCGCCTGGAGCTGTACTCGGGCAGGGGTGTCCCCGCGTGCGCGCCGGGTGCGCGCACGCGGGGAGGACTGGTGCGTCGGGGTCAGTCCCGCAGGGTGGGTACGCCGGTGCGCAGCGTCCTGCGCAGCAGTGCGAGGACCGCGTCCCGGGCGTCCCTGATGAAGAGGTGTCCGCCGTGCACGGTGTGGACGTCGAACCGGCCGGCCGCGTGCCGTGCCCACTCCTGGGCGTCGGGCGCGGTGACCAGCGGGTCGTCGGAGCCGATGACCGCGTGGACCGGGCAGCGCAGCCCGGGGGTGGTGGTGTGCCGGTATCCGTGACAGACCTTCAGGTCGTCGCGGATGAGGGCGAGGGCGGACTCGCGCCATTCGGGGTATTCGAGCAGCATCGGGGACATGCCGCCGATGTCGACGAGGAGGTGGGTGAGTTCCCGGTCGTTCATGCCCCGGACGGCGGCCAGCGGCGGCGGTCGGTGCGGTGGCTGGTAGGCGCCGACGACGAGCGCTTCGGGGAGTGCGCGTCCTTCTTGCTGGCGGCGTCGGGCGAGTCCGTACGCGACGAGTGCGCCCATGCTGTGCCCGTACAGGGCGTAGGGCGCGTCGAGGTGCGGGCCGAGGTGGGTGTCGAGGGCATCGAGGAGCGGGTCCAGCGAGGTGATGCGCGGCTCCCTCACCCGCCGTTCCCGGCCGGGGAGTTGGACAGGGACGACGTTGATGCCGGAGGGACGCAGAGCGCGGTCCCACCCCTTGTAGACCGAGGCGGTGCCGCCCGCGTGGTGGAAGCAGAAGAGGCGCAGGTCGGCCGTGGGGTCCGCGGAGCTGGTGAGGTAGCCGGCGGGTGGTGCACCGGGGACACCGTGCGGTGCGGTGGCGGTGTGGTTCATGCGGTGCTCTCCGCGAGGGCGGCGCGGTTCGGGGCGGTGGGGTCGGCGTCGCCGGCGTCGTCGGCGCCGGCGGCCGCCGCGCGCAGTCGGGCGCGCTCGGCGCGCAGCGCGTCGTGCAGGCGGGTGCGGGCGGGGCCGCGCTCGCCGCGCATCCGCAGCAGGGTGAGGAAGGTCCACAGGCTGGTTTCCGTCAGGTGCCGGGGGGAGCCGTGGACGTCGTCGTGGGCGATGAAGCGCAGGCTGGGGACGTGCTGTCGCAGCAGGTTCCAGTCCTCGGGCGGGATGATCTCGTCGCGGCGGCTGGCGACCATGCCGACCTGAGCGGTGATCGAGCGGAGGCGGTCGTCGTCGAGGGCCCACTCGGCAAGGTGCGTCGGCAGGTCCGCCGGTGCGGTCCGGGTGAGGTGGGCGAGGGTGTCGACGGTGACGCGCGGTACCTGGCGCTGCCAGGCCGCGTCGGTGAAGAACCTGCGGATGGGGGCGCCGGCGCCGACGATGCCCTTGATGCGGCTGTCGTCGAGGGAGGCCCGCAGGGCCAGGTGGCCGCTGAAGCTGAGGGCGACGGCGTACGTCTCCTCGGGGGCGCCGACCGCGTCGAGGAGCTGCGGCAGCATGGTCCAGCTGTCGGCGTCGTACGGCAGGGTGTTCTCGCCGACTCCCGGCAGTTCGGTGACCAGGCCGGCCATGCCGAGTCCGGCGATCTGTACGAGCAGCGGGGCCCACTGCTCCTTGATGCTGACGATGCCGCCGAGGAAGACGAGCAGGGGGCGGGGGGTCTCGCTGTCCAGGCCGGTGGTCCAGCAGCGGACTTCGCCCTCGGGGAGCTGGGCGGTGAAGGGGGTGATTTCGACGGGTGCGGACTGCCGCCACCGGTCGAAGGCCGTCACGCAGCGGTCCAGGGCGGTGCGGCGGGCTTCGCCGTTCACGTACGGGAAGCGGGCCAGGTTGTACTGCTGGAACGCGCCCAGGAGGTTGTCCTGTGCGGCGAGTTGGTCGCCGGCCAGGGTCAGCTCGTGGACCCAGGAGCCGGGTGTGCCGTCCTCATCGGTGCGGATGCGGTCGAGGATCCCCTGGTAGTGGGCGGTGGGGATGTTCTGTGCGCGGGCGTGCGCGACGACGTACTGCTTGAGCTCTGCGAGATCGTTCACGGTGATTCCGGGACGCCTGCCGGTACCCCTTCGGTGCGTGGGGCGGCGGGCCGCGTCTCGTCCTCCTCACGGGTTGGGGTACGGAAGTTCTCCAGGCCGGTCTTGATCTCGGCGAGGACGTCCGCGGCTTCGGCGCCGTCGATGACACGGTGGTCGAAGGACAGGTTGAGCCGCATGACGGGGGCGACCGTGACGTTTCCCGCGCGGGCCACCGGCCGGTCGGCGACCCTGCCGACGCCGAGGGTGACAGTGGTGCCGCCCATGGAGTGGAAGCCGTCGACGGGCCGGTGTCCGAGGGAGGTCACGGCGAAGGTGCCGGTGATGAAGGGGCGGGCGGCGAGGTTGCGGGCGGCGCGCTTGAAGCGCCACAGCGCCGCGGGCCAGGGGGCCCGGTGCAGTGCCCGTACGGCGGCGAACTCCGGCATGGTGTGCGGGTCGCCGTCGCGGTAGTGGTCGACCTTGGCCTGGATGTCGTCGAGTTCGGCGGTGTCCAGGCCCGGCAGGATCGCGGCGAGGACGATGCGGTGGCCGTCCAGGGTGCGGTCGAGGGTGAGTTTGCCGACGGTCGTGGGGTAGCGGGTGATGCGGGGGCGGAGCCCGCCGGTGACGGCCGCGTTGGCGTCGGGGTGGGCGGCCAGGACGCGGGCGGCGGTGTGCAGCACGTAGCTGGTGTGGGAGTACCTCTTGCCCTGTTCGGCGGCCTGCGCGCGGTGGGCGAGGACGGCGGTCATGTCGACCTCGGTGTCCAGGTGGACGGGTGCGAAGGAGCGCACCTGGTCGAGGAAGTAGAGGGTGTGCCGGCGCTGTGCGGCGACGGGGGTGCCGGTGCGGGAGGATCTCATGCGTGCACCGCCACCGTGTAGAGGTGTTCCAGGTTCGGTGCCTCCAGGGCGTCGGGCAGCGAGATCCGGCGGCCGGTGGCCCGTTCCAGTGCGGTGAGCAGCGTGAGCAGGTGTACGGAGTCCCAGCCTTCGAGCTGGTCGAAGGGGCGGCCGAGGTCGGCCGCTTCCAGGGGGAGGCCCACTTCCTCGCGGAGGAGTGCGACGAAGCCTTCGTGGGAGTTCATGGGGTGAGTCCTTCGAGGGGGGTGTCGAGGTGTACGTGTGCGGGGATCGGTGGGATGTCGCCGAGGTCGTGGCGGAAGAGGCGTTCGTCGAGTCCGGGCACGGTGTCCGCGGCAGTGAATCCGTGCCGCGGGTAGAACTCGGCGACTTTGCCGTTCTTGGGCGAGGGCAGGTAGGAGCCGTACACGGTGTCCGCTCCGGTGGCGGCGGCGTGCCGCAGCAGCGCGGAGAGGCAGGTCTGCTCGATGCCGCGGGCGAAGACGCGGCAGCTGAGCAGGAAGTTGTCGATGACCAGGGCCCGGCCCTCGCGGCGGGCGAAGACGGCTCCGACGACACCGTTGTCACCGAACCTGTCGGCGCTGCGCACGGCGAGCACCAGGGCTTCGGGGTCGTCCAGCAGGGCCTGGACGTCGGCGGGCTGGCGGCGGCGGGTGGTGAGGTTGAACTGGTTGGTGCGCAGGGTGATCTGGGAGAGCCGGGGTACGTCGCTGTCGCGGGCGGGGTCCAGGGCGACGGTGACGCCCAGCTCGTCCAGGTAGTCCTGGATGGAGTCGAAGGTGTGCTGGAAGTCCTTTCGGACGAGTTCGTCGCGGTAGCGCAGGGAGCGCTTGCGGTCCTCCGCGGTCAGTTCGCGGGTGTCGAACCAGCCGTCGCGCAGGAGCTTCTCGATGTGCAGGGCGGGTTCGTCGTCGAGGGGGACGACGGCGACGCCGGGCAGTTCGCGGCGGACGAGTCCGCACTCGTAGGGGCTGTCGTCGACGAAGACGACGCTGTCGACGCCGAGGTTGAGGGCGTCGGTCAGGTCGGTCAGGTTGAGGTGTTTGGGCTGCCAGTTGGCGGTGACACGGACGAAGTCGTCCGGGCGCAGTTGCATGCCGTGGCGGTTGTGCAGTACGTCGTCGACGGGTTCGGGGTCGTTCTTGCTGACGGCGGCCAGCAGCACGCCCTGGGAGCCGATCTGGCGGACGATGCGCTGGAAGGCCGCGAAGGCCTCTCCTGCCGGTCCTTCGCCGATGCTGATGCCGTCGCTGCCGTCGTCACCGAGGATGCCGCCCCACACGGTGCCGTCCAGGTCGAGCGCGAGGACCTTCTTGGTGCGTCCGGCGAGGTGGCGGGCGAGGTGTCCGGCCTCGCGGGCGTACCCGGCGAGGAACTCGGGCGAGAGGTGGGCCTTGGCGTAGGCGCTCAGCCGCGGGTCCTGGGCGGGTACTTCGGCGACGAGGGGGTCGGTGTCGATGACGACGACGGCGGGGTGGCTCTCGGCGATGCGCAGGAGGCGGATGTTGGCCTCGCGCCACAGGGTGCCCGCGTGGGCCCGGGAGCGCAGGTCGACGAGCTGGCCGGTGAGGGTGCGCAGCAGGGGCAGTGTGTTGAGCACCAGGGTGCCCTCGCACTGTGCGGTGAACTGGTCGGCGGCCTTCTCGACGAGGGCCAGCCGGGAATCGAGGGTGTGCCGCAGGTCGTCGGTGGTCCACGGGGTGGGAAGTTCGGCCAGGACGCTCGTCGGGTCGAGGACGCACAGCACGAGGTCGGGCCTGGCCGCATAGAGCTCGCTGGTCGGGTCGGTGAGGTCGAAGAGCCAGCTGTCGTACGAGGACAGGGCGGTGCGCAGCACGATGCCGTGCCGGGCGGCCTCGGCGGCGAGGGCGGGGACGACGGGGGCGACGGTTCCGCTGCCGGTGACGGCGACGGTGAGGGCGGGGGCCGTGGGGTGTGCGGCAAGCACCGCTTCCGGGTCGAGGCGGCTCAGGAGCCTTCCCGCACGGGCGAGTTCGGTCTCGTCGGCCTCGGCGAGCAGGGTGCCGAGCCGGGGGTACTGGGCGGCGAGGGTGCCCGCCTGCTGGAGTTCGAGCAGGTGCTGGGTGAGGGAGGCGGCGTCCGGCATCGGGGTCAGTCCCTCTCCAGCGCGAAGCCGGACTTGATCCATTTGCTGGATTCGATGGCGATGCCGAGGGCGCGTTCGCCGGGGCCGAGGCGCTCCAGGGCCTGTTCGAGCTGGAAGAAGCTGAGGCCGTTGCCGTTGTTGCCGGTCTCGTCGACGCAGCTGATCTCGGCGGCCCCGGGCAGGTCGAGTCTGCGGACGATGCGTTCGGTCATCCGGCCCGAGAGCTGCGGGGGCAGCAGGTGGTCGACCTGGTCGCGTTCCCAGCCGACCTCCCCGAGGAGGGTGTCGAGGACTTCGGCCGCCATGCCGGGGACGTACTGCTCGATGGCCTTGTAGTCCTCGGCTGCGGGTGCCCGGTCCGAGTCGCGGTCGACGGGTCCGAACCACTCCAGGACGGCGCCGGGTTCGCGGCCGCGCCCGACGAGCCGGGTGTGCACGGCGCGCAGGCGTACGGCGTCGGCGGCGTCGGCGGTGGTGAGCACCGCGGCTCCGGCGCCGTCGCCGAACAGGACGAAGTTGACGAGCTGGGCGGGCGGCAGGGAGGCGAGTGGGGCGTCGAGGTCGTAGAACCGGGCGACGACGTCTCCGCCGAGGACCAGTGCGGTGCGGTGCCGGCCGGTGAGCAGCATCTGCCGGGCCACGTCGAGGGCCTGGACGGCCCCGGAGCAGCCGGACTGGAGCTGGTAGCTGGGTACGTCGTCGATGCCGAGCCGGTCGGCGACCACATTGACGGTGGCGGGCATGAGCTGGTCGGGGGTCGAGGTGCCCATGACCACGAGGTCGATGTCCGCGCCCGTCAGCCCGGCCCGTTCGAGTGCGGTGCGCCCGGCCTGTTCGGCGAGGTCGGCGAGGGAGGAGTTCACCTTGCCGGTTTCGACGTCGACGGCGAGGTGGCGGGTGCGGGTGCCGATGAAGGCGTCGACCCACTGCTCCCACAGGGCGTCCATGCCGAACCGGCGCGCGAGGGTTGCGTTGTCCACGGGAGGGCCGGGGAGCGCGGTTCCCACGGAGAGTATTCGGGTGTCCAAGGGGGCCATGGGCCCATCCTGGGATCCCGGTCTAAAGCGTCTCTAACCTTGCGCCTAACCGTGAGCCCTGTGCCTGCCCGTGGTCCTTGCGCCTGACCGTGGACCCTGCGCCTGCCCGTGACCCTTGCGCCTGACCGTGGACTCCGCGCCTGCCCGTGACCCTTGCGCGTCGACCGTGATCCTTGCGCCCGGCCGTGCCGTCCGGGCGGCGACGTCCGCCGGTGGTACGGGACGGCTGCCGTGCGGGCGGCCGGACACGGGAACACCGCGATCGGCCCGACGGGGGAACGCAGGCCGATCGCGGTGGGTCTGTGGGGCCCCGGCCGTGGTGCGGCCGGGGCGGGGCCGGTGCGAGGACCGGCCGGGAGGGTCAGGCGTGCCCGGGGACCGGGTCGCTGCTCTCCTTCAGCGCCTCGGGGGCAGGCTGCTGTTCGGGCCGCCCGGGGAGCAGGAAGCCGAAGAGGAACACGATGCCGGCCGCGCCGACGACCCACCAGAACGCGTGGTGGAACCCGGTGGTGAGGCTGTTCGCAGCGAGGGTTTCGCTGGCCAGCACCCAGGCGACCAGGGCGACGGTCATGGAGCCGCCGATCTGGTTGAGGATCATCAGGGCGCTGGAGGCTCCGGCGGCGGAGCTGGGCGGCACGGTCCGGTAGACGGAGGCGATGGCCGGCGCGCCGACCATGCCGAGGCCCAGACCGGAGAGGACGGAGCAGGCGGCCAGCACGACCAGGTTGCTGTCGGCGCCGGCCTGGGTGTAGCCGACGGTGCCGATTCCGACGAGCGCCGCACCGGCCGGGACCAGGAGCTTGGCGCCCAGCTTGTCGCTGAGCCGGCCGGCCATGGGCATGCCGATCAGGGCGCCGATGCCCTGCGGGGCGAGCAGGAGTCCGGCGGCGAGGGCGCCGTTGCCTCGCACCTGCTGGTAGTAGAGCGGCACGAGGAACAGCAGGGAGTAGAGCATGCCGCCGACCAGGAACATCGCGGCGACGCTGGCCGAGAAGCCCCAGCTGGAGAAGAGCCGGAGGTCGACGAGCGGGGCGATCTTGGAGCCGAAGGCGTGGATCACGTATCCGACGATGAGGACCACACCGGCGACCAGTCCGATGACGACCTTGGTCTGGCCGAAGCCCTCGACACCGCCGGCCTGCGAGAAGGCGTACATCAGCGAGGCGAAGCCGGGGCAGAGCAGGAGTACGCCGCGCAGGTCGAAGGGCTGTGCCTGGCCCTCGCCCTTCTCCGCGCCGGGGATCACCTTGAGGGCGAGCACGATGGCGATGATGCCGATCGGCACCTTGAAGAAGAACAGCCACTGCCAGTCGAGCCACTCCAGGACCACTCCGCCGATGACCGGGCCGATGACCGGGCCGAGCATGAGCGGCAGCGACATGAGGCCCATGACGCGCCCGGTCCTGGCGGGGCCGGCGGCGCGGGCGAGCAGTGTCAGCATGGTCGGTTCCAGGACACCGCCGCCGAATCCGGTGAGGACGCGGAAGACGATCAGCGATCCGGCGTCCCAGGCGAATCCGGTGAGCAGCGAACCGCCGAGGAACACGGTCAGTCCGGTGATCCAGACGGCACGGCCGCCGAAGCGGTCGATCGCCCAGCCCGAGATCGGGACCATGACGGCCACGGCCAGCAGATAGCCGGTCGCCACCCACTGGATCGTGGAGAGCGGGGACTTGAACTCCTTGCCCAGGGAGTCGATGCCGACGTTGACCACCGTCGCGTCGAGCAGCGCCAGGATCGCCCCCAGCACCAGCACTCCGAGCAGACGCAGGAGCGCCGGTTCGAGCCGGTTCTCTTGGGATTCACTCATGAAACTCTCCTGCAAATTTCTAAGCGGGGACGGGGAGGGATCACAGAACTGAACCTATCGATAATCTTTATTGAACCAGTGAGTTCATTTCAGCGAACCAGACGGTAGCACAGCGGCATCGGCTCCACCACCCCCCGCGGCCCGCAGCTCGTCCAGGGCGCCGCGGAGCAGTTCGTACGAACGCAGCCGGGCGGCGTGGTCGCCGATCATCGACAGGGCCATGACCTCGTCGGCGCCGGTCTCCTCAACCAGGGCCGCCAGCCGTCCGCGGACCTCCTCGGGGCCGCCGACCAGCTGCGAGTCGATCCGGTCCCGCATGAACGCCTCCTCCTCGCGACTGAAGGAGTGCCGCGCCGCCTCCTCCGCGGTGGGCAGGAGCGTGAACCAGTCGCTCGTGCGCATCACGATCTGACCCAGCACGAAGGCCCGGGCCAGGTACTCCGCGCGCACGTCGTCCTCGGCCACCACGGCGGTGGCGGCGATCGCCGCGTACGGGTGCTCCAGGTGGGCCGAGGGGCGGAAGGCCTCCCGGTACGCCGCCAGCGACTGCCTCCCCAGGCCCGGACGTATCTGGTGCGCGTAGACGTAGGGCAGCCCGCGCGAACCGGCGAAGGCGGCGCTCTGCGGGCTCGACCCGACCAGCCACACCGGGGGCCGCCCCTGCGGAGTCGGCACGGCGCGGACGGCCGCCTTCTCGCGCCCGGGCCCGAAATAGCCCTCCAGCTCGGCGAGCCGGTCCGAGAAGTCGTCGCCCGCCGGGCCGTAGCCGCGCAGCCGCTCCGCCGCCGCGGCGTCCGCGCCGGAGGCCCGCCCGATGCCGAGGTCGATGCGCCCGGGGTGCAGCGCTTCCAGCACCCCGAACTGCTCGGCCACCACCAGCGGGGCGTGGTTCGGCAGCAGTACGGCCCCGGAGCCGACCCGGATCGTACGGGTGGCCGCCGCGATCTGCCCGGCCAGCACGGCCGGCGCGGAGGTGGCCAGGCTGGGGGTGTTGTGGTGCTCGGCGACCCAGTAGCGCTCATAACCGAGGCGCTCCACGTGCGCCGCCAGGTCGATGGTGTTGCGCAGGGACTCGGCCGCGGAGGAACCTCGCCACACGGGCACCGTGTCGAGTACGGACAGACGCAGACTCGGGAAGTCAGCCATGGAAGGGAACTCCGATCTCTCAGCGGCTCTGCGAACTCGCCATACCGGAAATTACACAAGATTGAACTGGCGAGTTCAATAAGGTGGGTGGGACGGTAGCATGGCCCCATGAGCCGAGGCGAGACGCACAGCACCCCCGAACGCCCCACCGGACGCGGCAGGATCGACAAGCGCCGGGCGATCCTGGACGCGGCCATCCGCGTCTTCGCCCGCGAGGGATACGCGCAGGCGGGCCTCGATGCCATCGCCGCCGAGGCGGGTGTCGCCAAGCCGACGATCTATAACCACTTCGGCGGCAAGGAGACCCTCTTCCGCGAAGCCGTCATGGAGGCGACCCAGCGCTCCAGCACCAAGTCCCTCGCCGCGCTCGAAGGCTTCCCGACGCAGCAGCCCGACGACCTGCGCACGGAACTGGAGGGCGTCGCCACCCGGCTGGTCGCCTGCTTCCGCGACGAGAACTCCTGGGCACTGCAACGGTTGCTGTACGCGGAGACCGTACGCTTCCCCACCGTGTTCGACGACTGGCGGGCCGGCGGACCCGCGAAGGTGTCCGACGCGCTCGCCGGACGACTGGCCCGCCTCGCCAACGCCGGCCACCTCGACATCTCCGAACCCGACCGGGCGGCGGGGCAGTTCCTGGCCCTGATCGCCGACGACATGCCGATGCTCTCCGCGCTCGGCACCCGGCCCATCGACGACGAGGCGCTGCGACGCGCCGTGGAGTCGGGCGTCGAGACCTTCCTCAAGGCGTTCGCCGCCAAGGAGGCGGAGAGCCCGCAGAGGCAGGAAGCCGAGCCCGACCGCCCGGCACGCCCCGGCTCCTCCCGCACCGGCGGCTCCGCGCGTCAAAGCGGCTCTAAAGCCGCTGCAAAGCAGCGCTGAGAACCGTTTGCCGCTTCCTCCAGCAGCCACTTAGCGTCCTCAGCGGACACGACGGACCCCGCTGTCCGCCCCCGTCGACCGCTGAGGACCCTGACCATGGCCGCTGCCCCGCACGACTCCGCCGCGCTCCTCGCCTTCCCCCAGCCACGCTCCTGCCCGCACCAGGCCCCGCCCGGCTACGACGCACTGCGCGACCAGGGGGCGCTGTCAGAGGTGGCTCTCTACGACGGCCGCGCCGTCTGGCTGGTCACGGGCTACGCGGAGGCCCGCGCGCTGCTCTCGGACCCCCGGCTCTCCGCCGACCGCACCCGCCCCGGATTCCCGGTCCTCGCCCCGCGCTTCCGCGCCTCGGTCGCCCGCAAGCTGCCGCTGATCGCGCAGGACCCGCCCGTGCACGACACCCACCGGCGGCTGCTCAACCCGGACTTCAGCCTCAAGCACATGCGGGCCATGCGCTCCGAGGTCCAGGAGGTCGTCGACGGCTTCATCGACCGGATGCTGGAGAAGGGCCCGCCGTCCGACCTGGTCGAGGACTTCGCGATCCCCGTCCCCTCCCTGGTCATCTCCCGGCTGCTCGGCGTCCCCTACGAGGACCACGCGTTCTTCCAGGACGCCACCAGCCGCCTGATGCGGGCCACCGAGGAAGGCCCCTCGCAGGCCGCCGGTGGTGAACTCGCCTCCTACCTCGACAAGCTGGTCACCCGGCTGCGCTCGGAGCGCGGCACCGGACTGCTGGGCCGGCTGGCCGCGGAGGACGTCGGGAACGGCACCCTCAGCCACGAGGAACTCGTCCAGATCGCCCTCGTCCTGCTGGTCGCGGGACACGAGACGACCGCCTCGATGATCGCGCTGGGCACCGTGGCCCTGCTGGAGGCACCCGAGCAGCTCGCCGAACTGCGCGCCGACCCCGACTCCCTGCCGGGCACCGTCGAGGAACTGCTGCGCGTGCTCGCCGTGACGGACCTGGCGGGCTCCCGCGTGGCCACCGAGGACATCGAGATCGCCGGCCGGACCATCCGGGCGGGCGACGGCGTCCTCTTCTCGGCCACCGTCGCCAACCGCGACCCCCAAGTGCACGCCGACCCCGACCGGTTCGACCCGCACCGCACCGGCCGCAGCCACCTGAGCTTCGGCTACGGCATCCACCAGTGCCTCGGCCAGAACCTGGCCCGGCTCGAACTCGAACTGGCCTTCCGGTCCCTGTTCACCCGGATCCCCACCCTCAAGCTGACCGTGCCCGCCGCCGAACTCCCGCTGCGCGGCGTCGGCACCGGCACCATCCAGAGCGCCGACCACCTGCCGGTGACCTGGTGAACGAGAGCCTTCCGACGCTGCGCGTCGCCGTCGACCGGACGCTCTGCCTGGGAGCCGGGCAGTGCGCCTTCAGCGCCCCCGACGTCTTCGACCAGGACGACGACGGTCTGGTCACGGTCCTCGACCCCGCCCCCTCCGCCGAGCACCTGACGGCCCTGTACCAGGCCGAGGACCTCTGTCCCTCCGGCGCGCTGCGCGTCATCGAGGCCGCGCCCGACCACGCGCCGTAGGACCCCCTTCCTTCCTCTGCTCCGCTCCCCCGCCGCTCGTTCCCGCCGCTGCCCCGGAGGCTGACGTGACCCCGATCCCCCGCAAGACACTCGGCACCCTCGCCGTCGGCGCGCAGGGCCTCGGCTGTCTGGGCATGAGCGAGTTCTACGGGCCCACCGACGAGACCGAAGCCGTCGCCACCATCCACCGGGCCCTGGAGCTCGGCGTCACCCTGCTGGACACGGCGGACGTCTACGCCCTGGGCGCCAACGAGCAACTTCTCGGCCGCGCCCTGTCCGGCGAGAGGCGCGACCGGGCGGTGATCGTGACCAAGGGCGGCGTGGTACGCCCCGATCAGCGCGTCGGGCGCGGGGTGCGCGGTGACGCGGCGCACCTGCGGGCCGCCTGCGACGCTTCACTGGCCCGGCTGGGCACCGACCGCATCGACCTCTACCTGCTGGCCAGGATCGACCCCGAGGTCCCCGTCGAGGAGTCCGTCGGCGCCCTGGCCGAACTGGTCGCGGCGGGCAAGGTACGCCACATCGGTCTGTCCGAGGCCGGTCCCGGGACGATCCGCCGGGCGCACGCCGTGCATCCGCTGACCGCCGTCGAGACCGAGTGGTCGCTGTTCTCCCGCGGCATCGAGGACGACGTGCTGCCCGTGTGCCGGGCCGAGGGCATCGGCGTCCTCGCCTACGCGCCGCTCGGCCGGGGGCTGCTCACCGGGCGGCTCCGCTCGACGAGCACGCTCGGCGAGCACGACTTCCGCAGGATCGCCCAGCCCCGCTTCGAGGCCGCCAACCTGCCCCGCAACCTGGCCCTCGTCGACGCGCTGGCACTCGTCGCCGGCGCCGCCGGCCTCACCCCCGCCCAGCTCGCCCTCGCCTGGCTGCACGCGCAGGGCCCCGACGTGGTCCCCATCCCCGGCGCCAAGCGCCGTTCCCACCTGGCCGAGAACGCGGCGGCGACCGTGCTCGACGTACCGGCCGCAACCCTGGCCGAGGCGGTGCGGGCCGTCCCGCGCGACGCGGTCGCCGGTGAGCGGTACCTCGCGACCAGCATGGCGATGGTGGGCCTGTGACCAAGCCCCGTTCCAGCCCGGGAGCCGTCCGCGCCGCACTGCTCGCCCTCGCGCTCGCCGCCACCCTCACCAGTTGCGCCGACGGGTCGCAGGCGGCCCGCGTCCGGGCGAACGTCCTGGCCTTCGGCACCGACCAGCAGCCCGACTGCCTCGACCCCCAGGTCAGCCCGCTCGACGTGACCGCCATGGTGGGCCGCAACCTCTTCGACTCGCTCGTGGAGATGACCGCCGACGGCCGCTTCCAGCCATGGCTCGCCAAGAGCTGGACGCTCTCCCCCGACGGCCGCACCTACACCTTCGTGCTGCGCGAGGGCGTCGTCTTCCACGACGGCACCCCCTTCACCGCGCAGGCCGTCAAGGCGACCCTCGACCATGCCGTGGACCCGCGCACCAAGTCGCAGTACGCCGCCTCGCTGATCAGCTCGTACACCTCGTCGCGGGTGGTGGACGACCACACGGTGACGGTGCGGCTGTCCCGGCCGGACGCCGCCTTCCTCCAGGCGCTGAGCACCACCTACCTCGGCATCCAGTCGCCCGCCTCGCTGCGGAGGAACGCCGGGAAGCTGTGCAGCACACCGGTGGGCAGCGGCCCCTTCGAACTGACCGGCTGGACCCGCAACCGCAGCCTCACCATGAAGCGCAACCCCGCCTACCGCTGGGCACCACCCGGTGCCCAGCACTCCGGACCCGCCCACCTGGACGGCCTGGAGATCCGGTTCATCACCGAGGGGACCGCCCGCTTCGGCGCGCTCACCACCGGCCAGGTCGACGCGATCGGCAACGTACCGCCCGCGAAGATCGGCACCCTCAAGGCCTCCAGCCAGCTGCGGCTGCTGCGGGCCGAGGCCCCCGGAGCGGCCAGCACCGCCTTCCTCAACACCCGTTCGGGCCCGCTCTCCGACGAGCGGGTACGCAAGGCCCTGCTGCGCAGCGTCGACCTCGAACAGCTCGTACGGACCGTGTACTTCGGGCAGTACCGCCGCTCCTGGAGCGTGCTGACGCCCACCACCCCGTATTACGACAAGGGAGTCGAGGGCAGTTGGCCGTTCGACCCGAAGGAGGCCGCGCGCCTGCTCGACGAGGCGGGCTGGACGGGCCGTGACGCGGCCGGCATCCGCACCAAGGACGGCAAGCCGCTCTCCCTGCGCTGGCCGTACATCCAAGAGGTGCACGGGAAGATCAGCACCCTCGCCCAGGGCATGCAGGCCCAGGCCAAGCAGGTCGGCATCGATCTGCGCTGGACCAGTGTGGACGCGGGCGCCTTCATCCAGATGACCGACTCGGGGCGCGGTCTCGACATGTTCAGCGCCGGGTTCGTGCGCGCCGATCCGGACATCCTGCGCTACTGGTTCGGTACGTCGATGACGATCGCCAAGGGCGGCGGCAACGTCTTCCACCTCAGCGACCCGGCCCTCGACAAGGCCCTCGCCGAAGGGCTGGCCGGTCGCGACCCGGCGGCCAGGGCCCGTGCCTACGCCAAGGCGCAGCAGGAACTGGCCGACCACGCGCTGGCGCTGCCGGTCTTCGTGCCCGTCTCGCTGGCCGGCACCACCGACCGGGTGCGGGGGCTGCGTTTCGAGCCCCACGCGTATCCGCTGTTCTACGACGCGAGTCTGGGTGAGGCCCGATGAAGAACCGCACGGCCGCCCTGTGGGTGGCACGCAGACTGCTGCTCGCGGTGTTCGTCGTCCTCGGCGCCGCCACCGCCGCCTTCCTCGGCATGGAGCTGACGCCGGGCGACCCGGTGCGCACCCTGCTGGGCACCGCGCCGACCACCCCCGCCCTCACCGAGCAGATCCGCGAGGAACTGGGCTTCGACCGCCCGCTGTACGCCCGTTACGGTCTCTTCCTCGGCAGGCTGCTCACCGGGGATCTGGGCTCCTCCTACCAACTGGAGGAAAATGTCTGGTCCCTGATCACCAGTCAGCTGTGGTCGACGGTCGTGCTCGCCGTCACGGGGTTCCTGCTGGCCCTGCTGGGGGCGGTACTGCTGGCGGGGTTCACCGCGGGCGGCCACTGGCTGCCGCGGCGCATCGCCGGAGCCTTCGAGCTGCTCACCATCTCGGCTCCCGGTTTCTGGGTCGGGGTGCTGCTGCTCACCGTGTTCTCGTTCCAGCTGCGGATCTTCCCCGCGGCGGGCGGTGACGGCCTCTCGGGGCTGGTGCTGCCCGCGGTGACGCTGGCGCTCAGCATGGTCGGCACGTTCTCCCAGGTGCTGCGCGAGGCCATGGAACGGTCGCTGGAGGAGCCCTTCGCGCTCAGCGCCCGGGCACGCGGCACGGGCCTGCCCGGTCTGCGGTTCAGGCACGCGCTCCGGCACGGCCTGGTCCCGCTGGTGACGCTGTCCGGCTGGACCCTCGGCGCGCTGCTCGGCGGTGCCGTCGTCATCGAGACGGTCTTCAGCCGTCCCGGCCTCGGCCGGGTGCTCGCCACCGCCATCATCAGCCGGGACCTGCCGGTCGTCACCGGGGTCGTGGTCGTGTCGGCGGCCTCGTTCGCACTGATCAGCCTCGTCGTCGACGGGCTGTACCGGGTCGTCGACCCCCGACTGCGGGAGATACGCGCATGACGCCGCCCCCTTCCACCGACCGGATCCTGCTCGCCGCACTGCTGCTTCCGGGACCGCGCGGCGAAGCGGTCCGCGACGCCGCCGTCGTCGTACGGGACGGGCTCGTCGCGGACGCGGGGCCCCGCGAGGAGGTCCTGGCCAGGGCGGACGACCGCGCCCCGGTCCTCGACTTCGCCACCCGTACGCTCCTGCCGGGCCTCGTCGACTCCCATGTCCACCTCGTCTTCGACGCCTCGCCGGAACCGGTGGCCGCGCTGCGGGCGGCGGACGACCATTCCGTGCTGCTCGCGGCGGCAGGGCGCGCCCGCGCCCTGCTGGACGCCGGTGTCACCACCGTGCGCGACCTCGGCGACCGGAGCTTTCTGACGCTGGCGCTGCGGGACGCGGTGGCCGACGGCACGCTGGCCGGGCCCCGGATCCTCACGGCCGGACCTCCGCTCACCATCACCGGGGGCCATTGCTGGTTCCTGGGCGGAGAGGCGGACGGCGAGGACGGGGTCCGGCGCGCGGCCCGCGCCCGGCTGCGGGCCGGCACCGACTGGATCAAGGTCATGGCGACGGGCGGTACGTTCACACCGGGCGGCCCGCCGCCGTGGCGCAGCCAGTACGGGCTGCCCGAACTCACCGCGGCGGCCGACGAGGCCCACCGGTTCGGCAGGCGCGCGGCGGCCCATGTGCACGGCACCGCCGGGATCGAGGACGCCGTCGCGGCGGGCTTCGACACACTGGAGCACTGTTCGTTCAGCACCGGCGCCGGGGTGGCCACCGACCGGGACGCGGCACGCCGTCTCGCCGACCGGCTCGCGGAACGGGACATCGCGGTGTGCCCGACGCTCAGCGGCGGACTGCGCGACAAACTCCCCGACCTGGGCGAGGAGTTGGTCTGGCGGGTCCTCGACCAGGTCGGGCTGCTGCACCGGCACGGAGTGCGCGTGATCGCCGGTACCGACGCGGGCATGCCGGGTTCGGACTTCGGCCGCTTCGCGGAAGGGCTCGAATGGTTCGCCGAGGCCGGACTGTCCACGGCGGAGGTACTGGAGTCCGCGACGGTCGGCGCGGCCCACGCGCTGGGCCTGGCGGACCGCACGGGCCGGATCGCCCCCGGACTGGACGCCGACCTCCTGGTCGTCGACGACGACCCCCGCACCTCGCTGCACACCCTGCGCAGGCCGCACGCGGTGTTCGCCCGCGGCCGCCTGCACGTCCCGCACGACTCCGCGGAAGGGAGCCTTCGATGACCACCGTGGAAGACCCCCCCGTCCGGGCCGTTTCCGTGGGCGGACCCGCGCTGCCGGCCCGCCCGTCGTCCCGCCGGCTGCCCGGGATCGGCACCGCGCTCGCGGTCCTGGTGCTGGCCGTGGTGGCCGTCGCCGCGCTCTGGCCCGGCCTGCTCGCCACGTACCCCCCGGACCAGGTGGATCCCGTGTCCGCGCTCCAGGGGCCGAGCGGCACCCACCTGCTGGGCACCGACCAGTTGGGCCGGGACGTCCTGAGCCGCATGGTGCACGGCACCCGGCTCACCCTGGTCCTGGGCCTGGGTTCGGTACTGATCTCGGTCGTCGCGGGCACCGCGCTGGGGCTCGTCGCCGCGGCGGGCAACCGGGCCGTCGACGAAGCCGTCATGCGGCTGACGGACATCCTGATGGCCTTCCCCGGTCTGCTGCTGGCACTGCTCGTGGTGGCGGTGCTCGGCCCGGGCACCACCAATGCGACGATCGCCATCGGTGCCGCCGCCGCCCCTGCCTTCGCCCGCCTGGTGCGCGGCCAGGCACTCGTGGTGCGCGGGTCGGGATACGTACAGGCCGCACGGGTGCTGGGCACCTCCGGGTCCTCGGTGTTCCTGCGGCACGTCGTGCCCAACTCGCTGCCGCCCGTCCTGGTCTTCGCCACCGTGCACACCGGGTCGGCGATCATCTCCGGGTCCTCCCTCAGCTTCCTGGGGCTCGGCCCGCAGGCGCCCGCGTCCGAGTGGGGCGCGATGCTCTCCGAGGGCCGGGACTACGTGGACCTCTCATGGGGCCTCGGGGTGTTCCCGGGCCTCGCCGTCACCGCCACGGTCGTGGCGATCAATGTCGTCGGCACCCGCCTCCGGCGCCGCTTCGAGGGAAGGATTCCCGATGGGGAACGCTGAGGCCGGGCGGCTGCTCACCCTGTCCGACCTGGAGGTCTCCTTCCGGGGCCGACAGGGCCGGACCGACGCCGTCCGGGGGGTGAGCCTGACCGTGGACGCGGGCGAATGCCTCGCGGTGGTCGGCGAGTCCGGGTCGGGCAAGAGCGTCACCACACGCTCCCTGATGGGACTGGCAGGACCCGGGGCACAGGTGCGGGCGGGCCGGATGAGCCTGCACGCACCGGACCTCGACCTGTTGTCCGTACGGGGCCGCCAGTGGCGCCGGATACGCGGCCGGCGCATCGGGCTCGTCCTCCAGGACGCGCTCACCTCCCTCGACCCGCTGCGCACCGTGGGGGCGGAGGTCGCCGAGGCGCTGCGCAACCACCGGGTGGTGCCGCGCGGCGAGCTGAACGATCGTGCCGTGTCGCTGCTGACGGACGCCCGGATCCCGGAACCGGCCCTGCGCGCCCGCCAGTTCCCCCACCAGCTGTCGGGCGGTCTGCGCCAGCGCGCGCTCATCGCGACGGCGCTGGCCGCGGCACCGCCCCTGCTGATCGCGGACGAACCCACGACCGCCCTGGACGTCACGGTGCAGGCGGAGATCCTCACGCTGCTGGCCGCCCGGAAGGAGGCCGGCACCGGCATCCTGCTGATCAGTCACGACCTGGCGGTGGTGGCGCGTCTGGCGGACCGGATCGCGGTGATGCGGCAGGGCGAGATCGTGGAGGAGGGCCCGGCCGCACATGTGCTGTCGGACCCCTCACACCCGTACACCCAGCGGCTCCTGGCAGCCGCGGGCCGGACCTCGGCACCTCGCAGGAGTACGGCCGAGAAGACCCGGGGGGCCGAGGGCGCCGAGGGATCCGCACAGCCGGTCCTCGAAGTCGGCGGCGTCGAGAAGTCGTTCAGGTCGCCCGACGGACTGCGCAGGCCCGCCGTCGACGGCGTCTCCTTCCGGCTGCACGCGGGTGAGACCCTCGGAATCGTCGGCGAGTCCGGGTCCGGCAAGACGACCACCGCCCACATGGTGATGGGGCTGCTGGAGCCGGACGCCGGGGAGGTCCAGCTGCTGGGCCGCCCCTGGTCGGCGCTGCCCGAACGCGAGCGCAGGTCCCTGCGGCGGCGCATCCAGCTCGTCCAGCAGGACCCGCTCGGTTCCTTCGACCCGCGCTACACCGTCGGGCAGATCGTCGGTGAGGCGCTGAGGGCGCACGGCCGGCGCGGCGTCCACGCACACCACGACCGCCTCGTGGAGCTGCTGGGACTGGTCGGTCTCGGCCCGGAGATGCTGGAACGGCGGCCCCGCCAGCTGTCCGGCGGCCAGCGCCAGCGCGTGGCCATCGCCCGCGCCCTGGCCCCCGAGCCCGAGGTCATCGTGTGCGACGAGCCCGTCTCGGCGCTCGACGTCTCGGTCCAGGAGCAGATCCTCGACCTCTTCCACGACCTCCAACAGCGCCTGGACGTCGCCCTGTTGTTCATCTCGCACGACCTGGGTGTGGTCCGGCGGATCTGCGACCGGGTGCTGGTGATGCGGGGCGGCGAGGTCGTGGAGAGCGGCGCCGTCGCAGATGTGTTCCGCGCCCCGTCCCACCCGTACACCCAGGCACTGCTGACCGCACTGCCCCGTCCGCAGGACGCACTGGCCACGGGCGGTGGGCCGCTCGTCGGTACGGCGGAGACGTCATGACCGGGTCCCGGGGCGAACTGCTCGCCGTGAGCGACCTGCACGTGGCGTACGCCGAGAACCGGGAGGTCCTCGACCGGTTGCGCCCCGGCTCGGACGACGACTGGCTCATCGTCGCCGGTGACGTCGGCGAACTGTTCGCCGACGTGGAACGGGCCCTGCGGCAGCTCTCCGCGACCTTCGCCAAGGTCATCTGGACACCCGGCAACCACGAACTGTGGACGCACCCGCAGGACCCGGTCCAACTCCGTGGCGAGCAGCGCTATCTGCGCCTGGTGGAGATGTGCCGTTCGCTCGGCGTCCTGACGCCCGAGGACCCCTATCCGGTGTTCGAGGGCGTCGGCGGACCGGTGACCGTGGCGCCGCTGTTCGTGCTGTACGACTACTCGTTCCGGGGCGGCGACACCGCCGGCGCCACCAGTGTGGGCGAGGCGCTGGCACTGGCCAGGGAGGCGGGAGTGGTCTGTTCCGACGAGCACTTCCTGCACCCCGACCCGTACCCGACCAGGCAGGCGTGGTGCGAGCAGCGCGTGGCATACACGGAGCGCCGTCTCGCGGCGTGCGACCCGAAGCTTCCGACCGCGCTCGTCAACCACTTCCCGCTGACCAGGCTGCCGTTGCGGCCCCTGCACTACCCGGAGTTCTCCCTGTGGTGCGGCACCGAACGCACCGTCGACTGGCACCGCGAGTACCGGGCGGCCTCAGTGGTCTACGGGCATCTGCACATCCCCCGGGTCACGGAGGAGGACGGGGTCGTCTTCACGGAGGTGTCGATCGGCTATCCGCGTGAATGGCGCCGCCGGGGGCTGCCGGCCGATCCGCTGCGGAAGGTGCTGGCCCGGTGATCGAGGATCTGCTGCCGCCGGGCGTGTACGCCGCCGAGGCCTTCGACGACCGTGACGCGGAGGAGCAACTGCATCCTGTGGAGCGGCAGTTGGTGGCAAGGGCCACTCCCGGCCGCCGTCGCGAGTTCGCCACGGCGCGGCTGACCGCGCGCAGGGCGCTGGCACGGGCGGGGCTGCCCGTGGTGCCGATACCGACCGGGGAGTTCGGCGAACCCCGCTGGCCCGCGGGGGTCGTCGGCAGCATCACGCACTGCGCCGGCTACCGTGCCGCCGCCGTGGCCCGGGCCGGGGACGTGACGGTGCTGGGCATCGACGCCGAACCGGACCTGCCGCTGCCGTCCAGCGTGCTGGAGGCGATCACCCGCCCCGCCGAACTCGCCCGCCTGCGCGCCCTGGACCGGGCCGCACCGGGCCGTGCCCCGTGGGGGCGACTGCTCTTCAGCGCCAAGGAGAGCGCCTACAAGGCGTGGTTCCCGCTGGGCCGCCGCCGTCTGGACTTCGTCGAGACGGACGCGGACATCGCGGCCGACGGCTCGTTCCGCGTCATGTTGCTCGTGCGGGGACCGTTGCTGAACGGCGAGCGGGTCACCGGGTTCACCGGGAGCTGGGCCACCCGCGGCGGTCTGCTGCTCACCGCGGCCAGCGCGGTCGTGACCGCTCCGGCAGCGGCCCACGACTCCCCTCGCCAGGACCACCGCAACCACCCGGACCAGCAGCACCGAGAGATCCGACAGAGCTGACGGAACCAACAGCACTCACAGGAGGAGAACGTCATGAACGAACGATTCGCCCTGCCCGCCCACAGCCCGGCCATCGCGGCGCTCGTCCCCGAGTTCCTCGACCTGGCGCGAGCCGCCGCGCACGGTGGGACGGCCGCCGAGGGGAGGGACCTCGCCCTGTGGGAGAACCTGACGGAGCACGTGTCGCTGGACTACCGGTTCGCCAATCCGCCCGTGCACGGTCCCGGCGACTGGGACACGTACGACAGCCGGTTCGTCGACTCCTCCGGCATGGAGATCGGCACCCTCCAGGGCACCGGGCGCATCCTGTACGAGCGTTCGTCGGACGCGCACCTGATGATGTACTACCGCGAGCAGCTGACCTTCCCCGACGGGTCGGCGCAGACCGCGGGCTGGGTCGACGGCACCGCGATCCTCGGCGGTGCGTGGCAGCGCTTCCCCATCCTGGGTTCGGGCGGCCGGTACGGCTCCATGATCGGGCTGCGCTCCTTCCAGCCCACCCCGGAGGCCCCGCACAGCCTCTACCGCACGCACCTGGTGCTCAGGGAGGTCCCCGGCGGACACGGGCTCACCGGTCCCGAGGAGATCGACGCCGCGCTGTCCCTGCTCGGCTCCTTCCTGGGCCCCTCGGTCAACCCGGCGACCGGGAACGGCCGCCTCGAACCCCCCGTACGTGCCCAGCAGTCCGCCTGAGGGAGCGGTGAGCCGCACACGGGCGGAACGAACGGCCGGGGTCCGTTCCGCCACCCGGCTCCCCTCGCTCACGGGCATGCGCTTCGGTGCGGCGTTCCTGGTGTTCACCACGCACGTGGCGGTGTCCCGGCCGTTCGCCGACCAGGGCGCCGACGACGAGCTGGCGAAATGGCTGGGCCGGGCCGGGTTCCTCGGCGTGAGCTTCTTCTTCACGCTGAGCGGCTTCGTACTGACCTGGTCGGCCAGGCCCGGCGAGCGGCTGCTGCCGTTCTGGCGACGGCGCCTGATGAAGATCTTCCCGAACAACGTCGTCGCCTGGCTCGCCGGACTCCTGCTCATGCTGGGGGTGGGGAAGCAGGTGACGGCGGGGCAGCTGGTGCCGAGCCTGCTCCTGGTGCACGGCTGGTTCCCGCAGATGGCGATCGTCGGCGGCACCAACGGCTCGACCTGGTCGCTCGCCTGTGAACTGGCCTTCTATCTGCTGTTCCCCTGGCTGCTGCGACTGGTGCGGCGCATCCCGGAGCGGTGGCTGTGGGGAGCGGCGGGCCTGGTGATCGTCGCGATGTGGCTGGTCCCGCTGGCGGCCCGGCTGCTGCCGTCCGAGCCGTCGTCCCCGTTCCAGTCCGTGCCCTGGTGGCGCTACTGGTTCACGTACTTCTTCCCCGGCACCCGGGTGCTCGACTTCCTCCTGGGCATCGTCGCCGCCCGCCTCGTGCTGAGCGGGCGCTGGATCGGACCGCGGCTCGGCCCGGCCCTGCTGCTCCTGGTTCCCGGCTATCTGCTGATGGCGCTGCTGCCGGACGCGTTCGGCCTGGTGGCGCCGACGGCCGTGCCGATCGTGCTGGTCATCGCGGCCGCCGCGACCCGGGACGCCGCGCACAACCGTACGTTCTTCGCCGGCCGGACCATGGTGTGGCTGGGCGAGGTGTCGTTCGCCTTCTACCTCGTCCACTTCCTCGTGGTCGCGTACGGGCCGCTGCACATGGCGTCCGGCGACCCCGCCGCCGGACCGACGTGGTCGGTGCCCGGCATGCTGGCGGTGAGCCTTGCCAGCTTCCTGGTCAGTCTCGTACTCAGCTGGGCGCTGTACTCCCTGGTCGAGAAGCCCGCGATGCGCGCATGGGGACGGAGACGGGAGCGTCCCGGTCGCACGAGCGCCCCGTCCGTCGGCCCGACACGCTGAAGGAGACCCGTCCGTGCCGCAAGCGGAGTCCGCACCCACGTGGCCCCTGACCCCAGGTGTCCGTACGCCGGGGGAGGCCGGGGTCCGGCAGCCCGTGCGCCCCTTCCCCGGGGCTCCCGGGTGCGGGGCCGCCGGTGCCGCCAACGCCCACTTCAAACAGCTGCTCGCGGGCGGGGCGCGGGCCCTGTCCGTCCCCTTCGACCTGCCGACCGGGGCGGGCCGGGACTCCGACGCGCCCGAGGCCCGGGGGAAGGTCGGGCACGGCGGCGTGGCCGTCGGCTCGATCGACGACATGCGGGTGCTGTTCGGCGGCATCCCGCTGGACCGGGTGCACCTCTCGCTGGAGGCCGACGCCCCGGCAGCCGTGCTGCTGCTTATGTGCCAACTGGTGGCGGAGGAGCAGGGGTTGGGGGCCGGGGTGCTGACCGGCAGTCTCCGCAACGACGTCCTGGACGCCCAGGACGATTCCCTCGCGCGCGGGACGTCCTTCTTCCCGCCGGCCTCCGCGCCGCGGCTGGCGGCCGACACCTTCGCCTACTGCCGGGCGGAGGTCCCCCGTTGGAGCACCCTCGCGATCCTGGGCGGCCGGCCGGCACCGTCGCCCGCCTGCTGCGTAAGACCCTGGCCCGGATGGGACTGCGCGACCAGGCCGGCAACCCCTTGCGCGTCACGCCCCACGACTTCCGCCGGATGTTCGCAACCGAGGCCGTCACCGGCGGACTGCCCGTCCACATCGCCGCCCGCATCCTCGGACACAAAACCCTGACGACCACCCAGGCCTACCTCGCCGTCTTCCAAGACGACCTGATCCGGACCTACCGCGGCTTCCTCGACCGCCGCCGGGCCGAGCGGCCCGTCGAGGAATACCGGGAACCCACCGAGCAGGAATGGCGCGACTGCCAGCAGCACTTCGAGCTGCGCAAGGTCTCCCTGGGAACCTGCGGGACGTCTTGCAAGCACGAACACGCCTGCATCCGCTGCCCCGTCCTCCAGATCGACCCACGCCAGCGAGGTCGGCTCATCGAGATCATCCAAAACCTCCGCAAGCGCGTCCACGAATCCCGCGGCAATGGCTGGCTCGGCGAGGTCGAAGGGCTCCAGGTCAGCCTCGACGCCGCCAACGCCAAGCTGCACAGCCTCAAGCGCGCCCCCGCCGACGGCCGACCACAGCTGGTCGACCTCGGCATGCCCCTCTTCACCGACACTCCAGGTTCCTGACGTATGCGATGGCACGGGCCTTGAGGTTCAGCCCACTGAACTACCGTGTTCCGGCCGCACCCCGTGTTGGGTTCACGCGCTTGAGCTTGGTCCAGCCGGTCCAGCCTCGCTTCGTCAGCAGCTCGATCAGCCGACGGGTCGGCGGCAGGGTGTCGAACACATGCGTATCCAGCAGCTCCGCGAACGGCGGCTCGAGGCCGGTGTCGTCGACGTAGAACTCGCCCTGCTCGTTGGCCATCTGCGTTATGTAGGTGGCCAACTTGTCGGCCAGTTCATCCAGCCGTGAGTCGTCGTCGGTGCGGTCGAGAGCTTCGCTCAGGGTGAGATAGAAGTCGATGAACTGCGGATCGGCGATCTGCTTCCGCTTGCGTGCCATCCACTCCGGGACGCGATCGGGTGAGCGCGCGGCCAGCGGAATCCAGCCGTCGCGCTCGACCTGGACAACCCGTTCGTCGACCCCGAGCGCCCGCAGCCGGTCGAGGTACTCGACCACCTCCTGGGGCAGTACCAGGCTGTCCCCGGCGGCGAGGCGGGCAATCCGCTCGCGGTGTCGCTGCCGCTCCCGAATCTCTGCCCGCAGCCGCTCATCGATATCTGCGACTGCCGCGGCGAACTCCTCCTCGTCGGCCTGCAGCAACTCCCGCACGCGCGCCAGAGGGATCCCGGCCTCGGCGAGGGTCCGGATCCTGACCAACTCGACCACGGCGTCGGCGCTGTACCTCCGGTAGCCCGAGTGGTCCCGCTCCGGCTCCGGCAGCAGCCCCTTGGCGTGATAGTGCCGCACCGCGCGCACCGTAACTCCGGCATACGACGCCAGCTCGCCGATAGTCAGCATCAGACCAGTCTCCTAGTTCGCAGCCCGGGTCCGGTAGAGACGCCGCGACCAGAGGTAGCCGACCAGTCCGATCACCACACACCAGCCGATGGCCCAGAGCGTGTCCGAACCATCGGGCGATCCGGCCAGCAGACCACGGAGAGCGTTCATGATCGGCGTGAACGGCTGGTACTCGGCGAACCACCGCAGCCCGGTCGGCATCGACTCCACCGGCACGAACCCGCTGCCCACGAACGGCAGCAGTATGAAGATCATCGGCCAGTTACTTGCGGCCTCCGGGTTCGGGCTGACCAGCCCCAGCGCCACGGTGAACCAGGTCATCGCGAACGACAGCAGCGCGAGCAGCCCGACAAGGCCCGACCACTGCATCGCCGAGGCGGCGGTCTCCAAGCCCAGCAGGAACGACACCCCGAAGACCGTGGCGAGGGCCAGCGCAGTCTGGACCATCGCGCCCAGCACATGGCCGGTGAGCACCGAGACCTTGGCGATCGACATGGTCCGGAACCGGTCGATGATCCCGCCAGCCATGTCGGTGGCGACCGAGACCGCGGTGCTGATGGACACGCTTGCCACCGCCATCACCACGATCCCGGGAGTGATGAACGTCAGGTAGTCGCCGCGGTCCCCCGCCGGGGCTCCCGGCAGACCGGCGCCCATAGTGCCGCCGAAGACGTAGACGAACAACAGCAGGAACAGCAGCGGCAGCCCGATCAGCATCAGCGTCTGCGACGGGTACCGGGCCATGTGCTTCAGGTTGCGGCGCAGCATGGTCGCCGAATCACGGACGGCATACGTCGCGCTGTTCATGCCGACACCTCCTCGGGAGACTCGTCGGCGGTGGAGTGGTCGGTCAGAGACAGGAACACGTCATCCAGGTCCGCGGTGTGCACAGCGAGCCCGGTGACTGCGTCATCGTCGATCCCGGCCAACAGCCTTCGCAGCGTGGTGAGGCTGCCGTCGTGCGGCAGAGTCAGGGTCAGCGCCGCTGCGTTCGGGGTCGCCTCGGGGAACCGGCGCGCCAACTCGGTCAGTCGTTCGCTGTCGGCGGCCTGGAGCTCGACATGACCGCCGGGAACCAGCTGCTTCAGCTCGGCCGCGGTACCCTCGGCGACCAGCCGGCCCCCGTCGAGCACACCGATCCGGTCGGCGAGCTGGTCGGCCTCCTCCAGGTACTGGGTGGTGAGGAAGACAGTGACCCCGTCGGCCACCAGTTCCCGCACGATCCCCCATAGGTCACGGCGGCTGCGTGGGTCGAGGCCGGTGGTCGGCTCGTCGAGAAAGATCAGCTGCGGCCCGGCCACCAGGGTCATCGCCAGGTCCAGCCGCCGCTTCATACCGCCGGAGTACGTCACTGCGCGCCGGTCGGCGGCATCAGCCAGGTGGAATCGCTCCAGCAGTTGCTCCACCACGCTCTTCGCCTGGCGCCGGTCGAGGTGACCGAGGTCGGCCATCAGCCGCAAATTTTCACGCCCGGTCAGTAACTCGTCCACGGCGGAGAACTGCCCGGTCACTCCGATCGATGCACGCACCTGGTCTGCCTCGCGGCGTATGTCGTACCCGGCGACCCGAGCGTTACCGGCGTCCGCAGGCAGCAACGTGGACAGGATACGGACTGTGGTGGTCTTGCCCGCCCCGTTGGGTCCGAGCAGGGCGTAGACGGTGCCTGCGGGGACGGTCAGGTCCACTCCGGCGACCACCCTGTGGTCGCCGTACGACTTGCGTAGCCCGGCGACCTCGATCGCACTGGTTCTTGTCGTCATGCCGCCCATGCTGAGAGGTTGCCCCTGCGTCAGGGTCAACTGTTGCGGCTATACGGCCTCCACTCGGTGATCCATTTCTTAGTCCGGAAAAGCACGCGGCCGACCACGGTGGCGAAGGTGCTGGCGGCCCGCCGGATCTGGGCCTGGTTGATGCGCGAGGAGTTCGGCGCGGCGCAGGGGGAGCCACTGATGCCGCGCTTCCGCTTCGTCGTCGGTCGCGCCCAGGAGTGGACGGCGGACGACGTCGAGACGGCTGCGCGGGAGCTGCTCGCACGGATCGAGCGCATGGGAGGCGCGGTGTGTGTGGCGGAACTCGGTTTTCCGCGGTCCGAGATCGGGCGAGGCGCAGCACGACGCGTACGCGGTGCCGTTGCCCTGTCCCCGGACGTCGCCCTGGAGGTCGGGCAGGCCGAACGCCTCGCCAAGCTCCGCGCGTGGCGCGACCGGAACCGACTGGACGGCTTCCTCGCCCGGCTCAGGGCGGCGGGCGGGGACACGAACGTCCTCTACCCGATGAAGTCGGCGCTCGCGGCGGGCGCGACGGTGGGCGAGGTCTGCGGTGTGCTGGGCGAAGTGTGGGGGTGGCGGGTGCCGGGTGATGGGGGCTGAGGTGTCGGGAGGGCATGTGCCGGCCGGTGCGTGCCGGGGCCGGGGGGCTCCGGGGGCAGGGCCCCGGCGGGGCTCGCAGCAGGTCAGGCCACCAGGAACGCCGCGTCCCAGCTCCCTGCTTCCGCCGCGCCGCCCGTTTCCCCCGGCCCCGCGCCGCACGCGTCCGCATAGCCGAGGAGGGCGAGCGCGATGCCCGTCGCGCCGTCGACGAGGCCCGGGCTGTCGACGAACGTGGTGCCGGCCTCGGTCCGCACCGCCTGGCGATAGCCGAACGGCAGGCGGGGATCGTAGGCGGCGGCGACGTCGCGGGCCGTCCGCGTCGCCGCGTCCCACAGCTCGGCGTCCTCGGTCGCGGCGGCCATCCGGACGGCGGCGTGCAGCGTCCCGGCCCGGCCGTGGCAGAAGCCGAGATCGAGTCCGGCACCGTCGTCCAGGGGCCTGCGGCACGCCGCCCGCATCGCGGCGAGCGCCCGCGCCCGTACGGTGGGATCCCCGAGCGCGCGCCCGGCGTGGTCGAGCGCGAGGGCGACCCCGGACGAGCCGTAGCACCAGCCCGCCCCCGGCTTGGCGGGAGCGGGACCGGGGGCGACACCGGTCTCCTCCTCGAAGGAGACCCGGCCGGGCCAGTATCCGCCCCACTCGTCCGCGCGTTCCTTGGCGAGCACCCAGTCGGTGATGTGCCGCACGGCGGGCAGCGTTCCCGGTACCCCGTACCCGGCCAGTGCGGCGAGGGAGAGCAGTGCGAGCGGGCCGCAAATGCCGTGCGCGGCACCGACGTTGAGGTCGCCCTGCGGGAAGGTGGTCCGGTCGCGGGGCACCACGTACCGGTCCGGGGCGCACCACCAGCCGGGCACCGTGGCACCCCCGACCCGGACGGGGCGCGTCAGGGCGACGAGACAGCCGAGGACGCGGCGCAGGGCCTCGGCGCCGGGTGCGTGTCCGTGCTCGGCGGCGAGCAGGAGGACCCGGCCCTGACCGGCAAGCCCCGCCAGCACGTCGTAGTCCATGTAGGACAGGCCGAAGTCCGCCTCGGCGATCCGCTGTTCGAGGCGTGCCGCGTGGGCGGTCGCGAAGGAGGCGAGGACATCGGCGCTGCGGGTGAGCAGCCGCGCGTAGCCACCGGCGACGTCGGCGTGCAGCCGCGCGGCCAGGAAGAGGTCCCCCGCACTCGCGGCGCCCGCCCGCGCGGCGGCCGTGACGGCTGCCGACAGGTGTCCGTGGACGACCTCGTTCCAAGCGTCGTCGTCCCTGGCACGGCGGCTGTGCAGGAGCGCCATGCCGGGGTGGCCGAGCGTCAGGGAGGCGGGCTGCCAGCCGGGCAGCATCAGATCTGCGGGCAGGGCCGCCATCCGGCTGCCGGTGAGCTCCGCGACGTGCGCCGGGTCCCTGAGCCGGTCCGCGACCGCGGCGGCGGTGTCGGCGGCCATGACCCGTACGGTCCCGGTGTCCGTCGCGTCGCCCGGCGCCGTACCTGCACCCGTACCCGTACTCCTTCTCATACTCCGTGCCTCCTCCTGGAGAGCGCGAGGGCGAGTCCCTCCCTGGCCGTCACATGGGCCAGCGTCTCCGTTTCGCGCTGCGGACCGAACACACGGTTGCAGTGCATGTGGGCCAGGCTGAGGGCGACGGACCGCCGCCCGGCGCCGTCGGCCGTGTCCGCACCGGGCTCCGCGCCGGAAGCCCCGGCCCGGATGGAGTCCACAGGGGCGGCTTCCGCGGACTCCAGCACCTCGCGCAGGGCGTCCAGCGCGCTCCCCCGCCCCGCCCACAGGTCCGCCGGCTCCACGTCCGGCCCCTGCGCGAGCCGCTCGGGCACCGGCCGGCCACTGGCGTCGAGCAGCCCGGCCACAAGTTGCTTGTGTTCCCTGGGTACTTCGGAGCGCCGGGCGAGCAGGGCGTCGTTGCCGAGCCATGCGAGGGCTTCGTGCGCCGTGCCCAGCCGGGTGAGGAGACCGAGGATTCCCAGGGCCGCGCCGACCTGTTCGGGAAGGCGGTCACCGACGGCGGGGGGCCGGCCCAACCGGTGCAGGACGACGGCGCTGTCCGCGTGGAACACCCGCTCGGCATGGCCGATCGCCGCGGCCCCTCCGTACCGTTCGGTCTCGGGGTCATAGGTGTCCAGCACCAGGTTCCCGGCGAGTCCGGCGTCGCGCAGTTCATGGGTCCACTGCCGCAGGGCGGGCAGCAGAACTCCCCACAGCGGGCCGGGTTTTCCGTGGAAGCGCAGGCGCAGATGGGGGTCCGGGTCCGCGTAGCGGAGGAAGAACCAGGAATCGACGCCTGCGGCCGTCATGAGTTCGGTGCCGGTGAGCCGGCCGAGGTGCCGACCCAGCACCTGGGCCTGTTGCGCCTCGGGCACGTACAGCTTGGCATACAGCCATTCGCCGCCCGGTACGTGGACGGACGGGCCGCTGCCGCGCCGGGCGGGCCGTACGGCATCGGCAGCCGCCGTCTCCGCCACTCCTCCGGCCTCCGGACCTCCCGCGCGGCTCGCGAACAGGGGGATCACCAGCTCGCCCGCGTGCGCCCCCGCGGTTCCCGACAGCCAGCGGCTCGCCCGTGGCCCTTCGACCCGTTCCCGTACGAGCAGACCCGTACCCTTGCGCGCCTCGTCCTGGAACACGATCAGGTGCAGCGGGTCGTCGAGGTCGACCGTGATCCGGTTGTCCGCCCGGGTCAGCATGACGTGCCGGGGCACCGACCACCGCTGCCGCCAGCGTGCCACCTCGCGCGGCCAGCCGCCGTCGCGCAGGGCCGCCGCCTCCAGCAGCTGCCGGTCGAGCAGCCATTGGGCGGGGGCCAGGACCGTACGCCCGTACGTCACACGCGGCTGGACAGGCGCGGCGGACCAGGCACCCCAGTTCCACGGGATGCACCACTCCTGCCCCTCCTGGCCGAGCTCCAGCAGGAACCGGGCGGTGTGCGGGAGGTGTCCGGTGGCCGGGTTGAGCATGGAGTACGACACCGGGCGCACGGGCTGCCCGGTCGCGGTGTTCACGAGCCGCAGCCTTGCCAGATCGGCGTGCACGGCGAGGTCGGCGATCCGGACGTCGCCGGTGCCCGGTGTCGCCGCCGGTCCCACATCGAGGGGGACCCGGTGCGGCAGCCACTGCGGCACAGCGGCCACGTTGGTGGAACGTACGACGCGCGGCCGGTACGCGACCGAGACCAGCCGCTCCGCCCCGGCTGCCCCGGCGAGCCCGGTGGCCGCTCCCTTCTCCCGTACCGCGAACTCCCGCAGATCCGCCGCGCGTTCACCGAGCACATGCGCGAAGCGGCCGAAGGTCGTCCCGGCCATGGGTGAACCGGGATTCATGCCCAGCAGCAACCGGAAGTCACCCGCACAGAGCGCTTCCCAGCTGTCGGCCAGCAGCTCGACGCCGAGCTCCAGGGATGCGGGCGGGCGCCGCGGGGCGGATGGCGCCAGCGCGCGCAAGTCCTCCTCGTCCAGGCGCACTTCGGGAACAGAGCCGGGTGCACTCGGATCGGTACCGGCGCCATGACGGCCGACGGCTTGGCGGCCGGTGTCGCGCATGAACAGCTCGCCCAGGAGCCGGTCCCGACGAGCGGTCTGCGGATGCGGTTCGGGAGCCGCGCCCTCACGTCGCCGATAGGACTCCGGAAGCCCCAACCCCCGCGCCTCGTCCAGCAGTTCAAGAACAGGCACGGCCCGCTCGGTTCCGTACCGTTCGAGGAAGCGGAGGTGGTAGTCCCGCAGGTGCGGGCTGCCCGGGGCGATGAACGAGGTCCGCCACAGTGCGGTGGCCGCACGTTCGGCCTCGCGGGCCACCTCCTGCGGCAGCACGGCCCGGGCGTCCAGCGCCAGATCGCTCTGGACGAGGTCCTCCGCCGGGTGCAGGGCCCGCATCCTGGCGACGGCCGCCGCGAGGGCGGGACGCTTGTCGGCGACGGGTGCGGCGTCCAGTGCGGCAAGTTCCGTACGTATCTCCCGCAGGGCATCGGCCAGCGGATGGGCGAAGCCGTCCAGTCGGCGGTCGAGATGGGCGAGCGGGTCGGGGCAGTCCGGCGGCGGGGTGAGGTCGCTGAGGAGGAAACGGGCACGGACCAACTGGCCGACGCACCGTTCGACGGCGTTGTCGGGCGCTTCGGGAAACCGCTCCAGGAGCGAACCGACGAGATCGCTCCAGGTGACGGGCTCGGCCGCGCACTCCAGTGCGCTGCTGACGACGGCGGTGAGCCGCACGGAGTGGAGCAGCCGCCGGGTGCCGGTGGCGTCGTGGGAGTCCGTGAGGACGAGACGCCCGTCCCGGACGGTCCGCAGATCGTTCGCAACCAGCCGGGTGCGCTCCAGCACGCCGGGCGTGGTGTGCAGGAGTTCCAGTACGTGCTCCAGCCAGCCCGCGTCGGGGCGGCTGCGACTGCGGTGCGCCGAGCCCAGTTCGAGGGCGGGCCGCGGGCCGAACTCCGCCAGTGCCACGCCCGCGAACAGACCGAAAGGAGTGGGGCGATGGGTCATGCGCAGGTGGTACTTGGCCAGGGAAACGGCGACCCGGCGCAGCCGCTTCTCCTTGAGTTCCGCCCCGTCGAGCACCTTGCGGACGTCGTCGGCGAGGCTGGGGCTGGCGAGCGCCACCGCCGCCATGAACGAGGGATCGGCGGCGAGCCGCGCAGTCCAGGCACGCAGCCCGGCCCCGGCCGCACTGCCCGGGCCGGACACCGCACCCTCGGTGCCGCCGGGCAGTGGCAGGACGGCCGCTCGCAGGAGGACCACCTGCGCCGCCCTGAAGTCGATGTCGTCCCGCATGTCCGCCGCCCGTCCGTCCTGTCCGCCGCATGGATGTCGATGCACCCGCTGCCGGGCCGCGGCCACGCACGAGGCGCGCCGCGGCCCGGCCGGGGCCTGGGACTCAGCAGTGCCAGGAGGTCACCGGACAGGAGAGGCAGGTGCCCGTGCCGGTGAAGGACTTCGCCTCCAGGGCGGGCGCCCCCTCCGGGACGGCTTCCAGGTCCAGGTCGAGGTCGAACTCCGACTGGGCGGTCAGGGCGTTCACCATGTGCTCCTCCAAGAGAAATCGCGGTCACGCCGGCGGTGCCACCGATTGGCGCACTCCGAACGTGTCCTTATCGGAGCTTTTTCTAACAGCTCATGACAAAGCACCTCTAAAGCCGCTGCTGCGAAGGCTTAACGCCGCCCTGATGGAGGCGCTCCTCCTAGATGTCCTTGGTGTACGGAAGGACCCGTCCGGCGAACAACTCCATGGACTGCTTGGCGAGTTCGCCTGGCATGTCCCCGTACCGGAAGCCCGCGATGACCTGGGTGACACCTGCCCCGGCGAGTTGCTCCAACTGCTCCAGGACGGTGTCCGGCCCTCCCGCGAGGAGCAGTTCGTCCGCCTTCTCGACGAGCGCCGGGTCCACCTCGTCGACCAGGAGGTGGTTGCCGCCGTACGGAATCCCCCCGCCGGCCAGCAGGGACGAGAACTGCAGCTGGCGGGCGGCCTCAAGACGGGCGGTGTCACGGCCGCGCGAGTCGGAACCGCAGTAGACGTATCGCGTGGTGGACACGCGGTGCTCGGCCGGCTCGTGTCCGCTCTCGCGCAGGGCCGTGGCCATCAGCCTGGACTGCGCGGCAAGTTGGTCGACGGTCTGGGCCGCCGGGGTGAGCAGGTGGAAGCCGTGCTGTGCGGCGTAGCGGACGGACTCGGCGCTCACCGCCGCCATCCAGATCGGCGGGTGCGGCGACTGCACCGGCCGCGGCAGGACGGTCACCGGGGCTGCCACCCGGTGGTGGTCCCCGGAGAACGTCACATCCTCCTCGGTGAACAACCGCAGAATCAGATCGACCGACTCCTCGAACCTGCGGCGGCTGTCGGCCACGTCCCGCCCCCAGCCGAGGAATTCGTGCGGCTGGTAGCCCCGCCCGATGCCGAGGTCGAACCGGCCGCCGGTGAGCACGTCGAGGGTGGAGACGTCGGCCACCAGTCGCGCCGGGTCCCAGAGCGGCAGCACCAGCACCGAGGTGCCGACCCGCAGGCTCGGCGCGAGCATGGCCGCCCGGGCCAGCAGCAGGAGCGGGGAGGAACTGGCGCTGTACGTGGAGAAGTGGTGCTCCGTGATCCAGATGCCGGAGAAGCCCCTGCCCTCCGCCCACTGGACCTCGCTGAAGAAGTCGTTGTACGCGGAGATCAGCTCTGCCCTACCGGTTGAGGACGAAGGACTCAAATAGGCGATACCTATATCCATACACACCTCCTGGCACATATCGATCGACCGAGCGTGACCGACCGAGTTTTTACTACCCAGTCCATCATGCAGAACCGGTGGGTTCATTGCGTCTGCCAGGCCATTCACGTCACAGGATGACCGGATCACCCCTCACGTACGTGACTTCGAGCGATGCCGCCGTCACCCGAGTACGTGTTTTCCCTGATGCGGACCGGCTGCCGACATTGCGAAGCTCAAGCCAGAGCCGAGTGCGGACCCAACGATGTGCCCGCCGCCATTCAGTACTGCTGGAGGGGGACTTGTGAAGTTCGAGATTCTGGGAATTCTTCGCGTCGTCGATGGAGGCTCTCACCGCACGCCCAGCGCCCAGAAGGTCCGTACGCTCCTGACGGCCCTGCTCATACGCCCCAACGAGGTCGTGTCGGCGGAGCAGTTGATGTACGAGATATGGGGTGAGGATCCGCCGCGCCGAGCCCGCGCGGCCCTCCATGTGTACGTGTCTCAGCTGCGCAAGTTCCTCGCGGGCCCCGAGGAACCGGAGGAACGCATCATCACGCAGCCGCCCGGCTACCTCATCCGTGTTCCGTACGGCGACCTGGACGTCAACGTCTTCCGCAGGCACCTCCAGCAGGGGCGCACCCACGCACGGGCCCAGCGCCACGAGGAGGCCACGATCGCCCTGGGCGCGGCACTCAAGCTGCTGCACGGCGAGGAGCTGGACCGTCTACAAGGAGGCAGCATCACCCGGAACTTCATCACGTGGCTGGAGGAAGTCCGGCTCGAATGCCAGGAGATGCTCATCGAGTCGAGCCTCTCGCTGGGCCGGCACCGCGAGTCCATCAGCACCCTCCAGTCCCTGACCGCCCGCTACCCCCTGCACGAGGCCTTCTATCGCCAGCTGATGATCGCCTTCTACCGCAGCGACCGCCGAGCCGAAGCCCTCCGCACCTACCAGGCGGCCCGCGGCACCCTGCGCGAGGAACTGGGCCTGGACCCGTGCGACGCCCTCTACGACCTCCACCACGCCATCCTCCTCGCCGACGACCGCCTCCAACTGCGCCAGGCCGTCTGACCCCGGGGGCAGGCGAGGCCACCCGGCCCCGCCTGCCCCCGGGTACTGGTCCCGGTTGCGCTGGACGCGGGGCGGATGTGACCTTCGGCGATGTCTACAGACCGCCCAGTCGCCTGGTCACCGTGTCGAGTGTCGGCCAAGGAGGACCCTCGCGCAGCAGGCGCAGGAGTTCCTCTCCGAATCGCCTCCCCTGCGGGAACTGGTCGCCGAGCTCCCAGCGCCAGGCGGCGACCATCGCGATGACGAGATGCCGACACTCGTCCAGCAGCCCTTGGTCAACGCTTGGGTAGTGCTCGCAGACCGCCTCCGGAACATGGGCGAGATCGAACTCGACGGGCCCGCGGCAGCACGTCTCGAGGTCGATGAACAACGGGCCGTTCTCCGTGCTGAGCACATTGCCCGGATGCGGCTCGCCGTGGAGCAGCTGCTCCGCGGCGCCGCGGTCGTCGATCGCCCGTCGCAGGCCGGCCAGCCTGCTGCTGAGGAGCGCGCGGTCCGCGTCGGTGAGTTCCGGCGAGCGATCCGGGTCGGCGACAACTTCTTCCGCCTCCGTGATCCGGTCCGTGAATTTCGGGCTCGGAACATCGGCCCTGCGCATGCCGGCGTGCAGCTGCTCCAGCGCCTTGGCGTAGTCGACCGGTGAGGTGCGAGGTGTCACGGGTTCGTAGTAGGTCCACAGCGTCACTGCGAAGCCATCGCGCTCGTACACACGCGGGTCCGCCCGAGGCTCCAAGGGACACACCGGGCATCCGACCTCGGTGAGCCGCTGAGCGAGCTCGACTTCGAACTGCGCCACCTCTTGTCCCACAGGGGCGACCCGGGCGAAGACGCCGCATGGCGTCAGCCGCAGTGCCAGCTTGTTCGAGTTGTGGAGCACGATTGCATCGTTGGCCGGCAGGCCGAGCGATGCGGCGACCGAAGTCGCAGCCGCGGTCGCACGCGTGACGTCGGTCATCTCCATCCTGGAATCCTGGCATGGATGAGCGAGGGCGACACCAACCAGTGTGCCTCCGTACGAGCAACCCTGCGGGGGACGGCGACAGGTACCTCGCTCGGACGGGACTCATCTGCTCGGGCTCAGGAAGCCCTCGGGGGATACGGCCGGACGGACGACCATCCATCGAACGAGGGCGTTTCAAACGCCCCGCACCGTACTCCCCTGCGCGAACCGCGATATTCGCACAGATTTCCAGAATTCCCCTCGCCGTCACCCGTTACGGCGAGCCGCGAGCCACGTTTTTAGTGCACCAGTGCCCCACCGACACCCAGACGGAGGACGCCATGCACACTGGCCCCGCCCCCACGAACCGGCCTCCCGGAATCGAACGGCCCGGCTCGCTCACGCTCGACGTCGGCAGCATCCATGCCTCAGCAGTCCCGGATACGGGGTGGGAGGCATGAGCGAGCCCGATGCATCAGCCCGCAATGTGCCGGGACCGCGCACCACCCCTTCCAGCAACGGCGCAGCCACAACGCCCGGCCGGCCAGAAGGCGCTTCGAGCGGCTCCTCCCCCGGGGCCGGGCCCTCGGCCGATGTCCCCGCCCCGCAGATGCGGTACGTCGATCTGACCGGCAGCCGTGAAGCGGCCGGGCGTTCCATCCGGATGCGTGACATGGCCCGGCGCCTGCCCCGACTGGTGCGCCGTTCACTGGCTCTGGCCTGGCAGGTCGACCGGCGGGCGACCATCGGTCTCCTGCTGTGCCAGGCCGTCGCCGGCGTGATGCAGGCCCTGGGCCTGGTCGCCATCGCCGGCACCTTGACCGCGCTGCTGAGCAGCGGGGACGTCTACCACCGGCTTCTTCAGGCGTGGCCGTCCGTGGCCCTGCTGGCGGGTGCCTCCGGTGTGCGTGCACTTCTGGGGATCACCGTCAACTGGCTGTCCTCGCGGCTGGGCCCGCTGATGTCGCGCGAGGCCGAACAGATGCTGCTCACCGGCTGTGCCGGGGTGGAGCTGTGCGCCTACGACGAGCCCGACTTCAACCGTGATCGCGAGGCCGCCGACCGCGGGGCTCAGGTCACCGGGGATCTGATCGACGAAGGCCAGGACCTGATCGCGTCGAGTGCCAGTTTCCTCGCCGGCGCCATCGTGCTGGCCGGTGTGCACTGGGTCCTCCTCCCGCTCCTGGTGGCGGCCAGCCTTCCGCAGGCCCTGGCCCAGGTCAGTGCCGCCCGGGTGCGGTACCTGGCGAACCTGCGCAGCAATGGCGACAACCGGATGCTGTCGGTGCTGCGGTGGCACATCTTCACGAAGGAGGCGGCCGATCAGATCCGCGCCGGAACCATGGCCGCGTTCCTGTCCGGCCGGTACCGGCAGACAGTTGCCCGGATCAACCGCGAGGACCGGGCCGCGGCCGACACGGGTGCCCGTATGTCTCTGGTCGGTGCGCTGTGCGGAGGCGTGGGGTCCGCGGTGGTGTGGTCGGCAGTTGTGTGGCTGCTGGCCAACGGCCGGATCAGTGTCGGGCATGCGGGGACGGCCGTCTTCGCTCTTCAGACGGTCGGGCAGTCGGTCCGGGGACTTGTGGCCGTCGGGGCGCGCGCCGTGCGCACGGGCCTGTACATGGATGACTGGAGCGGTTTCCTGGACAAGGCCGGCGGGTTCCGCCTGCGTCGGGGTTCGCATCGTCCGGAGGCGCCCGAGGAGATCGTGATCAAGTCGGTCACCCACCGCTACTCGGGCAAGGACGGCAACGCGCTGTCCGACGTGTCGCTGACCCTGCGCCGCGGCGAGGTCACCGCCCTGGTCGGTTTCAACGGGTCGGGCAAGTCGACGTTGTCGAAGCTGGTCAGCGGCTTGTACCTGCCCACCGGCGGGCAGGTGCTGTGGGACGGTGTACCCACCGGCGACGCCGACCCCCAGGCGTTGTGGGAACAGGTGGCTCTGGTGCCGCAGGACTACGCCCACTGGCCGCTGACCGTGCGCGAGAACGTGACCCTGGGACAGCCCACGGCTCGCGGTGACGTGGCGGTGCGTGAGGCGTGCGAGGCTTCCGGCGCCGATGAGGTCGTCGACGGGCTCGGTGCCGGGCTGGACACGCTGCTTGCGCGTGAATGGCTCAACGGGGAGGAGCTCAGCGGCGGTCAGTGGCAGCGCATCGCCCTGGCGAGGGCGTTCTTCCGGGAGGCCGGGCTGTTGGTTCTTGACGAGCCGACCGCGAATCTCGATCCACGGGCCGAGTTCCGGATCTTCCAGCGGCTGCGGGACCTGGCCCGGGACCGGGTGGTGCTGCTGGTGACCCATCGCATCACCAATGTTGCCGTGGCCGACCGGATCGTCGTGCTCGATGAAGGCAGGGTTGTTCAGGAGGGCACCTACCAGCAACTCGCCCAGCAGCCCGGACTGTTCCGGCAGTTGCTGTCCTACCAGGTCTCGTCCGAACCGGACGGCGAGAAGGACGGGACGCGCACATGAGCCGCCCCGTTGCCCTTACGGATGCCCGAGCCGAGGTCGTGCCCTGCACCCGAACGGCCATCGACGGCATCGGGTGATCCCCGGCTGCGCGCCGGGCACCGATCCCGCAACTCACCGAATGGAGAAAGCACATGAGACACGACGCGGCCCCCGCCACCACGATCGGTTCGCCAGGTGCGGCGGCCCGGCGACCGGTGGTCCCGAGTGTGCGGCCGAGCGGTGCGGCCGCCGCGTCCTCGATGACGCCGGAGCAGTACGCCGATACCGTCCCCAAGGCAACCATGTGGGCGTGCCTCCACTTCACCGACGAGGACGACCAGCCGCTCCAGGTCCACTCCGTCTACTCTCCCGCGCACCCGTGGCAGTTGGTGGGCGGCACGACGGACCCCGGCGAAACCCCCTGGCAGACGGCCGTGCGGGAGTGCAGGGAGGAAACCGGAATCACGCCGACCGGGCCACCCCGGCTCCTGGCGGCGGTTTTCGGACCGCCCGGCGGCGGATGGCCCTACAGCACGATCGGCTGCGTCTTCGACGGCGGCCGGCTCACCGCAGCGCAGATCTGTGCCATCACCCTCGCCCCGGAGGAACACGACGAGGTCCGTGTCCTGCCACTGATCGGATGGAAAGAGCTGATGCCGCCCAGCGACTTCGCTCGCCTGTGCGCCGTGGACGAGGCACGCCGTACCGGAGTGGCCGCGTACTTCGACACATGGGGCTGGGGACCCGAATGACCCGGCAGCATCGCATCCGATGTCCGGGTCAACGGTGGCCACGAGCCGGCGCCCCCTGGCCGTGCCGGGTGCCGTTGGGCCACCCATGAACACCACATCAGCGATGCCGAGCTTCCTCCAGGGAGACGGCGCCCTCGACGCACGGCGCCTCACTTCCCGGCTCTGCGCGCCCGCGCCCTGGCCTGTGCGCGGGCGCGGGCCCGAGCTTTCCGCGCGTCCCTGCCACCGATCCAGAGCCGCACGGCCATCACGGCCGCCGAAGCCGCGAACAGGCAGGCGGTGATCAGCAGCCACCGTCCCAGAAAGACATCGGCCGGCAGGTCCGTGGTGATCGTGTAATGGCCGACCTGGCGGAGAATCAGCGGCCAGTACACGAGCAGCAGGACACCGGAGACGAAAGCGGGTACCCGGACGTGATTGACGCCGGCCCGTGCCCTGCCCTCCTCCTTCCCCGGAAGGTGCCCCAGGACCCGTTGGACGGCGAGGTCGGTGACGGCGTACAGCGGCAGGAGGACCAGATCGTGCAGGAGCGCCGCACCGACGAACCACACCGCCACGCCGAGAGTGTCCCCCTTGAGGAGACGCAGACCCGCGTAGCAGGCCAGAGCGAAGGAGGCGAGGACGAGGAGCAGGTGGAGCGGCGACGATCCGTAGCGGCGCCGGAAGGCCGTCGTGAGGGCGTGCCGGGAGGGTGTCATGCCGGTTCCCCGAAGGTGAGGCGGGTGACCCACTTGGTGTTGTGGACCCCCGGAGCACCGGGAATGATCACCCGGGCCGGGTAGCCGTGGTCGTGGGAGAGGACAGCCCCGTTGACCCGTACGGCCAGGAGGGAGCGGGCGTCCTGGACCTGGTGGGCGCTCAGGACGACGGAGCTGAACGATCCGCCCCTCTGGACCGACTCGACCAGGAGGTTCGGGGTCCGTGTGCCGAGGCCGACCAGTGCGGCCAGGTCGGTGAGGCGGACCCCGCTCCAGTGCTGGTCGGGGGTCGACCAGCCCTCCACGCAGGCGATGGGGAGCAGCGCTTCGTTCTGTGGCAGGGCCAGCAGCCGGTCGTAGGTGAGGTCGGTCCGGCGGCCGGCACCCCGTACGGTCAGCCGCCACGCCGGACCGATGTCGCTGGGGCGGATGCCGACGGAGGCGGCGGTCTTGTTGATCTGGAAGCCGTTCTGCCCGGCACCCGGGTCCTGGCCGTGCGGGGCCAGCAGCGCCGTCTGCCGCCACCAGCCGCCCACGCTCTGCCCGGCCGTCACCACGAAGAGCGCCAGCGATCCCAGCCCGACCATCCCCAGCGCGCCCCGCCGGGAGATCGTGGGAGGGGCCGGGTTGGGCGAGACCAGCCCCGCCGCCTCCTCGCTGTCCGGCGGCGGCTGGGACGGCCCGGCGCGCAGGGTCCGCACGGCCCTTCCCAGCCGGAGGACCACGTGGACCACGAAGGCTCCGATGAACACCCAGGCCCCGTAGAGGTGGAGCGTGTAGAAGGAGCCCGGGAAGATGTAGTGGAGTTGCACGTTGAGGATGCCGGTGACGAACTCGAAGCCGGCGCCTCCCACCAGCAGGAGCAGGGAGAGCCGCTCGACGGTCTGGGCCGCCGACCGCACCGGGGGCCACGCGAACAGCTTCGGGATCACCGACCACAACTTCGCCAGCAGCACCGGCACGAGCATGACGCCGAGCGTGACGTGGACGCCCTGGGTGACCCGGTAGAGCCAGTACGGCGAGGTCGGCCAGGAGAACAGGTAGAAGCCGAGCCACCCCTTGTCCGGGGTCTGGTCATTGACCGCCGCGAGGTCCGGATCGTAGGCGGCGTACGACAGCAGACCCGTGACGAACAGGACCGTGACGCCGAAGAGCAGGACGATCCCGAGCACCGCGGTCAGCCACGGGCCACGCAGCGGGCTGCGCCAGAACTCCGGGCGCGAGGGACCGTTCGGCGGGCCGGCCGCCCAGCCGGACGCCAGGGACGCCCGCAGCCGGGCAAGCCGCGTCGGGCCGTCGTCGGGTTCTGTTCCCGCACGCGCCGGGCTGCCCGGTGCGGGTGTACCGCCGCTATTCGCGTCCATGGGGTGCCTCCGCAGATTCCGCATTCCAGGGCTCACCGGGCTTCCCCCGCCGAGAAGAACATGACCCTCCGCAGGGACGGGAGGGCTCGTGACACGCAGGCTCGGAGCGGCTCGTGCCGGGGGCCGGTCTCGCCGCGGTCCGGCTGCCGGGCCTCGTGGTCGCCCGAGCGTGGGGCCTCTGCGCAGTCCGGGGTGCGGCGGGGTCTCCCGGGCCGCCTCCGGGCCGCCCAGCCGCATACGACGGCCAGGGCGGCGACGGCGTACACGACCGTGCCCACGTCGGCCACGGCGCGGTCGGTCAGGTAGGCGGCCGCGCCCGCGACCGCGACGCCCAGCCACTCCCAGCGTCCGTCGAGCGCCACCAGGGCGACGAGGAGGAGGGCGTACCAGGAATAGCCGGGTGTGGTCAGGAGGAACGCGGTCCCGGTGACCAGGAGTGCGCCGCGCCACGGCCGCCGGGGGTCGCCCCGCCGGATCACGTACAGGCTGACGGCGACCATCCCGGCGATCACGGCGGGCAGGGCCCAGGAGTCGGGGAGCAGCAGACGCAGGAGTGCGTAGCGGTTCTTGGAGGAGGCGTCCTGGTAGCCCTCTTCGGCCGCGTAACCACCGAGGTAGCCGAGGACGGACGAGTGGGAGAGGAGCACGTATGGCACGTAGAGGGCTGTGAGGACCGCGGCGGCCGGGAGCAGAACGGCTGCCGCGTCACGGGCGCGGCGTACGCCGGAGAGGGCTCCGGGGATCAGGACGGCCGGCAGGAGTTTGACGGCGATGGCCAGGCCGAGCACGGCGCCGCCCCAGGCGCGGTGGCGGACCGTCAGGCCCAGGGCGGTGACGGACAGCAGGACGGCGAGGACATCGGCATGGGCGTTGTTGACGGCTTCGACGGGGACGGCGGGGCACCAGGCCCAGTAGGCGGCGGTGCGCACATCGCCCCGTCGGCGGAGGATCCGCAGCAGTACCGGCGTGGTGGCCACGGCGAGGACGGCGCCGCCCATCTGGAGGGCCTTGTGGCGGACACCGTCCGGTGAGACGGCGTGAACGAGGAGGAAGTACAGCTCGCCGGCCGGGGGGTAGATCGTGTGGACGCGGGGGCGGTTGATCCGGGTGCAGACGCCCTCGGACACGGCCGTGAGGTCCGGCTTGCCGCACTCCGCCCCGGAGGGGAACAGCCAGCCGTCCCGGTACGGCACGAGGGCGGCGTCGGCCGGGGCATGGTCGTAGGGGGAGATGCCCGCCGCCTGCACGCGGCCGTCCCAGGCGTAGCGGAACGAGTCGGTGCTCGTACGGGGCGCAGCCACCAGGCCGGTAGCGGCGACGGCGATACCGCCGACGAGGACAAGAACGGCGGCGTGCCGTGCGGGCGCCCGGCGCAGAGACCACGCGGCCGCCGCGAACAGGGCCCAGCACGCGGCGTACAGCCAGGACAGGCCCGCCGGGTCCGTGAAGTAGCCGTCCTTGCGGATGGTGAGGACGAGCACCGTGACCAGCGACGTCACGAGGGCACCGGTGATGACCGTGGCCCGGGTGGTGGGAGTGGTCGGCTGTCGTGTCACGGAGCGGCTCCGACCGCGGCCGGGGCGGCCGCGGGGGTGGCGCCACGCGGGGTGGTGGGGACGAGTTCGGCGAAGTGCCGCCCTGTCACCATCCAGCTGTGGACGGCCCGCCAGCCGGTGGCTTCGGCGTGTCGCAGCAGTGCCGTGCGACCTGCTCGGGCCCACGGGAAGGGGGTTCCGAGGGTGCCTCGGCCGTCGTCGAGGCGGACCTCGCACCGCTCGTCGACCTCGACGGGCGCAGCCTCGGCGAGCAGGCGCCCACCGGGGGACAGAAGACCCGCGATGCGCTCCAGGAGGGCTGCGGGGTCGCCGCCGATGCCGATGTTGCCGTCCATCAGCAGGGCCGTGTCCCAGCGGCGTTCGCAGGGCAAGTGCTCGAACACGGAACGGCACAGGGCCGTTCCGCCGCGGCGGACCGTCTGGGACACGGCGGCCGGGGTCACGTCGATACCGAGGGCGCGCCGGCCGCGTTCGGCCAGTGCCGCGACGAGCCGGCCGGGACCGCACCCGATGTCGAGAACGGCCCCGTGGCAGCGGGCCAGGACGCTCTCGTCGGCGGCGTCGGTCCCGGCGCACCAGCGCTGGACGTCCAGCGGCAGCAGCCAGCCATCCGTCCGCCGCAAGAAGAGAGGGCCTTGACCGGTGCGCAGGGCCAGGGCGTAGGGGTCCGCCCGCCACGCCAGGGACGGCACGCCGAGCGACTGGGAACCGGTGCGGGTCATCGTGCCGCCGGCAGGTCGGCGGCAAGTTCCCGGTAGCGAGCCGCGAACCGCCCGGTCGGTGCCGAAGCGGCGACCTCGGCCGCGTCGGCCGCGGTGTCCACGTCCCGCAACCGGGGCAGCAGTGCGGTGCGCAGTCCGGCCGTGCGCAGCCGCTCGTACTGCACCGCTCCGGTCTCGGGTCGGGACATGGGTACGCCGAGCAGGAGGGCCGGGTCCGGATCCGTCAGGCCCAGAGCCCAGAAACCTCCGTCCACCGCCGGTCCGAACCAGGCGTCGCAGGTGTCGAAGGCCAGGGCGGGTGCCAGGAGTTCCGGGGTGACCTGAGGGGTGTCCATGCCGATCAGCAGCGCCGGGCCGGTACAGGCCGCGAAGGCGGCCGCGAGCCGCTCGTCGAGTCCCCCGCCGCACTGGGGTACGACCTCGAAGCCGGGCGGCAGCCACGGACCCGGGGCTCCGTCCAGAACCAGGAGGTGCCGGTCGGCGGGGGCCGACGCCGCGGCCGTCAGGGTGTCGGCGAGCGCGGCCTCTGCCAGGACCGCGGCCTCCTCGGGGGAGAACGGCGGGGTGAGCCGGGTCTTGACCCTGCCCGGCACAGGCTCCTTGGCGATCACGAGCAGGGTGGTCATCGCGCGCCCCCGGCGGCCTCGGCGACGGTCCTGACGCGCGGCTCGGCAAGCACGGCACGCATGTCGCGAACCGCCCGCCAGGTGCCTCGCCAGGTGCCGGTGACCTTCGACTTCCCGCTCCGCGGAAGGTAGGGCACGTCCTCCTCCCGCACCCGCCAGCCCGCGTCCGCGGCCCGGACGACCATCTGCAGCGGGTAGCCGGAACGCCGGTCGGTCAACTGCAGGCTCAGGAGTGCCTCCCGTCGCATCGCCCGCAAGGGGCCGAGGTCGTGCAGATGGAGCCCGGTGCGCCGGCGCAGCATCCGTGACAGTGCGGCGTTTCCGGCGCGGGCGTGCGCGGGCCAGGTGCCCCGGCCCTGAGGCCGGCGCCGCCCCAGCACCAGGTCGGCCTCCCCGGCGGCGACGGTGGCGACGAAGCCTGTCAGCCGGCCGGGGTCGAGGGAGGCGTCGCAGTCGCAGAAGCAGACGTACTCGGCTCCGGCGGCCATGAGACCGGCGTGGCAGGCGGCGCCGAAGCCTCGCCGGGACTCGGTCACGACGGTGGCTCCGAGGGAGCGGGCGAGGTCGGCGGACCCGTCGGTGGACCCGTTGTCCACGACCAGGGCCCGCCAGCCGGCGGGGATGCGGGCGAGGACCCAGGGCAGTGCCTCGGCCTCGTTCAGACAGGGAAGGACGACGTCCACGGTGTGTGCTGTCACACCTGCCACCGTAGGAATTCTCGGCTGACATATCGGACAACGACTCCTTACGAAACGCGGACGTCGGCCGTACGGGCGGCTTCGGAGCGGACGGCGGGGGCCGGGTGGTGCCAGGCTTGCGGCCATGAGCACGTCTGCGCCCACGCCGCCCGCCCGCGTCCTCGTCGTCGACGACGACCCGACCGTCGCCGAGGTCGTCACCGGCTATCTGCGCCGCGCCGGCCACAGCGTCGACCACGCCGCCGACGGCCCCGCCGCCCTCGACTCCGCAGCCCGCCACGACCCCGACCTGGTCGTCCTCGACCTGATGCTCCCCGGCATCGACGGGCTGGAGGTGTGCCGCCGGCTGCGTGCCGAGCACCCCGTCCCAGTGATCATGCTGACGGCGTGCGGGGACGAGAACGACCGGATCTCGGGCCTGGAACTCGGCGCCGACGACTACGTCACCAAGCCCTTCAGTCCGCGCGAACTGGTCCTGCGCGTCGAGTCCGTACTGCGACGCAGCCGCGCCACCGCCCCGGCTGCCACCCCCACGCTGCTGCGCGCGGCCGGGATCAGCGTCCGCCCCGAGACGCGCCGGGCCACCAAGGACGGCCGGGACCTCACCCTCACCCTGCGGGAGTTCGACCTCCTCGCCCACTTCCTCACCCACCCCGGGCGGGCCCACGGCCGTGAGGAGCTGATGCGCGACGTGTGGGGCTGGGACTTCGGCGACCTCTCCACCGTCACCGTCCACGTACGCCGTCTGCGCGCCAAGATCGAGGACGACCCGGCCGAACCTCGCCTCATCCAGACCGTCTGGGGAGTCGGCTACCGCTTCGAACCGACGGGGCAGGAAGGCGTTCGATGAAGGACGTCCTGCTCATCGCGGTCCTCGCGCTCGGCGGCGCGGCCTGCGCCGGCGCGCTCGGCGCGGTTGCGCTGCGTCTGCTGCGGCACCGGTCGGTCGCCGTCTCCCTGACCGTGGTCGCCGCGGTCACCGTCACCGCGATGCTCGCGGGCACCCTCGCCGTCGCCCGGGCGATGTTCCTCTCCCCGCACGACCTGACCGTCGTGACCCTCGTGGCCGCCATGACCGCCGTGGTCTCCCTCGGCACCGCGCTCGTGCTCGGACGGTGGGTCGTGGCCCGCGGCCGCGACCTCGCCCGTGCGGCCCGGGACTTCGGCGACGGCGGCAGCTTCGCCGCACCGCCCGCCCGGCCGACCGCGGAACTGGCCGCCGTCACCCGCGAACTCGCTGCCACCAGCGCCAGACTCACGGCCTCACGGGAACGCGAACGCGCCCTGGAGACCTCCCGCCGCGAGCTCGTCGCCTGGATCTCCCACGACCTGCGCACCCCGCTCGCCGGCCTGCGGGCCATGGCCGAGGCCCTGGAGGACGGGGTGGCCGCCGACCCCGCCCGCTACCACCGGCAGATCCGCACCGAGGTCGAACGCCTCGACACCATGGTCGGCGACCTCTTCGAGCTCTCCCGCATCCACGCCGGCGCCCTCGAACTGACCCCCAGCCGCTTCTCCCTCCAGGACCTGGCGGCCGACGCCCTGCTCGGCGCCGACGCACTCGCACGTGAACGCGGCGTCCGGCTGTGCGGCGACGGCATCGCCCACGTACCCGTCGACGTGGACGGCAAGGAAATGACCCGCGTCCTGGCCAACCTCCTCGTCAACGCCATCCGCCACACCGCCGCCGACGGAACCGTCGCCGTACGCGTCGGCCGGCGCGAGGACACCGCCGTGCTCTCCGTCACCGACGGCTGCGGCGGCATCCCCGAGGAAGACCTGCCGAAGGTCTTCGACACCGGCTGGCGCGGGAGCCCCGCCCGTACTCCCCCCGCCGGCGCAGGGCTCGGGCTCGCGATCGTACGCGGCATCGTCGAGGCGCACGCAGGGCAGGCACGGGTGGACAACGTCCCCGGCGGCTGCCGCTTCGAAGTGACCCTGCCCCTCGCCGGCACGAACGCCTGACGGTCCCTTCGCCGGCACGAACGCCTGACGGTCCCTTCGCGGGCACGAACGCCTGACGGTCCCTTCGCGGCCGGCTACCCCACCCCGGCCGACGCCCGCTGCCCGGCGCGGGCGAACTCGGCCATGCCCTCGGCGAAACCGGTCCCGGGACGCCAGCCCAGCTCACGCCGCAGCCGGGACGAATCCGCCGTGATGTGCCGGACGTCGCCCAGGCGGAACTCCCCCGTCACCACGGGCGCCGGCCCGCCGTGCTCCGCCGCGAGCGCGGCGGCCATCTCCCCCACGGTGCGGGGGTCGCCGCTGCCCACGTTGTACGCCCTGTGGCCACCGGCCGGCAGCTCCCCGACGCCCGCGAGCACGACCGCGTTGGCCGCGGCGACGTCGCGGACGTGGACGAAGTCCCGCCGCTGTGCGCCGTCCTCGAACACCCTCGGCGGCTCGCCCCTGGCCAGCGCCGACCGGAAGAACGAGGCCACACCCGCATACGGGGTGTCCCGAGGCATCCCGGGCCCGTACACATTGTGGTAGCGCAGCGATACGGCCGTCCCCCCGACGGACCGTGCCCAGGCCGCGGCCAGGTGCTCCTGCGCCAGCTTCGTCGTCGCGTAGACGTTGCGCGGGGCGGCCGGGGCGTCTTCTCCGACCAGCCCCGGCACCAGTTCGGCCCCGCAGCGGGGACAGCGCGGATCGAAACGGCCGGCCTCCAGATCCGCCACCGCCCGCGGACCCGGGCGCACCACCCCGTGCTCGCCGCACTCATAGCGCCCCTCGCCGTACACCACCATCGACCCCGCCTGCACGAACCGGCTCACCCGGGCCTCGGCCATGCCGGCCAGCAGCACCGCCGTCCCCAGGTCGTTGCAGGCGACGTACTCCGGCGCGTCCGCGAAGTCCTTCCCCAGGCCGACCATCGCGGCCTGGTGACAGACCGCATCCACACCCCGCAGCGCGCCACTCACCACCTCCACGTCCCGGACGTCGCCCCGGACGAACTCGACGTCCGGCACCTGCGGGGCCTGCGGATGGGCGGCCGGCAGCAGCGCGTCGAGCACCACCGGCGTGTGCCCCTCGGCCGCCAGCGCGGCGACCACCTTCGAGCCGATGAACCCGGCTCCTCCTGTGACGAGTACTCGCATACCCGGCACGCTACGGAATCCGGTCCGGCCACGGCCGTTCCCGCACCGGGCCGTAAGACTTACGTCATGGTCGGGAGGATCACTCCGCGAGGCTGCGCTCCCCGCGAGGCAGGTCCGACAGGGGACCCGGCACCAACTGCCCGGCCCGCAGGGAGATATGTCTGCGGGAGGCGGTCGACATCGGCGGCAGCCCCCATGGCCCCCAAGAACGGCCGAGGGCCGGTTTCGGATTTCTCCGAAACCGGCCCTCATTGCGACTGTCTCCAGTCGGGACGACAGGATTTGAACCTGCGACCCCTTGACCCCCAGGAGTAAGGGTCAAGGGTATTTTCTGGATATAGCAGACTTAATCCGGGCGCACTGAGTGCACGTGACGGCCCGTCGTGCACCGTCGCGCACACCGTGTGGTCCCCAGCTGGTCCCCAACTCACGTCCGGACCCAGCCCCATGCCCCTCGGCAATCCTTGCGAGCGACAACGAAGCAGCGAACTGCCCCGCCCTTCGAGGCAGTCTGCCGATACCATCCCGTTCCTGGGCTGGGGACTCCATTCATGGGTGTGTGTCAGCCTCATGGCGCTCCATCGCAGCCGCCCTCGTCCCAGGCGATCGTCTCTCCTTACGACACTTCGGCCCGCTACGCACGCCACGGGCACGTCATCAGTTGGAAGGGGTTCTCCGCTCACCTGACCGAGACCTGTTCTCCCGACGGCCCGAATGTGATCACGGATGTGGTCACCACCGCGGCCACCACCCACGACAGTCAGGTCCTGCCCGGCATCCACGCCCGCCTGGCGCGTCGCGGGTTGCTGCCCGCCGAGCACCTGGTCGACGGCGGCTACACCTCCCTGCCCCACCTGGCACAAGCCACCCGTGAACACCAGGTCACCGTCTCAGGGCCGCTCCGGAGCAACCCCACCCTCCAGCACCGTCGGAACGAGGGCTTCGCCCGGGACGACTTCCACATCGACTACGACCGCCAGCAGGTCACCTGCCCCCAGGGACAGGTCAGCGCGGGCTGGCACGGCCCCTACCCGACCTCCTCGCCCACCGCGGCCCCGCTGATCGTGGCCAGGTTCACCAAGAGCCAGTGCCGCCCCTGCCCGGCCCGCGCGCAGTGCACCAGCACCGCAGACAGTGCGCGCACTGTGGGCTTTCCCCCGCGAGAACTCCGCGACCTGCAACTTCGCGTCCGCACCGAGCAGCAGACACCCGAGTGGAAGGCCCGCTATGCGGTCCGCTCCGGAGTGGAGGGCACGGTCAACGAGTTCGCCCACGGCCACGGCATGCGGCGCTGCCGCTACCGAGGACAGGGAAAGGCCCACATCCAGCACGTCCTGACGGCCATCGCCGTCAACATCGAGCGCCTCAGCGGACTGCCACCGGACGAGGAAACCCCCGCACCCCGCCGACCGACCGCCTTCCAGGACTACCTCGACCAGCGCGAGATTCCCCGGCTGAAGTCCTGGCGAACCTTGGGCAGCTGACCTCGGCGACTCCAAGATCCCCGACAGAGTCAAGCTAGTACTGAGACCGACTTGTTGGGCAGCGAGAGGGCCGTCGCACGGAGTTGGTGCAGCGCGTCCCTGGCCGCGCAGGAGTTACTCCCGCCGGACGGTCCGGTTCTGCTCCGATTTCCACCCGGATGCCTCGGCCTTGCCGTCCCTGCCTGCACCAAGCCCGGGGATGTCTCGTCCAGTTCGTCGCGGTCCCTGCTGGCCGAAATAGATCAATGTGATGCACGACACGGTTGACCACCATGCTTGATCAACACATGATCCACACAGATTCTTTTAAAGAAAAACTAAGGGGATGGGTGGGGCGTGTTTACTCAGGGACGGGGGCACAGCTGGCGTCAGGCGGTGCGAAGTTGGGCCGTAGTCGTCGCACTTCTGGGGAGTGCGATTCCAGTGGTCGGGGTCGGAGCTACCCCGGCAATCGCCCATGCCGGAGCGGCCTCGACAGCGGTCGACGGGACTCCTGAGTCGAAGGCTAGTGTTCTCGCGGAGGAGACCGGTGAGCGAGTGGCCGTGGACGGGGCGACTACCGAATCGTCCCAGGTCTTCGCCAACCCGGACGGCACCTTCACGCAGGAAATGAACGCGGCTCCGGTCCGTGCCCGGACGGACGTCGGTACCTGGGCACCCATCGACACCACCCTCGTTCGCGAGACCAACGGCTCTGTGCGGGCGAAGAACACGACAGCTGGTCTCACTTTCTCCGGCGGCGGCAGCGGGGATGGACTGGTCACGCTGAAGGATGAGGGACACGAGCTGCGGCTCGGCTGGCCCACTGAGCTCCCGGAGCCCCAACTCGACGGCGACGCCGTCACGTACGCCGGGGTCCTCCCGGACGTCGATCTGAAACTGACTGCGCTGAGCTCCGGCTACACCTCGGTGCTCGTGGTCAAGACCGCGGAGGCGGCAAAGAATCCGGCGCTCGAGACGATCAGAATGAGCGTCTCTGGCACCGGTCTGGACATTGCCCCGACAGCCGATGGCGGTTTCGTCGCGCGCGACGGCGACGGATCCCCGGTCTTCGAGAGCCCGGCAGGGCGGATGTGGGACTCGGCCGGTGACAGCCAGGCAGCGGGCATCACCACGCAACTCGACCGCACCGTTTCAGCAGAACCTGAGGGCAAGCCGCAGGTGACGGCTTCGGTCCCGTTGTCTGCCGCCGGGGGTGAGCCTGGGCCTTCGGAGGGCCCCAGCAGTGGTGACGCGGCTGCCGAGCTCCCGCTCAAGCTCGCTGGCACCACCCTGGAGATCACCCCTGATCCGGCCCTGCTCCACGGCGAGGACACCGTCTTCCCGCTCTACATCGATCCGCCGACCAAGGGCATCGCGCTGGGCGACTGGACAGCCCTGGCCTCCAACGGCACCAAGTACTGGGAGTTCGACGGGGACAAGGGCGTGGGCCACTGCTCCAACTACGCCGGCTACCTCTGCTCCAACAGCCCGTACACCCAGCGCATGTACTTCGAGTACCCGCTCTCGTCGATCCACGGCAAGAAGATCCTGGACGCGACACTGGAGGTGTATCAGCTGTGGACGTTCACCTGTGATCCGCACTGGTACGACCTGAGCCACGTCAACAAGGGCATCTCCTCCAGCACCACCTGGTCGACCCGCCCCGCCGCGGACGACCTGATGGGCGACCGGAACGTGGCCTACGGCCGGGGCAGCCTGTGCGACCCGTCGCAGCCGGCGAACTGGGTACGCTTCAGCGACAACGTGGGCGAGGAGACCAACGAAAACCTGACGACGACCCTCGCGTCCCACGCCGCCAACAAGTCGGCGCAGATCACCTTCTCGCTGACCGCACACGACGAGTCCGACGCCGCCGCCTGGGCACGGTTCCGCAACGACGCGAAGCTGTCGGTGACCTACGTCTCCTACCCGGACAAGCCGACCTCGTACGGCGTCCAGCAAGGCACCACCGGGCGAGCCTGCAACGCCTCCACGCTGCCCTTCGCCACCAGCGACACCACGCCGAAGATGCTGGCCACGGTGCAGTCGGCGGACGGCGCCAACGCCCAGGTGCGCGCCCTGTTCGAGGTATGGAAGGGCGACGGCTCCAGCCGCGCCTGGTACGCGGCCTCGCCGGACGGCGCCTGGGTGGCCGACAACGCCCCCCGCGACGCGACCTCCAGCGCGCTGCCGGCACAGACGGACTACCGGATGCGGGTCAAGACACAGGCTTACTACAAGACGGACCGAGGCGTCACCGGTGTCCTGGACTCGTCCTGGTCGTCCTGGTGCTACTTCCGGGTCGACACCGATTCGCCGCCACCTCCGGTGGTGACCAGCGCGGACGGCGTCTACAAGCCGGCCGAGACCGATCCGGCCGCCGGCGGGGTAGGCACGTCCGGCAAGTTCACCTTCACTCCCGCGGACACCGACCCCACCACGCCCGGCATCCAGTCGGACGTTGTCAGCTACAAGTGGAAGCTGAACAGCGGCGTAGTCTCGGCCCCGATCACCGTCGCCAAGGGCGCGGCCACCACTCAGACGATCACGCCGAATCAGGCTGGTGAGAACACCATCCAGGTCTGGGGCTTCGACGCGGCCGGACACAGCTCGCTCACCGGCTACTACAGCTTCCTCGTGAAGGGCGCAGAGAAGCCCTCGGGGATCTGGCACCTGGACAACGCCCTCACCGACGCCACCACCGCCACCCAGCACCCTTTGACCTCCTCGGGGGCCACCTGGGACACCCTGGCCCGCAGCGGCTCCGGCGCGGCCAAGTTCAACGGCACGAGCGCCTACCTCTCCACCCCCGGCGCGGTACTGGACACCACCAAGTCCTTCTCCGTCTCGGCCTGGGCCCGTCTGGAGAAGAAGGACGTCAACTACACCGTTCTGTCCCAGGCGGGAACGAACGCCTCCGGGTTCCAGCTGTACTACTCCACGGCCGCCAACGCCTGGGTCTTCAACCGGCACCAGACGGACGTCTCGGCTCCGGCGATCACTCGCTCAATCGGAGCGAAACCGCCGGTTCTGAACGCCTGGACCCATCTCGCCGGTGTCTACAACGCGGCGTCGCAGACGATCCAGCTCTACGTCAACGGCGTCCCGCAGGGCGAGCCGGTGCCGTTCACCGTGACCCCGTGGAAGGCGTCCGGCGGACTGCAGGTCGGCCGCCTCTGGGCCTCGGCGACCGGCAAGGAGAATTTCGCCGGCACCATCGACGAGGTCAAGGTCTGGTCTCGCACGCTTGCGGACACCGAGGTCGCCCACGACGCCTGGCTGGAGGACGAGGACATCAGCGACGGCACCGCCGGCGACCCGGTCCCTGCACTCGTCGCCAAGTGGGACGCCACCGACATGGCCAACGCCGCCGGCACCACGGTGAAGGACACCAGCGGCTTCGGCCGGAACCTGACACTCAACGGTGCCGCGCTCACCAAGTTCACCACCGGAGACCCGGATATCGGAGAAGAGGTCACGACCACGCAGTCGATGACCCTGAACGGCACCAGCGCCTACGCCACCGCCGCCGGCCCGCTCCTCGACGACTCCGGTTCGTTCACCGCAACCGCCTGGGTCACGCTGGACCCCGCCAAGCTCGCCGACACCACCAAGTCATACGCGGTGCAGGTGTTCGGCCAGTCCGGGACGAACCAGTCCTCCTGGGGCGTCTGGTACGAGCAGCCGGCCGGCAGCGCCCAGGGGCGGTGGACGTTCGGCCGTCCCGACAAGGACGGCACCGGAGCCGCCTGGACCGAGAGTGAATCCACCGCATTCACCACCGCTCAGCTGGGAGTGCCCGTCATGCTGAGCGTCGTCTACGACGCCCAGGCGACAGCCGACCCCGAGGACACATCCAAACTCGGCGCGCTCAGGCTGTACGTCGACAGCGCCCTGATGGGCGACGAGGACGGCGTGCCGTACACCACTTCCTGGCAGAGCGGCGGAGCGTTCGAGATCGGCCGGGCGAAGATCAACGGCGCCGCCGCGCGCTACTTCCCCGGAATGATCGACAGCGTCCGTGTCTGGGCCGGAGCCACCTCCACCGACACCATCGCCAACCGGCACAACATCGAACAGCGGTAGAAGCGAGGACAGTCGGAGCGCCGGCGCTACCCCCCGATCTCCGACCAGTTCAGGCCCGGGTGCTGCTGATGCCGACGCCCGGGCCGTCTCGCACTTCTCCAAGTCTCCCGTAGCACGCACGCCTTGACGGGCGCGCGCCAAAGGCAGCGCTCGCGGCGCCGATGCCGTTGCCGGAGCGTTTCCCATCCATCATCGAACACGGAGAGTAACTGTGTCCTCGCCACCCTTCCGTAAGCGCTTGCCAGGGGCGGTCATACGCCGCTGGCTCGGCCGCGGTGCCCTCGTCGTCTCCCTCTCTGTCCTTCCGCAAGTTGTGATTCCCTCGGGGTACGACTTCGCCGCCCAGGCCCAGACCGCGACAGCCCGAAAGCAGCTGGAGGACCAGCCCGAGGCGAAGATCGACAAGGTAGGCAGGTTCAAGCCCGGCGCGTCCAAGACCCCGAAGAACAAGGCCGCCTCCGCCTCAAGCAAGACCCGCGCGCGGCTGAACAGTGCCGCGTGGCCGGAGGCTGGAAAGGCCACCGCAAAGGTCCCCGCGACCAGCACGGGGACCGCCGTCACGGTCGGTGGACTCGGCGTGGAGCTGGCCCAGGAGCCCACCGCCCCGGCAGCCAAGTCGGCCAAGACCAAGACGGAAGCGGTGGCTACCGGCCCCGCCGAAGAGGTGGCGCTCAGGGTCCACTCCCAGGCTGCCGCGAAGAAGGCAGGTGTCAACGGGATCCTGCTCACCGTTGATCCCTCCGACGGAGCTGCCGGAGATACCGACAGGCTCCGGGTATCTCTGGACTACTCCACCTTCAACGACGTCTACGGTGGCAACTTCGGCCCCCGCCTGCGCCTGGTGACGCTCCCGGCGTGTGCACTGACCACCCCCGAGAAGGAGTCCTGCCGCACTCAGCAGCTAGTAGCCGGCGCGAGCAACGACACCGGATCGCAGAGGCTGACGGGTACCGTCTCCGCCCGCGCACTCGCTGCCGGTGCCCCGATGCTGCTGGCGGCAGCAGCCGACAGCTCGGGCGGTGGGGGTGACTACGCCTCCACTCCGCTGTCCCCGACCGCCACCTGGGAGGCCGGTGGCAGTACGGGTGACTTCACCTGGAACTACCCGCTGCGGGTTCCCCCGGCCACGGCCGGCCCGTCCCCGAACCTGGCCATCTCCTACAACTCCGCATCCGTGGACGGCCGCACAGCTGGGGAGAACAACCAGACCTCGGTGGTCGGCGAAGGCTTCTCGATTACCGAGTCCTACATCGAGCGCAAGTACGGCTCCTGCAAGGACGACGGCCAGTCCGGCAAGGGGGACCTCTGCTGGAAGTACGCAAATGCCACACTGGTTCTCAACGGCAAGGCCGTCGAGCTGGTCAACACTTGTGCCGACAAGGCGGCCTGCGACACCGCGGCCCTCTCGCAGGCGTCCGGCGGTTCGTGGAAGCTGAAGAACGAGGATGGCTCCCGGGTTGAGCACCTGACCGGCGCCACCGGCAACGGCGACGACAACACCGAGTACTGGAAGGTCACGGACCCGTCCGGCACCCAGTACTTCTTCGGCCAGCACCGGCTGCCCGAATGGAGCGACAAGGGCACCACCGACACCACCGACGACGACCCCGTCACCAACTCCGTGTGGACCGTCCCGGTCTTCGGCGACGACCCCGGAGAGCCCTGCTACAAGTCCACCGGCTTCGCCGACTCCGCCTGCAACCAGGCATGGCGCTGGAACCTGGACTACGTCGTCGACACCCACGACAACGCCTCCACCTACTGGTACAGCAAGGAGACGAACTACTACTCCAAGAACGCCGACACCACTGTCAACGGCACCGGCTACACCCGCGGCGGCTACCTCGACCGCATCGACTACGGCCTGCGCAGCGACCTGATCTACTCCAAGCCCGCCGCCCAGCAGGTCCGCTTCACCTACGCCGAGCGCTGCGTCACCTCGGGTGGCTGCTCCAGCCTGACGGCAACCACCAAGGCCAACTGGCCCGACGTGCCATTTGACATGATCTGCGCGTCGGGCACCAAGTGCACCACCCAGATCGGCCCGGCCTTCTTCACCCGCAAGCGCCTCACAGACATCACCACCTCGGTGTGGACCGGCACCGGCACCACCCGCAGAGACGTGGACACCTGGCACCTGGAACAGGACTTCCCCGACACCGGCGACGCCTCCTCCGCCAGCCTGTGGCTGAAGTCCATCCAGAACACCGGCAAGGCCAACACCACCACGGCCGCCATGCCGCCGGTCACCTTCGACGGCATGCAACTGCCTAACCACGTCGAGGGCAGCGGTCCGGACACCCTGCGCTACATCAAGTGGCGCGTTCGCAAAATCAAGTCCGAGACCGGCTCCACCCTCACCGCCAACTACTCCGACCCAGACTGCATCTGGGGCACCAGCATGCCGGCGGACGTCGACAAGAACGCCCGCCGCTGCTTCCCGGTCAAGTGGTCCCAGTCCGGGGCGACCCCGGTCACCGACTGGTTCCACAAGTACGTGGTCACCTCCGTCTTCCAGGACGACCCCTACGGCCACGGCGACACCGGCGAGAGGTACTACGACTACCAGGGCGGCGCCGGCTGGGCGTACTCCGACGACGAGGGACTGACCAAGGCCTCCAACCGCACCTGGTCGCAGTGGCGCGGTTACGGCAAGGTCGTGGAGACCTCCGGCGACTCCGAAGGCCCGCGCAGTAAGAAGTCCACGCTCTACATGCGCGGACTGAACGGCGAGAAGGAACTCGACGGCACCGCACGCGTGGAGAAGGTCACCGATTCCACCGGCACCGCGATCGACGACTCCCGCCAGTACGCCGGCTTCGTCCGCGAGACCATCGCCTACAACGGCGCCGAAGAAGTCAGCGGCACCATCAACAACCCTTGGTCCCGCAAGACCGGCAGCCACACCTACAGCTGGGGCACCACCGACTCCTGGATCGTCCAGGCCGACGAGACCACCACCCGCACCAAGACCTCCACCGGCACCCGCACGGTCAAGCAGAAGACCACGTACGACACCACGTACGGCATGCCGATCACCGTGGAGGACACCGGCGACATCGCCAAGACCGGCGACGAGTCCTGCGTGCGGACCACCTACGCCCGCAACACCTCGGCCTGGCTGGTGAACGCGGTCTCGCGCACCGAGTCCTACTCGGTTGCCTGCACGACCACCCCGGTGATCCCCGACGACGTCGTCTCCGATATCACCATGGCCTACGACGGCCAGGCGGTCGGGGTCGCGCCCACCAAGGGCGAAATCACCGCCTCCTACCGGGTCGCGAGCTACGGCGAGCTCGACAAGAAGCCCGTCTACCAGCAGGTCTCCGGCTCCACCTACGACAAGCTGGGCCGCCCGCTCACTGCGACCAACTCCGTCAACAGCACGGTCAGGACCACCTACGTCCCCGACGACACCGGCTACGGCCCGCTGGCGTCCAAGACCTCTATCGACCCCAAGCTCTACACCTCCACCACCGAGGTGGACCCGGCTTGGGGCACGGCCACCAAGTCCACCGACGCCAACGGCAATGTCACCGAGTGGTCCTTCGACGCGCTTGGCCGCCTGCGGTCACTCTGGAAGCCGGACCGCTCCCGCACGCTCGGCGACGCAGCCAGCATTGTCTACGCCTACAGCATCAACAACGACAAGGAGACTTGGGTCCGCACCGACGCACTCAAGGCCGACGGCAAGACCTACAACTCCTCCTACGAGATCCTCGACAGCCTGCTGCGGTCCCGCCAGAAGCAGGTCCCCGCGCCCAACGGCGGCCGGGTGATCTCCGAAACCCTCTACGACGACCGCGGCCTGGCATACATCTCCAACAGCCAGATCCACGACAACAATGCCCCCTCAGGCACCCTGGCCAACACCTACCCCGGCTCCACCCCCGCCTCCACCGAGACGGTCTTCGACGCCGCCGGCCGCGCCACCGACGCGATCTTCCGGGTCTACGACCAGGAGAAGTGGCGCACCAAAACCGACCAGCAGGGCGATCGCACAACTGTCACCGCCGCCGAGGGCGGCACCGGCACCATGACGATTATCGACGCCCGCGGCCGGATCACCGAGCGCCGTGAGTACAGCGGACCCGTCCCGACCGGCAGCGACTACACCCGCACCCTGTACGAGTACACCCCCGGCAGCCAGCTCAAGAAGATGACCGGTCCGGACGGGGCAGTCTGGACGTACGGCTACGACCTGCGCGGCCGCGAGACCACCTCCACCGACCCCGACAGGAGCCGTGTCGACACCACCTACAACGACGCCGACCAGCCACTGACCGTCGCCACGACCCTCAACGGCGTGTCCCGCACCCTGATCACCGACTACGACGAGCTCGGCCGCAAGACCGGCACCTGGGACGGGGTGAAGGACAACGCCCACCAGCTGACCAAGTTCACCTACGACTCCCTGGCCAAGGGACAGCCGACCGCCTCGATCCGCTACGTCGGCGGCACCACCGGAAAGATCTACTCCCAGGTCGTCACCGGCTACGACGCACTCGGCCGCCCGAAGGGCACCAAGACGGTCATCGCCGCCACCGACGCCCTGGTCGCCGTCGCCGGTGCGCCGCAGACGTTCACCACCTCCACCGCCTACAACATGGACGGCACCGTCCAGTCCACCTCGCTGCCCGCAGTGGCAGGCCTTCCCGCCGAGTCCGTGGCCAACAAGTACAACGGCCTCGGCATGCTCACCGGCTCCGACGGCATGACCGACTACGTCCAGAACATCGGCTACTCACCGTACGGCGAGATTGAGGAGACCCGCCTGGGCACCTCCACCGGTGCCAAGCAGCTCCAGATCCTCAACCGTTACGAGGACGGCACCCGCCGCCTGGCCAACACCCACACGGTCGACCAGACCAACACCGGCAACACCAGCGACTCCGACTACGTCTACGACGCCGCTGGCAACGTCAAGTCGATCACCGACAACGCCAACGGCAAGGACACCCAGTGCTTCGCCTACGACGGCTACCGCCGTCTGACCGAAGCCTGGACCCCGTCCTCCAACGACTGCACCACCGCCCGCGCGGCGTCCGCCCTCGGCGGGCCAGCCCCGTACTGGACCAGCTGGACCTACAAGCCCGGCGGCCTACGCGACACCCAGACCGAGCACAAGGCCACCGGCGACACCAAGACCGGCTACGGCTACCCCGCTGTCAACGCCTCCGGCACCGGACAGCCCCACACCCTGACCTCCGTCACCGTCAACAGTGGCACCGCCAAGACCTACACCTACGACGAGCAGGGCAACACCACAAAGCGCTACAGCCCCACCGGCGCCGCGCAGAGCCTCACCTGGGACATCGAAGGAGAACTCACCCGCCTCACCGAAGGCACCAAGAACACCGACTACCTCTACGATGCCAACGGCGAACTCCTGGTCCGGCGTGGCCCCGTCAAGACCGTCCTCTACCTGGGCAGTCAGGAACTCCACTACGACACGGCCGCCAAGAAGTTCACCGCCCAGCGCTACTACCCGGCCGGCGACGCCACCGCCGTCCGCACCGAGACCGGCCTGTCCTGGATGGTCGACGACCACCACGGCACCGCTTCGATGACGGTAGACGCCACCACCCAGGCCATAACCCGCCGCTACACCAAGCCCTTCGGCGAGAGCCGCGGAACGGCACCGTCGGCCTGGCCAGATGACAAGGGATTCCTCGGCAAACCAGCCGACGCCGACACCGGACTCACCCACGTCGGCGCCCGCGAGTACGACCCGTCCACCGGACGCTTCCTCTCCATCGACCCCGTCCTCGCCCGCGACGACCACGAGTCCCTCAACGGCTACGCCTACGCCAACAACACCCCCGTCACCAAGTCCGACCCCACCGGACTCCGCCCCGACGGCGCGTGCGGCGGTGCCTCCAGCTCCTGCAACGGTGGTACCGAGACCTGGACGCTCAATGACAAGGGCGGCTGGGACTGGAGCTACACCAAGACCTACACACAAACGGGCAATTACAAGGGCGTAAACGGCACCCTCACCACGGTAGTCACCCAGACCCGGAACAGCACGACGTCCAAGGTCACCTTCAAAATGGGCCCAGAACCGGCACCTCTGAAGACGACAGGAAACGGGCCGCAACTACCTCCACTACCGAAATTCCGCCTCCCGGGCATCCTGGGGTTGTTTGGCGGAATAGAGAAGGAGTTTGATGCTGAAGGCACGCTCAAGCGGTTCACCAAGCCGGGTAACCTGACGATCAATCAATGGTCCACCGCCGTCGATCAATGTCAGGAAACTACGGGCCTCAGCATCTCTCAGTGCTCGGAAAAGCCATTGTTCATCGTTGATGGGAAGCGGACCCCCGAGATCGCCATCAACGACATCTCGGCGCAAGCCAAGGGCCACCCGATGCTCTTGACCTACAATGGTGGCGGTAGAAAACTGCGAGATGCGAATCGAGAACTCGCCGGATGCACGTCTGCTTGGCGGGGGCCGGGGAGCTGTGACGAGTACCCATTCGCCACCACACGTGAAGGTGGCGTGGGATCTCAGACCCGAGGCGTTCCGGTACCGGAGCAGCACAAGCAAGGGGGCGACCTGTCCGGGTTCTACACATCCAACAAGATGAAGGCCGGCGATCAGTTCCTCGTTATCGTGATCAACGTGCGATTCGAAAACGGTCAGTATGTGGCACCCTGATGACGAGGTGAAGAAATGAGCGAACTACTCTGGTCCGATACCATTCCGACCCAGTTCGGGTTGATCTCGATTCGCGATTTCGAGACTGCGGACCATCCATACGTGGAGACTGGCCAGGAAGCGGTGGTTTCCACTCCTGGGCATATCTTCGTCGCGAGTCAGACCGATACGGATGGGGATGTCGCGGTTGCTGTCCGAGTGGGCGAGCCAGACATTCCCGGTCTTCGTCTCGTCTTCGACGGCGTGATGCATTTCAATTCGTCATCGCTGTGCGTCGTTGTCCCCACGGAGCCCGACGAGAAAACCGTAGCGATTCCGGCACCAGGGATATGGAAAGTTAAGATTGGCGTGGAAGGGGACCCCCCTCACTCCATCGTAATCTTTTTCGACCCCGCCGAGTGGGCCGGGAGTCCTCGGGAATAGCGACGCTGCCTGAGGAAATTTCGCCGCAGGGTCGTGTGCGAGTGCTCACGACCCTGCGGTGCCAACTGAGGTATTCGCTTCGGGGTGACGCCATAACGGGTCTCGAATTTAACCGGACTTCGCCTCTCCGCGACTCCGCCTGGTGGTTGCGCAGCATGACCGTAGGCGCTGGTGCTCGCGGTTGCGGAAGCCCAAGGCGCTGCGGGCTTCGAGCTTGGTGAGGCGGTTGTTGCCTTAGCTCGCGGCGTTGGTTTTCCGGTGATCACGCAGGCCTCGATGCCGTCCCACCACTGGTCGAGGGGTCTCGGCGAGGGTGATCAGTTCGGGCAGGTGAGGGCGGTCTACGCAGAAACGCTGGAAGCGGTAGCAAGCGGCGGAGATCGCGGAATGGTCGGGGAGGATGTGGGCGTGCTTGGCGGTGAGACAGAGCAGATCGCGCAAGAGTTCCTTGGCCTGCCAACCCTCATAGATCTGCCGCCCACAGGTTCCCATCTGCGTCAACTCGGCTTTTAGAGGTCGTTTCTTATGGCGGCACGGCTTGAATGAGGGCAAGCGATCGGTTCGTCGTGTGGGGGCTGCTCAGGGCAGCGGGGTATGAAGATGCATACTCATCTGAACGCGTGAGCGTGGGAAGAGTGGCTGATGTTTGCTGTCATGGTTGGAGCCGTCGTGGCGGGCTTCGGGATCTGCCTCGTGGCGAACCTGTGGAACCTCGCAGATCGGATCTTTTCCTACTATTCCTGCCGCGTTTCGATGGGAAGCGCTACGGCTGGGACGTTTCGTCTGGTGGGAGGAGGAGCGGTTCTGGTCGGGCTTTTCTGGATCGCAAGCGCCCTGTCTGAAATGTTTTAGGCCGTCAACTGCGTGTGAAGCGGCGATGGCAGATGAGTACGGCGGCTATGCCGACGAAGGCGAGGAAGTGTTCGGCCTTGCGTTCGTAGCGGCGGTGCAGACGTCGGCAGCCGGCCATCCAGGACACCGTCCGCTCGACCACCCAGCGGTGGCGTCCGAGTCGCTGTGAGGACTCGATGCCCTTGCGGGCGATGCGGTGCCGGATGCCGCGCTTGCGGAGCCATCGGCGCAGGTGGTCGTAGTCATAGCCCTTGTCCGCGTGGAGCCTGTCGGGCCTTCGGCGGCGTGGGCCTCGCCGGGATCGGATGGGCGGGATCCCGCGCACGAGCGGCTGGAGGCCGAGGCTGTCGTGCATGTTTGCGCCGGAGACACCCGGCGACAGCGGCAGTCCGTTCCGGTCAACAATCAGGTGGATTTTCGATCCCGCCTTGCCGCGGTCGGTCGGATTCGGTCCCGTCAGTGGCCCCCTTTTACGGCCCGGAGGCTCACGGAGTCGATGGCGCACCGGGACCAGTCGAGCTCGCCACGGGCGCCGAGTTCGTCGAGGACGACACGGTGGAGCCTCGCCCAGACCCGGTCCCGGCTCCACTGGGCGAAACGTCGGTACACCGTCTGCCAGCACGGACCGAACACCGGAGGCAACTGCCTCCACGTGCAGCCTGACGTCGCCACGAACACGATCGCGGCCAGGGCCTCACGGTCACCCGCCCGACGCCGACCCCCACCCTGCGGACGCTTTACCTCCGTCGGCGGCACCACCCGCCGAAACAGCACCCACAACTCGTCCGGCACCAGCCGCTCAACCAGATCCGTCATGCACTCGGCGGCTGGAACTACAGCAAGGCCGAAGGCGACTCCGGCCAGCTCGCCGCGGTCAGCGACATCGACATGACCGGCGCGGCGATGGCCGCCCTGTGCGTCTCCGGCGTACCGAACACCGACACCGACATCGTCCAGGCGAAGACCTTCCTCAAGAGCAAGCTGATCGCCAACTCCGGTGCTTTCGACGCCATGTTCGGCGTCAACACGGACTCCAACGGCTGGGCCGTCTCCGGGCTCAACGCCTGCGGCATCAAACCGCAGACGGGCGACTTCCTCGCCTCCAAGGGCAAGACCCCCGTCGACTTCCTGATCAGCCAGCAGTTCAACCCCGGCGGCGGCTTCAAATACCTGCCCAGCGACACCGCACCGCAGGCGTACGCGTCCATCGACGGTCTGCGCGCCGTCGCCGGCGGCGGCTTCACCGCGGCCCCGCCCGCCCCGGTGACGTCCGGCGCCCCTCAGTGGGTCGGCCAGTCGTCGCTCACATCGGGCAGCTCCGCCACGTTCGCCGTGACCGTGGACGACGGCTCCGGCACCCTCAAGGTCTGCTCCGCCGCCGTCACGGCGACCGGCACCACCACCACGCTCGGCGCGGTCCTTGACGCCGCCTCCGGTACGTCGACCCCGTCCGGCTGCGTCAGCGGTGTCACGCCCTCCTCGGGCACCGGCCAGATCACGTCACTCAACGGCAAGGCCAACAGCGGCTCCGACATCTGGAAGGTCAGCGTGGACGGCGCGGCCTTCGCCGATGCCACCCGCGGCAGGGCAATCGGTGTTGGCGACACGATCGCCCTGCGCTGGGGCGCCTGACCGGGGTCCGGCCCGGTTTTTCTCGTTTACCTGGTCATTACGGACGATCACTAGGTCAAAGCCGCGGCAGGAGCCAGGAAGCCGGTGTGAGTCCGGCACGGTCCCGCCAATGTGACCGCGCACGTCCCACCGGGCGTGCGCGGAAGTCAGGTCGCTGACCTGCCGCGGGCCTGATCCGAGGAGCGCGGACTTCACAGGACGCTTCTCATGCACGACGGTCACAACCGTCCCCTTTTCTCGTTCCCCCTGCTGTCGGTGGCCTCCCACGGGCGCCGCCCGGCACGCGTCGCCGCGGCCATCACCGCGCTGTCGGCGATCCTGCTGACCGCAGGCTGCGGCTCGTCCGCCACCTCCGCCGACTCCCCGAAGGCGGGGGCCTGGGCGGCGAAGGGTGCCGTTGACCGACACCCTCGTCGGCGGACGCGGTGGGCGACCTGGCGCGCGGGCTGCACCCGGACAACTTCCAGTGACGCCGTCCGTCATGGCCGCTGCCGCATCGAGACCGCGCCGCCGGGCCCGCGTTCGCCGTCACCCTGGTCGCGCTCACCGTGCTCCTGGCCGCCTCCCTGACCGCCGGGCTCGCCCTCGGCTCGGTGCACGTGCCGCCTGGCCAGGTGTGGGGCATCATGAGCACGCGCTCGGCGCCGACCGGTCGGATCCCCCTGGACCCGGGCGTGGGAGACGATCGTCGTCGACGTGCGCGGGCCTCGCATCCTGCTCGGCGCGGTCACCGGGGCGGGCCTCGCCGTCGTCGGTACGGCGCTCCGGGCCCTGGTGCGCAACGCGCTCGCCGAGCCCTACCTCCTCGGAGTCTCCTCCGGCGCCTCGCTCGACGCGGTCGCGGTCATCCTGTTCGGGGTGAGTCTCTTCGGAGCGGTGTCCCTGTCGGCGGCCGCATTCGCGGGAGCGCTCGGCGCGCTCGTGCTCGTCTACGCCGCCGCCCGCACCGGCGGCCGCATCACCTTCCTGCGGCTCATCCCGACCGGGCTCGCGGTGGCATCGGTGCTCAGCGCGCTGCTGAACCTCCTGCTGCTGACGACGGACAACAGCAACGAGGCGCGCACCGTCCTCGCCTGGACGCTGGATGGCCTGGGCGGTGTGTCCTGGGGTTCGCTGTGGCTGCCGGGACTGGCGCTACTGCTCGGCATCGCCGTGCTCATGGTGCAGGCCCCGAATCTGAACCTGCTGCTCGCCGGGGCGAAGGCCGCCGCCATCCTGGGCCTGGGCATCGCACGGTTCAGGGCCCGGGTGTTTGTGCTCATCTCGCTGGTCACTGGAGTGCTGGTGGCCGCTGCCGGGCCGATCGGCTTCGTCGGCCTGATGCTGCCCCACATCGTGCGGCTGCTCGTGGGTAGCGATCGCCGGCGTGTGCTGCCGGCCGCCGCGCTGGGGGGGGTGCGTCCTTCCTGGGCCTGGCGGACATCGCGGCGCGGACTGTGACGGCACCGCAGGAGATCCCGGTCGGCGTCCCCACCACCCTGTGCGGAGGGCCGTTCTTCCTGTGGCTGATGCGGCGCGACGCACGCAAGCGGGAGGCGCGGCATGACGGCGGCCGAACTGCACGGCGAGGGCGTCACGCTCACAGCCGGCGCGCGGCGACTGGTCCACGACATCACGCTCGCAGCCGGTCCCGGCGAGACGATCGGCCTCGTCGGCCCGAACGGCAGTGGCAAGTCCAGCCTGCTGCGCGCCGTCTACCGCGTACTGCGGCCGGAGAGCGGAACGGTCCGCGTCGACGGCGACGACATCTGGTCGCCGGCCCCGCGCCGAGTCGCTCGCACACTGGCCGCGGTGGTGCAGGACACCCCGTCCGGCCTCGATCTGAGCGTGTGGGAAGTCATCTCGATGGGGCCGTACCCCGCACAAGCGCCTGCTGGCGACACGACGGAGGACGCCACGCTGATCGAGTCGACACTCGCCTTGGTCGACGCCGTCGCCTTGGCCGACGGCCCCTTCGACCGGCTCTCCGGCGTGAGCGGCAGCGGGTGCTGATCGCCCGCGCCCTGGCCCAGGGGCCGTCGCTGCTCGTCCTGGACGAACCGACCAACCACCGTGACATCCGGCACTACTGATCTCTTCGTAAGTTCAGTGGGCGTGGTGGGTGGATGGTCAGGCCCGTATGGGCGAGGAATGACCATGGCAGTCGGGGGTTGGCGTTGATGCGGTGGATGCCTTGCTCGGTAGCGTCGGCGACATCGGCGAGGTGGTCGTCGGCGAGGTTGGCGAGTTCGCGCTTCTTGAGCGAGGACCACAGCGGTTCCACCGGGTTCAGCTCGGGAGCGTAGGCGGGTGATCGTTCCAGGGTGAGCCAGTCCTGTTCGGCGACCCAGGCCCGCATGGCCCGGCTCCAGTGGGCGGACAGGCCGTCCCGGACCAGGACCACTCGCTCGCCGCGGTAGAACATCTTCATCTGCTCCAGGACCTCGATGAGTCCGGCGGTGTCGTAGCTGCCGGGCTTGAGGTGGAAGCACAGGCGCGCGCCGCGATGGGGGTCGGTGGAGTGGTAACCCAAGGCTCCGGCCATCGACGTGCGCTTCCGGTTCAGGTGGTGCCGCAGGAGTGGAGTCCGCCCTCGGGGCGAGTAGGTGCGGCGGATCCGAGGGAGTAGGGAGACGCCTGATTCGTCGAGGAAGACGATCCAGGCACGTGTGTTCATGGCCCCTTTTTGATGCGTGGCCACTCGTGCGCGGTCCAACGGGCGATCTCCGACTCGTTCCGCTCGACCGCCCGCCGCTCGGGCCGTTGCAGGCTCCATCCGAGCCGGCCGGTCAGCAGCCGCCACACCGACGCCCTCGACAACACCACCCCCGTTGCCCGGGTGACGACCGCGCCGACTCGTTCCAGGGTCCACAGGTCGGCCTCGAAACCATGGGCCTGGGCACCTTGCTCCAACGCAGCCCGGACCGTCTCGGCCTGGGTGTCGTCCAGCTCGGGTGGGCGTCCGGTGGCTGCCCGTCGCCGCAGGGCCGAAGCACCGTCCTGCTCCCACATCCGCCGCCAACGCCGCACACTCTGGGCACACACCCCCACCGCCCTCGGGATCTCCGCATTCGAGACGCCGTCCTCGAACAACTCGACTGCCCGAACACGACGTGCCTCCGCCAACTGAGGCCGCGACAAAGGAGGAAGGGAGGGGCCGGCAATCAAAGGGGAAGGTTGATAAGCCACCCCGACAGCCTCCCACCCACACGGCCACCACACCCACCGAACTTACGAAAAGATCCGTAGTTGGAGAACCTGACCGCGCTGTGCCGACTGCCCGCGACGGTCCTCGTCGCCCTCTACGACCCCAACCTGGCCGCGCACTACTGCGGTCGCCTGTACGTTCTGCGTCACGGCGGTGTTGGGGCGTCCGGACCGGCGCACGAGGTGCTCACTCCGCGCCTGCTCGCGGAGGTGTACGAGGTGACCGCCGAGGTCGCGGTGCATCCCCGCACGGGCCGACCTCAGGTGACGTTCCTTCCTGCGCACGTGCCGATGCCCGAAGTGGCCCGGTGACCGGTCACCGAGCCAGGCAGCAGTCTCCGCACATCGAGCCGTTCGGCGCCCGGTAGTACAGACAACAGCTGCGGCGGCGGAACGTCAGCTCGGGGCCGATGATCCGGCCGGTCCCGACCAACCGTCCCGTCTCCAGAAGTCCCCGGGTCAGTTCGGTGAGCGGCGCCCGCAGACCGGGCCGGGCCCTCAGCAGCTGCGTCGCGGAACCGACCAGCGCGGAAGCGGAGTTTCCCGCGAGCAACCGCGGCGCCATCTTCGCAGGCAGGCGGCTCTCCACACGCTGAAGAACGCCGTCGGCCTGCGCGCCCACGGCAGCGGCGAGCGACGGCACCAGCCGCGGAGCGCGGCTGCCTAGCGGTCCGGCCAATCGAAGGGCCGAGCCTTCACCGGCCCATTCCGCGGTGGTCATCACCGGCACGATCCCGTGGACGAGGGCGCAGGCGAGGACAGGCGACCACAGGCGGGCTGCGAGTCCGAGGTGGGCGATGGAGACGCCGACACGTGTCTCAGCGGTGGCGTAGTGTTCGTTGACAGCCCTGGCCCGCGCGGCGAACCCCTCCCGCGTCAGCCGCACTTCGCCGGAGGCGGGCCCCCGGACCGTGTCGAGGGCGAAGAAGCCACCCATCCGTGCGATGTCGCGCAGCGCCTCGACGACCTCGTCCGCCGGTACTTCGTCCGCCGTGCCCCGGGTTCCGGTCATGAGGCCGATGTCCCGACGCGGCGCGGCGGATCGATCAGATAGAGGTCGAGGATCTCGGGGCGGGCCGCGACGCCCGGCCCGCCGGCCCGCACCCAGTCCGCTATGTCCTCGGTGGCAGCCGGGTCGTTGACGAGCCCGAGCCAGACAGGGCGGGCGCCTGCCGCCCGCCCGGCCGCCGAGGGCTGCACGACGACGACGTTGGCCTGTTCGCACACGTCCAGGCACTCGGAGATCCACACCGGGGCGATCTCCCGCAACCGCGCGGTCTGCGCCGCGTGATCAGCGTTGACCTTCACGGTCCCGCAACAGCAGTCGCGGCACACCACCACCCGGCACGGGACCGCCCGGTCCGCTGTCAGCGCGTTCTGTTCGGCGGGCTGTTCAAGCATGCCGCGTCCTCCCTCTCGCCGAGGAGTTCCGCCCCGGGGTCCGTCGAGGAGGCGACAGCGTGAGTCTCCTGGCTCTCGGGTCCGCGCTCGTCCCGGCCTTCCCACCCGCGCGGGGCAGTGGCACGTCGGGATCCGCTCGCCGATCACAGTGGCGGTACCGCACCGGATTCACACCGGTTTCCTCGGGGCGCTGCCGCCCGTGTCCGCGGCCCATCATGTCACCCCGCCCCACGGCGGCGGGGTCCCGGCCGAACGGCATACGGCGACACCTCGGCTTGCGGCCACCGGGAAGCGTCACGCGCGCCGTGACCTCGCCAGTGCCAGGGCGTCCGCGACCTGCCGGACCACACGTTCCGCGTCCTCGGGACGGTTAACGACATCGGTGTCGTTCATGTCGATCACGAGGACGTCACTGGCGGAGTATTGCTCGTGGACCCAGTCGTCGTACCCGGACCACAGCGTCCGGTAGTACTCGACGAGGCTCCGGTCCTGCTCGAACTCGCGTCCCCGTAGCCCGATGCGGTGCAGTACCGTCTCGAAGTCCGCCCGGAGATACACCATGAGATCGGGTGCCTTGCGGTAGGGCAGGCCGTCGATCTCGCGCATCATCTCCGCGAGCAGCCCCTCGTAGACCTGCATCTCCAGGGAACTGATCCTGCCGAGGTCGTGGTTGACCTTGGCGAAGTACCAATCCTCGTAGATCGACCGGTCGAGGACGTTGTCGTCCTGCTTGTACGCCTCTTTGATCGCGGCGAACCGCGTCTGCAGGAAGTAGAGCTGGAGAAGGAAGGGGTAGCGCCGCGCCGCTATCTCCTCGGGGCCTGCTGTGTAAAAGAGGGGCAGGATCGGATTGTCGTCCACGCTCTCGTAGAAGACCTTGCTCCCCAGCTCCTTGGCGATCAGTTCGGCCACACTCGTCTTGCCGATGCCGATCATACCGCCGACGCAGATCACTGCCATACCTCGCTTCTTTCCCGGGCACCGTCAGAGGCGCGCGATGTCAGCGGGCGCGGCACTTGCACCACGCCACGAACCGTCGCGGAGCCTCAGAGACGCCGCAGCGGACATCAAGGGGCGAATTCGGCACTCTCGCGCATGACGGCCGGGAGGATCATATCTGCGGGGGGCAACGGCCGAATCCAGGTGACCGAGCCGACTGTCCGCACCGTCAGTGCGCCGCGATCACCTGCGGCAGCGAGCCCAGTGTCTCAGCGACCCGGTCGGCGGGCAGGCCGCCGCCCTGGGCGAGGTCGGCGGAGCCACCGCCTCGTCCGTCGAGGAGCGCCTTGATCAGCGCGGAGGCGTCGAGGCCGCTCGCGGGCCGCCCGGTTCAGGGCGATGACCATGGTTCCCGTGGTGGTGGCGACGGCCGCGGTGCCTGGGACGGTGGCGGGCAGGAGGTCACGGACGGCTGTGGCCAGCGCGCGAGCCTCTTCCGCGCCGCCCTCGACCGTGGCGGTGACGGTCTGCACGCCGTTGACATCGGTCGCGGTGCCGGCGAGTTCTCGGGCGCGCGCTCTGATGGCCCGGTCCTTGAGGCGGGCGTTCTCCCGGTCGGTGGTCCTGAGGCGGTCCAGGAGGGCGGCGATCTTCTCGGGAAGTTCGGCGCGGGGCGCGCCCACCTGTGCGGCAAGAGCGGCGACGAGGTCGCGTTCGCGGGCGAGGTAGCTGAAGCCCTCGATGCCGACGGCGGCCTCCAGGCGTCGCATGCCCGTGCCGACGGAGGACTCACCGACCAGGGCGACGGTGCCGATCTGCGAGGCGTGCTCGACGTGGGTGCCGCCGCACAGTTCGCGTGACCAGGCGCCACCGATCTCGACGACGCGGACCTTTTCGCCGTAGGTCTCGTCGAACAGGGCGAGCGCGCCGATCTCCTTGGCCTCGGGCAGCGTCATCCAGCGCACGCCGACGGTCAGGTCCTTGCGCAGGGCACGGTTCGCGGCTTCCTCGATCTCGCTGCGCGCGGCCGGGGACAGTGCGCCGCGCCAGGGGAAGTCGAGGCGCAGGTGGCCGGGCCGGTTGTAGGAGCCGAACTGGAGGGCGGTCGGTCCGAGGATCTCGCGCAGGGCGGCGTGCAGGACGTGGGTGCCGGAGTGGGCCTGGCGGGCGCCGAGCCGCCACTCCGGGTCCACCGCGGCGACCACGCGGTCGTCAGGCGCCATCTCACCTGCGGTGACGCGGACTTGGTGGGCGACCAGGCCGGGCAGCGGGCGCTGCACATCGAGGACTTCGGCCTCTGCGTGGGCTGACGAGAGGCGTCCGGCGTCGCTGTCCTGGCCGCCGGACTCGGCGTAGAACGATGAGCGGTCCAGGACGACGGTGACGATCTCGCCCTCGCGGGCGACCGGGATCGGGCCTGCCGGACCGAGGATGCCTAGGACGCGGGACTCGGTGGTCAGGGTCGTCCAGGCTTGCCAGTCGGTGGGGCCGTGGGCGTCGAGCAGGGCGCGCAGGGCAGTGGTGTCGGTGGTGTCGGTGGTGCCGCCTGACTTGCGGGCGCGGGCGTCGGCACGGGCGCGTTCGCGTTGGTCGGTCATGAGGGCGGTGAAGCCGTCGCGGTCGACCTCGACGCGGCAACATAGCCGAACATCGCCGGTTAGCCAAACCGGCGCTTCTGCAGACGATTGTTGTCCACCGTTTGCCCAGAGCACCACTGCGGATCAGTTCCATCAGAAGGGACTCACCGCTTCTGTGCATGCAGAACCGATGGTTCTCCACCTGCGGACCGCGTCGCTTGTCGCCGACCGCCTTCTTCGGTACCCCTTTGGTGCTCCATACCCCCCGGAGATCCACCGCCCTTGCCCACCGAACCGATAGCAGACAACACAGACCGTCAGACACACACGAAGGATGAGGGCAGTGCCCCTTTCGTCCGAGATGACAACCAGTCGTTTCTCCTGGCCAATGCCTGGTACTCGACGCGCGACCTCGCCGACTGCCTGCGTGTAAACACCTCGACTCTGCGCCGTTGGCGCACCGCTCGGCCGCCCCAGGGCCCGCCGTTCGTCTCCGTTTCGGAACGCGTCATCATGTACAGCGCGGTCGACGTTGAAGAATGGCTGCGTCGCCACCGGACCGTCCCGCGCCGAGTCGCATGATGACCGACAAGGCCATTGTGCCGGTCGGTGTCCGACTCACCACCGACATCGAGTACCGGCCTGATCGCCCCAACCCGTACCGCGCCCGAGTCCGCTGGTTCGACCCAGCTACGAAGCGGCGCCTGTCCCTGTCGGAGGGAAAGGCTGACGAGGATGAAGCGCAGGAGTGGCTCCAGTCCATCATCGAAGCGGCTGAGGCAGGGCTGTCCCCGTCGCTCGCCACCATGAAGCTCGCCGAATACGGCAACGCGAACATGGACCTCGCCCTGCGCGGCCTGGAGCTGAAAACACTCGACCCCTACCTGTCAGGCTGGCGGATGCGCGTCGTGCCCGCCCTGGGCCACGTCGCGGTCCGGATGATCACCAACGGCGCTGTCGACCGCACCGTGCAGAACTGGATCGCCGACGAGCACAGCCGCTCAACGGTCAAGAACACCATCGCCGTCCTGGTCCGCGTCATGGAGCAGGCAGTCCGCGACGGCATCATCAAGGTGAACCCCGCCCGGGTGACCGGCTGGCAGAAACTCTACAAGCAGGCTGAGGACGAACTCCTCGACCCACGCGCACTCGCCCTGCCCAACTGGGAAACACTCGTCGCACTGGCCGACGCACTCGTGGCCGCCTCCCACGACGAGTACCGCGGCTGGGGAGACGTGGTCATCTTCGCCGCGTGCACCGCCGCACGGATCGGAGAGATCTCAGGCTGCCGCATCGGAGACATCGACACCACCCAGTGGATCTGGACCGTGCGCCGTCAGACCACACCCGCCCCCGGCGGGCTGACCGACAAGGGCACCAAGGGCAAGCGGGCCCGCAAGGTTCCCATCGTCGAGGAGATCCGCCCCCTCGTCGCGCAACGCATCCTGTCCGCCGGCCCCAATCCGGACGCCCGCCTGTTCACGGGCCCGCGAGGCGGACGCATCTCCACCGCCGTCCTGCGCGACGCCACACACTGGGACGACGTGGTCACCAAGCTCGGCTACGAGCATCTGCGCCGCCACGACCTCCGACACACCGGACTGACCTGGTTCGCCGACGCCGGGGTCCAAGTACACGTGCTCCGCAGAATCGCCGGCCACGGTTCACTGACCACCACCCAGCGCTACCTTCACCCGGACGTCCACAAGATCACGGCCGCCGGGGCGGCGCTCTCGGCCCACTTCAGCGCGCTGCGCGCACCGCGCTCACTGCCGAGCCCCATCGTCATGACCCGCTGACCCGGTCAAGGACGCCGGACCTCCAGCTGGTCCCCAACTGGTCCCCAAAAATGATCAAGGGCCGGTTTCGGATTGCTCCGAAACTGGCCCTGATCTGCGACTGTCTCCAGTCGGGACGACAGGATTTGAACCTGCGACCCCTTGACCCCCAGTCAAGTGCGCTACCAAGCTGCGCCACGTCCCGATGCGGTTCCCCCCGGTGTTCCCCGGCGGGCTCGCAGGACAAACATTACCTCACTCCGAGGACCGGATCGACGCCCGTGCCTGGTGGGCGCGGTTCGCCAGGGATTCCGCGCCGCATGCGGTGGCCAGCTTGTGGGCCCGGGCGAGCTCGCGTGGTGAGCGGATGGCGATGCCGTAGTCGACGAGTGCCAGCGCGTGTTCGTACGCGGACGGGGACGCCTCCAGGTGGCGGACCGACTCGGCCAGCAGACGGGTGGCGTCCTCGGGGCCGACGAACAGGGAGACACAGCGCAGGGCCTCACCGATCGCGGTGTCCGTGCCGAAGCGCTCGGCGTGCACCCGGGCCGTGGTGGCGAGTTGGGCGGCGCGGGCCGGATCCTCCTCGGCCAGGGCGCGGGCCAGGTCACCGGCCCAGGGGGCCCAGACCCCGTTGAACCTGCCCCGGGGTTCGAGGGCCTGGCCGGCCGCTTCGAGTTCGGCGATCGCTTCCTTCGTACGGCCTTCGGCCAGCAGCAGGCGACCGCGTACGCACGGGCCGTCGGGCAGCACCATCGCGCTGGGGTAGGGCGCGCCGAAGGCGTAGCGGTCGGCGATCTCGCGGGCCTCGGTGACCCGGCCGCGGGCGACCAGGGTGTCGATGAGCAGGCAGGCCGCGTCCCAGTGGACCGGAAGTCCGCTGCCGACCCGGTCGGCGAGGCGCAGTCCTTCGCGCAGGAAGCCCTCGGCCTCGGCGAGCCGTCCGCGACGGCGGTGGACCAGTCCGAGCAGGGTGTGCGCGAACGCGAGGTGCGCCCCGCTCCAGCCGGAGATCTCGAAGGCCCGGACGGCCTCGCCGAAGAGTTCCTCGGCCCGGTCGAGCTGGTCGGTGAAGGCGTAGGTGATGCCGACGAGGGTCGGCAGTTCGAAGCCCCACTCCGTGTCGGTCCAGCCGAGGCCCCGGGCGGGGTGGCCGTCGACCAGGGCGCGTTCGCAGAGGTCGACGATGAGCTGGGAGTTCTCGCCGCGCAGCATGGCGTCGAAGGCGCGGAGCGTGAGGAGGGCGCGCTCGGCGTTGTCGCGGCCCTGGAGGTGGTCGGCGTTCCGTGCGAGACGGCTGGACCGGCCGGGACCGTCCTCCTCACCGGCCTGCATGCCCTCCCAGAGGAAGTGGGCCGCCTGGAGCCGCATCAGGCCGGGGCCCGGAGCGGTGCGTGCGGCCTCCGCGGCGAGGGCGCTCGCCGCTTCCCTGAGCTGGTTGTTGTGGGAGTGCGCGGCCGCGAGCCGGTAGGTGGCGTCGACCCGCTGGTCGTCGCCGAGTCCCGGCATGTCGAGGGCGGCGCGCAGGTGCTGGACGGTGGTGGCCGGGGAGCTGAGCAGCGTGGCGCAGCCCAGTTCGTACAGCAGGGTGGCCTTGACGCGCTGGCGCGGCGGTTCCTGCAGGGCACGTTCGAGACAGCGGCGGGCGGCTTCCGGGGCGCCGACGGCGAGGTGCAGCTTGGCTGCTTCGCGGAGCTGCTCGACCAGTTCCTGGTCGTCGTCCGGGTGTACTTCGAGCAGGTGTCGGGAGGCCGCGGCGGGGCCGAGGCCCGCCCGGGTGATCGCCCAGGCGGCGCGGCCGTGCATGGCGGTGCGGGTGGCCGGCGGGATGGACCGGTACACCGCGCTGGCGATGAGCGGGTGGACGAATTCCAGCGGGTCGAAGCCGGTGACGATACGCGCTTCGCGCAGTCGTGCCGTGCAGTCGGCGGCCTCGGCCGAGCTCATTCCGGCCAGGGTGGCGGCGAGGTCCTGTGAGATGTCCGTGCCGAGTACGGCGGCGGCCCAGGCGAACCGGTTGGCGTTGGTGCCGAGCCGTTCGAGCCGGGCGACGAGGCCGCTGCCCCGGGCCGAGGCGCCGAGCTCGCGCAGCAGTCCGGCGGCCTCCTCCAGCGGTGCCAGTTCGCGGTCCTGGACCTTGGCGACGAGTTCGACCGCCTCGTAGGGGTTGCCGCCGGTGACGGCCCACACCTCGCGGCAGAACGGGTCGTCGGCGTGCTCGCCGAGGGCGGCGCGGACCAGTTCCGCGGTGGCGTCCGGAGTGAGTGCGCGCAGCGCGACCCTGACCTGGGAGGGGTGGGCGCTGCCCGGTCCGCTCTCGTTCTGCCGCGCCGCCAGCTCTTCCGGGCGGTGGGCCTGGACGACCAGGACGGGCAGTTCGCCGAGGCGGGCGGTGAACGAGGCGAGCCAGGCGAGGGATTCGCCGTCCGCCCAGTGCGCGTCGTCGATGATGAGGAGCAGCGGACGGTGGCTCAGCCGGGAAGCGAGCCGGGCGACGACGAAGTCGAGGCCGTCGCGCACACCTTGCGGGTCCGGCTGCGGGCCGGTCGGCTCGGCCAGTCCGAGGGCCGGTGCGGCGATCTCGTACCAGGGCCCGAACAGGGTTCGTACCTCGTCGGGCGGGAATTGGTCCAGTGCGGGTTGCAGCAGCTGGCGCACGACGTGGAACGGCACGGATGTGACCGTTTCGCCGCCTCGTGCCGACCAGACGGTGCAGCGGTCGGCGGCGATCCTCTGGATCTCGCCGAGCAGTGCTGTCTTGCCGATGCCTGCCTCGCCGCTGAAGATCAGCAGCCCGCCGACGGCCTGGGCGCCGCAAAGGGCGTCCACGGCTTGTGCGGCGGCAGCGAGTTCCGGTTCGCGCTCGTACAGCGGCCGGGACGGCTTCATGCCTACCCTCCCCAGGGTGGTACGGATGGCTTCGACACTAGTCGTGTCCGGGGGTCCACGGACAGTGGTTCGGACAGTTCGCCGCAGGTGCGGGGCACAATCGTGGCGTGGACGAGACTCGCAGGGACCGGGACACCGAGGGCCGGGCGCGCAACGCCCGCCCGCGCGACGGGCTGGGGCGCCCCCTTCCGTACGGGGTGCCGGGGGTCGAACGGCAGCCGGAGGGGGTGGTGCGCACTCCCGAGGAGACGGTGCGGGAGGCGCAGCGGTTGCTGGACTCGGGGATGCCGTTCCACGCGCACGAGGTGTTCGAGGACGCGTGGAAGTCGGGTCCGGTGGCGGAACGGGAGTTGTGGCGCGGTCTGGCCCAGTTGGCCGTGGGGCTGACCCATGCGGCCCGGGGCAACGCGACGGGAGGGGCCCGGCTGTTGCGGCGCGGGGCGGCGGCGCTCGCGGAGTTCGCCGGGGCCCGGCCGTACGGGATCGGCGTCGACGGGCTGATCGGCTGGGCCGGTGAGCTGGCCGGGCGGGTGGAGGCCGCGGGTGGTGGGGGCGCGGCCGGTGGCGGAGGTGTGCGTGCCGAGCCGGTCGACGCGGCCGCCGAGGCGCCGCGCCTGCGGCCCCCGGCCCGGTGACCCGGTGGCACGGGCCGCGGGGATGTGGCCGGGCGCGCCGCAGGCCCGCGTCATATTGCGCCGCCCGTCTGCCGGAGCGGTGAACAGGGCGGCCCGTACCGATTACGATCGCGCGTCATGAGCACTTCTGACCAGGACCAGGCCGTGGACACCCCGATACCCGTCCCCGAGGCCGATCCCGAGACCGGTCCCGGGGCCGTCGTGGAGGCCGAGCCCGTCGCGGAGGCGAAGTCCATCGCGGAGGCGGAGCCCGACGTGGAGGCGAAGCCCGTCGCGGACGAGGAGACCGTCGCGGACGAGGAGACCAGGGCCGACGAGGAGAGCGGGGCTGCAGAGGAGGCCGGGGCCGACGAAGAGGCCGGGGAGCGTAAGCTGACGCCTCGTCAAGCCAGGCGGCTGCGGGTGGTTCTCTCCTCGGTCGGCATGGCCGCGATGGCGGTGGTCCTCGCGCTGCGGATCGCCAGCCGGTCTTCCGTCCTGGTGGTCGGGGTGTACGGGCTCGCGCTGATCCTGTGCGGGATCGTGATCGAGCTCAGCCGGAACGGCCGTACCCGCCTCGGCAGTTGGCTGCTGGCCGTCGGCCTGGCCGCGGCGATCGGGTCGGACTGGCTGTTGATTCCCTGACATACGGTCAGCGCACCGAGACCCGTACGGTCCCGCCGCGCGGATCGGCCCGGTCGAGCCAGTCGCCGCGCAGATGGAACGGGCGGTCCGGCACGGCGGGCAGCAGCAGCCGCTGCCGGTGGAGCTCCCGGCCGTCCTGGCGGACGACGAGCAGCGGCGAGGACAGCCGCCGGTCGGTGCGCAGGACGAAGCGGCCCCGGAGCGGGAGGCCGCCGTCCCGGTCCACGAGGTTCGGCGCGATCCACCGCAACGGGGAGTCGACCGCGACGGCCGGCCGGCCGGTGGGCCAGTCGCCGGTTGTCAGATGACGCAGTACGGGCGCGGCGACCGCCCGGCCCTCGGCCCGTGCGACGCCCGCGCTCTCCACGCCGTGCAGCAGGTTGCCGACAGCGAAGACTCCGGTGCGGTCGGTGCGGTGGGCGGCGTCGTACGCGGGACCGCGGGTGCCGGGGTCGAGGGTGACCTCGCCGCGCCGGGCGATTTCGTGGTCGGGGATCCAGTCGCCGGTGAAGACGACGGTGTCGCAGCGCAGGGTCGCCCTCCGGCCGTCGTGGTGGCGCACCGAGACTCCGGTGAGCCGTTCCCGGCCGGTCAGGGCGGTGACGGTGGTGCGGCCGAGGACCGGGGTCCGGTCGCCGGACCGGGTCAGGGCGGCGAGCCGGGGAGCGGGCCGGTCGGTGACCATGGCGACCACGTCCACGCCCGCGACGCGCAGGGTGTCGGCCGCGGCACGGCTGACGGGCTCGTCGCCGATGACGACCGCCCGGGTGCCGATCCGCTGCCGGTACAGGTGGACGGCCTGCTGAAGTTGGCCGGTGGTGTAGACGCCGGGCGGGCGGCTGCCGGGGACGAGACGGGCGCTTCGGGGGCGTTCGCGGGCGCCGGTGGCGAGGATCACCGCCCGGGCGGTGATGCGTTCGAGGCCGGTGGGTGCGGTGGTGTCCACGGTGAGCGGTCCGGCCCAGCCGGTGACGGTGACACCCGTACGCAGGGTGGCTCCGGCGCGGACGGCGGCGGCCACGCAGCTCTCGGCGTACGCGGGCCCGGTCGCCCTTCCCCCGCCGATGCTGCGGCCGCCGAATCCGCCGTGGTGGCAGTGGCGGGGGACGCCGCCCGCGGTCTGTTCGCGTTCCAGGATCTCGACCCGGCCCGCGCCGGACGCGGCGAGTTCGGCACCGGCGCCGAGGCCGGCCGGGCCGCCCCCGACGATCAGTACGTCGACGGTCCGTTCGTGCCGGGTCATGTCCTGGCCTCCTCGAAGAGTGCGCGGACCGCTGCCCCGCAGTAGAAACCCTGGCACCGTCCGTTGCCGGCTCGCGTCCTGCGCCGCAGGCCGTCCGGGGAGTGCGGCGGCACCGGGCCGGCCAGGGCGTCCCTGATCTCGCCCGCGGAGACCCGTTCGCAGTGGCAGACCAGCGTGCCGTACGCCGGGTCCGCCGCGATGCGTCCGGCGTCCTGGTACGGGCGCGGGAAGGCCTCGCCGAGGTTGGGCATGGTGACGGCCGGCAGTTCGTGCGGCGTTCCGAGATCGAGGCCCGAGTCTCCGAGCAGGTCGACGACGTGCGCGGCGATGGCCATGGAGGCGGTGAGTCCGGTGGAGCGGATACCGCCGACGGTGATGTACCGCAGCTCCGGCCGGGAGCGGATGCGGTAGTCCTCCTGGCCGGTCGCGGCACGGAGTCCGGCGTAGACGGCGGTGACTTCCTCGTCGAGCAGTTCCGGCAGGATGCGGCGGCCCTTCTCGCGGAGCAGGGCGATCGCGTCGGCCGTCGATCCGGTGGCGGTCTTGTCGTCGAGTTCCTCGGCGGTGGGGCCGAGCAGCACGTTGCCGAAGACGGTCGGTGCGACCAGGACGCCCTTCCCGGCGGCGGTGGGCACCGGCAACAGGATGTGGTCGACGAGATCGCGGGCGAGCTTGTCGAAGACGATGAGCTGGCCGCGGCGCGGGGTGACGGTGAAGTCTTCGTGGCCGAGTTCCCGGTCGAGTTCGTCGGCGTACAGTCCGGCGGCGTTGATCAGGTGGCGGGTGCGCAGCGGTCCCCGGGTGGTGGTGAGGGTGTGGACGTCGTCGCCGCGTTCGATGTGCCGCACCCGGCAGTTGAGGTGCAGATGGACTCCGGCGCGCACGGCCTGGGTGGCGTAGGCGAGCGGGGTCGTCCAGGGGCAGATGATGCTCTCGTCGGGGATTTCGAGTGCACCGAGGGCGCCGGGTCCCAGGTGGGGTTCGCGGGCGCGCAGCTCGTCGGCGTCCAGGAGGCGGGCCGCGTGGTAGTCGTTCCGCTCGGCCTTGGCCAACAGGGTGGGCAGTGCGGCGAGTTGCTCTTCGTCCCAGGCGACGAGCAGGGCTCCGACGCGTTCGACGGGGATGCCGGTCTCGGCCGCGTACGCACGGAGCCTGTGCTGTCCCTCGCGTACCAGCCGGGCTTCCAGGGAGCCGGGTACCGCGTCGAAACCGGTGTGCAGGATGGCGGTGTTGGCCTTCGAAGTGCCGTTGCCGATGTCGTCGGAGGCTTCCAGGAGTGCGGTGCGCAGCCGGTGGCGGGCCAGTTCGCGGGCGATGGCGGCGCCGACGACGCCGGCACCGACGACGGTCACGTCGTAGACAGGGCCGCCGGGCGGTTCGTCGGCGACGCGTTCACCGGCGATCGGTGCGCCGACGGTCAGTTCGCCGGCCGTTGTGATGGTCGGGCTCATCGCTTTGGTCGTGGGGCTCATCGCGTGACTCTCGTACGTCTCAGGCATGATCCAGCAGGGTCTGTACGGCGGTCCGGAACCCGGCGAGCCGTTCGGCCGCCTCGTCGGCGCCGATCCGGGGTTCGTACACGGCGGCCGGCTTCCAGTCGGGCAGGGCCTGGCGGACCGGGAGCCGCGGGTCGATGCCGAGCCTGGCGACGGCCCCGACGCCGAGTGCGGTGACATCGGGCAGGACGGACACCTCGACGGGCCGTTGCAGCAGGTCGGCCTGGGTCTGCATGAGGAGTTCGGAGCGGGTCAGGCCACCGTCGACCCGGAGCGCGGTCAGTGGCGAGCCGAGGTCGGTCGCGACCGCCTCGGTGAGCTCGACGACCTGGGCCGCGATGCCTTCGCACAGGGCCCGCACCAGGTGGCCCGGGGTGGTGCCGAGGCCGAGGCCGGTCATCGATCCGCGCAGGTCACCGCGCCACCAGGGGGCGGCGAGCCCGGCGAGTGCCGGTACGAAGGTGACGCCGCCGGAGTCGGGGACGGCCGTGCCGACCGGGTCGAGGTCGGCCGCGCCGGAGATCACCCCGAGGCCGGTGAGCCAGTCGACGGCGGACGCGGCGGTGTACACCTGCCCGTCGAGGCAGTAGCTGGTGCGGCCGCCGAGCCGCCAGGCGACGCAGCTGACCAGTCCGGTGGAGCCGCGGCGTGGGGCGGGCCCGGTCTGGGCGAGCAGGAAGGCGCCCGTCCCGTAGGTGCATTTGGCGTTGCCCGGGTCCAGGGCGTTCTGGGCGAGCAGGGCGGCCTGCTGGTCGACGAGCAGGCCGGTCAGCGGGAGTTCACCGCCGAAGGCGGTCGTCGTGCCGACCGTGGTGTCGCAGTCGACGACCTCGGGCAGCCGTTCGTCGCCGAGGCCGAAGACGTCCAGGGCCCGGGGCGACCAGTCCGCCCGGTCGAGGTCGAGCAGTTGGGTGCGGCCCGCCGTAGCCGTGTCGGTGACGAACGCGCCGGTCAGCTGATGGACCAGCCAGGAGTCGCTGGTGGTGACGACGCCTTCGCGGGTCAGCTCCCGGCGGATCCAGGCCATCTTCGGCGCGGCGAAGTACGGGTCGAGCGGCAGCCCGGTGAGATGCGTCAACTCGTCGTCGTATGAGGCGAGTTCGGTGCAGATCGAGGCAGCTCGCCGGTCCTGCCAGACGATCGCATCGGTAAGTGGCCGTCCCGTGTCCGGGTCCCAGGCGAGCACCGTCTCGCCCTGGTTGGCGAGGCCGACCGCGACCACGGGCTCGGCGGCCTCCCGTAACGCCCGGCCACCCGCTTCCACGACCGAGCCGAGCAGGTCGGCGGGGTCCGCCTCGACCACGCCTCCGGCGCCGTGCCGGGTTCGTACCGGAACGGAAGCGGAACCGATCACCCCTCGCTCGGGGCAGATCACCAGAGCCTTCGTCCCCGACGTGCCCTGGTCCACGGCGAGTACCGGGCCTGTCATCGACTCTCCAGCTGTGCGGAAGCTCTGCGGCTTGAACGGAATCGTGATCACTGAACTCGCCGCCCAGAGTGGTGCAGACCACCGCGTACGTCAAGCGCCGCCCGGGGCACGACCGGAACAACCGGTACATCTTTCAACGTCCTGGATAATCAGCCGACTTGAGTAAGATCCGCGAATCGGTCCGGAGTTCGGAGTGACTGGCCTTACACTCACCGCCGAGCAACAACCGGACGCTTTCGAGCAGTTCGTACTTCAACAGCTGCTTCACCCCCCACGTCCTTGAGGATTGATGAGACCGACAACCTGCCCCGAACCACCGACCACCGATGTCCCGGCCTTTTGCCATCGCACGGGTTCCATGCCGCCAACGGGTTGCGTGACGTGCTGAGCAGATCTCCCGACCGTCGCATGCCGGTTTGTCGTGCAGGGGCAGGGCAAGTCCATGGCCAACAGTGATTTCCGGCCGGTCTACCATCCGGCCGGCCATGACAACGATCTACGGGTCGCGTTACAGGACCTTCGCACCGGACGCTGGATGTCCATGCGGAGTCTGCTGGAGAGCACACCGGACTGGACCCTGTGGACCCAGCGCACACAGGTGCTCGGGGCGGTTGCCGCCGGTTCGGACGCGGTGCAGGCCTGGCTGGCCGAGGACCCCCGGAGCGTCGCCGCCACGGTGATGCAGGCGCGCGTCGTCGTCGAGCGGGCGGTGCGCGCCCACCGCGAGGGTCACCACCGGGCACAGGAGTTGTGGCAGGAGGCCTGGCAGGCGTGCCGGACGGCCGCGAACGCCTCGCCCGCGGACCCGGTGCCGTGGGTGTGCCTGCTGGCCCTGTCCCAGCTGGACGAACACCAGCAGCTGGAGGAACACCGGCTGCACCCGCCGGGGCCGATGCTCTTCCCCGGCCCGTGGGGGCTGCTGGCCGAGGCCGACAAGCGCGATCCGTGCAACCGCGAGGCCTACCACCGGATGCTCCAGTTCGTGTACGCGCGCAAGGCCGGCGGATCGCTCTCGGAGGCCGTCAACTTCGTTCAGTGGGCTGCCTCTTCGGCGCCCGACGGCTCCGCACTGCACGTGCTGCCGCTGTATGTGCGGGTCGAGCGCTACCGCCGCGAGCAGGGCCACGAGAAGGCCCTGGACCTGCACTGGGTCACCGAGGACGCGGAACGGGACGCGGCCCGTGCGCTGGAGCTCTGGTTCCGTCGCACACCACCGATCTCACACTCCCTGCTCGACCTCAACCACCTGGCCCACGCTCTGTGGGGCGCCCTCCAATTCGCCGATGCCGCAACGGTGTTCCAGGAGCTCGGCCCCTATTTCACCTCGGTTCCCTGGGTGTACCGCACACGGGGCCGCAAGGGCCCCGGAGACGCGGAGGACGTCTTCCTGCGTGCCCGCAGCCGCTGTCTCTCCGCCCCCCGCGATCCCGGACGGGGGCCGCAGCGCTGAGCGACGGCGCCACGATGCCGTGCGCCCGCCCCTTGCCGGACCGATACCTGACCGTCCCTTCCACAACCCGCTCACGGAGGTTTTCCCGATGTCCATATCCACCCCGACCCAGTCGGGTGCGGAGGCAACCCCGCCGAAGGACGAGGAGGAGCGGCTGCGCGAACTCGGCTACCAGCCGGTGCTCGCCCGCCGCATGGGAGGCTTCGGCAACTTCGCCATCAGCTTCTCCGTCATCTCGATCCTGTCCGGCTGCATGACCCTGTACGGCTTCGGCATGTCGACCGGTGGTCCGGCCGTGATGCTCTGGGGCTGGGCCGGTGTCGGGCTCTTCGTGCTCTGTGTCGGCATGGCGCTCGCCGAGGTCACCAGCGCGTACCCGACCTCGGGAGCGCTGTACTACATGGCCGACCGGCTCGGCGGCCGCAAGTGGGGCTGGTACACCGGCTGGCTGAATCTGCTGGGTCTGCTGGGCGCGATCGCGGGCATCGACTACGGTGCGGCACTGTTCACCGGTGCGCTGATGAACCTCCAGTGGGGATTCACTCCCACGCCCGGCAAGACAATGATCATTTTTGTCTGCATCCTGCTGCTGCACGCCGTGCTGAACCTCTTCGGCGTCCGCCTCGTCAGCGTCCTCAACTCCATCAGCGTCTGGTGGCACCTCGCCGGTGTCGCGGTGATCGTCACCGTGCTGGCGATCGTCCCCTCGCACCACCAGTCGCCGTCGTTCGTCTTCACCGAGTTCGTCAACGACACGGGCTGGCACAACCCGTTGTACGTGGCGGCGATCGGCCTGCTCCTCGCTCAGTACACCTTCTGCGGCTACGACGCGTCGGCGCACCTGTCGGAGGAGACGTCGAACGCCTCCGTGACGGCGGCCAAGGGCATCGTCCGCGCGATCTGGGTCTCCTGGATCGCCGGCTTCGTGCTGCTCGCCGGGCTGACCTTCGCCATCCAGGACTACGCGGGCGCCCAGAACAGCGACACCGGTGTGCCGCCCGCGCAGATCATGATCGACGCGCTGGGCACCTCCGGGGCCACCGCACTGCTGCTGATCGTGATCGCGGCCCAGCTGTTCTGCGGCAACGCCGAGGTCGCTGCCGCGAGCCGGATGGTGTTCGCCTTCAGCCGTGACAACGCCCTGCCGGGGTCGGCGCTGTGGCACAAGGTGAGCGCCCGCACCCAGACGCCCGTCAACGCGGTGTGGCTGTCGGTCGTCGTCGCCGGAGTGCTCGCCCTGCCCTCGCTGTACTCCGCCACCGCGTACGGTGCGGTGACCGCGATCAACGTCATCGGCATCACGCCCGCCTACGCGATCCCGATCTTCCTGAAGCTGCGCTCCGGCAGCCGGTTCGAACGCGGGCCGTGGCACCTGGGCCGCTGGAGCAAGCCGATCGGCTGGATCGCCGTCGTGTGGGTCGCCCTCGTGACCGTGCTGTTCCTGCTCCCGCAGTCCTCCCCGGTGACGGTCGACTCGATGAACTACGCGTCGATCGCGCTGATCGCGGTGCTGGTCCTGGCCACCGTGTGGTGGTTCGTCGCCCGCCGTTCGTACAGCACGCCATCGGCGTACGGAAACGCCCGCGAGCAGGCGGAGATCGAGGAAGGCATCGTCTGATCCGGTCCTTCTCCCCACCGGCCCTTCCGGAACCGCCCCGCCGACAGGCAGCGGTCCGGGAGGGCCGTGTGCGTGGTGGATCCCCGCACGGCCCGAGACGTCACGCGCCGCGTCCCTTCGGTTCCACGCGCTACGGCAGCCAGAGGCAGGCGGCGGCCACCAGTGCCACCGTCGCCCCGCCGGTGAGCACCGGCACATTGCCCAGCCAGGCGGCGAGCGCACCGCCGCCGAGGGCGCCGATCGGCACCGTACCGATGAGCGCGGCCTGCAGGACCCCGGCGACCCGGCCCTGGAGCTCGGGCGGTGTGATCAGTTGCTGGGTGGTGGTCATGGAGATGGCCCAGACCGTGGCCGCGAGACCGAAGACGAACTGGTACGCGAACAGCGCCGGGAAGCCGGGCCCCAGGGAGGCGCCCGGAATCAGGAAGATCGCGAGGGCGGCCACCACGGCGCAGATCCGGGTCGCCCTGGCCAGTCCGATGGTGGCGGCGAAGCGTCCCGCCAATAGCACTCCGAGGACGGTGGCGACGCTGAACGCGGCGTAGACCGTTCCCAACTGCCAGGCGGGCAGACCGAGATCACGCGTGGCGTAGAGCACGAAGAGCGCGTCGACGGCTCCGCTGCCGAGGTTGAACCCGGCCCCGGCGAGCACCTGTCGGCGCAACAGCCTTTCGCCGCGCACCACTTCGATTCCGGCGCGCAGTGCGGCTGCCCGGGGTTCCTTCTCCCGACTTGCTTTCCGGACCGATGAGTTGAGGGTGGCGGGGAGCCCCATCAGCAACAGTGCCTCGATGCCGTACGCCACACAGGCGGCCAGCAGTGCGGTGGAGGCCCCGGTCAGGCCCACCAGTACACCGCCGAGCGCGGGGCCGCCGATCTGCCCGGTGGTCCGGGCCCCGGTCAGCGCCGAGTTGGCGGACAGCAGCTGCTCGGGGTGCACGACCCGGGGCAGGGCAGCCTGGAGGGCGACGGCGAGCATGGAGGTCAGCGCGCCGGACAGAGCGGCCACCACGTACAGCTGGGGCAGCCCGAGCCGTCCCAGGGTGTCCGCCAGGGGTACGGAGCCGACGACCAGCACCTGGAGAACGGTGAGGAGCACGGTCAGTGCGCGCAGCCGTGCCCGGTCGACCAGCACCCCGGCGAACGGGCTGAGCAGCGCACCGGGGAGGTAGCTCAGCGCCATCAGCGCGGAGGCGCCGAAGGGCCCGGCGCCCAGGCGGGTCACGGCGAGCAGCGCGAGGGCCAGGGTGGTGACCTGGCGCCCGACGGAGCTGGCGATCTGTTCCCCGCACAGCAGCGCGAACGGCCGGTGGCGCAGCAGGGCACGTCCGGACCGCCCGGAGTGGTCGGTCCCGGCGCCGGAGGAACGGATCCCGGCTGACGGGCTCGGCGGCTCGGGCGGCTGCTCCATCCCGTTCAGATGTCGGTGCAGGGGACGGGCCACCGGCGGAGGCGGGGCGGCAGGGCCACCACCCAGCCGTCGGTCACCCGGGCGAGGCGTTCCGCCGCCAGCAGCTCCACCGCTTCCCGGCCGACTGCGGTCAGTGCGGCCATGGCAGTGGGGTCCTGGACGGTGCGGAACGTGGCGAGCAGATCGGGGTCCTCGATCGTGAAGCGGGCGGCGGCCGATGGCTCCCTGCGGTCCATGACGGTGACGAAGTCCGGTCCGCGCCGGTGGTAGAGCTGTCCGTAGGCGTGGCGGTCCCGCCAGGTGGTGAGCTCCGGAGGTTCGCCGGGCAGCGGGCCGGGGGCCGGCAGGTGGCGCAGCAGACGCGCCGTGTCGGCCACCTCGTGCGCGGGCCCGGTGAACAGCGGGTCGTCGGTCGCCGGAAGCCAGCGCACGACGAGATCGTGGCTCTGGCACTCGCGCAGGAACCGGACCGCTTCCGCGGCCGGCCGTCCGGCCGCGCCGATCCGCAGGGGTTCGTCGACCGTCACCAGCCGTCCTCGGATCCGGTGCGGCACCTGCCCGGCCGGCAGGGCGGGGGCGGTGCGGGTCGGGGGTGCGGGCAGCGGGCTCATCCGGCGGCCTTCTCTCCGTTGTCCGGGGCGACCGGTGATCCGCCGCCCGTCCCGTCCGGCGCCTGGGCGCGCTCGACCGACCGGACCGGCACGTGCCAGGTGGGCAGTGACACGTACGACCGCCCGTCGTCGAAGAGGAGCCCCAGCGCGACCGCTTCGCGGAGCCATGTGTCCAGTTCCCCGGCGGTCGGCGGGTTCGTGTCGGCCGTGAGCAGCCGGTGCAGTGCCGTCCGGGTGCGGCCCGCCTCCAGGTGGCGCAGGGCGGCGGCGCGCCAGCCGGTCAGCCGGTGGGTGCGGCGCGGCCAGCCGTGGCGTCGGTCGTGGACGAGCAGCACCTCCTCGCCGTCGGGCTGTTCCAGGACCAGGGTCGAGGCGGGGTGGCCGGTGTACCAGTCGCGGGCCGCGGCCTTCAGCCGCGCTTCGGTCCCGCCGCCGATCCCGGCGGGCGGGGTGTCGAAGAGGTAGACCAGATCGGCCAGTTGTTCCTCGGGCAGGTCGTAGACGTGGCGGTACATCTCGGCGGGTCGCCGCTCGGGGAAGCCCAGCGCGGGGTTGGCGAAGTTGGGGCTGAACCGCTCCAGCTGGATGCGGTGGGCGCCGCCGGGCGGCTGGAGGTGGACGAGCGCGGGCATCTGGTCGATGACACGGGCGTAGTCCTCGGCGGTCTCTCCCGGGAAGCCGTAGAGGTAGTTCCAGGAGCAGGTGAGCGAGTGGTTCTCGCATTCGCGGAGCGTACGGATGTTGCGGGCCCCGCTCACGCCCTTGTCCATGAGCTCCAGGGCCCTGTTGCTGAGGCTCTCGATGCCGGGCTGGATGTGGACCGATCCGGCTCGGGCGAGCGTCTCCAGTTGCTCGGCGGTGAGGTTGGACTTCACCTCGTAGTGCATGCGCAGGTCCCAGCCGCTGTCGGCGGCGAGCGGGAGGAAGTCCTTGAAGTACGCCATGTCGATGATGTTGTCGACGGTGACGACGTCCAGGATGCGGTGGCGCCGGACCAGGCGGTCGACCTCGTCCCAGAGCCGGTTTCCGGGCTTGGCGCGGAAGGCCATCGCCGAGCCGTTGAGTCCGCAGAAGGTGCAGTGGTGCTTCTCGCCCCACCAGCAGCCCCGGGCCCCCTCCACCACGAGTTTCGGATGGACGTACTCCGCGAGCGGGGAGGTGTCGATGGACTGCTGCCAGAGGTCGTAGTCGGGCGAGGGGATGTCGACGGGTGCGACGGTGCGCCGGGACTCCGCGTTGGCGCGCGACTGCGGCCCGTCCCACCAGCAGAGCCCGGGGACGTCGGCCGGTGCGGTGCCCGCGTCGATGTGGGCGAGCAGGGCGGGCAGGGCGTACTCCCCCTCGCCGCGCACCACATGGTCGACGAAGCGATGGTTGCGGTGCAGGGCGTGGCCCATCGGGCCGTCGCAGTTGCTGCCGCCGAACACCACGGTCAGTCCGGGGCGGCGTCGTTTGAGTTCGGCCGCGAGCGCCAGCGAGGAGACATTCTGCATGAACGTGGAGGTGAAACCGACGACGTCGGGCGCGTCGTCGAGTATCGCGCCGGCGCTGTCGTCGATGAACTCCGCGGCGTGGACCCTCATCGCGGTCGCGGTGGATATGTCGGTCCCGCGCCGCGTGGCGTACTCCTTGAGCTGCGCCACGCCCCATTCGGGATCGTTGTACAGGACGCCGGAGAACACCCAGTCCCCGAGGCCGTCGAAGATCGATTCACTGCCGACCGCGACATGGTCGCCGGGCCGGATCGCCCCCTGCGAGCGTTCCAGCAGGAATTCCGCCCAGCGCAGGGAGCCGTGGAACTCGCGCACCTCGTCGTCCGGCCGGGTCCGGTCCAGCAGCGCGTGCAACAGCCCCACCTGGAGCGAGGGGAGTTCGATCGGCTGCCACGGCATGGTGACCAGATGTATTCGCACTGCGCCTCCCACGGCACGGGGGGCGGACGCCGGATCGCGTCCGGCGTCCGCCCCTTTTCGTCACTGTCCGGCCGTGGCGCACCGGCCCCGGAAGGGCGATCGCGTCAGGTGCCGGCTGAACCGGAACGCACCGGTTCAGCGCGTCGGACGCTTCTCGATCGTCTGCCGTTCGCGGTTCTTCGCCTCTTCCTCGCGAACCACTACCTTCTTGATCTCCATGTGCCCCTCCCCTCGGCCTCCGGTCTCAAGTCCGTTGACGTTAGGTCGCGTTGTGACGCAGTCGCAAGAGTGCCTGCTGGGGCCGGCGGGGCGGACGGGGTGTTCCGTACCCATGGCGGACCGGAGGCCGATCGCTATGCTGCGTGCCGAAGCGCTCACCGGAAGCGCTCAAACGAACAGTGCGCGGCGGTAGGGCGAGGGGGCCAGCAGCATGCGGGAGCCGGTTGAACTCAGGCGTCAGCGAATCCTGTCGGTGGTGGAGTCGCGCGGCGCCGTGAAGGTCAGCGCGCTCGCGGCCGAGCTCGACGTCTCGGTGGTCACGGTCCGGCGGGACGTCGAGGAGCTGGCCCGGGACGGGCGGCTGCGGCGCGGGCACGGAGTGGCCCGCCCGGTGCGGGAGCCGGTCCCGACCGGCGCGGTCCCGGCGGCCCGGGGCGAGGAGCCGGCCGGGGAGGCCGGGGCGGTCGCCCTGGTCGTCCCGGAGCGGCACACGTACCTGTACGAGACCCTGCACGGTGCCCGCTCCGTGCTGGAGGAGCACGGGATCCGGATCGCCCTGCACATCGCGCCCCCGTCGGCCGGTGCCGAACGTCCGCTGGTCGAGCGGGCGCTGGCGGACGGGGCGCGCGGGCTGCTGATCGCGCCGCGCTGGCCCAGTACCCGCTCGGAGGAGCTGGACCACGGCTGGCTCGCGGACGTGGGGGTGCCGACCGTGCTGATGGAGCGGCGGCCCCGGCCGGGCAGCGCGCTGCACGCCCTGGACTCCGTCTGTTCCGATCACTGGTACGGGATCCATCTCGCCGTGGACCATCTGGTGTCGCTGGGGCATCGCCGAATCGTGCTGGCCGCCCGTGACGACAGTCCGACGGCGCGCAGCATCCGGGCCGCGTTCGCCGAGATCGCGGCGGCCCGTCCGGAGGTGGCGGACTGGTCGGTGGTGCTGAGCTCGCCCTCGGCGGCGGAGCCCCACGGGGCCGGTCCGGCGGCCGGCGGCCGGGCCGCTCTCGACCTCGCCGCGCTGCTGCGGGAGCGGGGCGCCACGGGGGCCGTGCTGCACGGCGACGTGGACGCGCTGATGCTGGTGCAGCGGCTGGCGGAGAGCGGTGTCGAGGTGCCCCGGGACTGCTCGGTGGTGGCGTACGACGATGGGGTCGCGGCCCTCGGCAGCACACCGCTGACGGCGGTGGCGCCGCCGAAGGCGGAGATCGGGCGGGCCGCCGCCGAACTGCTGCTCCACCGGCTGTCCGGTGCGGCGGGGGCGACCGGACCGGTGCGCCGCACGGAGCTGCTGCCCACGCTGAAGGTGCGTGGGTCGGCCCAGGAGCCGCACCGCTCCACCGAGTGATCGTTTGACCGTTTTAATTTTCTTCTGAGCGATCACTTGACCAGTACCGATCAGCCGATCAGGATTCCCCGTGAGCCGATTCAGCAGCCGCGGGAGGCACACATGCCCGGACGACAGAGCCGTCGGTCCGTGCTTGCCGCGATCGCCGCCCTGCCGCTGACGGGTGCGCTCGGTGCCTGCGGCGGCAGCGACGGCGACGGCCCGCCCGGACCGTCCGGGCCGGGCGACAGGGGCAGGAGACGCGCCACCCGCATCACCTTCTGGTCCGCCCTGCGCGGCAGCCAGGAGGTCGTGGACGCGTTCAACCGCACCCACGACACCGTCCAGGTCGACTTCCAGCAGGTCCCCGCGGGCTCGATGGGCGGGTACGCCAAGCTCAGCAACGCCGCCAGGGCGGGCAACGCCCCGGACGTCGCGACGATCGAGTACCCCCAGATCCCCGGCTTCGCCATCGACGGGGTCGCCCGGGACATCACCGGCCTCGTGAGCGACCGGCTGCGCACCGCCCTGCTGCCGCAGGCGCTCGGCCTGACCACCTTCGACCAGCGGGTCTTCAGCGTGCCGCTGGACGTCGAGCCGATGGTGATGCACTACCGCACCGACCTCTTCGCCGAGTACGGCCTGCCGGTCCCGCGCACCTGGGCCGAGTTCGAGGGCGTGGCCCGGACCGTGCGCCGCAAGGCCCCCGGCCGCCGGCTGACGGCCTTCGCCACGGACGGCGCCCCGCAGTTCGCCTCGTTCGCCTGGCAGGCCGGTGCCCAGTGGTTCGACACCCGGGCGGGTGCCTGGAACGTGTCGTTCGCGGACGCGCCGACCCGCCGCGTCGCCGCGTACTGGCAGCGGCTGATCGACCAGGACCTGGTCGTCGTGAACGCCGTCGACAGCCGTCAGTACGACGCGCAGCTCGCCGACGGCCAGGTGCTCACCCGGCTCAGCGGTGCCTGGGACGCCGGGGCGCAGATGAACGCACGGCCCGCGCAGAAGGGCAGGTGGGCCATCGCGCCGCTGCCCCAGTGGAGCCCGTCCGCCGCCGCGCTCGGCACCCACGGCGGGTCCACCTTCGCGGTCACCTCCGGCAGCAGCCACCCGGAGGCCGCCATGGAGTTCATCGAGTGGCAGGTGTCGCACCCCGACGCGCTGCGCGCCCGGCTCGCCGGCGGCACCAGCAGCCAGTACCCGGCCGCCCCCGGCCTCGTCGCCGTCGGCCGGAAGGCCTTCGACCGCGGCTACTACGACGGCCAGGACATCTACGCGCTCTTCGAGCAGGAGGCGCACAAGATCAGGGACGGCTGGACATGGGGACCACGGATGTCCGCCTCCCAGAAGGTGATGCAGGACGGCTTCGCCCGGGTGGGCGGCGGCCGGGGCTCACTGATCGACGCCGTGCGCGCGACCCAGCGGGGCACCATGCCGGACCTCAGGGCCCTGGGACTAGCCACCACCGAGCACAGCACCTGACCGCGCCCCCGTCTCCTCCCCCGTAACCCCGTTCCCCTCCCCCGCACCCCGTACCGGCAGCAGCCCTTCCAGCAGCAGAGAGGCAGGTGACACCGTGCCCAGCCACCTCACCACCCCCGCTCCCGCCCCCACGCGTCCGCCGGCGCACCCCTCGGGGACCCCCGGGGAGCGACCACCTGCCGCCGGACCGGCGCGCCGCGCCCGCAGGGCCGCCAGGCGCCGTGAACTCGGCGCGTGCGGCGCGCTGATGACCCCCTTCTTCATCCTTCTCGTGACGGTCTTCCTGATACCCGTCGGGACGGCCGTGTGGCTCAGCTTCTTCGCCGACGACCAGCCGGGCCTCGGCTTCGGACCGGAGCGGACGGTCTTCGTCGGGCTCCGCGCCTACACCGCCGTGCTGACCGACCCGACGTTCATCGGCGGACTGGGCACCGTCGTCCTGTACTGCCTGCTCTACATCCCGCTGATGGTGACCGGCTCCCTGGCGCTCGCCCTGCTGCTGGACTCCGGGGCGGTACGGCTGCGGTCCTGGGCCCGGCTCGGGCTGTTCCTGCCGCACGCGGTGCCCGGCATCATCGCGGCCGTCATCTGGCTGTACCTGTACACCCCGGGACTCAGCCCGGTGATCGAACTGCTGGGCAAGGCCGACATCACCGTCGACTTCCTCGGCGTGCACACCGTCGTGCCGTCGATCGTGAACATCGCCCTGTGGAGCAATCTCGGCTACAACATGGTCGTCTTCCACGCCGCCCTCCAGGCCGTGCCCCGCGAGGTGATCGAGGCGTCGGTGGTCGACGGCGCGGGTCCGGTCCGTACCGCGCTCCAGGTCAAGGCCCCGCTGGTGCGTTCGTCGATCGTGATGGTCGCGATGTTCACCCTGATCTTCGCCCTGCAGCTGTTCACCGAACCGATGCTGCTCGGCCAGGCCACACCGGTGATCAACTCGCGTTTCTCGCCCAGCATGTACATCTACGACGCGGCGTTCACCCGTAACAACTACGGCCTCGCCGCAGCCGCCTCGGTCGTCCTGCTCGTCTGCACGATCGCGCTCTCATACGGCGTCACCCGCTGGTCCAACCGCGCGGGGACCCCCGAGGAGGACGCCCGATGAGCGCGAGTCAGGCCATCGCCCGGGGCGCGCGGCGGCCCCGGCTCCTGGGCCGCGCCGTCGTCAACCTCGTCGTCGGCATCTCGGTGCTGTACACACTGCTGCCCGTGCTGTGGCTGGTGCTCGCCGCCTCGAAGGACCGCGACGCGCTGTTCGGCAGCGAGGTGCTCTCGCTGAACCACTTCTCCTTCGGACAGAACCTCAAGGACCTGTTCGCGATGGACGGCGGACTGTACGGGCGCTGGTACGGCAACAGCCTGCTGTACGCGGTCCTGGGAGCCGCGCTCGGCACGATGGTGAGCATCGCCTGCGGGTACGCCTTCGACAAGTACCGCTTCGCGCACAAGGAGAAGCTGTTCGCCCTGGTGCTGGCGGCGGTGATGGTGCCGCAGACCGTGCTCGCGCTGCCGCTCTACCTGATGGCTTCCGGCACCGGACTGGTCAACACCTTCTGGTCGGTCTTCATCCCGGTGCTCTTCAACCCGTTCGGGGTCTACCTCGGCCGGATCTTCAGCCGCGGGTACGTGCCGGACGAGGTGCTGGAGGCTGCGCGGATGGACGGCGCCGGCGAGCTGGCGGCCTACTTCCGGGTCGCCCTGCGGATGCTGGGGCCGGGTCTGGTCACCGTCTTCCTCTTCCAGCTCACGGCGATCTGGAACAACTTCTTCCTGCCGATGGTGATGCTCTCCGACCAGCATCTCTATCCGGTCAGCCTCGGCCTCTACACATGGAACAGCGCCGCCAACGTCTCACCCGAGTACTACCCCGTAGTGATCATGGGTTCGCTGCTAGCGGTCCTGCCGTTGATTCTCGCCTTCGCCCTGCTCCAGCGTTTCTGGAAGTCGGGGCTCACCGCAGGCGCCGTGAAGTGACCGGGCCACCGCCCCCGTTCCCCACCAGGAGAGAGATGCCCAGCACAGACCCCTCCGCCACCGCCCCCTCCGTCCCCGCCGCCCGGAACCGGCCGCGCACCGCCGTCGCCATGAAACCGGCCGCCGCGGACGCGCTCCTCGACGCCCGGTCCCTGGCCGCGCTCGACGAGGTGTGCGATCTCGCCGCCCTGCCCGCCCTCGACGACTTCTCCACCGACCGGGCCCGCACCGTGCTGGCCGACACCGAACTGCTGGTCACCGGTTGGGGCTGCCCGCCGCTCGACGCGGCCGCCCTGGACGCGGCGCCGCGGCTGCGCGCGGTCGTCCACACCGCGGGCAGTGTGCGCGGACACATCACCGAGGCCTGCTGGGAGCGCGGCATCGAGGTGTCCTCGGCGGCGGCCGCCAACGCGCTGCCGGTGGCCGAGTACACCGTCGCGATGATCCTGCTCTCCGGCAAACGGGCCCTGGAGCGCGCCCACGACTACCGGTCACGACGCCGCCGCGACAACTGGCTCGCCACCCCCGACCGGGTCGGGAACTATGGCCGCACCGTGGGCATCCTGTCCGCCTCCATGATCGGCCGGCGCGTCATCGAACTGCTGCGCCCCTACGACCTGCCCGTCCTGCTGCACGATCCATACGTCTCCGACACGGAGGCCGCCGACCTCGGCGTCCGGCCCGTCGGCCTCGCGGAACTCTTCGCGCAGAGCGACGTGGTCAGCGTCCACACCCCGCTGCTGCCGGCCACCCACGGGCTGGTCAGCCGCGAACTGCTCACCTCGATGCGCCCGGACGCCGTGCTGATCAACACCGCGCGGGGCGCCGTCGTCGACCAGGACGCGCTCGTCGACGTACTCCGGCAGGACCGGATCCGGGCGATCCTCGACGTCACCGACCCGGACACACTGCCCGCCGCACACCCCCTCTGGGACTGCGACAACGCCCTGATCACCCCGCATCTCGCAGGCTCGCAGGGCAACGAGCTGCGGCGACTGGTCGATCTGGCGGCGGGCGAGGCCGGCCGCTGGGCCGCGGGCGACGGTTTCGCCCATCCCGTACGACGCGAAAGGCTGGCGTTCCTCGCATGACCGCTCCGCATCCGATCTCACCCCTCGAACTCCCGGCGGACGACCGGGTGTCGAGCCCGTACACCGGCTACACCCGCGCGCACTGGGAGGCCGCCGCCGACGGGCTGCTCCGGGCCGCCTGGCAGTGGGCGACGCCGGGCGGCGCCCTGTTGGACCTGCCGGGCCGGCCGTCCGCGTCCGGAGTGCGCTCCGACGGTCTGGAGGGTTACGCGCGCACCTTCCTCGCCGCCGCCTTCCGGGTCGCGGGCGCTCAGGGCGAGGACCCGCACGGCTGGCTCGACCGGTACGCGGACGGGCTCGCGGCCGGTACCCGTACCCCGGGCCGCGAGGACGCCGAGTCCTGGCCGCTGATCCGCGACCACACCGTGTTCGGCCAGCCCATGGTCGAGTCCGCCTCGGTGGCCATAGGTCTGCGGCTGACCCGGCCGTGGCTCTGGGACCGGCTGGACGCCGGGGTCCAGGACCGGACCGAACAGTGGCTGCGCGACGCGCTGCGGCACACCCCCGCCCCCAACAACTGGTACCTCTTCCCCTACTCCGTGGCCGGGTTCCTGGAGTCCGTGGGCCGTGGCGACGCGCAGACCGCACGGGCCAAGGAGCGGGCCCTCGAACTGCTGGAGGGCTGGTACCGGGGCGACGGCTGGTACGCGGACGGCGACGGCCGGGCCTTCGACCACTACAACGGCTGGGCGCTGCACCTCTACCCCGTGCTGGACGCGCATCTGTCGGGCGACGCCGGACTGTCCGCGCACTACGGCGCCCGGCTGCGCGAGCACCTGGAGGGCTACTCGCTGCTGTTCGGGGGCGACGGGGCGCCGATCCACTTCGGCCGCTCGCTGACCTACCGCTTCGCGGCGGCCTCCTCGGTGGCGCTCGGAGCCGTCAGCGGGCACACCCCGCTCACGCCCGGCGCCTCCCGGCGGGTGATCAACGGATCGCTGCGCTACTTCCTGGACCGGGGCGCGACCGGTACGGACGGGCTGCTGAACCTGGGCTGGCACGGCCCGCACGAGGCGTCGCTGCAGAACTACTCGGCGCCCGCCTCGCCGTACTGGGCGTCCAAGGCCTTCGTGTCGCTGCTCGCCCCGGACGGCCATCCGCTGTGGACCGCGACCGAGGAACCCGCGCCCAGCGAGGGCCCCGACCGGGTTCTCGCACTGCCCGCGCCCGGACTGCTCGTGCAGACCACCCGCGCGGACGGGATCGTACGGCTGCACAACCACGGCAGCGACCATGTGCGCCCGCACGAGGGCGAGTCGGGTGTGCAGGACGACCCGCTGTACAGCCGCCAGTCCTACTCCACGGTGACCGGTCCCACGTCGAGGGCGAACGCGGCGGACAACCACCTGGCCGTGGTCGTCGCCGGGGCCCGCAGCGGTCGCCGGGTCATCCGTGCGCTGGGCGCGGGCGGGGGCGACGGCTGGGGCTGGGCCGCCTCCTGGCACCGCCCGGTGTTCACGTCGGGCTCGCCGATGGTGCCGGGGCTGCGCGTGGAGAGCGTCACGGTGGTGCGCGGCCGCTACGAACTGCGGGCGCACCGGGTGCTCGGCGCGCCGGACGGGGCCCGGGTGGAGCAGACGGGCTGGGCGACCGGCCGCGACGACACCCTGACCTCCGCGCTGCACGGTCTGCACGGCTGGGAGTCCCGGGACGAGGTGCGGGCTCCGCAGGGCACCGCGTACACGCCCTGGGCCCTGGTGCCCCGGCTGTCCGCCTCCGTGTCCGGCTCGGCGGTCCTGGTCGCGCTGGCCTCGCTGACCGCGGAGCCCGACGCGGCGCCGCTCGACACGGTGGTCGACGCGGTGACGGTGGACGGGGACACGGTGGAGGTCCGCTGGGCGCAGGACGGGACGACGACACGTATCGGCTTCGAGCCGGTGACGGTCACGCACGGCTGAGCGCCGGGGTGCGCGGCGCGGAGCCTTCCGCAGCCGCCGCGCACCCCGCCCGCCGGGCAGGCTCCGCGGGTCACATGTCCGTCCGGATCACCACGGCCAGGGTGCGCGGACCGTGCACGCCCTCCACCCGTTCCAGCTCGATGTCGGAGGTGGCCGAGGGGCCGCTGATCAGCGTCGTCGGGCGCTGCGGCACCAGCCGCGCCACCGCTTCCGGCACACCGGTCTCGACCGTCGACAGGTCGACGACGCAGACGTGGAGATCGGGAACGAGGGACAGTGCCCGCCGCCCCTGGTCGGGCGAACCGTCCAGGAAGATGGTGCCGGTCTCGGCGCAGCTGACGGCCGAGGCGGTGACGACCCCGTCCAGTGCGTCGAGCCGGGGCGCCGGGATGTCGGCGGAGTCCTGCTGGACCTCGCCGTCGTACGCGTCGAGCCAGCGTGCGTCGAGCCCGGCCGGCACACCGATCCGCCGCGCCCCGCGCTCCCGCAGCACCTCGGCGACGACCTCCGCGGTGCGTTCGGCGGTGCAGGTGTGCACGGTGGCCTTGTAGTCGACGAGCCGGTCGGTGAAGAGGGCCAGGCGCTGGTCGTGGGGGAGGGTGCGTCCGGTGCGGTAGGCACGCGGGACGGCGATGTCGGGGGCGGGGGCGAGGGAGAGGGCGTCCTTGATCCGGCCCAGTACCGCTTCGCGAGCGTTCGTCACTTCTCTTCCTCCGTCTTCTCCGCCTTCTCCGATTTCTCCGCCTTCTTCCGGTTCTGTTCGTCCTTCTTCCGGTTCTGTTCGTGCTCGTCCGCGGCGGCCCGCATCGTCGCGGCGCCCTCGGCCGATGCCAGCCAGGAGCGGAAGGTCTGCTTCGGCGGCACCTGGGTGTCCCGGCTCTCGCTCCAGCCGTTGAACGGCGGGGGCAGGTGCGAGATCTTGCCGTCCCGCCCGCCGATGACCCGGCCGATCCCCGCGCCCTTCTGCGCGGCCGTGAAGAGCTTCGGATGCTTCATGACGGTGGCCGCGGCCTTCATGGCCAGCTTCTCCGCCGTCGTGCCGGACTGCTCGGTGTGCTGGTGGCGCAGTTCGACCAGGAGCGACGGAATGTCGATCTTGACCGGGCAGGCGTCGAAGCAGGCACCGCAGAGACTGGAGGCGTACGGCAGCGAGCTGTTGGGATCGTCCTTGGCCGCGTGCATCCCGGCGAGCTGCGGGGTGAGGACCGCACCGATCGGTCCGGGGTACGTCGATCCGTACGCGTGGCCGCCGGCCCGTTCGTACACCGGACAGACGTTGAGACAGGCCGAGCAGCGGATGCAGTTGAGGGCCTCGCGCCCGATCCGGTCGGCGAGCGCCGCGGTGCGGCCGTTGTCGAGCAGGACCAGATGGAAGTCCTGCGGCCCGTCGCCCGGCGTCACTCCGGTCCACATCGAGGTGTACGGGTTCATCCGCTCGCCCGTGGAGGAGCGCGGCAGCAACTGCAGGAACACTTCGAGGTCCTGGTAGCGCGGCAGCACCTTCTCGATGCCCATGACGGTGATCAGGGTGTCGGGCATCGTCAGGCACATGCGGCCGTTGCCCTCGGACTCCACGACCGCGAGCGTTCCGGTCTCGGCGATCCCGAAGTTGGCGCCGGAGACCGCCACCTTGGTCGTCATGAACTTCTCGCGCAGATAGGCGCGGGCGGCGGCGGCCAGGTGCGCGGGCACGTTGTCCAGGCGCGGGTCGACGCCCGGGATCTCCTTGAGGAAGATCTGCCGGATCTCGTCGCGGTTGCGGTGGATCGCGGGGACCAGGATGTGCGACGGCTTGTCGTGCGCGAGCTGGACGATCAGTTCGGCGAGGTCCGTCTCGTACGGGGTGATGCCGGACGATTCGAGGTGTTCGTTGAGGCCGATCTCCTGGGTGGCCATCGACTTGACCTTGATGACGTCGCTGCTGCCCGTCGCCCTGACCAGCCGGGTGACGATCTCGTTGGCCTCGACGCCGTCGCGCGCCCAGTGGACGGTGCCGCCGCGCTCGGTGACCTTGCGCTCCAGCTCCTCCAGGAGTTCGGGGAGCCGGTTCATGGTGTCGGTCTTGATGGCCGAGCCCGCCTCGCGCAGGGCTTCCCAGTCGGGCAGTTCACCGGTGACGTTCAGGCGTTTGGCGCGGATGGTGCGGGTGGCCCGGCCGAGGTTGCGGCGCAGTTGTTCGTTGCGCAGCTCGTCGTGGGCGGCCTCGGGGAACTTCCGGTCGCCGCGCAGATTGCCCGTCCCGTACGGGGAGCGGGGCGGGGTCGCGGGCATGCCGAGGAAGGTGCTGCTCATCGGACGGCCTCCGTGGGGACGTACGGCGAGGTGCGGGTGGCGGAGAGGATCTGCGCGAGGTGCAGGGTGCGGGTGCCCGACCTGATGCGGGAGAGCCCGCCGCCGATGTGCATCAGGCAGGACGAGTCGCCCGCGGTGCAGACGTCGGCCCCGGTGGTGGCGATGTTGCGCATCTTGTCCTGGAGCATCGCGGTCGACGTGTCGGCGTTCTTGACGGCGAAGGTGCCGCCGAACCCGCAGCAGGAGTCGGCTTCGGGGAGCTCGACGAGGTCGATGGAATCGACGGCCCGGAGCAGCTTCAGGGGCTTGTCGCCGACGTGCAGCATGCGCAGGGAATGACAGGTGGGGTGGTACGTCACCCGGTGCGGGAAGTACGCGCCGACGTCGTCCACCTCCAGGACGTCCACGAGGAACTCCGACAGCTCGTACGTCTTGGCCTTGACGGTGGCGACGCCCGCGCGCAGCGCGGCGTCCCCGTACCGTTCGGCGACGATCTCGTGCTGGTGACGGACCGAGCCCGCGCACGATCCGGACGGCATGACGACGGCGTCGATCGAGGCGTCGCCGAACTGGTCGGCGAAGTTCCGCACCAGGGGTACGGGTTCGCGCTGGTAGCCGGTGTTCACATGCATCTGACCGCAGCAGGTCTGCCCCGGCGGGAACACCACGTCGTGGCCCAGGCGGGCGAGCAGGACCGCGGTCGATTTCACCGCCTCGGGGAAGAGCGTGTCTCCCAGACAGGTGGCGAAGAGTCCGATGCGCATGGGGGTCTCTCCGATCGCTTCTCCATTTTTATGGTCCGACCATACTAGCCTCGGTCCGGAACGTGAAGGACGCGACACGAGGAGCCGGAGCAGAGAAAGTCATGCACCTGACAAATCTTGAATCCTCACACCACCGATCGGGCCCCACCCCCTGCGTCAGGATTCCTCCGGGCCTCGGTCGGAGTTCTCGTCGACCAGCGTGCCGTGCAGGCTGCGAATGTGCTTCTCGACCAGGTCGGCGGCGCTCGCACCGTCGCCCGCACGCACCCGCCTCAGCAGCTCGGCGTGCTCCGCGTTGAGCGCGGCGGAGGTGGCCGGCCAGTCCTCGGCCGCCTCCAGGGCCCTCAGGATCAGCGGTCGCACCGATTCACGGACGGCGGAGGTGAGCGTGGAGGTCAGTTCATTGCCGGAGCTGCGGGCGATGTGCACATGGAACCGGGTGTCCAGATCATTGAACTCCGCCACCGTGACGTCCGGCTCCCCCATGCGTACGACCAGCGCCTCCGCCTCGTCGAGATCCGCCGGGGAGGCATGCATGGCAGCCGCCTCGAAGCTGGACCGCTCCAGCACGACGCGCGCCTCCAGGACGTCCTCCAGGCTGTAGCTGCCCAGCGCGAAGTGCAGTCGCAGCAACCGCCCGAGCGCGTCGTCGGGGTTGCGTACGATCCGCGCCCCGGAATCCGGCCCCCGGCCCGGCTGCGCGACCAGCACGCCGATGGTCTCCAGAACCCTCAGCGCCTCGCGCAGCGCGGACCGGCTGACCCCGAGCACCGGCGCGAGCTCGCGCTCGGGCGGCAGTCGGTCGCCCGCCCTGAGCTCACCGGCGAAGACCCGCTCCTCGATGCTCTGGAGCACGAGCTCATGCGTACGGGACTGCCGTACGGGTTGCCATTCGACGGGCATCCGTCACCCCCTGCCTCGGCCGGAATCGTCCGGTTGCCGTCGCCTCTGCTGCCGGATCTTCCACTATGTCACACACCACATATGGTCGGACCAAAGAGGCGATGCCGACAGGTCCCACCCGCCGGCCAACCGGTCACCCGTCGAAGGATCCGTGGCGGCCCGCGCCGCCTCCGAACCGCTCGGCCCCGGCCTGCGTCTCCCCTGCGGTCAGCGGCACCAGACCGTGCCGGTACTCCTGGGCCAGCGCCTCCGGTTCGCTCAGGCCGTGCTGCTCGCGCACCGAAAGCCGGTCGTGGCGCAGGCACAGCTGCGGGAACGCGGCGATCTCGCGGGCGAGGTCCTCCGCCGCGCCGCGTGCCTCGCCGGGTGGCACGATCCGGTTGGCGAGCCCCATGGCGTACGCCTCGGCGGCCGGTACGGGGCGCCCGGTGAGGATCATGTCCATGGCCCGGCTCTCCCCGATGAGCCTCGGCAGCCGTACCGTTCCGCCGTCCACCAGCGGCACTCCCCAGCGCCGGCAGAACACCCCGAACACCGCGTCCTCCTCCGCCACCCGCAGATCGCACCAGAGGGCGAGCTCCAGGCCCCCGGCCACCGCGTGGCCGGAGACCGCCGCGATGACGGGCTTGCCCAGGTGCATGCGGGTCGGCCCCATCGGCCCGTCGCCCTCGGCCAGGACCTTGTTGCCCCGCTCCGTTCCGATGCCCTTCAGGTCGGCGCCCGAGCAGAACGTACCGCCCGCGCCCCACAGCACTGCGACAGTTGCTTCCGGGTCGCCCTCGAACTGCCTGAAGGCGTCGGCCAGTTGGCGGGCGGTCGGCCCGTCCACCGCGTTGCGGACCTCGGGACGGTCGAGGATCACCGTGAACACGGGGCCGTCGCGCTCGATGCGCACGGCTGCTTCTTCGCTCATCGTTCGGCCTCCCGCTGGGACGGCGGAGAACCCCTCCGGCCGGCGGGGCGTCCTGAACCCGGGCTCCGTCCGTGGGACGGAGCGCTGCCTCACCCTATTGATCCGGATCGATCCGCCACAGCCGATTCATGCGATTCTCACGCAACCGTTCTACGGTGGGGCCCGTGACCCAGATGACCCCGCCCGGCTGGCACCCAGACCCCGGGTACACAGGAATCGGCCCCGTTCACGAGCGCTGGTGGGACGGCACCCGGTGGACCGACCAGCTGCGCGTGCCGCCCGCCACGATCCGGCGGCGCCGGATGCGCGTCGGACTGGGCATCACCGCCGCGGTAGTGGTCCTCGCCGTCGTGGGAGGCGGTGTCTTCCTGCTGTCGGACAACTCCGGCGACGACAACGAGCGTGCGGCCACGGCCCCGTCCGCCCCGCCGTCGGACTCCCCCCGTCGCGGGCCGGGCGCTCCGGGAGGCGGCGGCGGGAGCGGCGCCCCCGAGCAGCGGATACCGGGGACCGAGGACGGCTACGCCACCGACCTGACCAGCGGGATCAACCTGCCGGTGCCCGACGGCTGGAAGGGCACCTCCGGGGTCACGGGTGCGGGAGTGACGACGGGTGAGTACCCGTGCCCCGGCGACTCGTCCCAACAGTGTGTGCGCGGTGGGGTGTTCTCCGCGCCGGCCAAGGCGCTGAAGCTCGACACCACGACGGCGAAGGCCACGGCGGAGAAGGACATCACCGCCAATGCCACCGAATCGTACGGCGAGAAGATCTACGGCGGCATCACCTCGCACCAGGAACTCAAGTCCGAGCCGGTGACCGTGGCCGGCGAACAGGGGTACCTGGTGCGCTGGAAGGTGGTGACGAAGAACGGTGACGACGGATACGTCCAGTCGCTGGCCTTCCCGTCGCCCCGCTCGAAGGACCTGCTGGTCGTGGTCCGGTCGGGCTTCGACGTCAACGCCAAGGCCCCCGAGCTGTCCGTCATGGACGACATCACCAAGGGCATCAAGGCCACCTCGGGAGCGGGCTCCGACCCCGGCACCACGGCTTAGCGGCCGTCACGGACGGGCCCGGCGGCCCGCCTTCGTACACCCGGGCCGTGAGTACGAGGGCGGGCCGGGCTGAGTACCTCGGCCGATCCGCCGGCAGGCGGGTGCTGGTCGAATGGCCACATGCTTCCTGACGCACCGTCCCGCCCCCGCATCCAGCACGTCGCCTCCGCCGGCACGACGCTGGCGCTGTCGCTGGCCCCGCTGGTGATCGGCGTGCTGCTCGCCAAGACCATGGCGACGGACCCGATGACCCCGGTGAACGCGCTGGTCACCCGGGGCGGGCAGCCCGGACCCATCTCGCCCGCGCAGTGGCGCGGGTGCGGCAGGCAGGCGCTGCGCAACTGGAAGGGCCCGCTGGAGGCCGGCCGGCGTCCCGTCTCCCTCGTGCGGCGGTGCGCCGGGGTCCGGCGCACCGCCGCCCGGTGAAGCTGCCGGTCGAGCACTGAGGGGCGGCGGGCCCGGTACCCGCGGGTGGGCCGGGTGCCTCAGGCCCGTCGGCAGTGCAGGAACAACTGGGGCTCGGCCACCGCCCCTTCGTACTCAGGGGTGAACAGGGTGCTCTGTTCCCACAGCACCGACAATCCGGCCGCGGTGACCAGCTCGGTGAACTCCTCCGGGCCGAAGCTCGTCGCCCGCACGTGGTGGCCCATGAAGACGACGTCGAAGTCCTCCACGTCCAGCGGCACCGTGGCCACGACCAGATGGCCGCCGGGAACCAGCAGCCGACCGAGCTTCCGCAGGAGCCGGAACTGGTCGTCGCGGGACATCTGGAGCAGTGAGAAATAGGCGCAGACAGCGTCGAAACTGCCTTCTTCCAGGGGGAGTTCGCGAATGTCGGCGCACTCGAACGCCACTTCGGGAACCTGTCGGGCCGCCAGTTCGACCATGCCGGGCGAGACGTCCACCCCCAACACGTCATGGCCGGCCTCGGTGAGGGTCCGGGCGGTCGGGCGCCCCGTTCCGCTGCCGACGTCCAGGATCCGGCTGTGCGGTGCGAGATCGCCCAGCAACCGGTGCAACGAGGCGTGGTGGGCGGCGGATCCGGCGAACGCCCGCTCGTAGTCGGCCCCCAGCGCGTCGAACACCGTGGCGGCAGCCCGGCCGTGGTCTGCGTCCATCGATGTGTTTCCTTCCCCGAGCACCACACCGTGCGGTTCCCGGGGATCGTTTCATCATTCGTCATCGCCTTCAACGCCCGTCCCACGGGGCCGCGAAATCCGGTTTCCCGCCCGCACCCCTGTTCCCTACACTCACGACGAAACGCGCGCCACAGCGGCATTGCGGCGCGCACCGTGACCAGTGAGGGGAGACCGGCCGTGCGCTACCGCACCGCTGTTGTCGTTCCCTCGTCGCGGTACGAGGTGATCCTGGTGTCTTCGTGCGCCCGGTGCAGGCTGCGCGGCCCGCACCGGTCCCCCGCGACGGACAACTGACCTCGCAGCGCCCGGCGTCGATACGGCCGGGCGGCCGCTCACCGGTGTGACACACCGTTTTGGAGGTCTTCGCCCGGCCTGACCACAGGCCGGTTCGTCCGGGAATCGCGCCCTCCCGTTCCGGATCATTCCGAAAGGCCATGGGCCGTGCGTACCGAACTGCACCGTCAACACACCAGTCCGCTCACCGACGTCCGCAATCTGGGCATCCTCGCCCACGTCGACGCCGGCAAGACCACCGTCACCGAGCGGATCCTCTACCTCACCGGCGCCGTCCACAAGCAGGGCGAGGTCCACGACGGGACGACCGTCACCGACTTCGACTCCCAGGAACGCGACCGGGGCATCACCATCTTCGCCGCCGCGGTGAGCTGTTCATGGGACGGTCACCGGATCAATCTGATCGACACCCCGGGCCATGTCGACTTCTCCGACGAGGTGGAGCGCTCGCTGCGGGTGCTCGACGGAGCGATCGCGGTGTTCGACGCCGTCGCGGGCGTCGAGCCGCAGAGCGAGTCGGTGTGGCGGCAGGCCGACCGGCACGGGGTGCCGCGGATCGCCTTCGTCAACAAGCTGGACCGGGCCGGGGCCGACCTCGACACGGCGGTCGCGTCGATCAGGGACCGGCTGCACACCGTCCCGTTGGTGGTCCAGCTGCCGATCGGGAGCGAGAACGGGTTCAGCGGAGTGGTGGATCTGCTGCGCATGCGGGCGTTGGTCTGGGCCGACGGCGGTGGCACGTTCGAGGAGGGGCCGGTGCCCGAAGCGCTGCGCGAGGAGGCGCAGCGGCGCAGGCGGCTGCTGGAGGAGGCGGTGGCGGAGCTCCATCCGGCCGCGCTGGAGGAGTTCTGCGCGCGGGCCTCGGTCTCCGGGCGGACGCTGCGGTCCGCGCTGCGCGATCTGACCCGTACCGGCGAAGGTGTGGTGGTGCTGTGCGGTTCGGCCTACCGCAACCGAGGCATCGAGCCGCTCCTGGAAGCCGTGGTGGACTACCTGCCCTCGCCGCTGGACGTGCCGCCGGTGCGTGGCGCCCTGGACGGCACGGTGCAGGAGCGGGCCGCCGATCCGGCGGCGCCGTTCGCCGCGCTGGTGTTCAAGGTGAACTCGGCCGATACGGGCCGGCTGACCTACCTGAGGGTGTACTCGGGAACGATCCGGAAGGGGGACACGGTGCTGGACGCGGGCGCGCGGCGCCACGAGCGCGTCGGACGGATCCTGCGCGTGCAGGCCGGCCGGCACGCGGATGTCGACACGGCGGTGGCCGGGGACATCGTCGCGGTGATCGGGCTGAAGGCTGCCCGTGCCGGGGCGACCCTGTGCGCGCCCTCGGCGCCCCTGGTCCTCGAACCGCCCACCGCGGCCGACCCGGTCGTCTCGGTGGCGGTCGAGGCCCGCAGACGGACCGATACCGAGCGGCTGGTGACGGCGCTGGCGCGGCTGGTCGAGGAGGATCCCTCGCTGGCGGTCCGCACCGATCCCGAGACCGGGCAGACGGTGCTGTCGGGAATGGGGGAACTGCACCTGGAGGTCGCGGTGGAGAAGATCCGGCGTGCGCACGGGCTGGAGATCGGTGTCGGCAGGCCGCAGGTGGCCTACCGGGAGACGGTCGCCCGCGGGGTGTCCGGGCTGGTGTACCGGCATGTGAAGCAGGACGGCGGCGCCGGGCAGTTCGCCCATGTCGTCATCGACACGGAGCCGTTGGAGGCCACCGGTGACGACGGCGGGGACAGCGGGCCGGAGTTCGTGTTCCGGTCGACCGTCGTCGGCGGCCGGGTGCCGCAGGAGTACGTCCGTGCGGTGGAGGCCGGCTGCCGGGACGCGCTGGCCGAGGGCCCGCTCGGCGGGCACCCGGTGACCGGGGTGCGGGTCACGCTGACCGACGGGGCGACCCACTCCAAGGACTCCTCGGAGATGGCGTTCCGCACGGCCGGCCGGTTCGCGCTCCGTGAGGCGTTGCGGGCGAGTGCGATGGTGCTGCTGGAGCCGGTGGCGGAGGTCACCGTCACCGTGCCCGACGACGCCGTGGGCGGTGTCCTCGGCGATCTGGCGGCACGGCGCGGCCGGGTCTCCGGCTCGGCCGCGCGGGCAGGCACGGCGGTGATCACGGCGACCGTGCCGCTGGCGGAGCTGTTCGGCTACGCGACCCGGCTGCGCAGCCGGACCCAGGGCCGGGGAACGTTCACCACCCGGCCCACCGGGTACGCCCCGGCGCCGAACCCGGTCCCGCCCGCGGCGGCGGCCCGGTAGCGACCGGTCCGGCCCCACCCGTTCGCGGGCGGGGCCGGACCGGCCTCACGTCGCGGGGTGCGGCCGCCGCGGCTGCGCTCCTCCGCGACCCGCACCCGCTCGCCGAAGCGCTCCTCGATCGCCTCCGCGAGGCCGTCCGGCGGGACGGGGGGCTGCGCACCCTCCGCGGGCGTGGCCCCACCGGGCTGCGAGCTGGTGACGACCACGGGATACACCCGAAGGGCGCGGGCCTCCCCGTCGTACGCCTCGATCAGCCTGTCCCGGATGATCCGCCGCGCGGCCACGGTGTCCACGTCCGGCAGGAGGAGGACGGGGCGGCGGGCCCGGTTGAGACGGCGGACGACGCCGTAGTGCGCGTCGATGTCGGCGAGCAGCGCCTCGACGAGCAGCAGCTGTTTCGCCGCCGCGGGCCCGCTCCGCAGCCGTTCCAGCTCCTCGCAGACCGCCTCGAAGGTGCGCTGCCGGGGGAAACGCCGGGTGCCGTACCAGCGAACCGTCCGCCGTAGCCGCACCCCTCGGTCATCGCCTGCAACTGCTCGACGACCAGGCCTTCCTCGTCCTGCCCGGTCGGGACTTCGCTCGGGTTGTTGACCGGGACGATGCCGCGGTAGCTCCTGAGCAGCGCCCCGAGCCACTGCCGGACAGGGGCCGGAGCGCCCTCGATCCGGACGACGAGCGCACCGGATCTGCGCTCGAAGCGCACCCGTTTCCGGGTGAATCGCTCCCTGAAGGTCAACTGCGCCAGGACATCGTCCAGCCCCATCCGTACTCCTGTTGCCGGACGACGAATCGGCGATCACTATATTTTCAAGTGGGCATAACAGGACGGAAGTTGAGGATTCAGCGACGGCTGTCCCCAGTTCCCGTCGTGCTCACCGCTACGCCTTCGGCACCTTCAGCCGGTCCCAGCTGACCTTCCCGGGGGTGCCGTCGGCGTCCTTGCCCTTGAAGCCCAGTTTGCGCTGCCACGCCGCGTACGACTTGCGGTCCGCCTCGGTCCACTCGGGGCCCGGGCCCGTCTCGTAGTGGCTGCAGCCCTCCGCCGTCAGGCGACGCCCCATCGCGGTGATCACGGGGTGGCTCCGTCCCACGTGGAAGAAACCGGCGCCCGGGAACCTCTCGTACTCGGTCTTCGGCTTCGGCTTCGGCTTCGGCTCGTGGCTCCCGCTGTCCCCGCCGTGGCCGTCCAGGCGGTCCGCTATGCGCCTTCGCATGCCGTCCATCGTGAAGCCTCGCGGGTCGACCTTGCCGGGCTGCCACTCCTTGTGGCCGATCACCGAGCGTTCGCTCCAGCCGTGGGCGCGGCAGATGGCGGCGGCGACCTTCTCGATGGCCTCCTTCTGGGCCTCGGGCCACGGGTCCTTGCCGTCGCCGCGGTTGATGCACTCGAAGCCGTAGAAGTGGCGGTTGCCGTCGGTGTCGGCGGCGTTGTCGTGCGGCAGTTTCGTCTCGTTGACGACGGCGCGCAGCACGTCGCTGTCGCCGAGGCCCGCGTGATTGGCCCGGCCGTTGCCGACCAGGTGGATCTCCCCCTTCTTGTCGATGACGCCGTGGCACAGCGGGCCCGGCAGGCCGGAGTGGCCGTCGTAGCAGAGCGCGACCGAGGAGTCCGTCCCGGAGGTGACGGTGTGGTGGATCATCACGCCGTGCATCGGGCCGTACGGGCCCTTCGCGTTGCGGTTGTGGCGGCGCCAGTTGCGTACCTCATGGACGGTGAGGCCCTCGGCGCGCAGGACTTCCACCAGCTTGGACGCGGTCAGGGGCGTGGCCATCAGGCGTTCTCCTCTCCGGCCGCGGCCTCGTCCACCTCGGCCTCGGCGGCGGCGGTCGTCTGCGACCTCGTCGATGCCGGGGCGGCGCCCTCGGCGGCCAGCTCCTCTTCCCGTGCCTGCTGTTCGGCGGCGAGGGCGGCCGCGCCCGCCGGCGGGACGGCCCGGGTGGCGAGGGGGGTGAAGCCGAGACGCAGGTCCACGGTGCTTCCCTCGCCCTTGACGAGGGCGAGCGGCGCGTAGTGGCGGACGATGCCGGCGGGGTGGCACAGCAGCGGCTTGCGGGCGGCGTTCACGGGCCATTCGACGCTGCCGGTGGCGGTGCGGGCGGCGACGGTCCAGTAGTCGCCGGTGCGGTACGTGCCGCCCTTCTCGAAGTAGATCTCGACACCGTCCTCCAGCGGCAGCCAGGCGCCTTCCTCGATGCGGACGGCGCCGCCGCGCAGCGCGGTGGTGCGGCCGCCGCGGCGGGCCGGCGCCGCCCGGTGGTCCCAGCGGCGCAGGTACGGGTGGAGTTCGGGGCGCCGCCCGACGTGCCGGTCCGGCTCGGCGGAAAGCCTGACCCGGCGGCCCGGCAGATCCAGTTCCTCGACCCTGAGCAGCGGCAGGGGCTCCCGCCGGGAGGCGTACGCGGTGTCGACGAGCTCGACGTGGTCGCCGACGTCCAGGTCCAGTTTGTCGTCCTGCCCGAGGCTCGCCAACTGCACCCAGGTGCCGTCGACCTCGTCGACGGGGAAGACCACGGAGCCGTTCTCGCGGGACCACTTGAAGGTGGCGTCGCCGGGCTTGCCCGCCTTGCCGGCCTCGCCCCCCTCGTGGATCTCGACGCGGTAGAGCTGGTTCTCCGGGCCCCGGTAGCGGGCGTCGGGCTTGACCAGGCAGGGGTCCTCGTCGGCGTGGTCGGGGCGCTCGCTGCGGGCGGCGAGGCGGGACTTGGGGGCGGCCTCGTCCGCCGCCCAGCGCTCGAAGGCCCGGCGCACGTCGTCGGGCGACGGCACATCGCCCTCGATGCCCAGCTTCGCGTAGGCGAGCGGCAGGACCTGCCAGACGACCTTGCGGCGGGCGGCGGTGTCCGGCATCGCCGGGCCGAGGGCGACCTCGCGCAGCGCCGGGTCCTCGGCGGCGGTCACCGCCCGCTCCCACACGTCGAGGTAGACGACGAACGGGTAGTCGGTGGGCAGCCGGTCGCCCGGCTTCTCCTTGTCGCGGTAGCCGTCGGGCTGGTCCCAGTAGTCCCAGAACGCGGGCTGTGCGGCGGTGGGCGTCCCGTCGTCGGGGTCGGAGGCGGTGGCGTCCTCGTCGGGCACCGCGTCGCCGGGGGCCGGGCGGGCCGCGTCGCACAGGATGCCGTCGACGTAGTAGTGGCCGCCGTGGATGTCCAGGGTGTCGAGCTCGGGGGTGACTGCGTGGTACTCGATGCGGAAGCCCGTGTCGCCGTCGGCGCCGAGCGGGCCGCCGTGCCGGCCGATCAGGTCGACGGCGGTCGTGCGCGCCTGATGGAGCTGGATCGCGGCCTGCTCGTTGGCGTCCGCGTCGAGCTGGACCCGGCCCTGTTGGGCGATGACCGCCGAGTAGTGCCGCGCGGGCCGGAAGGTGGAGCGGGAGAGATCTGCGTGCATGAAGGGTGTCCCCCTGGTTCGGAAGTGTGCGGGTCGCACGTCGTCGGTGGGCAGGGCGCGGCGAACGCCCGTGGGTGCGGCTCGGCTCAGGTCACGAAGAAGATCCCGGCGTCGGTCCCGGCGGGCACGTACTCCGCGAGCCGGGCCCGCAGGCTGTCCTCGCGCTGCGGCCGGTACAGGTCGTGGAAGGCACCCATCTCGGCCCCGTCCTCGGCTCCGCGCCGGATCTCCTCGGCGCATCGTTCGGACGGCTGCCCGTACCAGGGCGTCCCGTAGCGCTCGGAGGTGAACAGCGGCCGGACCTTCGCGGCGCCGCCGGGGCCGGCGAGGTCGGGCAGGCAGCGGTAGCGGCGCGGGGTGCGTGACCCGGCCGGAACGCTGGAGAAGCGCAGGCAGCCGATCCCGCGCCGCGCGACGTGCAGCCGCCCGGTGAAGACCGAGTTCTCGGCGATGCGCACCGCGTGCGTGTGCACTTCGCCGATCACGGTGGAGCGGTGGATGTGCAGTACGGCGTGCGCGTGCCGGCGGTCCGGTGCGGACAGCGCCTCCCGGTCGGGTCCCGTGGCGTCGAGTATCGAGTCGCGCAGGTGGATGTCGAGGGGTTCCTCGGACACCTCGTCGCCGATGACCTCGATGGTGCCGAGGATGCTGTCCTCGATCTGCAGGCAGGCGGTGGTGCGTTCCAGGACGATGCTGGGCTCGTCGGGCGAGTGCGGAGCGCACTCCGGCTCCAGGGACCAGCCGGGAACGAGCGTCGAGTGCCGTACGACGACCGCGCCCATCGGGCCCGTGACGTTGATGCCGCGCCCGGCGACGAGCAGCCCGTCGAGCACGACGCGCGGCCGCTCCCCGGGCGCGCAGTCCTGCGACACGGCACGGATGTTGAGGGCGTCGGGCCGGTTGCTGTACCAGTCCAGGAGCCGGATGACGGGACGTGTGCCCTCCGCGGCACGGAGCTCGAAACGGTCGCCCGGGTCGAGGTCGAAGTCCAGCTGTTCCTGATAGGCGCCGCTGTGGGTGATCTCGACGATGCCGTCGGGCCCGCAGGTGCCCGCCCGGCGGTCGTGCTGCCAGGCCCGGTAGGCGTCCATGATCTGCCGGTACGTCTGGCCGGGGCCCACCCGGTACACGGTGGCGCCGGGCCGCTCGACGCGGTCGCGCGGGTACTGGCCGCCGCCCTTGTCGGCGCCGAACGCGTAGTGGTGGTCGACCCACACGCCCTGCCGGGGCGCGGACCGCGCGCCGAACGCGATCCGGCCCAGCTCGGGGTCGACGGCGACCTGTCCGCGCCGCGGCCGGTAGCGCCACTGCGAGAGGTCGGCGACCACGATGTCGGACAGCGGCACGGGCTCGTCCTCGCCGTCGCGGCGGATGACGAAGCTCTTGCCCGGCCCGTAGTAGTCGGCGAGCCGATCGTGCAGCTGGCGGCGCCGGATGAACGCCGGGACGTTGTCGACCGTCGCGATGTGCGTGGCGGACGGCTCCGGCTCCGGTTTGGTGACCAGCGGGCTGTCGTTGCCGAGGATGGAGAAGGTGTACAGGTTGCGGGCCCGGTCGATGCAGTACGCGGGTGACGTGGTCAGCGGGTACGCCTTGAGCCGCCAGACGAACAGCGCCACCCCGGCCGGGCTCAGGCCCCCTTGCCGGTAGCGGGAATCGGCGCGCCGCACGTCCACCGCCCGGGAGACCGTCCCGAAGGGCCCGCCGGCCAGATCGAGCGCCGCGCCGTCGCGCAGGTCGGCGGTCCGCCCGCGCCCGACGCGGTGCCCGGACCCGTCCGCGTACAGCTTGACCGGCTGCTGATGGGAGACGAGCCGCGACAGCTCGACCGCCCGGGCGGGCCAGTTCGCGACCTGCTCGGAGATCTCCTCCAGGAGGTGCAGGGTGCCCTTGCGGCGCCGGTTGGCGACGGTCGCGGCGACATCGCGGCGTGGCGCGATGGCCTGCTCCAGTCCGGCCGGAGCGGCCCCGCGCAGGCCGGGGGCGAGGACCCGCTCGTAGCCGGGCAGGGTCCGGTAGCCCACGAGGTCGCCGAGGTAGGGCAGCACCCAGGGTGCGGCCGTCTCCACGAACAGGTCCTCGTAGCCCTGCTCGACACCGTCGCGCACCCGGTCCAGCTGTTCGGCCATGACGGCGAGCAGCGCCCGCAGCGGTTCGCCCTCCTCGGCGTCGCGCAGTCGGTGCCACTGGGGCAGCAGGTCGGCGAGGCCGTCCGGCTCTCGGGACATCACTTGACCTCCGTGAGAACGATCGTGTCCGCGGCCTTCGGCGACAGCATGACGAGCTGCGCCGGGCGGATGCCGCGGAAGACGTACACCGAACGGCCCCTGGCCAGGCGCCGGGTGTCGGTGATGTCGGGGTTGAGGCGCAGCAGTTCGGCGAGCGGCAGCCCGTAGCGGGCGCTGACGGCCGACAGCGTCTCGCCGTCCTTGTCGCGCACGGTGTGGACGCGTTCGTCGTACGTCGCCGGGCGCGCCGGGACAACGGGGCGTGGTGGACCGGGGTCGGCGACCAGGTCGGCCAGCTCACCGGGGGTCGCCGAGGCGGGGACCCCGGTGAACACGTCGATGTCCAGGTAATCGACGCCCGGCACCGAGTGCGCCGTGGCGAGGACCTCGGACAGGGCGGCGGGCCGGGCCAACTCCCTTCCCTCGAAGCCGAGTCGGCGCAGCAGCGCCTGGCGCAGCCGCGGCTCGACGGTCTCCCAGGAGTGGTCGGGGGCCACCTTGACCCTGGCCGCGAGGAGCAGCACCACGAGTTCGCGTACGTCGACCCGCACGGTCAGGCGCGGATCGCCGTACTCGCAGAGGGAGGCACGCAGGGAGCGCAGCAGGTCCGATTCGCCGGTGTCGTCGGCGATCGGGACGTCGTCGGTGCCGGCGACCGTGACATGCAGCAACCGCCGTCTGCCGTCGAAGAGTTCGCGGGCCGAGGCCCGGCCGATCCCAGCACGGGAGCGGGCGAAGTCCTCGTAGTCGGGGGCCGAGACGAGGCGGTCCAGGGCGGCGACCGACAACGGAATGGTGCGGCGGGTGAGCGCGGGCGCGTCAGCGTCGGCGCCTCCGGTGGCGGGCCGCGGATTGGTGACCGCGGTGACACCGAGGGGGCGGGTGACGGCCTGGGTGATGCGGTCCGCGTCGACATTGGCGGCCTTGCCGGTGCCGAAGCGGTAGCGGGCGCGGACGTTCTCGTGGCCGCTGGGCAGCCGGGCGCCGTGCACACCGTCGCCGAAGGTCACCGTGGTGCGGCCGTCGGCGGTGGTGCCGGTGATGTAGACGCGGTCGCGGGGGCCGCTTCCGGCGAGGCTGTCGACGGGGTGCCAGAGCAGTCCGTCGACGCGTATCTCAAGGGCGGGTGTGGCGCCCAGGGGGGTGTCGGCGGCCGTCCAGGTGAGCGGGGACTGCCAGAGCGCGAAGGTCTGGTCGGTGCGCTCGGAGTCGCCGCTGCCGATGGGTTCGTCGCGGCTCTCGCCGTGGGTCGCCTCCACCACGTTGCCGAGGATCCGGACCGTCTCGCGGCGGTAGCGGTGGGCGAGGTCGGCGGTGAGCGTGAGCCTGGTGTGGGAGGGCCCGTCCGGGGCGGCCGGGTCGTTGGCCGGCTCGGCCTCGGCGATCACCACGACCTCGGTGGCCTCCACGCCGGTCGTGCCGGGGATGTCGCTGCGCTCCCCGCTGACGACGAGGGTCCGGCCGCGCCGCAGGTCCTGATGGAGGTCGGCCAGCTCGATCTCGTTGCCGTGCACGTCCTCGCCGAGCGGTTCGTCCGCCATCCGCAGCGGTTCCCCGGCCGCGTACACCGTGGTGTCCCTGATGTGCGAGAGCAGCACATCCTTCTCGTCCAGCCACGGGTCGGCGAGGACGAGTTCGGTGCCGCGACCGGTGATCCCGTAGCCGGCGTACGCGGCCGTACGCACCGCCGTGACCTTGGTGGTGACGAATCCCAGGTCCGGGGCGCCGGGCGGGCGGGTCTGCCGGCTCTTCCCGGGGCGCAGGACCGCGACCCAGCTGCCGACGGTGATGGCGTCCTGCACGCTGTCCAGCTGCAGGATCGTGCGGTCGATCGGCTCGGGCCTGCTCGCGATGACGATCTCCACCGCCGGCTGGGTGCCGCTCGCCGTGTACGTGAGCGCCACCTCGTACCCGTCGCGCGTGACCTGCTGGGGCACGCCCGGCTGCAGGACGACCGGCTCGGACGAGCCGTTGCTGACGACGACCTGGATGCGGTTCGCATCGTCGGGCCGGGACACGAACAGGCCGAGTTCGGGCAGCCCCGCGTGCAGCTGGGCGGTGACGCCGGGCTCCTGGGAGTCGGTGGGGCGCCGGGCCAGCCAGCTCAGTTCGCGGTCCGGGGCGGTACGGGTCGACAGGTCGACGGTGCCGGGGCCGAGCGGGAACGTCGGGATGGCCGACTGGCCGAGCAGGTTCTCCGACCGCTGGTCGGCGGAGCTGCCCTCGATGTACTGGAACTCCGCCTTCTCCGGGACCTTGCCCGAGGTGTCGAAGACGACGCGCATGCTGGTCATCGCGGCGCCGGTGAGCGGCCAGTCGGCGGTGCGAACGACCCGGCCGCGGTCGTCCTGGACCGGTTTGAGCGGGGCCGTCGCGCCGAACGGGGCGGTCCGTACCCGCATGGCGAGGAGCTCGCGCAGCAGCTTGGGCGCGCTCGGCGCCCTGGCCTCGCGCAGGGCCGGCGGGAGGGTGCGGGCCAGGACGGGGTGCAGGGCGGTGAGGAGGCGGGCGGTGTCGGCCCCCGGGGCCGGGGCGGCGGGGGTGTGGCCGGTGCGGGCGGCCCGGCCCGCGGTGAGGGCGGGCACGAGGGCGGCCAGGGCGTCGAAGGCGGCGGCCCGGGGTTGGTGCCGCTGCGCGGTGTACTTCCGCACCGCGGCCCGCTCGTCCTCCTCCACCGGCCGGCCGGGTGCCAGCTCCATGGCCCGGTCGGCCAGTTCGGCGAGTACTGCCTCCAGCTGCCCGAACCAGGCCGCGACGTCCTCGTACGCCTCGGCGAGGACCTGCGCCTCACCGAGGCGCTCCACCGGCTCGGCGAGCCGGGCGGCGAGCTTCCCCGGCGTACTGATGCCCGGCAGGTCGGCCCGCAGGGGTGCGAGCACCTGCTGGTCGAACTCCTCGATGAACAGGCTGACCGGCCGCGGGTTGGGCACCTCGGGCGTGGGCGGCTCCTCCCCCGGCTCGCCCGGTCCCTCCGGTTCGGCGACCCGGCGCCGCACCTCGTCGACGAGTTCCTTCAGGGTCGGCGGCGCCGATATGGGCAGGCCGATGCCGGTGATGTCCTCGTCCCGGTCGACGCGGACCCGCGCGACGGGCGCGAGGCGCCGGTCGCCGCCCGCCTTCTCCTCGAAGACGAACAGCAGTTGGTCCCCGGTGTGCAGGGCATGGTCGGCGCCCTCGACGAACAGCTCGGAACGGCGCTCCACGTCGTCCGGGGTGATGGGTGTGGCCCGGCGGCGGCGCACCTTGAGCTCGTTCCAGTCCCAGCGGGCCACCAGGTCCCGGCCCGTCTCGAAGGTCAGGGACTCCTCGTCGGCGGAAGCGGGCACGGAGTGGCTGCGCGCGCCGCGCGGGACGAGCACGGGCAGCGTCTCGGCGCGCGGGTCGCGGTCCAGGCGGTACGCGAGGTGGGTGGAGGCGGCGACGCCGGGGCGCGGCCGGTGTCCGACCAGCCGGCCCAGCAGCACCAGCGAGCGGTGCTCGTTGGCGGTGCGCACATAGGACTCGTCGGCGATCCGCTCGGAGTGGAAGGTGAGCAGGTCCCCGAGGACGGCGGTGGCGTCGAGCAGGCCGAGCGCCGGGTCGTCGGGGGTACGGACGGTGAGCCGGTCCAGGGCCGGGTAGGCGGGTGAGGCGAGCCGGTCGTGGAGGGCTGCCAGGAAGGAGCCGTAGTCGCCGACCCGGTAGTCGAGAGCGGTACGGCCCGGCGGGTTGTGGGGGGCGGACGGCGCCCGGCGCTCGTCGTGCCCGCCGCCGCACGCGCCGCCGCAGGCGCACTCGTCGAAGTCACTCATCGGGCACCTCCCAGGGTGATCTCCAGCCGGCCGTTCTCGGGCCGGTCCGGATCGTTGTCGCAGGTGGCGATCGTCAGCGGGCCGAGCCGCAGCACGCCTTCCTCCCTCTCTCCTCGGTCCTCCTCGAACAGCCGCCGCAACCGGGTGACCTGGACGCTCTCCACTCCCTGGACGGCGGCCGCGACCGCGACGAGACGGCTGAGCCGCACCGGCTCGCCGAAGGTCAGCGCGTCCGGGTGGAAGAAGCCGAGCCGCCCGCCGGGCAGCCGGCCGCGGCCGAGGACGCGGTACAGCTCGGCGAGGATCTGCCCGTGCTGGTGCCCCGGCTTCGCGGTCACGCACAGTCCGATGTCCACCGGGGTCGGCCGGGCGGGGCCGACCACCAGGTCGTGACCGATGCGCCGGTACGCCTCCAGTGCGTGTGCCACCGAGTCGAGCAGGGCGGGCCCCGGGGTGCCGGTGCCGTACGCGTCGATGGCCACGTGGACTTCCTGGACGCTGCCGGTCCAGCGGATCTCGGCGGCGGCCCGCTGCACGCCGGGCAGGGCCGAGGCGAGCTCCGCGTAGTCCTTCGCGGTGATGGCGCGCAGCCGGGTGCGGCGCAGGTCGAGCGGCGCCAACTGCCTCACTTGTTCCAGGGGTTCGGGTTCCGCTCCGCCGAGCGCGGGCAGCGGGTTGCGTACGCCCGCGACGGGGACCGGTGCGTCGTCCTCCCGGCAGACCACCAGGTGGTTGATGGCCTCGGCGCCGACGTTGCCCGCGTTGCCGCCACCGAGCCGGTAGCTCAGCTCCAGGCGTGCGCCCGGGGTGGGCCGGGCTCCGTTCGAGCCGTCGCCGAAGCGCAGGGCGAGACGGCCGTCGTCGTCGAGCTCGCCGACGAAGTGCCGGTCGCGGGGCCCGCTTTCGAGCAGGTCGCGGCGCGGCTCCCAGACGTGCTCGCCGTCGTGGACGCGAACGGCGGGCAGGGCATGGCGCGGGTCGTGGGCGAGGGCGGCGGAGGCCGGGCCGCGCAGGACGGGCTCGTCGGGGTGGAGCCCGGCCGCGTACGCCGGGCCCCAGCTGTGGGCGATCTCCCAGGCGATGTGTCCGTCGAGGACCGTGCCGGCGCGGGCGCGGGCGGTGAGGACCTCGATGCGGCGCAGTTTGCCCGCGATCAACCGGTCGCTCCGGTGGAGCAGTTCCCGCAGCGCCCGGACCGGATGCAGGTGGAGTTCGAGGTGCTCCAGGGTCTTCAGGCCGTAGAGGACGGTGAGTTCGGCGATCTCCGCCTCGTCGAGCCCGTCGCGGGACCGGGCGCTGCGCCACAGCTCGACCAGGCGCTGCCTGATCCGCTCGGGGATCGCCGCGAGCAGGTCGGCCTGGCCACTGCTGACCTGGGCCGGGTCCGGGAAGGCGACGGCCTGGGTGATGGGTGAGCGGCCTGGCCTCGGGTGGAAGCGGGGTGCGATGCCCGGGTAGACGGACTGGGCGAGGAGGGTCTTGAGTGCGGCGGCCTGGGCGTAGGAGGTGCCGGGGACCACACGCTCGCGGCCGTGCTGCCCGGCGAGTTCGAGGCCGAGCCCGGCGCGGTCGGTCTCCGCCTCGCCGACGACGTCGAACAGCTCACGGATGTCGTCCGCGCTCAGCGGCGTACCGCATTCCGCCTTGTCGGTCAGGAAGTTGATGAGCCGGGCCGGTGCGTTGCCCTCGTCGCGGTCGGCGCAGCCGAAGGACGGGGTGCCGCAGACGTCGGCCACGGCGGGGGCGTGCGGCACGGTCACCGTCTCGGGCAGGCCGTCGCCGTACCGGGTCAGGGAGCGTCCGTGGTCGACGAGCACGACATTGCCGCGCGCCAGGCTGACGTCCTCGACGGGAGCGCAGTCGCGGCCACCGGTCGTGGCCAGGCACAGCGGGAAGCTCAGGGCGTCCTCGGCGGCCCAGGTGACGTCGAGGACGGGCTGGTCCTCGACGCGGTCGACGCCGGGGGTGACCGAGGTGAGGCGGACGGCCTGGCGGTGGGCGGGGTCGGCGTCGCCCGGAGTGCCGGTGCGCGGCCCCTTCACCTCCTCGAGGATCAGTACGTCGCCGGGGTGGAGGTCGAGCCGGCGCTCCTGGCAGAGCTCCGGATCGCGCCACTCGTCGCGCAGGGTGACGGCGGTCGCGCCCTGGGGCAGGCCGGTCGTCTCGCCGCCCCAGGTCCACAGGCGGATCGCGTTGTGGGCGTCGAGCAGTCGCAGCGGTTCGTCGGCGGCGACCGGTTCGAAGACCTCGACCGCGCCGCGCTCGTCCAGGTCCGCGAGGTCCGCGTCGTCGATGACGGTGCCGGGTGCGGGGGTGTCGTGCGGGTCGAGGGCGCGGATGTCCACGGAGGCGAAGCGGAAGGTTCCCGGCAGCAGGGTGTGTTCGCCGGCCGTCTCGACGGCGACGTGGGCCCGCGCGCCCACGCCGTCGTGCATCGCGTAGTCGATGAGCCGTACGTGGCGGCGTACGGAGATCCGGCGGCGGGCGGTGTCCAGATAGGCCTCGGTGGCGACCGCGTCCTGCTGATAGCTGATCCGGTCGCCGGTGTGGGCGAGCAGCTCGACCAGGGTCGTGCCGAGGTCGGCGGGGCTCCGCTCGGCCCAGTCGGGAGTGGTGAGCGCGAGCCGGTCCAGGAGCAGCTTGCGGATCGTCCCGTAGTCGCGGGCCGTGTAGTCGATGACCGGCGCCGCGCGGAAGCCGGCTTCCTGGTGGGGCGCTTCCTCGCAGTCGAAAGGTGTGGGGCAGTCGGGGCGGAAGACGAACCCGGCGCTGTGATAGCGCTGGTCGAAGCCGCGGAAGGGCACCTCGCCGGGCCGCCCGTACGGGTCGGCCTCCACGAGCGCGAGCCGGTAACGGGAGGTGTCGCCCGCCTTGTCGAGGGTGACGTACAGGCGGTCGTCGAGCTCCGGGTCCTCCTCGCGCTCCACGCTCACGTCCTCGGCGCGGATGCCGGTGATGCGGCGGCCGCCGTCGATGCGTACGTTCTCCGGGCCCAGGCCGTGCGGGGCCTTGCCGAGGAAGGTGACGGTGAGGGTGAGCCCGTCGTCGCTCACCTCGACGAAGTCGACTCCGTTGAGCTGTGCGGCTCTCACCTTGGCCCGTCGAGTGCCGGTCGTCGCGCTGCTCATGCCTGGGCCCTCCCTTCGAAGACGTCGTCACGGCGGGTTCCGGTGACGCGCACGGCGTAGGCGAGGTGGACGCGTACGACGTTCTCGTCGCTCTCCATGTCCAGGGCCTCGACCTCGATCAGGTCGCCGAGCCAGCGCTGCAGAGCGGCCTGTACGGACAGCTCAAGGGTGCTGGTCAGCTCGGGGCTGCTGGGCGAGAACACCAGGTCGCGGAGTCCGCAGCCGAAGTCGGGGCGCATCACGCGCTCACCGGGGCTGGTGAACAGCAACTGCTCGATCAGGTCCCGTACGTGCTCGTCGTGATCCGCGTGCGCGGTGCGCCCCCGCCGGTCGACCCGGAACGGGAAGGCGATGTCGCTGCGGACCCTGGTCCGTCGGCTCATGGGACGATCACCTCTCGCTGCGTGGCCTGGACGAAGGGCGGCCCCTGGGCGACGGACGCCGCCGAGAAGCACTGGGCCGCGGAGGTGTCGAGCAGCACGGGCGCGCCGTCGACGGTGATGCCGGTGTCCTGCGCGGTGAAGCGGACGGCCACACAGGGTGAGGGCACACCGTCGACGGTGTGCGGGCAGCCGGCGACCACATGGGTGTGCGCGCCGGTGAGGACCGGCACTCCGTTGAGGAACACCGGCCCGTTCGATGGTGTGGCGGTCGTGGCACGGCCGCCGTGCGGGCAGCTGATCACGGCGTCCTCGCCGAGCAGATTGCCGGATGCCCCGGTTGTCCCGGACACTTCGATTCTTCCCCCGTCCTGTCTACTGCTTGGCTTCCACGGTCAGGCCCTTGCTGATGGTCACTCGCCTGCCCTCAAGGACGATCTCCGCGCCCTCGCCGGTCGCGATGGTGATCTTTTCCTTGGTGATGTGGATGTACGAGCCGCCTTCGGCCTGCAGCTTGATCCCCCGCTCGGCGCCCGGCGCGTCCGACATCACGATCTTGTGCGCCCCGGGTGTCTGCACCACGACCGGCTTGAACTCGGACGGTCGCTCCACCAACTTCTTTGCGTCCGGCGGCAGTTCCTTCTCGTCGCCGTACCAGCAGCCGGTCCAGATCGGAAAGCTCGGGTCACCCTGCTCGAACTCCACCCACACGCCCGTGCCCCTCGACGGCACCACGAACTGGCCGGCCTCGGGCCCGGTGAACGGCAGGCAGGGCAGCGCCCAGGTGGACGCCTCCTGGCCGAGGACGTCCGGGACCTCGACGGTGACCCTGCCCAGGTGCAGCGGGTCGTTGTTGTCCATGACCCGGCCGCGGAACTTGCCGAGGTAGCGATTGTTGGGTGCCGCCATGCTGAACTGCTCCTGGTGTGTGCGGTGTTGCGCGCTGTCGGGGGGCTGCCTTCAGGGCCGGACGACGGTGCTCTGTGCCTCGAAGCCCTCCCTGGAGAGCGTGAAGTTCTGCTGGAACGAGCCGGGCCGCAGATTGTGCGTGACGGACTTGACGTAGTAGTCGCCGTCGTACGCCCGCCCCGAGCCGCGCACCCCGACCAGCTGGCGGGGCTGCAGCAGATACCCGTGCCGGTTGACGTCGAGGGACCCCGAGCCGCTGATGACGTCGGCCGATGTGGCGGCCTGGGCGAGGAGTTGTGCCTCGGCCTGGGCACGCGACTGCTTGGCGGTGCCGGAGAGTGTCGTGCGCTTGAGCGCGGGCGTGGGCCGCTTGCCGAGCGGCGGCCGCAGCGGCGTGATCGGCGGCTGCGGCAGCAGGTCGGAGTGCCGGGTTGCGGGGTCCTGCACGCGGGCCTGCGGCTCCTGCCGCGCGGTGCCGTCGTAGGCGAACGTCAGCTGGTCCACGGTGGAGTTGTGGTCCATGTTGACGTTGAGGGCGTGCTGCCGGATGCCGAGCCGCACCTCGGGACCCCAACGGGCCGAAGACTGGCCGGGGTTGGGCCCCGGCTCCAAGTAGAAGGTGTAGCCGTTGGCGCGAGCGAGCTCATTGACGTAACTCAGATCGGTACCGGTCTGGTAGTGCACCCGCAGGTTCTGGTCCGGCGGCTGGTGGATCTGCTCCCGGTACACATCCGGCCGGATGCCGTACTCGGAGTAGCGGCGCAGGATGGCGAGGACGCGCTCGGAAGGCGGGAGGTTGGGGTATTTGTCGGTGCGCTCCTCCAGGTCCATGAGGAGGGTGAGGTCCTCGCCGGTGACGGTGAGGGTGGAGTGCCCCGGCTGGTTGCTGGCGCCGACCTCCTGGCGCACGATCAGCCCGTCGAGCAGCACCTCCGGGGTGCCCTTGACGGCGACCGTGACGATGATGCGGGTCTTCGGGTCGAAGAACCCTTCCGGCAGGAGGGTGCGGCTGATCAGGCCGTTCTTCGTCAGGTCGAAGGCGAGCTGGAAGCCGCTCCGCTCCCCCGCCGTCGCGGTGATCTGCGCGGACAGCAGCGCCTCCACGACCTGCTGTGGCACGGGCCTGGTGAGCTGCGTCCCCATGTGCAGGGTGATGTGGACGGGGCCCTTCCCCACGGGCTGCTCAGACACGGCGGCTCCCCTGCGGGAAGCCGCCGGCGAGCGGGATGTCGATGGTGCTGCCGGCCTCGTCGGTCAGCTCCCCGGGATCCAGTACGGGGTTGGCATCGGCGATCTGCCACCACTGGCCCGGATCCCCGAAGTAGCGCTGCCCGAGCAGATCGGGGCGCTCGCCGGCGCCGACGGTGTGCGGCTGAGTATCGCCCTCGTCCGGCAGCGGGGGCAGTAACCGCCGCTTGGTGTAACGGACTTCGGTGCCATCCGCCTGCCGGTGGATCCCGATCTCGGCGTCGTGATAGCGGCTCGACCTCGGGTACGGGTGCGCGCCCGGTATCGCGTCCATCGCGTTCTCGTACGGCTCGATGTCAGCCATGTCTCCGGCTCAGCCCCTCCCGCTCGCTGTGTACGTACGTCCCCGTGGTCATCAGCCCAGCACCCCGTTGAGCCCCAGCGCCCCGAGGCTGCCGCGGCGCGCGGCGCTCGCGAGCCGCTCCTTCTGCGCGAGATGCGCCATGTAGAGGTCGGCGCCCAGGTGCCCGGCCGGCAGATCGCTGACGCTGAGCACCTTCAGGCCGATGCTCAGCGAGGCCCGGATGGGGTTCAGGTTCACGTCGAACGCCGACTCGTTGATGGAGAGTTCGGTGAGCCGCACGGGCATGACGCGCTTGCTCCCCCACGTGAAGAGGGTGAGCGGCATCTCGATGGGGCTGATCTCGATGGTCCCGTTCTTGGCCAGCCGACTCGCCTCGCGGAGCTGCGCGGTGGTGGGCTGCACCAGCATTTCGAGGGTGGCGAGTTGGGGGTGGATACCGTCGGGCGCGGCGACCTCCAGCTGATCGGTCGCGTCGATCTCGGCGGTGAACTTCCACGTCTCCTGGGCGGGCCCTTTCAGTCGGAGGGCCTCGTTCCGGTCTCCGTTTCCACTGCCTCCACCACCGGAGTCACCGCCGGACCCTGCGGTCTGGGGCGAGAGGCTGCGCTCCAGGGTGTCGGGGTTGAACTGGAGCACGATGATGCGCTGGGGGGTGCCGCGCTCGGGGTCGATGAGGACTATGCCGGAGCGGATGGGTTTGGGGATGCCGGCGTAGCGGGTCACAGGCGGGCCTCCAGACGGGGCAGAAGCGACGAGTAGTCATGCGCCGGAAAAAGCTCAGGAAAAACCTGAAGCATGTTCTCAAGATATCTTGCGATTTCCGAGAACTCTCCCCCTCCGAGTGATTGCTCCGCAAAAAGGTACTGCCACCCGAATGTACCTTTCGTCAGAATTAGGGCATCGAGATACTGACAATAGTTGATGTCGAGCCTGATAAATCCCGGAGGGTATGGAGGATTCCCGATATTGGCGATGTCGCTGTACCAGATTTCCAACTCAGGAACGTCTTCCTGCAGGCGCAAATATGTTTGCACACCCGCCCCCGAGCGGGGCGTGCGGTCAATTGGACAGAGTTGCCCCAGGAACTCTCGATGGAAATCCGTCGTACCCCATCTCGGCCCAGGGTCACTCGATCTGAGCGCGTCATGGAAGTTTATTAGACTGAATTCACCTTTGATGCCCGGAAGGTCCGGACGCTCGTCGAGCGTATACCAAAAGGCGCCCAGCTCATTGAACCTGAGAGAGCATTCGATCATACGATCGCCGAATTCCACACCTTCCCATTCATCTCTGTAGTCTCCGGCAAAAATCGCGGAGAGCGGTCGAGCGATTTCCCCTTCACTCCAGCGCGCCGCCAATGCAGGACAGTTCTTGATCTCGGCCAGAGATTCCGCATGGCGCGTCTCATTCGATGTTAGCGAATACATATCATCCCCCCCTACTCCTGAGTTAATCGCTCAAAATGTGAAGCGTCCGGCATCGTACCGCTTCTTTACCTCTTCGAGCTCGGTGGCGAGACCATGAATCGCATGCCCGCGGGAACTCTTCCAATTTGCCAATTGCCCTGCCATGTCGTCGAACCCGGAGAACGCATCCTTCCCCACCAGGCGCGCCGCTTCCCTGATATCCAGTACCGCCTCATGGAATTTTGGAGTGCTTTCCAGAGCCTTTTCGACTTCACTGTCACGACTCTTGTTTATATTGACCTTGGCCGACTTGGTACCGCCGACCGGCGGTGGGTCGATGTAGAGGGTTCGATTCTGAGAGGCGCTGAGCTTTGTCCAGTCGGAGTGATTTTCGCCAGTCCTCTCCGGTTTCCTTCCATAAAGCCCCCAGGATGCAGTAAATGTTTTCGGAAATCCAGGAGGGTAGTGATTGGTCGGGTACCGCTCACGCGGGCCTCCACTTCCGGGGTAGCCTCGTTTACTCTTCCCTTCCCAGCGTGTCAGATTTACGGTGTACCACCCGATGATGGGCATCTTGTTCTCTGGTTCCGGTGGACCTTTCGCTTCCTCGGCGGAACCGAACACCAGGGCTGGATACTTCTCGAAGGCGTCATAGAACGGTCCATTTATGCTATTGAGAGCAGGCACGAAGTTACCCGTGTTTGCGGGGCCACCGAGCTGCCTGGGGATCAGGTGCATTCGATCCCACTGCGGCTTACCCTTGGCGTTGAGCCCAGCCTTCTCAACATACTCCCAACCTTCGGTGTACTGCCCTCCCGGCCTTTCGCCATTGTCGTGGGCAAACTTCGGGTTGATATATTTTGCGTTGATCTCCGCCACGGGTGGGACGTCCATACGCGGGTTGGGCATCAACACAGGGCGGGGAAGTTGGTGCTTCTCCAGGTAGTCGCGCGTTCCCTCTGTAACCCCAGTGATCACATCCTTCTCCGGGTTGAGTACAGCACGCGTGGTGAACTCCGGCCTATTTACCGTGTACAGGCTCGTGAGTCGGTAACGCCATTTCAACTCGGCAAGGAGTTGACGATGCGCCGATTGTGCAAGGCCGGGTTTAAGTTTCCTCTTCAGGATCGGCCGGATACGCGCGACAATTTTGTCCAGCCGATCATCCTTGTCGTCCTTCTCTTCTTCTTTGCGCTTGTCCCGCTTGTCTTCCTTGCCGTTGGGGTCCTTGTCCCTGGATCCGTCCGGGTCCTTCTTCCCCGGGCCGTCCTTCTTGCCGTCGGGCGTCTTGTCCTGGTCCTTGCCCTTGTCGTCCTTGCCCTTGTCGTCCTTGCCTGGGTCCTTCTTCGTGCCGTCCGGCCCGTCCTTCTTGCCCGGGTCCTGCTGCGACTTGGCCGGTGGAGTCGGCTTCGTGTCCTGCTTGTCCTTGTCCGGCTGCTGGTCCTTGTCCTTCGGGTTGCCGTTCTTGTCCTTGGACGTCGGGGGCGTCGGCTTCGTGGACTTGTCGCTCGGGGTGTTGTTCTTCTTGTCGTCGGGCTTGCCGTTGTCCTTACCGGGCTTGCTGGTGTCCGTACCGGGCTTACCGGTGTCCTTGCCCGGCGTGGTGTCCTTGCCCGGCTTGGTGGTGGTGGGCTTGGGCTTTGTCGGGCGGGGGGACGGGGCGTCGGTGTTCCTGTCGTTCGGCTTTGCAGGCTTCGTCGTGGGCGGCTTGCTGTCCTTGCCCTTGCCCGGTGCGCCGTTGTCCTTGCCCGGTGCCTTCTTGTCCCCCGGGCTCGTGGAGCCGCCCGTGTCCTTGGGCTTCGGGCCCTTGCCCGCGGGAGGCGTCGTCGACGTCTGGGGCTTCGGCGAAGTCGATGAGGGGGCGCTCTTGTCGCCGCCCTTGTCGTCGCCGCCCCCGCCGTCCTTCCCCTTGTCCCCGCCCGGACCGCCCTTGTCCTTGCCGATCTTCGCCGCCACGCCGCTCAGCCGCTTGCCGACCTTCTTGACGTACTTGCCGATTCCGCTGAGCAGCAACTCGTACGCCATTTCCAGGAGCACCACCACGCCCGCCGCTATCGCCTTCGCGAAGAGGACGCCCGCGCCTCCCTGGCGTACCGACTTCAGCCAGGTGATGACCGCGCCCATCGCCTTCAGGATCTCGCCCAATGAACCGATGGCCGCCTGGATCGCCTCCAGGATCGCCGCGCCCCAGCCCGCGCCGGGGATCAACTTTGCCAGGACCTTGGTGATGACGATCTCGCCGATGATGAAGGGGAGTTGAGGGACGATCGCGTCCCAGACTTCCGTCGCGATCTTCTCTAGGGTCCAGCCGCCCTTCGTCAGCTTGTTCCAGACGGCTTCGGTCAGCCCCGTGATCTCCTTGACCTTGTCGTTGAACCACTGCTTGACGGCGTTCTTCACCTCGTTGAAGAGGTGGTTCTTCGCCCCGTCGTACGCGGAGTTCTTCGCGCCGCTCAGCCAGCCGCCCGGGTCGGAGAGAATGTCGACCAGGATCATCATGAACTCGCCGAACGCGGCGATGAACTTCGTCGCGAAGTCGAGGATCGACTTCAGTGCGTCCTTGCACGCCTTCAGGACGTCCAGAAGCATCTTCTTCAGCATGCTCAGGATGTCGCTGAGCAGCTTCGCCATCGACTCCAGCAGATCCTTCATGATCTGCTTCAGCGCGTTCGCCAGCCTCGTCACGAATGCCAGTGCCGCGTTGATCAGGTCCGTGATGAACTTTCGTATACGGCGAGCGATTTCGATGACCGCTTCCACCAAGGACGTGACGAACTCGATCAGGTCCTCGATGAACTTCTTGATCATCTCGACGATGCCCTCGCGGGCCGCGTTGATCCAGCCCTCGACCGTCTCCTTGAACTTCTTCAGAGCCCCGATGATCGCTTCACGGGCGTCCTTGATGATCTTGACGATCTTGTCCCGCAGCTCGATGAACTGTTCCTTGATCCAGTCGAGCGCCTTGGACAGCCAGTTCTTGGAGTCGTCGGTCTTCTCGTCCTTCTTCTTCTCCGCGTCCTCCTCGGCCTTCTCGCCCTTGTCCTTGACGTCCTTGTCGCTGGTCTCCTTCTCCTTCTCGACGTCCTTGTCGGTGTCTTCCTCTTCCTTCTTGACGTCTTCCCGGACCTTCTTCTCCCGGTCCGACTTCTTCGTGCCGAGCTTCTTCAGCTCGTCGTCCTGCTCCTGGGTCCAGTCGGCGCGCTGTTTGTCGACGTCGTCCAGGACGCCTTCGCGCTTGCCCGTCTGCTCCTTGGTGTTGGACTTGACTTCCTTGTCGACCTGCCGCTTGTGCTGCGCCTCGGACTTGCGAGTGTCCTGCTCCTTCTTCTCACGGCTCTTGCCCATGTCCTGGCGGCCGTCGGTGAGCGCCTTCTTGAACTGCGGCTTGCGCTCGTGCTCGGCGACCTCCGAAGCCGCCTCGGGCGGTACGGCGCCCGTGTTCGCGCCACCCCCGCCGACGCGCGCCTTGCCGCCCTGCTCCTTCGGCACCTTGCCCTCAAGGCGCTCCTTGGGCGCGTCCGGATAGACCTGGTCCTCGCCCATCTTCCGACCGGCGTCGTCGGCCCCGGTCTCAGCGGCCTCCTGGCTCTTGTCGTCGGTGTTGCCGCCCTGCTCGCCGGCCTTGTCGTCTGCCTGGCCCTGCATGTCCACGCCCGGCGCAGTACCGTTCTGCGCCTGCTTCATGGCCTCGTCCTTCGTCGGCATCCCGGCGAACTGCGCGGCGAGGTCCTCCGCCCTCACATCGAGGCCGATCAGGTCGCCCGCCCAGCCGAGGGCGTACCCCGCCATCATCCCGACCTGGTCAAAGAAGTCGGGCTCCTCCATCTCCTCGGCCTCGATCTTGCCCTCGGGCTTCTTCTCGCCCTTGACCTCGGCCTTCTCGCCCTTGGCGTCGTCCGCTCGCGCCGCCTTGTCCTGGTTGTACTCCGCGGCCTCCTCGGAGTTCGGCTTGCCGTGCAGGGTCTTCGGCGCACCCGTCGGGCGGTCCATCGCCGGGGGCTTGGACGCGAGCTGCTGGTGCTCCTTGCCGACGTCCTTGTCGACCGCGCCGCCGACGCTGTCCATCGCCTCGACCGCCTGATGCGGCTTGAGGTTCGACGCGGCGGACAGCCCCTCCTCCGGTGAGACCCCGGACAGGTTCGGCGCCGCCTTGGCCGCCTTCTTCCCCTTGGCAGCGCTGCCCTTGGGCCCGCCGCCGCTTCCGCCGCGCGAGGCCGAGGGGGCGGCCTTGCCGCCGGACGATCCGCCGCCGCCCCCGGACTCGGCCCTGGCCCCGGCGTTCCCGTCCGCCTTGCTCTCCGGCTGCGGAGCCTCCTCCTTCGCCTTCTCCGTACGCGGCTCCTGGGCCCGCGGGCTCGCCTTCTCCGTACGGGACGACGTACGGGATTCCGTTCGTGACGCGCTCGAACTGCCTCCGCCGGACGGGGAGTTGTCGGACTGCTGCGGCGGGGCCGAGCCGCTCGGCGACCCCGCGCCGGTGTCCGTATCCGGGTCCGTGCTCGTGCCGGTGTCCGTGGAGCTGTCCGATTCGGAGGGCGCCTTCGGCCCCTTCGACTCCTGTGGCCCCGGGGATTCCCCGGCCTTCGCCGCGCCCGACGCGCCCTCGTCCGACGTGGCCTTCTCGCCCTCCGTGCCCGGCTTGGCCGAATCCGCCGGTGACTCCTTGGCGGAGGTGTCGGAGCGGGCCTGTGCGGAACCCTTCTCCGCGCCGCCGGACGCCTTGTCCCCCGGGCCGCCCGCCGTCGGCGTGCCCTGCTCCTCCTTGGCGGCCTTCTCCTGCGTGTCGCCGCCGGACTCTTTCGAACGGTCCTTGGCCTCCTGGACGGTGGCCTCGGCGGCGACCGGTCCCGCCTTGGGGTCGTCGCCCTGCTTCGGGTCCCTGGTGGCGACGCCGGGCGCGGGCTTCGGCTCGTTCTTCTCCTCGGGGTCGAGTGCGCTCTCCGTACGACGGGACTGCTCGGCCGCCGACTCCTCCTCGCCCGCCACCGGCGGGGAATCGTCCGTGCCCGGGTCGTCCTTGGCCGCGGCCGCCTCGCGCTCGGCGTCCTCCTGGTCCTCCCGGTCGCGGGCCGCGTGCACCTTCTCGGCTCTGGTCGGGGGCGGCGCCGGGAAGGACGGCATGGACGGGGTGCCGGAGCCGCTCGACTCATCGATCTGGTCGGAGGTCGGGACGCCGGATACGTCGAGGTCCTGCTCGGGCAGGAAGTCCTCGGGCCTGAGTTTGACGTCCCAGGCGCTCTCCTCGCCGCCGCCGACCTCGACCTCGGAGTCACCGCCCCGGTCCTCGGCCTCCTCCCGCTCTTCTTCGCCCAACTCGTCCTGGGTGCGGGCACCTTCGAGCGTTCCGGAACGGGCCGGGAACTGGTCGTTCCTGCCCGCCGCCGTGGGCGTGCCCTCGTCGCGTTCGGGAGTACGATTCTTCGCCGCCTCGGCAGCGGCGGCGCTCTCCCGCTCCTTGGTGGCCTCTTTCACGGAGGCGTCGCGCGCGGCCGTGTCCTCCTGGCCGGCCTGCTCCTCGGCCTTCTTCTCGGCCTCCTTCGCCCCGGCCCGGTCGCCGTCCTGCCCACCGCCCCGCTTCCCCTTGTCCTGCCCGCCCTCCTGCTGCCCCTTCTGCCCCTTCTGCCCGTTCTTTTCGGCGCCGGACTTCTGAGCGCCGGACTTCTCGGCCTGCTTGTCGGCACTTGAGCGGGAGCCCTGCTTCGCCCCGGCCCGGGCCCCGCCCTTCCCGGCAGCCCCCGCCGTCTGCTCCGACTGCGCGGCAGGCGAACGGGGCTGCTCACCGTCGCCCTTCGGGCTCGACGCGTCCCCGCCGGTCCGCGGGTCCGACTCCTTGTCGGCCTCCGCCTTCCCGGTCTCGGCGCCCGGCGTGCCGCCCTGCGGAATGGCGCCGCCCGCGTTCTCCGGCGTACTGCCCTGTGCGGCCGGGTCATCCGAGTCCGCGGGTTCCTTCTCCGGGCCCGGCGCGGGCCCCGTCCGCTCGCTGCGGACCTGTTCCCGCTCCGCGTCCTCCTGCTCCTTGGCACGCTCGGCCCGTACGTCCTGTGCCGTGTCCTCCTCGACGGCGGGCGCGAGCAGGCCACCCACCCGCGCCGTGGCCTCGCTCTGTGCCGCGCCGTCCTCGTGGATTTCCCAGACCAGGTCCACCACGAAGTCGTGCTCGGAGGTGAGCAGCCGGTGCTCAAGGCGGTCCAGTACGCGCTCCTTCAACTCCTCCGAGAGCGGGGCCAGCACCGCGCGGACCCGCTGCGCGCTGTCCTTCGGATCGGAGCGGAGCGCTCGTGCGACCGTGCCCGTGAGGCGGTCCACCAGTGTGGCCGGGTCGAGCAGCTCCATACGATTGCGGTCGGCGTGGACGGTCGTGTAGCGCATCCAGGCCGGGATGCCGGACTCGCGGGCCACCTCGGGTGTCTGCTCGCCGCGCGCCACGGACTGCGCCGTGTCCTCGGCGGCCCGCTCCGCCGGTTGATGCGGGGCGCTGACCTCGCCAAGGTCGCGGCCGACCTTCAACGCACCACTGACGTGGGGCTGTTGGATGGTGTGCAGCAGCTCGTGCGCCAGCAGCGCCCGCCCCTGTTCCGTCCCCGGCTGGTACTTGCCCTCGCCGAAGAAGACGTCCTGGCCGACCGCCACCGCGTCCGCCCCGAGCAGCGCGGTGAGCGCCCCCGCGTCCCGGTCCGTGTGCAGCCGTACGGAGCCGAGGTCGTGGCCGAGCTGCTCCTCCAACTCCCTGCGCACGCCGATGTCGAGGGGCTGTCCGGCGCCGCTGACGATGTCCTTCGGCTCGGCCGCCCGGTTCTTGGCGGCCCGCTCCTTGCGCTTCTTGCGGCGTGCCTCCGCAGCCTGATCGGCGCGCGAGTCCTGGGTCGGGAAACCGCTCATCGGGTCACCTCCCCGCGTCCGGAAAGGCCCGCATGCACGGCGCGGGCGAGTTCCTGGCCGAGGCGGCGGGCGCTCAGCCCGGCCGGCAGCGGTGGCAGCCCGGTCAGGCCGTCCACCGCGAGGGAGCCGTCCGCGGCCAGGGGCACCCCGTGTTCCCGTACAAGGCGGGTCAGTTCATGCTCGAAGGACGCCGAGACCCGGTCGGGGTCGACGCGGAAGCCGTCGAGTACGAGTTCGCCGACGTCGATGCGTATCTCGCGCGGCTCCGGGGAACTGTGCTTCACACCCATCCGCGGACCTCCGTCGGCGTCAACGAGCGCTCCAGCTTGAGGTATTCGGTGCGGGCCGCCGCGAGCATGTGCCGCATCTGCAACCGGTCGCCCTCCTCGGCGGCGAGGAAGGCCCCGGACAGGGCGATGTTGCGGATCGAACCGCCGGCGACGGTGAGCTGGGCGAGCAGGTCCGGCTCGATGCCCTTCACCGGGGTCTGCGCGGGGAGCACCCGGCGCCAGATCTCGGCCCGCTCCTGCTCGGCCGGGAACGGGAAGTCGACGACGAAGCGGATGCGCCGCATGAAGGCCGTGTCGAGGGCCTTCTTCATGTTGGTGGTGAGGATGGCGAGGCCGCGGTAGGCCTCCATGCGCATCAGGAGATAGCTGACTTCGAGGTTGGCGTACCGGTCGTGGCTGTCCTTGACCTCGCTGCGCTTGCCGAACAGGGCGTCGGCCTCGTCGAACAGGAGGAGTGCGCCACCTCGTTCGGCGGCGTCGAAGACCTTGCGGAGGTTCTTCTCGGTCTCGCCGATGTACTTGCTGACCACCTGGGAGAGGTCGATGACGAAGAGGTCGAGGCCCAGCTCCTTGGCCATCACCTCGGCGGCCAGGGTCTTCCCGGTGCCGGAGCCGCCCGCGAAGAGGGCGGTGACACCGAGTCCCCGCCGCAACGTCCCTGCGAATCCCCATTCCTGGTGGACCTTCGCCCGCTGCCGCACATGCGCGACGATCTCGCGCAGCACACCGGTCTGCCGCTCATGCAGCACCAGGTCGTCCCAGCCCGCCTCGGGCTCGATGCGCCGCCCCAGCTCGTCCATGCCGACGCGGGCCTCGCCCAGTCCGGCCCGCCAGGCGAGCTGCGCCCCGTCGAGCGTGTCCTCGCCAGGCAGATCCCGCCGGACGGCGGCAGCCGCGGAGCGTACGACATGCGGGGGCAGCTGGAACTGCGCCACCAGGGAGCGCAGTTGCCTCTCCTCAATATTGACGACGCCGTCGAACTCCCGGGCCCACAGGCCGAGTTGTTCCTCGTCGTCCAGGCGCGGGACGCTCACCCGCTCGCCGTGCGCCCGTTCCGACGCCCGCGGGTCCTCGCTGGAGACGACGACGGGAACGGCGGCCCCGGCCAGGAACGCCTCGGTCGCCGCCCGCTGGTCCCGGTCCAGTTCGCCCACCTCGACGAGCAGCGCGGCCGGCAGCAGGATCGCCTCGCGCTGCCAGAGCCGGGCGAGGGCGTCGCGGGCGGCGGGGTCGGTCGGGATGTCCTCGGCGTTCATCGCGTAGATCCCGAGCCCGGCACGGGTGGCCGCGGCGGCGGCGATGTCGGCGCGGCTGCGCAGGTCGCCGCCGACCAGCTCGACGAGGAGCGGGGCGTCCGGGCGCCTGCCCGTCGTCCAGCCCGCGGTGACGCGGCTCGCCGCCAGGTCGTACGAGGGCGGCAGGCCGTCGGCGACCGGGGTGCGGCGCAACTGGCCGTGCAGTCGGGCGTCCAGGTAGGGCGAGCCGAGCAGGAAGTGCAGGATGCGCTCGTCGAGCCGCAGCCGGGACATGGTCAGCCGCGACTCGTCGTCGAGCTCCACCAGGCGCCAGCGGCGCAGCGGGGCGACCGGGGTGAGCGCGCTCCAGTGCGGCTCGGTGAGCGCGGCCAGGGCGAGGGAGAAGGTGGGGTGGGCCCGCTCCGGATCACCGCTGGCGGCGGCGCAGCGGGCGGCCGTGGTGGGGTCCAGTTCGTAGGCGGCGGTGAGCAGGACGAGATCGCGCTCGAAGGGCGTGAGGCCGAAGCAGGAGGTCAGGGCCGTGAGCGGGGCGGCGGTCGCGGGGGCTGTCTCGGGTACGTGGGCGGGCTTGGCCTCCGCCGCGGGTGCGGTGCGGTCGTCCGACGGGGACGCCGGGGGTGCGGTGCGGTCGGACGACCGGGACGTCTCCGGTGCGGGGGATGCAGTGGCAGCGTCCGTATTAGTGGTGTCCGCAGTGGTGGCGGCGCCGCCCGCGCGCGCCGCATGCGCGTCCACGAGGGCGAGGACCCGTCGGATCTCCGCCGTCAACGACAGGGCTCCGCCCCGCCCGTCCGCTGCGCCCGGCCCGTTCGCCGCCATGTCGTCACCTGCCCCCGTCGTCCGCACGCCGTCTCAGCTCTCCGCGTCCTCGGCGCCCGCGCCCTTGGACCGTGGGGCGGCGGCGCCTGCACCCCTGGCTGCGCCCCGTGACGTGGTCTTGCGCGTCCGGGCCGGGGTCCTGGCGGCGGCGGCCGCCTTGACCGGTGCTTTCGCGGAAGACTTGGCCACCGCCTTGGCCGGGGCCTTCGCGGATGCACCGCCCTTCGTGGGCGCGGCGGCATCGGCCGAGGCCGGTCCCGCCCCGACAGCGCGGCCCGAACCCGTAACGGAACCGGAGCCCGCGCCGGACCCCGTAACGGAACCCGTACCCGAGCCCGCGCCGGACCCCGCGGCCGGTTCGGCACCGCCCCCGTCCCCACCCGCCGCCACCGGCCGCTGCGGCGCCCCCGGCGCCCCGAACGGCAGCACCCGCACCGTGTGCCGGTCCACCGGCTCGGCCGGGACGGGCTGTTCGCGGCCCTCGATGAAGACGAGCGCCGCCTGGTACACCACGGACAGCGAGTACGGCGTCTGGTGCAGCATCCCCCACAGCTTCGACGTCTCGTCGATGTCCATCACGGTCGGTGTGAACCGCACCCGCTGGACGGCATCGGCCAGATCACTGCCCGCCAAGTAGGGCTTCTCGCCAGCCAGTTCGATCATGTCCTTGGGCAGGACGGGTATCTCGTGCAGTGTGCGCACCACGGAGCCGATGAGCCGCTGTCCGACGAGTGTGGCCTCGTCGCCGTACGCGCTGATCACGAAGTGCAGGTCGAGGGCGGCGGCCGGGCGTTTGACGAGCCTGCCGTCGGACGCCCTGCTCGGCAGGTCGTTGTTGCGCTGCGAGGTGTCGGGCGTGACCTGGTAGAGGAACACCGTGATGGTGGGGTCCGTCGGCGGATCGGCCGGCGGCTTGCGCGGTTCGACGTTGACGGCGATGTCGATCTCCGGCTGCAGGTTGTCCTCGATCAGCAGGGCGAGGGCCTGGGTGACGTGGGCGAGTGCGAGTGCGTTGCTCATGGCGTCAGTTCCTCAGTCCCTCGGTGCCCCGATGGCTCGGTGTCTCGTCGATGCGTCCGCTGCCGGAACGTCCTCTGCGTGCGTCGTTCACTCGCGCCCCCGTGCCAGGTAGTCCTGGAGGCTCACCGTCGCGCCCTGTCTGGAGGGGGCGGACGGCCCCGTACGCCGCGTGTCGGGCGACGACGCGCCGGCCGCGGTGACCTCCAGCCGCCCGATCTGCACATGCACCACCTGCTCGGCGCCGCGCGCCCCGCGCCGCCCCGGCGACTGCCGCACCGCGTCCCGCGCCGCCGCCGCGTCCATGGCGCTGGGCCGGAGGGGGGCTGGTACGGCGGCGGCCGCGACGTCCGCACCCGGTGGGACGGGCGCCGAGACCACACTCCGGGGCGGCGTTCCCGGGGTGCGCTCGCGTGCCGCGGCGCGGCGCGAGGTCTCCGGGAGAGTGCGTGGCACCGGTGCGGCGGCGGGCCGCAGCAGTGGAACCTCCGGCGGGGCCGGGGTCGGTGAGCCCGGGGTGAGCCGTGCCGGCGCGGGTGGTGTCTCGGTGCGTACGACGGTGTGGTCGTGCTCCGAGTGGTAACGGACCTCACGCGTCTCCCGGCTCGACTCCCCATGCTGGACGATCGGTTGAGCATGCGTGGGCCACAGGGGTTCGGAGTCGTCCGGCTCCGGGAGCCCGGTCGCGCGCACGGCCTCGACCCGCTCGAAGGGTCCGGCGAGCCGCGGCCGCACCCGGGTCACACCGGCGCGCGGCGCCGCTCCCCCGGTGTGCCGGGCGAGCAGTCGGTCGAGGTGGTCCGGGGCACCCGCGTCCGGGGACTCGGCGCCCGGTACGCCCTTGGGCTCAGGCATCCGCACACAGCTCCAGGTAGTAGCGGCGGCGCATCGGGCTGAGCGCCAGGATCTCCGGCTCGCTCCAGCCGTAGGCGGTCGCGAGCAGATGGACGTCGAGCAGGACGTCGCGCGCCCAGGCGTCCAGCTCCGTCCACAGGTAGGAGGCGATGTCCAGTTCGGCGCGGGTGGCCGCGGAGCACTCGGGACAGTTGATGTTGAGCGTCACGTCGGCGGCCGGGTCGACGGCCTCGGCGGCTTCCGCGATCTTGCGCTGTACGGATACGGGCAGGGCGTCGGCAGCGACGGTGTCCCCGTCGTGGACCGCCGAGACGACACAGCGGGCCAGCAGCGCCCGTCGCGACCCGTCGGCCGAGAGTGCCGCGTCCGGGTGCCGGGCCGCCGCCGTCAGATCGGCGACGGTCGGCACCCGGAACGCGACTTTCCAGCCACCTTCGTCGAGGTGTGCCACGGGCTGGTCCGGCGGTCGCAGGGAGCGTGCGAACTCCCCCGCGTCCAGATCGAATTCCATGTCCGTGCCGCAGGCCGAGCAGTCGACTCTGACCTGCATGCGCTCGCCGAACAGCGCCCGGCGCAGCGCGAAGAGATCGGCCTCGCGGGCCCCGACGGGAAGAGCAAGCAGCGCCTCGCTGTCGCCGCCGAGCCCGGGACGGGCGGCGCGGTGCAGGAGCAGCGCACGGCCGTGGCCGTCGCGCCCGATTCCCGCCTCCCAGGTCGCCAGGAGGTCGCCGGCCTGAATGACCGTCACACCCGCCCCCGTTCCGTGCCCTCGCCGCCGCCGATGCGGTGGAGTCCGTTCGTCCGGTGCCGTGCGCCGCAGCCGTTCCGATGCCGCGACCCTTACTAAAGATCCCCCAACTCAGCTTCTGTCAGGCTGGGTTGAGGAAGGAGGGCTCCTCCGGCTCGGGCACCTCGTAGTCGCGCTCCCAGCCCTCGCATTCGAGCTTGAGGCTCTGTATCGCCACCGCGTTGGCGTTGGCGTCCAGCTCGCCGAGGACCTGGTACTCGCTGGGCCAGGTCCGGTAGAGCTTGTGCGAGACGGCGACCTGCCCGGCCTCGTTGAGGACCTGGATCACGATGTCCTTGCGGAAGTCGGCCAGGGACACCTCGGAGCCGAGACCCGCGCCGATCTGCCACACCTTGTTGGCCCAGCGGTCGAACTCGGGGTCGTGGGTAACCCCTCGCTCCAGCGTGATGCCCTCGAACTCGGAGCGGCCCGGCGACTTGCGCGGGGAGCTCGGGTCGCCGCCGTTGCGGTGCTTGACGACCTCGGTGGTCCGCTTCAACGGACTGATCTTGCTGATGCCCGCGACCGTACGACCGTCCCACAGGACAAGGAACTTGAAGTTCTTGTAGGGGTCGAAGCGATGGGCGTTGACGTTGAACTCAGCCATCGGATTCCTTCACGCTCTCCTTCTCGCTCTCCGGTCCGTCTCGGGTTCGGGGACCTCAGAGCTCGAACTGGCCGGACGTCTGCTGGATCTTGACGATCACGAACTCGGCGGGCTTGACCGGCGCGATGCCGACCAGGACGTTGACGACGCCGTTCGCGATGTCCTCGTCCGTGGTCGTATCGTGGTCGCACTTGACGAAGTACGCCTCGCGCGGTGTGCCGCCCTTGAAGGCACCCTGGCGGAAGAGGTTGTGCAGATACGAGGAGGCGCTGAGGCGGATCTGCTGCCACAGGTTCTCGTCGTTGGGCTCGAACACGACCCACTGCAGACCTCGTTGCAGGCTCTCCTCGACATGCAGGGCGAGCCGGCGGACGGGCACGTACTTCCACTCGCTGTCCAGGGCGTCGGAGCCCTCCAGCGTGCGGGCGCCCCAGACGGTCGGGCCGACCAGCGGGAAGGTCCGCAGACAGTTCACGCCCAGCGGGTTGAGCAGGCCGCTCTCCCGGTCGGTGAGCTTGACCGCGAGGGAGTGCACCCCGGCGAGCCGCGCCTCGGTGCCCGCGGGAGCCTTCCACACTCCGCGCTCGGCGTCCGTACGCGCGAAGACACCCGCGACCGCTCCGGACGGCGGGAAGGAACGCAGCCGGCCCGTGAGCGGATCGGTGAGCTGGAGCTGCGGGAAGTACAGGCCCGCGTGGTTGCCGCGCACCTGGTCGAAGGCGGCGAGGCCGGCGCGGGCCGCGTCCACACTGCCCCAGGAGTTCGGGGCGTCGACCAGGAGGAAGACGCGCCGCTCCTCGCACAGCCGCTGTGCCGCCGAGACCACCGTGATCGCGTCGTCGGTGTTCTCGTACGCCGCCAGCTCGGGGAGCACCAGAAGATTTACGTCGTCCTCGTCGCGCAGCGCCTGGATGCCGCTCTTGTCGGCCTCGGAGCCGATGAGGTCGCGCGCTCCGGGCGGGTCGCCGTCCTCGCCGCCCTTGAGCGGGAACACCGGCGGGTTGACCGAGCCTTCGAGGCCCAGGTCGTTCGCGCATTCGCCGACGAAGCGGACGACGTCCTCGGGGTCGGTGGAGCCCGCCACGACCTGGATGCGCCGGCCGAACGCGGTGACCTGGACGCCCGCGAAGGCGTGCTTGCCGGGGGCGTCGGGCAGGGCCCGCAGCTTGCGTTCGAGGAGCAGCGCCAACTCGGCGACAGTGCACGGGGCTTCGCCGTCGCACCGGGGGTCGTAGAGGGTGAACTCGCGCTCGGAGTCTCCGATCTTGACCGTAAGGTCGACGGCCAGGTCGGGCAGCTCCTGTCCGAACCTCTTGGAGACGGTGCCCGAGGGATCGGGGCGGCCCTCACCGACGACGTCGACGCGGATGAGCCGGGAGCCCGAGTTGATGACGGCCGGCGCGTAGCGTCCGTGCGAGGCGTCCATGGACAGGCCGGTGAAGGACTCGCGGGCGCCGCCCCGGGCGTCGTACACGCGCAGGTTGAACTCGTCGTCCGGGCGCGTGGTGTCGTAGTCGACGGCGACCCGGAGTCCGTTGCCCCAGTGTCCGGGCTCCTTGGCGTGCACCTCCAGGACCGGGCACTCGCTGTGGCCCTCGGTGGACTCCAGGGTGGCGCAGGCGGCCTTTCCGCTGCCCGCCCTGGTGACGCGGACGATCACGGCGACCGTGCCGCCGTTGCCGAAGAACTGGTGCACCGCGTAGCCGACGGCACTCTGCGAGCTGAGCCCTCCGAAGCGGCGCTCGAATTCGGCGAAGCTGGTGACCCGCACCGGCTGGTTCAGCGGCCCGCGCCGGGTGTGACCCACGAACGCGGTCACCGAGGTCGTGACGGTCGAGATGGTGCGGACACTGCTGGGAAGCTCTTCGACGTATACGCCGGGATATGTCGGCTTTGCTGCGCTCACTGCATTCGTCGGCATTCCCCCTCCTATCCCTGCTCAGGCACCAGATGAAGGCACCAAGAGATGGCAGAGGGAATGCTCCGTCGAGGCACGCGAGCAAGGACCGCCGCTGGTCACGGCGAGTCACGTACACCTCATCAAGTTCCCCCGTCAACGCCCGGGCGGTTGGCCGCCGGACCAAGCTGTGCGCTCGTGACTCCTGATGCGTTTGTGTGCTCAACGAAGTATTGAATGCTGGCGAGTTGAGGAGCAAGGCGTGTTCCGGTCACACCACGAGGAGGTTCTGTGAAGAGCGATGGGCCGCCTGACCGCCGGGGCGAGCCCCGCAGCGTCTCGCGGAATGGACATCGTCCAGCCACGCAGGGTCACGCCACCGGCTCGGCCAGGCCGCACAGCCCGGCCGAGCACGCGGGGGTTCCGGCGTCACTGGCACCGGTTGCCGCCGTCGACGACGTCAGCGCACGGGAGTCTCCCGCACCGGGTGCTTGCTGAGGATCGAGACCCGGTTGAAGGCATTGATCGTGATAGCCACCCAGATCGCGGCGGAGATCTCGTCGTCCGTCAGGACCTCCCGCGCCTGTGCGTACGCCCGCTCCTGGGCGAGGGCGTCGGCGGGGTGGGTGGTGGCCTCCGCGAGGGCGAGGGCGGCGCGCTCGCGGGCGGTGAAGAGTTCGGTGTCGCGCCAGGCCGCGAGCACGCCGAGGCGCCGGGTGGTCTCCCCGGCACGCAGCGCGGCCCGGGTGTGGACGTCGAGGCAGAAGGCGCAGCCGTTGAGCTGGGACACGCGAAGGTTGACCAGTTCGACCAGGATCCGGTCGAGGCCGGCCTCGGCGGCCGTCGCGCGGGCGGCGTCCGCGGTCTTCACCAGCGCCTGGTACGCGGCGGGGCTCTGCTTGTCCAGGTAGATCCGGCCTGCGGTCCGGGGAACCGCCGCGGTCTGTACCGTCTCCGTCACCCTGTGCTCCTTCGCCTGTTGTCGCGGGTTGTCATCGCGACTATGATCCCCCATAATTGTTGAAAGCGAAACTACTTTGGAGCGAGAAAGGCCGCGAGATGGATCACACGGAGGTCGAGATCCTCACCGCCCGGGACGTCCCGCTGGGCGGACCGCGAGCGATGACCGTACGACGCACACTGCCCCAGCGGGCCCGTACGCTGATCGGCGCCTGGTGCTTCGCCGACCACTACGGCCCCGACCGGGTCGCCGACTCCGGCGGCATGGACGTCGCACCCCACCCGCACACCGGACTGCAGACCGTCAGCTGGCTGTTCAGCGGGGAGATCGAGCACCGCGACAGCCTGGGCACCCACGCCTTCGTGCGGCCCGGCGAGATCAACCTCATGACCGGCGGGCACGGCATCAGCCACACGGAGGTCTCCACCCCTGGCACCACCGTGCTCCACGGCGTCCAGCTCTGGGTCGCCCTCCCCGACGAACACCGCCACGCCCCCCGCGCCTTCCAGCACCACGCACCCGAGCCGCGTCGCGTCGACGGGGCGGAACTGCGGGTCTTCCTGGGCACCCTCGCCGGCGAGACCTCCCCGGTCCGCACCCACAGCCCGCTCCTCGGCGCCGAGATCCTGATCGACGCCGGTGCCACCGTCATCCTCGACGTCGACCCCGACTTCGAACACGGCCTGCTCGTCGACGAGGGCGACGTCCACTTCGACGGCACCCTCCTGCGCCCCGCCGAACTCGGCTACGCCGCCCCCGGCCGCACCATCCTCACCCTCTCCAACGCGTCCGATCGCCCGGCCCGGACGGTGCTCCTGGGCGGTCCGCCCTTCGAGGAGGAGATCGTGATGTGGTGGAACTTCATCGGCCGCAGCCACCAGGACATCGTCGAAGCGCGGGAGGAATGGGAAAGGGCCTCCGACCGCTTCGGCACCGTCGACGGCTACCCGGGCCACCGGCTGCCCGCCCCCGCCCTGCCGAACGCCGTCATCACACCCCGCAAGAACCCCTCCCACCGCTGAACCGAACCGAAAGGCCCATCATGAGCGACCGCACCACCACCGACCCCGTCGTCCGCCACGTCGACGCCCGCCACCGCTACGAGATCCTCGTCGACGACAACCGCGCCGGCCTGACCGCCTACCGCGACCGCGACGACCGCCGGGTCTTCTTCCACACCGAGATCGACGACACCTACGCCGGCCAGGGACTCGCCGCGATCCTGGTGGAGCAGGCCCTCACCGATGTCCGCACCTCCGGAATGCGGATCGTGCCCGTGTGCCCCTACGTGGCCAAGTTCCTCAAGAAGCACCAGGAGTTCGCGGACATCACCGACCCGGTGACCCCCGAGATCCTCACCTGGCTCGACGGTCAGCTGGGACGCTGACACCGGGAGACGCAGTTCCTCGCGGACCACGCACCCATCAGGATCTGTTGTGAGCTCGCTCTTCGGCCTTCGCCCGGCCACGGCGGTGACGGTCGGCTCCGGACGATGTCTCCAGTGCCAACTCGCCGCCGGAACGCCAGGTTTACGAGGCCGCCGGAGGTGACGGGGCCGACGAGGGTTGGAGCAGGCCGCAGGCTACAGTCACGGCATGAACAAGACAATTGTGTGGCTTCTGGCATGCGCCGGAGCCGGCGTGATCCTGTGGTTGCTGGCCAGCGCGCCGGACATCAGCTCGGCCTACCCCCGCTCCGAGTGCCACTCCGTCCTCGGCAACGACTCAAGCCCCGCGCACGGGTCGATGGAGGACGGAGTGGAGGCGAGCTGCGCCACGTACCAGTCGCGCCGCCTGGGCTGGGCGGTCCTGGTGTCGGTGCCGACGGTGGTGCTCGCATCAGCGGGCATGCGCAGCCGAAGCGCCTGACGGAACTACTCCCGTATCCGTTCCTCGGCTCCGTCCCCCACCACGGCCCGCGTGGCCGCGACCGCCGGGCGACCACATCCACCGCCTCCGCCCAGCCCCCACACGCTCCGCTCCTTCGCACCGCCCACCTCGAACGCACTGGCGAACCGCCCCAAGTCCGGGCGTGCGTCCACACGGCAACCGCCACGCTCCCCAACACGTGAAAGGCCGCCCTCCCACGGATGAGAGAACGGCCTCCGACCTGCGTTTCCGCACAGTCGGGACGACAGGATCTGAACCTGCGACCCCTTGCCCCCCAGCCCCAAATGGTCCCCAGGGCAGTGGTGAAAGCGTGCGCATCTGCCTGCCGTAGACCAATAGGTCCCGGACGGATCGAGCCACGCTCGATCCGTGTCTCGGTCGCGGCAGGTCGCGCACCCGTCGTTCGTGCTCGCCGGCGTCACTCACCACCAGCGTCGTCCTCGGCAGCAGCGTGGACTTCACGACGACTGCACTGCACCCCCATGACAGGCACCCCCGGTTGCACGGCGGTGGGGTGACGAGGCCCACATCAGCTCCAGCCGGGCCCGTCCACGTGATCACTGCTTGCCGAAAGTACCCGACCGTCAGGACGCAACATTACGGCTGAGAGGCTGAGGTCCAGGTGCAGCAGCCCCTTACGATGGAGCTCGGCGAGCATCCCCGCCATCTGCCCGCCAATTTCTCTCATCTTCTCTATAGGCAGAGTGCCTGGCGCAAGGTTCAGCAGTTGCCCCAAGTCCTCGCCGTCGTGCCCGGATCACGGCTCAGCTTCCGTGCGGTCTTCTCGGGAACCATGGCCAAGGGCTCCCCGTGCGGTCGGCCTCCCTTTGCGGTGTTCTCGCCCGGCACCGCGATGGGGAACTCCCCTGCCGACGCTCGGTCGGCCGTCGGGTCTCCGGAGCCAAGGGCGAACGCCTCGGCCAGATCGGCGGCGGAGGGTCTACGGGTGGGGTCGTATTCCAGACAACGCCAAAGAACATCTGTTTGGCGCGCCGCCGTCGCCCCCGTGCTTCTCCAGCGACCGGTCCGGCGGCCAGGTCGTACAGAAGGTCCGGCCGCACTCCGGTCTTCGCATGGACGCCGCGGAGCTTTCCCGGCAGCACGTCGAAGCTGCTGAGGCCGCCGGTCGTGTGGGTCCAGTCGAACAGAACCTCGCTGGCGGCGCTCATCACTCCGAGCCCGGTGCACTCGCTGACGAAGCGCTGAATGTGGCCGGCGCTGGAGTCGAGTGCGGAGCACTAGACGCTGAGTTGCCCCTTGCCCTGGTCACCCAGGATGTAGCTGAGCAGCAGGCGGATCTCGTGATCGCGCACACGCTTGTCGACTGTCTTACGAAGGTCGCAGGCGAGGGCGTTGACGTTGATCATGGCAGCCAGGGAGACCGGGAGCTGCCCGATCTCAACGGCTTGGACCGCCTCCGCGCCGGCCTTCCCCTTCTCGATCGTGAAGCGCCACACCCGGGCGCGCACCGTACTCATAGGAGAACCCTACGGTCCGCTGTTCGTGACGGTTCCCGCCTCAGCGGACACCGGAAGGCGTCCCGCGCACGCTTCTGTAAGACAGATACAGGACGTACAGAAGATTGTGGTGGGGGAGCTGTGAACATGCAGACCAGAGCGCTGACGGGGCGCGTCCGTCGACATCTGCACTCTGCGCTCCCGAGCGAAACCGCCGGACCACACGCCCTCGAACTGCTGCGCAGCTGTGTGCGACGAGGGCCGTACTCACCGATCGGTGAGTACGGCCCTCGTCGCGTGCCCTTCTTCACTGCGACCGGTCAGGCGGACGCGACGCTCGTCCTGCGTTCGAGGTCGTGGAGGGCTCCCACGTTGCGCGCAACCTTCGCGCACGCCTCGCCGAAAGCGTCCAGTTCGGGGCGGACGTCCCGTGAGTACACGGGGAGCCGCAGGACCGAGGAGACGTACTTCTCGCTGCGCGGCAGGTCCGTGTCCCGGTAGTGGCGGTAGGAGGTGCCTGCCCCGCCGGGCGGGCTGTACGTGTCCAGCTTCCAGGCCTTGTCCTGGAAGGCCGGCTCCCTGTGCAACGGTGGGGAGTTGGGGCGGGTCACCGGGACGCCTTCGGCGGCCAGCGCGCGGACCAGCGTGGCCCTGGAGAGGCCGTCCAGATCTTGGGAGCGGTAGAGCGGCTGGTGACTGTAGTGGGCGACCCGGGTCATGTGCGGCCGGCGCGCGGGAGGGAGGATGCCGGGGATGTTCGCCAGCATCGCGTCCATCTTGTCGCAGTTCAGACCGCGGGTCTCCAACACCTCGTCCAGCCTGCCCATGGACCGGTCGGCGAGGAGCGCGGCGACCGGATGCATGCGGAGGTTGAGGCCGAAGCCGGTGCTGGCGAACCGGCGGTACTCGTCGCTGACGACATCACCCTCCGAGCGTCCGAGGGAGTGGCCGAACAGCACGGCCCGCTCGTATATTCGGTCGTCGTTCGAAGTGAGCATCCCTCCGGCACCAGCGGTTACCTGCTTCCTGGACTGCATACTGAAGGCGGCGACGTCGCCCAGGCTGCCGACCGGGCGGTCGTCACACCTGGCTCCATGGGCCTGCGAGCAGTCCTCGACCACCTTGAGGCCGTACGTGCGGGCCACGGCGAGCACCGGTTCCATATCGACCGGATAGCCGTTCAGGTGGGTGACCACGACGGCCTTGGTGCGCTTGGTGATGTGTGCCTCAAGAAGGGCCGGGTCGATGTTTCCCGTGGACTCGTCGGCGTCCACCAGTACCGGTACGGCGTTGCACGCGAAGATCGGCATCACCGTGGCGTGAAAAGTGTAGGTGGGCGCCAGTACCTCGTCACCGGGTTCGATTCCGATGGCGAAGAAGGCAGAGTGCAGCGCAGAGGTGCCGGAGTTCACAGCCAGCGCATGCCGGACCCCTGTGTATGCGCGGACGTGATCCTCAAGGTCGCGCACCGTGCCTTCTCGGCCGTTGTACGAGATCTCGCCGCGGCGGATCAGCTCGGCGGCCGCCTGAATGTCGTCCTCGGTGAAGAAGGGCCATTCATTCGCCGGTGCCCGGGTGATCACCGGGTCACCCCCGAGCAGGGCCAGCTTCTCAGACAATTCCCTTCCTCTCTGTCATGGGCCGCGAGGTGGTGCGGTTTGTTCCGGGGCGTGTGTCGGATCCAGCCAGGAGGCGGTCCCACTCCGCGCTCGTACGTACGCAGATGCAGCGCGTGCCGTGCGGGGACAACCGGTTCAACAGCGCCTCGTTCTGCTGCCTGATCCCGGAGTAGGAGCGCAGTGCCCACCACCAGAACCCCACTGCTTTCAGAGGGCCTTCGCGGTTTCCGTTGCACAGCACATGCCGGTGCAGCATGTGCCGCACCGACCGGCGCACCATCCTGATGAATGCGGTCCGCGAGCGGATGTCGAGCTGGATCAGCGTGTCCGCCGCCGCAGCCAGGACGGGGTGAACCGACGGGTACTGGCCCTCGATGATCCACCCGTCTTCCTCGGCGATGCGGGCGACGGCCGCTTGGAACTCCCGCTCGTCCGTCTTGCGCCAACCGGGCTGCCAGAAGAGCTGGTCGAGTTCATGGAGCGGCAATGCCGACCGGCGGTGGAGAGCGCGTGCGAGGGTGCTCTTCCCCGATCCCGGAGGGCCGACAATCCAGATGCGGCTGCCGAGCGCACCGTCACCGTCGCCCATCGCGGTTCCCCTCGTGTCCGCTCTGCGGCCGGGCCGCTTCCGGCGCCGGCCCGTCGTCCAGCAGCCGGAGCAGCAGGTGCTGCACCGCAACCGTGTCCATGTCCTCGGTGATCTCGAACAGCGGTCCCCGCAGGCCCGATACCTCCACCTCCGGGTCGTGCTCCAGAGCCTGGAGCCGCTTGCGGTCCGCACCGGCGGCCAGGAGCCGTCTCCCCAGCAATGTGTCGTCCAACGAGAGCCGCCGTCCTTCGGAACCGAAGAACCGCTGTACGGCGAACATGGCTTCCACGTCACTCGGCGAGACATGGATGGCGTTGAGGCTGGTGGAGACGTCCCACCGCCCGCTCCACTGCGGCCGCCCGTCCAGCAGGCTCCGCCGGATCGTGCCCGGCTCGGCGTGACGGGGATCGGTTGCTCCGACGGCCCGTGCCCGGATATCCCTGAGCGGCTGTTCGGAGGTGCACTCCATGAGCACCAGCGCGCTGCCCGGGGCCGTGAAGTGAGCGGCCTGGAAGGGATGGAAGGCGTTGAGCAGTACCCATGGCTTCCCGTCCAGCACGGGCTGCACGGCGTACGTACCCGCTCCGGCCTTCGCCACGGGGAGGTTCTGCACGAGCACATCCAGCGTGCGGGGTGTGAACTCCGGGAACCGGCTGAGGAACTGGTGGCCGCCCAGGACCCGGTCAGGAACCTCGGCGGCCTGCGGGAAGTGTTCGAGAAGCCGATCCAGGGCGGCAGCCGAGACAGAGGGGAGGCCGTGCCGGGAGATCGCGTTGAGCATCGCGTAGTGACTCTCCACCACGCGTTCGTACGCCACGTGGGCGCCGGACAGCACACGGGCAGCCCCCGGCCGCACCCCGTGGTCGGCGAGGACAGCGAGGACCCACGCGAGCAGCTTCCGGCCGTCCGGCGCCCGGGTCGCCGAGGTGAGTTCGGGCTTGAGCATGACCAGGAACTGGTGTGGACCGGGAGCCGCGGACGGCGTCCGGTAGGGCCGGATCCACTCCGCCAAGCGTTCCTCGGGGTGCTCGGCACAGCGCGCGACAGCGCGAAGCATCTCATCGATCATTGGCAGGGCACCTCTCACCACATGGTGACGCCGGAGCGGATCAGGCTCCTCGTCAGGTCGTCTGTCGATTCGAGCGCCCCCGTGACCAGATCGCGCACCCGTGCCTCCGTGTGAGCATCGCCGTCCCACCCATGGATGCGGACGACCACTTCCTCCGGCTGGTTGAGCGGTGCCTCCTTGGAGGTGAAGATGTGGAGCTCCACCGGTTGGCCCGCCAGCTCGCTGACCTCCGTGGCCAGCCGGTGCGCCATGACGTTGTAGAGCTTGCCAGTGTGGTCGAGAGGGTTCTTGCCGGCGGGCGCCTCGATGCTCATGGCTCGCATGGGCGTGATCAGGCCATTGACCCGGTTGCCCCGGCCGACTGCGCCCACATCACCGGTGTCGGCCACCGAGCCCAGAGCGGTGAGGTACGGGCGTACACCCCGGTCCGCGGCGTTGAGCAGCACGTCCGGGGTCACCCCCAGGAACGTCTCCAAGCGGTCGACCATGGCCTGGTGGCACTCTGCCGCACGCTGCCGGTAGTGCTCGAACGACTTGATGTCGGCGGCGATGAACGGCATGTTGACGATCAGGGTGAAGCGGTCCTCGCGACGGCTGCCGAACACCTTGACGTCCCAGCCGGTATCGGGGTTCGTCGCCTTGAACTCGTCGCCGGTGATCCACTGCTCGATGTCCAGCACCGCGCGTTCGAGGCGGCTCAGCGGCGCGAAGCCGTGCAGCAGGTTGCAGTCGTTGGACGTGAGGCCCGAATCACCGAGGGCGACCATGTCGTTCCGGTCCCGCGGCCGGTATCGCGAGACTCCGCGGCCCGGCCCTTGGTGGTCGACGACCCGGTTCTCCACCCGCAGATGCCGTTCCGGGACGAAGCCGGTCGTCACCTCCGTCAGTACGTCCTCGGCGGCACGCCGCAGAATATCGGTGAGCGGAATTTCCTCGCTCCCGCAGCGCAGAGCCGCCTTGCCGGCGAAGAGCACGGTATAGGGGCTGGTCAGTTCTCCCCTGCCGTAGTCGAAGTCCGCCTCTCCGCCGAAAATCATGACCTTGTCGAACCAGTGGTGGGCCACGCGGTCGAAGTGCTCCAGGCAGTACAGGCAGTAGTAGCGCGACGCCCTCTCGGCGATGGCGTCGCACATCGTGTCCGGGTGCCCGAGACCCTTGCGCTCCACGAGTTCGTACGGCAGGTCCTCGACGTGCGGCGTGTTGTCCGACTGGATCCTGACGAAGTCCCGAAGGGGTGAGAAGTTCAACGGATGCTCCTGAACCGAGTGGTTTCTGCGGGTGCGGAGAGCAGGTCGGCGACAGCCAGCGCGCCTTCCCGTAAGGCGGAAAAGTGCTGAACCAGTTCGTACGCGGGGGAGACGGCGGCGATCTGCTCCGCCAGACCCAGGGCGCGCGGATCCGGGCCGGGCGGGAAGTGGGGCCGGAGGAATCGCTCGTCCTTGACGAGGACAGGCAGGAGATTGGCGGCGAGCCTGCGTGCCGCCTCCGGCGGGGCCAGCGGGACCAGCCGCGTTCGGTCGGCCGAGGAGTCGGCGAACCGGGGGAAGAGCAGGACACTGACCTCCGCGTTCGGCTGCGGAGGAGGAGCATCGAGGAGCTCGGCAAGCTCTTGTGGGCGAAGCAGTACGGTGTCCTGGCCGCCGTCCCGCCCGGGGACCCGGCGGACGGAACGGGAGGCACCTCGCGCGCCCTCGTGCGGACCGTGTCCGGAGGGCAGTCCCAGTGCGGTGAAGGTGTCTTCGCGGACCGAGACGGTGCGAGGCCAGCCCCTGCCGGTCCATCCGCCGCCCGTGCGGGCCATGCTCAGGTCGTCGTTGGCGACGAAGGCCCGGCCGGCCAGCATGGATGCCATGACGGTCGAGGTCTTGCCCGCCCTCTTGGCGCCGATCAACGCGACGCCCCTGCCGTTCTCGGCGACCATCCCGCCGTGGACGAAGACCTCATCGCCGCGCGCGTGCGCCAGCCGCAGCAGGATGCGGAGGTAGCGGACCAGGTACTGCAGGACCAGCGGCCCGGGTGCGCCGGTGTCGATCACCAGATCGCGCCGCGCTGGGTGCAGCCACATGCGCACGGTGGCCTCCCCGCGCCCCGCCACGTCGATCCGCTGGTGCTCGGGAAACTGCTCGCCTGCCTGCGCCGTGGTGCGCACCTGCCACCAGTCGCGGTGCGCCGGCCCGCTGGTCGCGCCGGCCTTCCCATCGCCGTCCCGAGCCACTGACACGAACGGGACGAAGGGTTCTGACAGCTCGCGGACCGCGTTGGCGACGGCCATCGGTGCGACCAGGTCCACGCGGTGCACGGCACCGCCGCAACGATGTCGCAGCGGGGCGGTCACCGGGCGATCCGGGCGGAGGCCCCGGCCACGGCGGCGGCGAGGGTGGCACGCACCATCGACGCCCCCTCTGCCGTCCAGCCGAGGTACCACTGGAGGGTGTCGGGGCTGTGTTCCGCGAGTTGCTCCACATAGCGGACCGTCGGTACACAGTAGAGCTCCAGGATGGGGATGATCGCTGCCAGTTCACGGGGCTCGGCCGGCCGACCCCGCGTGGCCTCCACCAGCAGTCCGGCCGCCAGGTTCGGGTGGACGGTGAAGCCACCGCGCCGCTTCCGGCCGAGGAAGAGCGCCGCCCTGGCCAGGTCGTACGCTCTTGGCCGTATGTCCACGGCGTCCCAGTCGAGTACGCAGGAGATGTCGCCGCGGTCGTCGAAGACTAGATTCGAACCAGCGAACTCACCGTGGGTGAGGGTCTTGGGGAGCGCCTGATAGAGCGGCCAGTCGAGTTCCGCGCGTGCGCGGCGGTAGGCGTCCGCGAGGGCCGGGCGCACGGCCTCCCACAGTGCGCGGGGAACGGCCGCGGAGGCGACCCTGCCGACCTCCTCCAGTCCCGACTCGTCGGTGGTCAGCCAGTGTTCGAGATCCTGCACCGGGTTTTCCGCCGCAGGTGACAGGCCGTCGAGCGGCACGGAGTGGACAGTGGCAAGGCATCTCGCGGCCTTGCCCAGGTCGGAGGCGTCCCCATCCGTGCAGGGCCGCCCCTCGACGTAGGGACGCAGTTGCCACTGGGTGCCGTTGTGATCCACCGTCGTGCGGCCGTCGACGGCGATGACGAGTGGCTGGACCGGCACGCCCTGGTCGTGGGCCCGTGCCGTGGCGGTGCCCTGGAACTCCAGCCATCCGGCAGAGGCCCGGCGGCCCAGACGCTTGAGCACGAAGTCACCGTCGGGCGAGCGCAAGCGCCATACGGTGTTGACGCTCCCGCGCAGCAGCCGTTCGACCGTGTGCGGCTGGAGGGCGTAGTGGTCGTGCAGAACCTCGTACGCCTCGCAGGCCGTGGCGGCCTGCCAGCTGACGGCCGCGCTCACGTGGTGTGCGCCAGTGCGGCGGGGGCGGGGGCTGCCGACTTCTCGACGAACGTCTGGAAGCAGCGCAGCGCCTCGGATTCCGGCATGCCCAGGGGCGGACTCTTGAAAAGGAAGGCACACACCGGGTCCACCACTCCGCTCAGCCGCTGGTCGGCAGCGCTGCGGGCGACGCGCACGGCGTTGGCCACCACGGCGGCGGCGTTGGGGCTGTCCTCCACCTCCAGCCGGATCTCCATGGAGAGCGGGGAGCCGAGCATGCCCTCGGCCTCGATGCGAAGGAAGCACACCTTTCGGTCTCCGAGGTACTTCACATACCCGTTGGGGCCCGCCGCCACGTCGGTCGCGTCGAGACCCGTGCTCGCCAGCGCCCGGCGCTTGGACAGCTGCTTGCTGTGGGAGCGTGCCGGGTCGGAGAGGTTGTAGAAGTCCATGTTGCCGCCCACGTTGAGCTGGTACGTGTCGGCGATGCGGACACCGCGTGAACCCAGGAGTTCGATGAGGGCCGTGTGCAGGGTGGTGGCGCCCAGATGACTGCGCAGGTCGTCGCCGAGCAGCGGGACTCCCCGTTCGAGGAACAGGGCGGCCAGCTCCGGGCAGTTCGCGACCGGCTCCGGAGTGGCGTTGACGAAGGCTGCCCCGGCCTCGGCGCACGCCCGGGCGTACATCTGCACGGCAGCCCGGGCACCGGTCGGCAGGAAGCACACCAGCACGTCAGCCTCTGCGTCCCGCAGTGCCGCCGTCACCATGGACGCCGTGACCGACCCGCAGTCGGGGTGCGGCTCGACAATCTTCGACAGCTTGCCCTCCACTCCGTCGAGAAGCGGGCCGGCGCCGACCTTGAGGCCCATCGGGGGCACAGCCACATGCCGTACGGCGACGGTTGGAGCGGTATCGATGGCCTCCGCCAGGTCGATGCCGACTTTGCGGTGGTCGACATCGAAGGCGGCGACGAATTCGACGTCACCGAGCCGGTAGCCACCGATTCGGTGGTGCATCAGCCCGGGCATGTCCTGCTCCGCGCTCCGGGAGAGGACGACTGCCTGAACGAAACTGGACGCACACGAGCCGACGCCGGCCAGGGCGACACGGATGCAGCGTTCGGTCATGACACACCTTTGTCTTGAGTTCTGTCTTGAGTACGAGGACGGTGGGCGGTGCGAAGGCCATGCATGAGGGCGTGGCGTCGGGTCCTCACAGGGGCAGCCGTCGCCGCTTGCGCTGCTCGAACACGTACCACTCGCGGTAGCCGATCCCCCGCAGGCGTTCCCGGACCCGTTCGTGGTCCTCGGCGACCCGCTCAGGGTCGTGGGCGTCGGAACCGAAGGTCATTTTGATGCCGTGGAATCGTGCCCGGTCCAGCAGATCCGGTGCCGGGTACCAGCCGCCACACTTTTTGGTGCCGCCCGAAGTGTTCACTTCCACGACGGTGTCGGTCTCCGCGATGGCACGCAGCATCCGCTCCACCGCGGGGCTTTCCACCGCCCCCAGTTCCGGGCAGTTGCCGCGTATGGCGTCAATATGGCCGAGAATGTCGAAGGCGCCACAACGGGCGGATGCGGCTACCAGGTCGCAGTAGCGCTCTTTCTCCTTGAGCAGGAGGGCCGGTGAGGCGTTCTCCCAGCGTTCCAGGTTGAAGATGTCCACTCCGCCTACCACGTGGACGGAGCCAATGACGTAGTCCAGGGGGAGGTTCTGGTAGATGTTCCGATAGAGCTCGATGTGCTCGGGGAAGAAGTCCGACTCGACGCCGATGAGGATGCGGATGCGGTGCCGGTACTCCTCGCGCAGCGCGGCAGCCTCGGCGAGATAGCCGGGGAAGTCGCTCTTGGCCATCGCCACCCAAGGCTTGTGGTGGTCGGCCCGCTCCCCGAAGAACGGCGAGTGGTCGGAGAAGCCGATCGTGTCGAGCCCGGCCGAAAGAGCGGCTTCGACGTACTCGCGCAGCCCACCGCGGGCATGGCCGCACCGTGAGTGATGGGTATGGAGATCAAAGGTCATGGGCCCCCCTCACATCGCCGTGTAGCCGGCGTCCACCATCAGGTTCTCCCCCGTGATGAAGCTGGCCTCGTCGGAGAGGAGGAAGATCACGCTCGATGCGATCTCCTCGGGGTCCGCCGTCCTCCCGAGCAGGTGGCGGCCGCCGATGTCAGGATCCCGTTCGGCCTGTTCCCGGTCCATGCCTAGGACTTCGCGGTGGAACCGCTCGTTGTTCCTGTTCCAGACCGTGGCGGGGTTCACGGCGTTGACCCGGATGTTGTCGGGAGCGAGTTCGAGGGCCATGCACCGTGTCATGTTCACTACGGCGCCTTTGGTGGTGCTGTAGGTGAGCAGTCCGGGCTGTGCGATATGCCCGGAGATGGAGGCGATGTTGACGATCGCCCCGCCTCCGGTCGCCTTCATCCGCGCCGATGCGTGCTTGACGCACAGGGCCTGCCCCATGATGTTGACGTCCATGACGCGACGCCAGTCGTCGACCGTCGCCGTCACACCGCGCATGATGAAGGCTGCGGCACAGTTGACCAGGAAGTCGAGCCGGCCGAACGTCTCGGTGGCCGCTGCCACGGCCCGCTCGACGGCCTCCTCGTCCGCGATGTCCGTAGGGACGTAGCGTGCGACGCCCGAGCCCGCCTTGTCGTTGATCTCCTTGACGGCTGACGGGCCGAACTCCTCGTTCACATCGGCGATCAGCACACGGGCGCCCTCTTCGACGAGTCTGTCCGCCACAGCTCTGCCGATACCCTGGGCGCCGCCCGTCACCAGGGCAGAGCGACCCGCTATCCCGCGCATTCAGTACTCCTTACACAACTGTTCGGCTGGGCATACCCTCGCCAGACAGGCCAGTTCGAGGCTGCTGAGTGTGCGAGACGGATGCCTGGGGGCTCAGATCAACCAAAGGCCTGACCCTTGCTCCGTGCTTGCGAACCTCTTGCGCCGGACGGTGCATGACGGTTGTTCAGCTCCGCAGGGAGGGCATTTCGTCGACGGCCCTTGGGCAGTGCGGCGATGAAGCTCTCCGAGGGGCGGATGCTCCGCATGGCCGGCCGCGATTGAGACCGGCGGCGCTCCTTGAAGGGTCCCGCTGCGCAAGTGCCCGGCAAGAAGGGGGCAAGCGAACCGTTGTGGGATGGCGTCACTCATCGCTCCCGGAAGCTGCCCTGGGCGACTCTTGCGACCGCGTCGTGAACCGGCAAGGAGACCTGATGGACCATCACGTCACGGAGTTCCTGACAGAAGGATTCACCGTTGTCAGAGCGGTCTTCACCGAGGAAGAGGTGGCGGACTTCCTGATCGCGAACGAGCGGATCGTGGCGAAGGTCCGTACGGACCCGACGAGGTACGTCGGCACTCGCTACACCGCCCGTGACGACGACCTGCTGGACACGTGGGGCGTCAACAACATCTTCCAGCCCGGCCTGTACGAACCGGAGCTGGCCCGGGCCTTCGGCAACCAGCGGTTCATGGAGCCGGCGGTCAGAATCCTGGGACCGAACCTTCGTTTCTGGTCTGCGCACACGCTGTGGTCACCAGAGCACGTGGATTACGAGCTCAACTGGCACAAGGACAACTACGAGCACGAGCACTTCAGTCCGGATGGGACGCCTCGGCATGTGCAGTTCAACGTCTGTCTCACCGAGGACAGCTCCTTCCGTGCGGTGCCGGGTTCCCACCGTCGGCCGTTGACCGCCATGGAGCGCGAGCAGATAGAGGCCTTCGGCACGGGGCCGCTGCCGGGAGAGGTCGTGGTGCATTGCCGGCCGGGTGACGTGATCTACATGAACTACCACATGGTCCACCGCGGCTCGTGTGCGGCGAGGACCCACCGCCGCACGTTGCACATGAACGTCCAGTCGATGGAGGAGCCGACCGGCGGCCAGACCTCCTGGACGTGGGTGCGCGAGCCGGGCTACCTGGACGGTGTGGAGCCGGCGCTCGCCGTGCTCATGCGCCGGGCCATCGAGTGGGACGACAGGCACCCCATCTCCCGGGCCGAGGCCCGACGCCGGATGCGGGTCCGGCGGGACATCCGGCACCAGATCACGGGGCCGGTCCATGGGGACAGCGGTCGCTGACCACCGGGGAACCGCCCGTCAGCGACCGCGGGGACACCCACCTTCAGCGACCGCCGGAAAACCGCCCGTCAGCGACCGCCGGGAAGCGTCCTCATTCACCCGTCGCCGGGTGAATGAGGACGTGCCCACAGGGCGCACCACGTAGACGACGCGCTGTGCCGCATCGGCGGGCGGACCCTCGACCGAGTCCCCGTAGCGCGCGGCGAGGCGCAGCCAGACGATGCCCTCGGTGTCTGGTTCGATGCGCTCCACCCGGCCCCGTACCTCCAGATGCCGGTATGGGTCGTCCGGGTCGCTGACGGAGACCGCGACGGAGGGGCGAGCAGTGACGTTGCGGTGCTTGTAGCGTGCGATCGTGCTGGTGAAGTAGAGGTAGGCACCGTCCCAGTCGAACCACATGGCATTGATCTGGGGGGTGCCGTCAGGACGGACCGTCGCGAGGTGGGCGAAGAGCGGCCTTTCCAGCAGATCCCGGTAGTCGGCGGGGATGATGTCGTCCGGTACGGTCATCGGAACTGGTCCTCTCGGTGCGGCTGGTCCGCTTCGTTCATGGGTGTCCTTCTGAAACACCTGCGGCAGGGACCCGCGGCGCGGGTCAGCGGTACGCGGTGGCCTGGGTGGTGTACAGCTGGGAGTACCGTCCGCCCGACGCCATCAGCTCGTCGTGAGAGCCGTGCTCGCTGACCTGGCCTCCGTCCAGGACGACGATGGTCTCGGCGTTGCGAACCGTGGAGAAGCGGTGCGACACGAGCAGGGTGATCCGGCCGTGCCCACCGGTCTGCCGGAGAAACAGCTCATGCAGTTCGTGCTCGGCCAGCGGATCGAGTGCGGCGGTGGGCTCGTCGAGCACCAGCAGTGTGGGCCGGCGCCGCATCAGCGCCCGGGCGAGGGCGAGTCGTTGCCACTGCCCATGGGACAGCTCCTGACCCTCGTAGAGCCTGCCGAGCTGTGTGCCGAGCCCGTCGGGAAGCCCGTCGACGAGAGGGGAGGCACCTGCTTCGCGAACCGCGTGGGACACGTCCTCCTCGTTGTCCGTCGAGGGCAGGTGTCCGATGCCGACGGTGTGCCGGACCGGGAGCTGGAACCGGACGAAGTCCTGGAAGACACCGGTCAGCTCGTGGCGCCAGGCCGGCATGTCGAACTCGGCCAACGGAACGCCGTCGACGGTCACGGTCCCGGCCGTCGGCGTGTACATCCCGCTCAGGAGCTTGACCAGGGTGGTCTTTCCTGCCCCGTTCACCCCGACGAGGGCCACCGTGGAGCCGGCCCGCAGTGTGAGGTTCACGCCGCGCAGCACCGGTTCACCGGCGCCGGGGTAGGTGAAGTCGACGTCGCGCAGTTCGATGCCGCGCTCCAGCCGGTCCGGGACCCGCCGCGTTCCGGTCGGCCGCTGCTGCTCCGCGTACTCCCGGAGCCACACGTAGTGCTCGGAGGCGTGGCCGGCGTCCGCGATCCGGCTGAAGCCGTTGACCGCGGCGCGCACCTGTCCGCGGAGCTGGGTGCCGAGCGTGATGACCAGCATCAGGTCCCCCAGAGAGACCTCACCGCGACTGACCATTCGTGCGGTGAGCACCAGGGCGGCGATGTACCCGAGGGCATAGCAGGCCCAACCGGACAGCTGCCAGCTCACCGCTCGTACACGGGCCTTGAGCACGCCCGTGAGTACACGCTGGCAGGCGTCGTCGGCCAGCCGGTCCAGGAGGGGGCCCGCGCCGGAGACGTACAGTTCCTTTCCGGTGTCCGGCTCGATGCACATCCGGTGCAGATGGTCCTCGTGGCGCTGGCTTTCCGCCGTGCTCTTGCGGGCTTGCGCCAGGTGGCTCTGCGCGCGCTTGGCGGCCCAGAGCGGCGGCAGCGCCAGCAGAGCCAGTCCGGCGAGCGCCGGGTGGACGCCGACGAGCAGACAGAGCGAAAGACCGGCGCTGATCACGGAGATCGCCGTGTCGCTCATGGCCCAGCAGGAGCCGGCGAGGGCCTTGGTGTGGCGCCGCAACAGCGCGAGCCGGTCGAGATAGTCGGTGCGTTCGAGATGCTCGACGCTGGGGATGGTCGACGTGACCGTGAGGATCTCCTCGCTGACCACGGTGTCGACGCGGTCGGTCAGATCGTGCTGGTAGTTGTAGCGGGTGCGGTTGCCGGCTGCGATGGTCACGTGGGCGACCGCGCCGACGGTGACAGCGAGGAGGAGTCCTGGCGCAGCGTCACCGGACGCCCCGTGCACGGCGTCGACGACCCAGCGCTGGCTCAGTCCCGTGGCCGCGACCGCCAGAGTCTGCGCTGCGGCCAGTGCGATGATCACGGACACGACGGTCTGATCGGTTCGCCAGGCCAGGCGCAGCATGTGAGAGGTGCCCGATCCCTTCGTCAGGAGCGTCATCGTTCCGCCTCCGCGTTCTCGGGATTGGTTTCGGTTTCGGATTCGGTGAAGCGGGCCGCCTGCAGACGGAACAGTCCTGCGTAGTCTCCGCCGTGTGCGACGAGCTGGTCGTGACTGCCCTGTTCCGTCACCCGGCCCTCCCTCAACAGCACGATCCGGTTCGCGTTGCGGACCGTGGACAGGCGGTGCGAGATCAGGACGACCGTGGCTCCGCTGACCTCTGCGACCACCTGCCCGTAGAAGCGTGCCTCGGCCTCGACGTCCAGGTGCGCCGTCGGTTCGTCCAGGATCAGCAGGTCCCTGCCATGGGCGACGGCGAAGATGGCCCGGGCGATGGCGACCCGCTGCCACTGGCCGCCTGAGAGGTCCATGCCGCCCGTGCGGTGCGATGCCAACAGCGTCTGATAGCCGTCGGGCATCGCCTCGATGAAGGTGTCGGCGCCGGCCCTGATGGCGGCGGACCGGATTCCGGCCAGGTCGTCGCGGTGTTCGGGGGCGGCGAGCGCAATGTTGTCGGCGGCGGACAGCGGGTACCGGTTGAAGTCCTGGAAGACAATGGCGACGCGGCGGCGCCAGGCGGACAGGTCTGCCGGCTCCAGCGGCTGACCGTCGATCAGCAGTCTGCCTGAGGCAGGAACGAGCAGGCCGGCGATGAGCTTGATCACCGTTGTCTTGCCGACCCCGTTGTGCCCGACCAGAGCCAGCACTTCACCGGGGCGGATCGTCAGGTCGAAGCCGTCGACAACTCGGCGGTCGGCGCCCGGGTACCGGAAGGCCAGGGACTCGGCCCGGACGGTGGCGGGGCCCGTCCGGCCGGCTGCTTCCGGGATGGCGGGCGGTGCCGCTGGAGACGTCCCACCGTAGGCGGCGCCCAGCCGGTCCAGCGCGCGCACCGCGAGGAGTCCGTACTCGATGTCGAACGCCTCGTAGCCCATGGAACTGATGGCGAAGATGCCCCACGCCGCCACCATCACCGTCATCAGATCACTGACGGGCAGCGAGCCCCGTTCGGCGGCCAAACCGGGAAACAGTAGCGCACAGGAGGCTGCGACGGCTGCGAGGACGGCGATCCACCCCTGCTTCCGAAGGACGCCTCGCCGGGTGGACCAGACTATCTCCGTCCAGGCGAGGAACTCGCGTGTACGGTGCCGGACGACCCAATCGTGCAGGCCGAAGAGCCGGACCTCCTTGGCGGCCGGTCCGGCGGATGCGATGTCGGTCCAGTACTCCGCGCGGCGTCGCATGGGCTCGCGCTCGTCCCGTACCTGCGAAAGATGCACCCACCAGCGGCGGATGAGCGCGCGCATGACGAGGCAGGTGCCCAGGAGCACCACGGCCAGAAGCGGGGAGAACTTCACGGCCACGACGCACGCGGAGCCCAGCGCGGCGATCATCCGGAAGACCAGCCGTAGATAGCCGACGGCCGCGGCGCCCGGTGAGTGGGATCGCCCCTCCCCGACGTCCGAAGCGCGCGCCGCGTCGTCGGCGAAGGACGGCGTCTCCAGGTGGGCCATGTCCTGGGGCGACAGCGCGAAGGCGCGCACCTGCCGTCGTACGCGGGCGTCCACCCGGCCTGCGGTGTACTGCTCAATCGCATGGCCCAGGGCATTGAGGATCTCGTCCGCGACCAGCAACGCGGCCATCGTGACGAGCGGCCAGACCGTCATCGAAGTCGACTCGCGGCCAGCTGCCGCGGCGGTGAGTACCGCCACCAGCCAGCCCGTCACCAGCGCTGTGGTGGCCGGCACGACGGCGGTCCACAGGTGCACGAGGACGAGCACGGAACCGGCTCGGCGGTCGAGCACGGAAATCCTCAGCAGCCGGGCCCGTTCGCTGGCCAATATTCGGAGCGACGCAATTCGAAGAGAGGGCACAGTGGATTGGAACATCTCCGCCATGATGCGTCAATCGCCTTCGGGTGACGAGGTGTTCGAGGAATGCGATATGCGCCTCACTTCTGCGGTTCCGACCCTGGGTGAGCGCCTTTCCGACCGCCCGGATGCAGATTTCGCCGGCGCGTCCATGACTCATCTGAGCTGCGCGTTCCCCTGTCAGTAGCACCCAGCACCACCCTGGCAGGAATCAACGCAAGGAGAATGCAAGCGGCCGACAAGACGCCGACTATTGGATTGCGGAAGGACGTGCGTGATTCGCGTCAGGGAGAATGCGAATGGAGAGCATGCAGAGCTGCCATGAAAGAGACCACGGGGACCTGCAGGCCACTCGACGGCGCGTTATTCACCGGGGCATCACCGGCAGACGGCCGATCCATGACAGCAGGCGCCCGGACCCGGACCCCTCGGTGACGGCCGCCTCTCCGGACCACCTGGTGCCCGCGGACCCTCACACGTACCCGGAAGCGTGCGCGGACAGGCCGCGCACCCCGCGCCACCATCCCCTGCGCTACGCGGCGTTCGACTTGGACGGCACCCTTCTGGACCGCCGGGGTCGCTTCCTCCCCGGACTCGCCGACGGTCTGACCCGGTTGCGTGATCAGGGTGTCCGCCCTCTGCTCGTCACCGGGCGGTCACTCAGTTCGTTCCGCGGGATCAGCCCAACCGACCCCGTCCTGACCGCGTTCGACGACCCCCTCCTTCTCAGCCACGGGAACGTCCTGCTGCGCCGCACCGAAGGCCTCATCACCGTCACGCGGGCGCTGCCGGAGGGGATCGCCCTCCGGCTGGCCGCCGCCGGCCTCCCCGACACGGTCACCGAGACCGGCGACGCCCTGGTCGCCCGCACCCGCCGGGCCGCCCTCGCCTACTCGCTCGCCTATGATCTGCCGCGTTCGGCCGTGGCAACCGAACCTGCTGGGCCGGCCAAGGGCGAAAGCGCCGCGGCGGTGACGGTGTTCGGTGCCGCCGCCGGACTCTCCGGACTCTCCGGCAAGCTGGCCGGCCTGTCACACGACCTGGATCGCATCTCGGCGTTCCAGGGTTGCGTCGTACGTCCCGAGGGCACCTGCAAGGCCGCCGCGCTCGACGCCCACCTGCGAGAGACGTACGGCGAGGAGCAGGGGCTGTCAGCCGTCATAGCCTTCGGAGACTCCCGCAACGACGGCTGCCTCCTCGGCTCCGCCGCCTACGGAGTGGCCGTCGAGGGCTCCGACGAGATCGCCGTACGCCACTGCGACCAGCTGCTCACCGGCCCGCTCGCCGACTTCCTCGCCACGTTCGACGCACACCGTCGGCTGCCACAGGCGTCCGTGACCGCTCACACCACGGCGCGGCCTCCATGCTTCGGCGCCCATGCCGCTGGTGCCGCGGAGAAGCCGGTCGGTACGCCGTCGGCTACAGGCCGTTCCGGGAGGTGAAACGGATTTGACGAACAAACCGCAGTCCATGGCGGATCCGGTCCTGGCGGCGGGCGGCACATTGGTGCCGTCCCTGTTGGACCGAGCCGTCGAGCACCATGGCTCGCGCCCCGCGGCCCGCGACGGCTCGGGAGCATGGACCTACCGCCAACTGGACCGTTACAGCCGCGCGGTGGCCTCGAACCTCGCTTCCCTTGGCATCGGAACCGGAGCACGGATCCTGTCCCTCCTGCCAGGCGGCAGGGCCTTCACAGCGCTGCTGTACGGCGCGCTGCGGCAGGGCGCCGTCGTGATTCCGGCCGCCGAGGACATCAGCGACTATCAGCTCCGCTGGCTGTTGGCAGACGCCCGGCCAACGCTCGTGGTTGTTCCGGAAGACCATGCCGGCCGCTCCGTCACCTGCTCCGTCGCGCCCGTGGTTGCGGCGTCGGCCTTGCTGCACGCCGACCGGGCCGCTCCGCCCGGATTCCTGGGCACGGCACCCCCCGCCCAGGACGACGCCGGCCGACTGGGACCCGACGCCACAGCTCTGATGATCTACACCTCGGGTAGTACGGCGCGTCCGAAGGGCATTCTCTGCCCGCACGGCACGGTCGTGTGGGCGGCCCACGCGGTGGCTTCGACACTGGGCTACCGCTACGACGACATCGTCTACGTCCGGCTTCCGATGTCCTTCGACTACGGCCTCTACCAGATCCTGCTCTGCGCCGTGGCCGGGGCCGAGATCGTCTTCCCGTCGGAGCCGATGTCGGCAGGCGAGCTACGGGCCGTCCGGAACAGCGGGGCGACCGTTCTGCCGCTGGTCCCCACTCTGGCAGCGGTACTGAGCCGACTCGCGGCCCGCGACACCCGGCCCACCTCGCTCCGCCTGTTCAGCAACACCGGCGCGGCGTTGGTGGGCCCGGACGCCGCACGCCTCCGGTCGGCGTTCCCCGGCGCTCGCCTCATCTGCATGTACGGCATGAGCGAGTGCAAGCGCATCACCGTCGCCAGGCCGGACGAGGACCTGACGCACCCGGCAACGGTCGGGCGCGCCCTGCCCGGCACCGAACTGTTCGTGGTGGACGAGCAGGGCGAGGTGCTGCCTCCGGGCGAGGTCGGCCAGATCCTCTCGGCGGGGCCGCACGTGATGGCCGGCTACTGGCAGGCGCCGGACGCGAACGCGGAACGGTTCGTCCCGGCCCCCGGCGGGCACGGCCGCGCGGTTGCCACCGGGGACTACGGCTACCTCGACCACGAGGGACGGCTGTACTTCGTGGGCCGCCGCGACGACGTCTTCAAGCGGCGGGGGTGGCGGGTGAGCGCCCAGGAGATCGAGAGCGCCATGCTGGACATCGAAGGGGTCGAGGCCGCGGCGTGTGTTCCGCCCGGTCCCGATGGCGAGCTCACGGTGTGGGCAGTGACCGGGCGCCCGCCGAGGGCCGTGCTGAGAGGGGTGGAGGAACGGCTCGGCCCAGCCAAAGTCCCCGACCGCTGCGTGGTCGTGGATCACCTGCCGCAGACGCCACACGGGAAGATAGACAAGGCGGCGCTGCGCCGATCCGCGGAGACCACCCGATGAACGATCCCGTCTTCCTGCGAGAACTGGCCGCCCGCTACGGCACCCCCGCCTACCTCTACGACCTCGCCGCTGTGCGCGCCGCCGCCCGTGCCCTGAAGGCGGACCTGCCCCCCGGAGTGCGGCTGATGTACTCGGTGAAGGCCAATCCCCACCCACTGGTGATTGCCGCTCTCTGCGCCGAGGGCCTGGGGGCCGAGGTGAGTTCGACCGGCGAGGTAGTGGCGGCCTCCGGCGCGGGCTGTCCGCCCGAGCACATGATTCACACGGGCCCGGGCAAATCCATGCGGGAGATCGTGCAGTCCCTCAAGACGGGTGTGCGGACCTTCTCGGTGGAGTCGCCGACGGACCGGGCCCGGCTGGCGGAAGCCGCGGCGGCGGCGGACACCGACTGCGCCTACGTGGTCCGCCTCAACGGCCCGGCCGGCAGCGGCAGCGGATCGTTGCGGATGACCGGGAGGCCCACCGCGTTCGGCGTCGACACGACGGACTCCGACGCGCTCACCGAGCTGTTCCGTCCCCTGGGCCCGGCGCACCCCGTCGGAGTGCATACCTTCTTCGCGACGAACGTGGCGACCGAGGACGCGCTGCTTTCCGAGTTCGACCAGGCGCTGCGCACCGTGGCGGGGGTGTGCGAGCGCACCGGGTTCACCCCGCAAGTCCTCGACCTGGGCGGCGGTTTCCCCGCGCCGTTCGCCCGGCCCGGCGAACTCACCCGCCATCCGAGGCTCACCGACAGCCTGACCCGCATGCTCGACGAGCACGCGGCGGTGTGGCGGCAGGAAGACCTTGAGCTGATGTTTGAGTCCGGGCGCTACCTGGCGGCGACCGCGGGCACCTTGCTGACGCAGGTCCTTGACGTCAAGCGGACCGGCGACCGGACGTTCACGGTCCTCGACGCCGGGGTCAACGCCCTCGGTGGCATGTCCGGACTGGGCCGCCTCGTGCGGCCCAACGTCCAGCCGTATCGGATCGGCACGGGCCGGGCAACCGGCCACGCCGACAGGACGTCGCGGGACGAAGAGTGCATCGGCGAAACCGGGTCCACCGCACTGGTCGGCCCATTGTGCACTCCGCTCGACGTACTCAACGGCGCGGCTGCGCTCCGCACTCCCCGCGCCGGTGACCTGTTCGCGGTGCCGAACGTGGGTGCGTACGGCCTGACCGCCGGCCTCATCGGCTTCCTGAGCCACCCCGCACCGGTCGAAATCGTCCTCGACGAGGGGGAAGTGCTCTCGGCACGTCGCCTCACCCTGCGGCCCATCGAAGTGGCCCCTCGCAACTGACCAGCGCATTCTCCAGCGTACGAGCCCGGAGGAAGATCCCATGACTGATGTCGACTCCCTGGTGAGGATCCTCACCGAACACGCCACGGACGTGGACACCAAGGCCCGGTTCCCCGTGGAGGGGCTGCAGGCGTTGCGCTCCAGTGGGTATCTCGGCCTCCTGGTGCCGACCGAGTACGGGGGCATGGGGCTCGGACTCGACGCGCTGGTGGACATCGCGCGCAGGCTCGCCACCGGCTGTCTGTCCACCGCGATGATCTGGGCCATGCACTGTCAGCAGACAGACCTGCTCGTGCGGCACGCCGGCCCGCGCCTCCGGACGGAGCTGCTGCCACGGATCGCCGCAGGCGAGGTGTATCTCGCCTCCGTCACCACGGAGGAGGGCTCGGGCGGCGAACTGCTGTCCGCCCACGAGGCTCTGCGCGGCCGGGACGAGGATCTGGTCATCCGGCGGGCAGCCCCCGTCGTCACCGGAGGCGCGTACGCCGACGGGTTCCTGATCACCATGCGGGCACACCAGGACGCCGGTCCACACGAGGTCTCGCTGGTCTACGCCGACCGCGCCGACCTGGAGATCGAGCAGACCGGGGACTGGGACACCCTGGGAATGCGCGGAACGCACAGCGTGGCGCTGCGCCTGACCGGGCATGTCCCCGTGGACAACATGGTGGGGCCACCTGGCCGCTTTCGGCAGGCCGCCGCGGACAGCATGGTCCCCACGGGACATCTCGCCTGGAGCGCCTGCTGGCTGGGAGCGGCTCAGGGTGCGTTCAGCTCCCTGGTGCGCAGGCTGGCGGGGGGCGCACGCAAGGGGGGCAGCGACATCTCCTCTCCGCTGGTCCAGGAGCGCATAGCCCGCATCCGACTCGACCTCGAACTGGTCAGCGCCTACCTGGCCAAGGTCCAGGAAGAGGTGACCGGCATCCGGGCCGAGGGCGGCCGGCTGGACGGTCCCGTGGTGCGGATCCATCTCAACAGCCTCAAGCTCGCGGCCTCAGAGCTGACATTCCGGGCAGCCGACCGCATGGTGCAGTTGGCCGGGCTGTCAGTGGGATACGCGCATACCTCGCCGCTTCCCCTGGAACGGGTCTTCCGCGATCTGCGGTCGGCGGCGCTCAACTACGCCAACGACCGGCTACTGACGGCGAACGGCACCCTGTCCCTCCTCGACCGGAATGTCACGCTGGTGTGAGAGGGGGACGCGTCGGCCATGCTCCGTTCCGGTGAGCGGAGCGGCCTTGACCCGGTCCCTCGGCCGCCACCGCTGTGCACATCAGGCGTCCGCGGCCACCGGTACCAGCTCCGGGGGGTGAGGGGAACGCAGCCGTTCGCGCATGTCTCCCGACCATGTCAGCCGGCGTCCTGAGCCTCCTTGCCCGCTGGCCAGCCACGCCGGGTCGGCCGCTGCCGCGAGGCCCAGGCCGGCCACCATCTCCGTACCCAGCAGCGCGTCGGTGTGCGCGCAGACCCAGGCCACCGGACCGGCCAGCTCCCATGTGGCGACACTCTCCGCGACGCGGCGGCGCGTCTGTGGGGAGGAACGCCGCCACTGCCGTGCGATGTCCGCGAACTGCGCCAGGGAGACGTCCTTGGTCTGCACGGTTCGCTGCACCCATGCCTCGCGAAACAGGTGGAGGCAGAGGAAGAGGAAGCAGTGCGTCGGCGACAGCGTCGGCAGGGTGGTCCCGCCCAGGACGTTCACCGTCTCCCTCTGCGCCATGACCGGCCCCAGGGGGACGTGCCATGCGCTGCCGTGCCAGGTCAGGCTATTGGCTACGTCAACGGAAATGTGCGGCACGCACAGGTCGTCGACGAGCCGGTGGAAGTGCGGCAGGTGGTCGGGGGACATCCGGTACATCCGCTCTGCGGCCCGGGAGATCTTCCGTAGCTCCCTGGCCGTGGGGTCGAAGGCCACCGCGGCTTCGTAGCCCAGGTCGACAAGGGCCGCCTGTGTGCGTTCCCGATCGGCCGGTGCGATCATCAAGTCGATGTCGTTGTACGTCCGGACGCCGCTGTCGTCGTACAGGGTGGACTGCAGCACCACCCCCTTGGTCCAAGCGGCCTGGATGCCGGCCCCTTCCAGGGCCGTGGACACCCGTAGGGCCTCGTGCGTCAGCAGGTGGGCACGGTGCTCGCTCATCAGCAGGTAGGACAGCACGGGATTGCGCAGCCGGGCTGGCAGGGTGCGGCGCAGCCCGTGGCGATGAAGGTAGTGCGCAAGGGCAGCCAGCAGACCGTGGCGCATCGCCTGCTCGACGAGGCGGCCGTGGTCGAAGTCGGCCCTCGCGAGGGGCGCGGCGCGCTCGTCGGGTTCTTCGTCCAGCCCCTGCTGGAGCGCGATGAGTTGCAGGACGCCCCACACGGCGTCGTCCGAGCTGCTGCCGTCGGGGCGAGGCTCCGCTGGGGTCGTCATCGGCGCACATTCCGTTCTGCTCGGGTGGCGCGAGCGGTCGTGTCGGGCACCGTGCGCCCCGTGTCCGGAGACAGCAGCTGCGCGACCCTGTCGTCGCAGTGCAGCGCGGGATCCCAGACGAGGCGCCTCACCGGACGGCCGTCGACCAGTGCGGACAGTCGTGCCGTCGCCGCCTCGGGTGCCTCGGACCCGGGCTCGGCGGTCAGCCAGCGACTCCGGTAGTCGGGGTCGGGCGCGAGCAGGTGCGGGCGCAGGGCAGCCACGGCCTCCGCCGGGTCCAGGTCGTCCAGTCGGGGGGACGCGTGGGGCATGCTCTCCAACACCACCAGGGAGTCGGCGGGCGTCGCGGCCACGAAGCCGCACCCCAGCAGCTCGTGCACTTCAGCATTGCTCAGCGACACCTTGGGCTCCTTCGCCGTCCGCGGCCCCTCGCCGGATCGGTCGGTGCCGCCCTGTGCGAAGGGGTTGAGGCCACGGATGGGGGAGCGCTCGCGCAGGGCACGGGCGATGCCCATCGCCTCGGCGGAGCCGACACTGAGACGGGTGGACTCGGGCAGGCCGACGAGGATCCGTGTGCCTCCCCACTCCAGGAGAAAGCTGCGGTCCGTGCCCACCGCCCGGCCTCCGCCGCGCCCCACCCGGATCGCGGCAGAGGTCTTGCCCGCGCCGGAAGCACCGGCAAGCAGCACGCCGCCTCCGCCGCCTGCCAGTTCGGCTGCGGCTCCGTGGAAGGTGACGGCCCCTCGACGGAGCAGGTCCTCGCGGACCAGTTCCCGTACGGTGCGCGAGACCACCGGCCCGAGGTCCTCACGACGGTCTCCCACGACAGCCCAGGAGCGGAAGTCCCGGGTGAGAAGGGCGTGCTGGTACGCGTGCCCGTCGTCGACGAGCATCACCGCGCCGTCGCCGCCGGTCTTCCAGCACGCGTACCACACCCCGCGAAAGGACTCCCGCCGGCTCACGGGACGGCCCACTGCCGCAGACCGGATGATGCCGAGCAGCGCGGGGTCGGCGACGGCGTACAGGTCGGTGACCGGGAGCACCGCGGGGACAAAGGAAGGGTGAGCCACAACGTGGTGCTGGCTGGCAACGTACGCGCGAGTACGGCGCGAGTTGGTGTGTACTTGCAACGCACTGGTGAACCAGCGCACGGGAACCGGATGGTGACCACTGCCTTCGAGCGCCTGCTGGACCGCCCGTTCGTACAGGTTCACCGGCGCCTCCCCACGGCGGACAGGCAACTGTCCCACCGGCATCGCCAGGACAGGGAATCCGACTGCCTCGTCATGCGTCGCTCCATCCTTCTCGACATGCTTTCCGACATGTTTCGCGGCGGGGCGTGCGACTGTGTGTGCACTCACCCGCCCTCCCCCGAAGACGGGGCCCGGACAGGCATCCTGGGGGCTGCGTCCGACCTGAACGGTTGGACCGGAAGACGGACTGCCGCCGCGGGCACCAAGGACGCGTGCAAGTGAACGCACTCGGCGACAGCTGTCTGCAACCGCTTCCTCCGCACGGGCGGCAGCTCCGCGAGAACGACTTCGCGAAGCACCGGCCAGGTGAAGCGGCAGCGTCCCGGTTGCCAGGGTCCGGAACCTTCCTCCCACCGGACCGCACCCGCGGCGGCGGCTGCGCCCACCAGGTCGAGAACCTCGTCCGAGGTGCTGCCGCGCAGCCGCGCCAAGAGGTCGATGTCGACCGCCTCGTCGACCACCGCGGCGGTCTCCAGCAGGGCACGGACCGGGAGCTGGAGGCCGCCGAGGAGAGCCGTGAGAACGCTGTGAGCCGAGGCCGGGACACGCGGTGTCGTGCACCCGGTGCGGTCGGCCATCGAGCGCAGCAGCTCTGTGAGGAAGAAGGGGTTGCCGGCACTGCGCCGGTGCAGTTCACGCGCTGTCCTGTCGAGATCACGGGCGGCAACAGGAGCGGAGGAAGTGGCCTGCCACTGGCAGACGACCTCCTTCGCCTCCTGCGCCGTGAGTGGCGACAGCCGGAGATGGACACCTCCTTGACGCGCCAGCAGCGCGGAGACCCGATTCACTCCGGCCTGGGAGGCGTCGCGCGTGTTGCACACCACTGCCAGGGGGAGCTCACGCAGATGCACGGCCAGGAAAGCAAGGAGCTCACACGACTCGGGGTCGATCCACTGCATGTCGTCGATGAGACACAAGGTGGGACGGTCGGCGAGCGCGTGCTGCAGGTCCTTGGCGACGTCTTCGAAGAAGGTCAGCCGTTGCATGGGCGCGCTCACTTCGCCCGTACTCAGCGCGGCCTGAGTGAGAGTGTCCCGTTCCGGCAGCAACTGCCGCAGCATCTGCAGGGCGGTCCAGAATGGTGTGGCGCTCGCGGGGCCGCCGGCCTCTCCGCCGTGACGGGTCCATACGACAGCGAAACCACGGTCGGCGGCGCGCCGGGCGAGTTCCTCGGCCAGCCTCGTTTTGCCCCAGCCCAGCTCGCCGGAAACCATGGCCCACGCCGTCTCCCCTGATCCGGCGGCGCCCAGCAGTTCGTCCAGCCGGGACAGCTCCGCCGACCTGCCCGGCAGTAGTGGTGCGTCGCGCAGGGGCGCGGCTTTCGGGAAGGCGAGCTCCGTGCGCTGTGGCGGCTCCGGTGCGATCTGCCGGGTGTCGTGTCGCAGGATGGCGAGTTGGATGCCGCGGAGCCCGGGTCCCGGTTCCAGCCCGAGTTCCGCGTTGAGGCGGTCGCGCACCACGTCGTACTGCCGGATGGCCTCGGCGGATCGGCCCGAGAGATAGAGGGCACGCATCATGAGAATCCACGCCACCTCGTTCATGGGATGGTCAGCGGTCAGCTCCTGGGCAGCGGCTGTCGCCGCGTCGAACTGAGAGAGCGCCAGCAGCGCCGAGATCCTGACTTCCCGCGCTCTGAGCCTGCCCTCCTCCAGCCGGAAGATCTCCTGCGCAGCGAATGGATAGTCCGCGGCCTCGACGAACGGGGTTCCGCGCCAACGCACCAGCGCCCGTTCGGCCTCCCGGCAGGCGGCAGCGGGCTCTCCGGTGGACAGCTGCCGCTGGGCACGGTCGAGGTCTCGCTGGAACTGCACTGTGTCCAGACTCTCGTGCGGGACACGCAGCGCGTAGCCGGACGTCTCGGTCACCAGCAGACGGGAGTGTCCGCGGCAGGCCCTGTCGGGTTCCAAGGCGGCGCGGAGCCTGCTGATGTGCGCGTGCAGGGAGGAGATGGAGCCGCGGGAAGGGTGGCCGCCCCACACGTCATCGCGGAGGCGGTCCGTGCTGACGATGCGCCCGTTCTCCGCGAGGAGGCGAAGCAGAAGTATCCGTCGCTGCCGCGGCCCCAATGCGACAGGACCGCCGCCTCGCTGGATCTCCAAGGGACCGAGCACCTTGAAGTACGTGTCGCTCTGTTGCGCCTGCACCGACGCCTACCCCCCTTTCGAATCAGCCTGAATGGGACACACCCCGCCCGGGCGTCCACGGCGCGTCACCACGTTCGCTCCTCACCCCGACGAAGCGAGCTTCTCCTCCAGCAGGTTCACGATGCTGGCGATCGTCGCGAATCTCTCGAAGGTCATCTCCTCGTCGTTGAAGGTGACGCTGAAGACGTCTTCCAGGTCCAGGGTGACTTCCACGCTGCTCAGCGAATCGAGGCCGTGATCGGCGAGGGCATCTTCGTCATCGAAGTCGATCGCGGTGTTGAGTTGCGCCTCAATGATGCTGCGTACGCGTTGGGTGATCTCTTGTCCGTCCATCCATTTCCTCTTTCGGAAGGATTCCCTCTGAGGGGCACATTGCGGTCCATAAGCCGAGAGCTGGGCGCTGCGCAGTCCAGGAATGAGAAGTGCATGGGACACCGGGAACAGATCCGTCAGGGCATGGGCGCCGCTCTGAAGCCGAGGAGCCGGAGTCCGGAAGTGTTCCTCCCGATCTCATTTCTCCGGTCATGCAGGGGACCTTCGGAAAGGCCGAGGGCAAGCCCTCTGATCAACGTCGGGTGGGTCAGGACGTGCAGCCTCATGCCTGAATTGCGCATCGCGCCCGTTTTCTCCTGGAAAAACGTTTTAGTAAAATGCCGAACGAAATGCTACGATCAACTTCATGCCCCTGTCAACGGTTGCGATCGCAGCCTTCGGGTCTGAGGGAGTGGGACTTCGGGCGCTGCGGAGAGTTCCTGGGGCAGGCTGACGAACCTGCGTCGCAGGATCCTTGATGTGGCGCCATGGGAAGCCTGGCCGTCAGCCGTCCCCCTGTTGCGGTGCGGAGGTCATGAACAAGCCTCCTGGCCAACGGCGGCTGGGCGGGGGCGAGGCGTACAGCCTTATGTCGAAGTTGCGCAACACGCCCCATTTTCTCCTGGAAGAACGATTTACTAAACTACCGAATGGCGTGCTGTGATCGGCGGCGCGTCCTGGCTGAAAGGGCTGTCCCGGGGTGACGTTCAGATCGGTCTGTCCACATCGAACAGGAAAACGCATAAGGGGATGTCTCACGAGGTCATTCGCTGACCGGGCCGAATCCGGTCGATCGCGACAGGAAGGGCAGCGAACTGCACGAGCTGTCCGAGGCCCAGGGGCTGCCGCCGGCCGCCGCGGTGTCCGGCGCAAACATGCACGACAGCCAGGCGTTCAAGCATCTTTCTCCACATAAATCCAGCGTCGTCCCGAGCTGTTCACCCACAACTGCCCGAGCCGGGCGAAAAACGAACAGTTCCAACTGCGCGACCGGGGTCGTCTCGGACCAGCGCACGTCCGCTCCGCTGTCGGCACCCAGGCGCACCGGCCTGCGCAGACACGGGGCCTGAGAACGGAGCCGTGTCGCAGCAGGTCACAACCGCAATCCGGAGTCTCTGCCGAAACCAAAACGGTGCACGCACACCGGCCGGCCGCTGCGTGTCACCTTGCCTGCCCCATACACGAAACTTTCGCGCCCCCTGTCACCCGCGAAGACCGCTGGCTATGATCACCCGTCTGACGTGAGCACCCAACAGGCACGGGAGCAACGAAGTGGAAACCAATGGGGTTTCCGCGACGCCGTGTCTCGCGTTCACGGTTCGCCACCTCCGGCCCGGCCTGGAGACTTCACGGTTCCGAACGTCTCAACGCATAGGAGATGTAGCTCGCCATGCGAATTTCTCAAATTGCCGCACCCTTTCACGGAACCCGCAGCGGCATCCGGCCCATGACGTGGGGGCAGATAAAGTTCTCCCGTCTGCTCGAAGAGAAGCACCCTACCGAATTGGGGCTTTTCAATCTCAAGCGAGAAATTCCCGTACCCCAGGACACCCGAATTGAAACAATAGTCGAGGCCATCACGCTCGCGGTCGAACGATTCGAGTCCCTCCGAACCCGATTCAACCCGGTTTCCGATCGCCTTCAGATTCTCTCCAGCAAGGGAACCGTTCCGATCACGGTTATCGAGTTGGAGGACGACGAACATGAACCGCTCAACGAGTACATCAACCACTGGCAGCTAAATCATTTCACTGACGAGTTTTCCGTACGAGTCGCAATCACCATTGAGAATAATTCAGCACGGCGTCTTTTCCTCGTATACAACCACGTGACCATCGATGGTGCCTCCGCGGCATTGGTCGATGCCACCGTCAGGGATTCAATCAGGGGTATCAGTACGCGCGCGGATTCGGCCTACCAGTCAATGCAGCCATTCGAGATCCAGGAATACGAACACTCCCGGCCCGGTAGAGCGCGGAGCGCCAGGGCCGCAGAGCACTGGGCGCATGTGCTGCGCCACATTCCGGCCACGGCGTTCTCACCCCGCGCCGGCGGGCCTGCACGCCCGGCCGCGAGCATCGATGCCCCCCAGCGAATAATCAGAGCGTCCTACGATTCCACCAGCCTTTCGCAGTCACAGACCAAGATTGCACAACGCCTGGGCGTAAGCCCCCCTTCAATAATGGCCGCTGCATTCTTTTCGTTGATTTCAGTTCTCACGTCAAACCATTACGTAAATCTTCAGGTTCTCTGCTCGAATCGCCCGCGAGGCGAGCTGCAGGAATCTGTCGCCAATCTCGCACAGGCGGCAATCGCGCTGATTGACTGTAGCGGAGTAACATTTGACGCCCTCACGAAAAGAGTCAGCAGTGCGGCACTGCGGGCGTATCGCCATGGGCGGTACGATCCCGACATGGAGGATGATTTGATGCGTGAAATTCGCAGCGAGCGCGGAATGCACGTGACACGAGATTCCTGCATGTTCAATTACATCAACATCACCGGTGATTTTCCAGTACCAGAATTCGAATCCCTGGGTAAGGTGGAGTGGCTGAGTTCTCGTTCCCGATGGACTGCCCCTCCGTTGCGATTCGACGTTCGATCCACGAGTTCGACGGTTCGCTTGGCAATTGAAGCCGATGACGCATACCTGACCAGGGGTGACGTGGAGTCTCTCCTTCGAGGGGTGGAGAGCATCTGCGCCAGGGCCACTCATCATGATATCGAAATTTCCGACATTATCGAGATCTGCGACCTTTCCCCGATCGCTCGCTCTCGCGAATGGATATACCGAGACCGCACCTACGTAGACCTTCATTCAACTCGAAACCTCCTGGAAGGGATTCCGGGAGTTGAATCGACATCACTTGCAGTCGAAGAGAGCGACGGGAGAGATCCCAAGATCATTTGCAGGGTGCACGCCGAAGATGAGAAAATTACTGCTGCCGATGTCCACGCCGGCGTTGTCGACAGGTTGCATTCGTTCCCGAACGGCTCTGCGCCGACCTGGTATGACGTGTATCTCGCGGGGGGAAGTGGTGAGCGACTTCTCGATTCCGGGTCTGGGCGCGGCGATGCTCGTTCGGACTCCCTCTGAAGCGAAAACTCCAACTGAGTCCTGTGCATCGTGAAGTCGCAGGTCACTGCGAAGTGCTGCTCGACTCCGGGCTGGTCACCGACTCCAGCCATCTGCTTCTGACCCGCACAGCAAGGAAGGGTGAACAGTGACGAAACCACAGCGACAGGCCCCGTGGGACGACCGGTTCGAACAGATCCTCCGAAGCAACCTCAACTTCCTGGCGGCAGACACCCCGCTGGACGATGACGCCTCACTCTCTGACCTGGGTCTGGATTCCATGCAGACCGTCGCACTCCTCGTCGAGCTTGAGAAGGTCTACGAAATCGCTTTCCCCGACGAGGCCCTGACCGCGGAAACCTTCGCTACTGCGGGGAACCTGTGGACCCAGGTCGAAGCCACCGCCCGGCACACCTCGACGGCGAGCCAGACGTAGTCGCCGATCGCGCGCCGGCATCACGGAGCCGAATCCCGGCCTATTCCGCCTCCGATCTGTTGGAGCGAGGCAACCCGGGCACGGTGTGAGGAACGAGCAAGACGGCGACAAGGCTCAAGGAGTTGAATCGCTGAAAGGCACGCGGGACACACCCCGCCCCGGGCGATACTCAGGCCCGAATGAATCTGTGGAGCTTGTCATGGAGACCAGAGAGACAGTCAGAGCCCTTTTGCTGGACAGTGCTGATCGGCTCCTCATGTTCAAGCTGGTGGACTCTGAGGGTGTACCGAGATGGACATGTCCAGGCGGTGGCCTCAAGGAAGGCGAGCGGATGGACGAAGCCATTCGAAGAGAGCTTTGGGAAGAAACCGGCTTGGTCGACGTTCAGGTGGGACCGCTGGTGTGGGTGGGTACGCCGTGGATCACGCATCGACGTGGTTACGCACAACTAGTCAAACAGTCTTACGTTCTCGTGCGCACGATTTCGACGCAGGTTGACCATCGCAGCCTCCAGGACCACGAGCGCAAGTCCATTAAGGGGTACAGGTGGTGGAGTCTCTCCGAGCTCAAGGCAACACCTGAGCGGCTCCTTCCTGACGGCGACCTGGTTCCGCAACTGGAGTCGATCCTGGAGTGCGGTCCTCCACCCACACCGGTAACCGTTTCTGGCTAAGGGCTTTCCCGCAATTCCTGGCGAGCGCACGACGACAGCTACGGCACCTCGCCGCGTTGTCGAAACACCCGAATGCATCCAGTATGCGGGCGCCTCTCCGTCTTGCGATGCACCGCATCTGACGCCGCGCGCTGATCCACCAGGAATTGCGGGACAGCCCTTAGGGCAAAGGTTCATCTGGCAACGGGGCGATAGATCCGCCGCTCTCCGGCGACGTGTCCGGTGCTCTCTGGCGACCGGGCAAGGACCCTCATTCACCGCCGACCCCCTCGAAGGACAAGGTGTGTCTTGCCGCCTCGGCGTTCTTCCGCCGGCCCGCCTAAGGGCTGTCCCGTAATCCCTGGTGGATCAGCGTGCGGCGTCGGACGCGGTGCATCGCAAGGCGGAGGGACGCCCGAATACTGGATGTATTCGGGCGTTCCGACAACGCGGCGAGGTGCCGTGGCCGTCGTCGCACGCCCGCCAGGGATTACGGGACAGCCCTTAGGAGAAGGAGCCGTACCGCGCATGCCGTAGCGGCTCGTTGCAAGGCTGGACGCCGGTCCAGGCCACCGGTCCCACTACGCATGCGCGACCTCGTGACTACGAGGCTCTCGTTCCTGCCGGGCATAGCAGCTGAGGATCCGGCCGGTCCGGGCCCGTCGGCGGACGGGTCAGCGCAGAGCCTGAGACCGCAGCACCACAGCGCACCACACCATGAACACCCCACCCGTCAGAGAGGACCGAGCCATGGACACCAGGTTCAATCCCGACCGGCACATCCGAAACATCTACAGCTCACCCGAGGTGAAGCTCCTCAACTCACGAGGCGAAGTCCTCCCCGGAATCCTGGGTGCGGTGGGCGCCGGCGAGATGATCGAGAACGACGTGGCGGTCGGTGCGGACCGCATCATCATGGAACCCGGATCCCGCTTCGAACTGCACACACACCCCGGAGCGCACATCCTCTACGTACTCAGCTCCCGCGGCCACATCCACATAGACGGGGTGGACTACGAGATGGGCCAGGGCGACACCGTGTTCGTCCCGGCGAACTACGCACACGGTGTGAAGACCATGCTCCATGTGCCGAAGCCGCTGGAGATCCTCGCGTTCGGGGTGCCCCACATGCCGTTGGAGTCCGCCGAGCGGATGACCCTGGTGGAGGGCTTGTACCAGCGAAGGGGATAAGCCGGCCCCGGCGGTGGGATCGCGGTTCCGAGCTCCCGCCCGAGGTGATCAACGCCGAAACCTTCGCACCGTACGCGCCGTGGCCGACATCGTCCGGCTGGTGCGCGTGGCGAGACGGACCAGTTGAGCGGCGAGCGTGCCGTCCGAGACCGGGGATGACCGGTCGACCGATCCGAACGAGGAATCCGCATGCATGACAGTCCCCTGGCGGACGCCGATCCGGTTCGCCGATACCAGGGTGAGCTCTTCCGGTCCGACCACACGATTCGCTCCGGCATCCCGGCGTACCTGAGCCACGCGGCGGAGCTCCGGGGCAATGCCCCCTACCTCACCGCGGTCGCTGAGGACGGCGGAACAACCACCCTCGCCTACCGGGAACTCGACGAGTACAGCCGCCGGACGGCTCACTGGCTGCGTACCGAATGCGCGGTACCCCCCGGTGCTGCGGTGGGCCTGTTGCCCGTCAACGACGCCGAGTCCGTGGTCGGACTCTTCGCCCTGCTGCGCGCGGGAAACCCGGCGCTGATACTGAACCCCGCCGATCCCACGGCCCGGCTGACGGAGCAGACAGGCGCACTGGACATCGACATCGTGCTCAGGGGGCCGCGGGTGCCGGAGGACGGCCTGCCGGGCAGCATACGGTTGCCGGACCCGCGAAGACTCCCTGCCCCGCCTCCCGGGAGCGTGGAGACTCCGGCCGATCCGGCGTGCGACGCACTGTACTTCGGTACCTCCGGGTCCACCGCAGCGTCCAAGCTGGTGGCCCAGACCCACGCCAACGCCGTAGCCAACGCGGAAGCGGTCCGCCGCCATCACGGCTTGGGATCCGGCGACCGGATACTGGGCTGCCTGCCCATCCATCACGTCAACGGCGTGCACTTCACGCTGATTGCCACACTCGTGGCGGGTGCTCACGCGGTGCTGGCCGAGCGCTTCAGCCCGTTCGGCTATCCCGCGCTGCTGACCACGTACCGGCCGCGGATCGCCAGCGTCGTCCCCAGCCTCCTGGACGCCTTGACCGAGACCTGGCGCCACCGCGAACTGCCCGGGAATTTCGGCTACTTCGTCTCGGCTGCGGCACCGTTGTCGACGACGACCGCCCGCGCCGTGCACGACCGGATCGGCGCGCGCGTGATTCAGGGGTACGGCCTGACGGAGACGACGAACTTCTCCGTGACCATGCCGACGGACCTGTCCGACGAGGCGTACCGGCATCTGGTTCTCGACGCCGACATCCCGTCCGTCGGTATCGCTGTGCACGGAAACGAGGTGGCGGTTCTGACGCCGGACGGCAGCCTCGCCGAGCCGGGGGCGACGGGGGAGATCTGTATGCGCGGCCACAACGTCATGTCGCGGTACGCGAACAACGAAGCGTCCACCGCGAAGGCGTTCCGTGGCGGGTGGTTCCACTCGCAGGACCTGGGACAGCAGACGGTCGACGACGAGTCGGGCCGCACCGTGTTCGTCCTCACCGGCCGCACCAAGAACGTCGCCAAGGTGCGGGGTGAAACGGTCTCCTTGGAGGAGATGGAACGTGTGCTGCGCGCACACCCCGGCCTGCGTGACGCGGCGTGCGCGGCGGTTCCCCAGCCCCTGCTGGGCGAGGCGGTCTCGGCCGCCGTGGTCGCCCCGCCCGAACTCACGGACAGCGAGCTGCGGGCCTATCTGCGCCGGCACTTCGCCGAATGTGTGCTTCCCACCCGGATCGTGCGGGTCGACACGGTGCCAAGAACGGCCACGGGCAAGATCCTGCGGCCGGCTCTCCAAGATGTGCTGGCCCCGCCCGCTCCATGAGTCCTGCGTACTGCCTCAACGAGGACGACAACTTCCTGCTCAGGAGAGAGGCAGAAGCACCGCCGTCACGGCGTGAACGTGCAGGTCGTGGCCGATCCCACCGGCAAGCTGCTGTGGATCTCGCCCGCGCTGCCCGGCCGCACTCACGACCTGACCGCGGCCCGCGCCCACCGCATCATCCGGATCTGCGAACGCCAGGGCGTCCCCGTGCTCGCCGACCGCGCCTACATCGGGGCCGGCCGGACGTCCACAAGATCACGGCCGCCGGGGCGGCGCTCTCGGCCCACTTCAACGTGCTGCGCGCACCGCGCTCGCTGCCGAGCCCCATCGTCATGACCCGCTGCCCCGGTCAAGGACGCCGGACCTCCAACTGGTCCCCAGCTGGTCCCCAAAAAATGATCAAGGGCCGGTTTCGGATTGCTCCGAAACCGGCCCTGATCTGCGACTGTCTCCAGTCGGGACGACAGGATTTGAACCTGCGACCCCTTGACCCCCAGTCAAGTGCGCTACCAAGCTGCGCCACGTCCCGATGCCCGTCTGACCTGGGGTTTCCTCCTGGCCGAACGCGCATGAGAACAATACCGCACTCGGGAGGGTGGTTACGAACGCCTTTGGCGCTTGACCTCAACCGCGCTTGATGTTCAACGCTGGTCTTATGACGAACACCACCGCCGCACCGGCGCACGACCACCGCTCCATGAACCGCCTGATGCATCTGATGAGTCTGATGACCGGGGACGAGAAGCACGGTCCCGCGGCGACCTCCACCCTGGACGCCATCTGGGTGCTGTACGACCGGGTACTGCGCGTGACGCCCGAGACCGCCGACGCACCCGGCCGCGACCGGTTCCTGTTGTCGAAGGGGCACGGGCCGATGGCGTACTACGCGGTCCTGGCCGCGCGTGGATTCTTCGGGGAGGAGCTGCTGGCGGGGTTCGGGTCGTACGACTCACCGCTGGGGCACCACCCCGACCGGATGCTGGTACCGGGGGCCGAGATCGGGAGCGGGTCGCTGGGGCACGGGCTGCCGCTGGCCGTGGGCAGCGTGCTCGGGCTGCGGGCGCAGGGGCTCACCGATCCGCGGGTGTGGGTGCTGATCGGCGACGCCGAGCTGGACGAGGGCAGCAACCACGAGGCGCTCGCCTTCGCGGGCCCGGCCGGGCTGGAGCAGCTGCACACCGTGGTGATCGACAACGCTTCGGCTTCGTACGCCCGGCCCGGCGGGATCGCGGCCCGGTTCGAGGCGGCGGGCTGGTCGGTCGAATCCGTCGACGGGCGGGACCACGAGGCGCTGTACGCCGCCTTCACCGCGCCGCACCCCGGGCAGCCGAGGGCCGTGGTCGTACATGTCGACCCGAAGAACTGAACGCTCCGTTCGAGAACCGAGAAGAGGGACCTTTCAGATGGACACGATGCGTGACCGATTCATCGCCACCACGACACAGCTGCTGGACGAGGACCCGCGCCTCGTCCTGGTCCTGGCCGAGATCAGCCGGGACGGCTTCGGCCCCGCCGCGCGGGCTCATCCGGACCGGGTCGTCAATGTGGGAATCAGGGAGCAGCTGCTGGTCGGAGCGGGTGCCGGGATGGCGCTGACCGGGCTGCGGCCGATCGTGCACACCTTCGCCAGCTTCCTGGTGGAGCGGCCGTTCGAGCAGGTGAAGCTGGACTTCGGGCATCAGGGGGTGGGCGGGGTGCTGGTGAGCGCCGGAGCCTCGTACGACTGGCCGGCCGGCGGCTTCACCCATATGTCGCCGGGCGATGTCGCGCTCCTGGACACCCTCGACGGGTGGACGGTCCATGTGCCGGGCCACCCGGACGAGGCCGAGGAGCTGCTGCGGCGAGCCGCGGCCGGGGACGGCCGGGTGTACGTACGGCTGTCGGTGCAGTCCAACGAGCGGGCACGTCCGGTCGGGCCGGAGAGCGGGTTCACCGTGGTGCGGGAGGGGGCGAGCGGGGTGGTGATCGCGGTCGGGCCGATGCTCGACAACGTGCTCGCCGCGACCGACGGGCTCGATGCGACCGTGCTGTACGCGACGACGGTGCGCCCGTTCGACGGGGCCGGGCTGCGTCGGGCGATCGGTGATCACGGGGTTGCGGACGTGGTGATCGTCGAGCCTTATCTGGCGGGCACCTCGACGGCCGCCGCCAATGACGCGCTCGCGGATCTCCCGCACCGTGTGCTCGGGCTCGGCGTCGGGCGGCCCGAGCTGCGCAAGTACGGGGAGATGGACGAGCACCTCGCCGCGCACGGGCTGGACGCCCGGGGGCTGCGGGAGCGGATCGGCGGCTTCCTCGGACGCTGAGCAGGGGGCGGAGGTGGAGAGGGGCGGAGGAGGTGGAGGGGCGGAGGGAGCCGAGGGGGCTGCGGGGACCGAGGGGGCTCAGGGTCCCGGGCGGCTGGGGGCTCCCCCTCCCCCGGCCCGCACCGCAGGCACCGTGCGGCCATTGCATGCCGTCCCGGCCCATTGACCCCATGGAGACCTCAACCTAATCTGAACGATGCACTCCAGAAAGCGCTTTCTAAATCCCGCAGCCGGCATCTACCGCACAGGGAGCGCCCATGAGTCATCGTCCCTCGTACAGCCGCCCGTTACGGGGTCACCGGTTCCCGTCTCCGTTCGTCGCCCTCACCGCTCTCCTGGCGTTGGTCGTCGGTCTGCTCGTGGCCACGCCGCCCCGGGCCCACGCGGCGCCCTTCCGGGTACTGGTCTACTCCGAGGTCACCAACTTCCGGCACGACTCGATTCCGGCCGGAATCGACGCGATCAAGAAGCTCGGCGCCGAGAACGGTTTCGAGGTCGAGGCGACCGACGACTCCGCCGTCTTCAATGACACCGATCTGGCCCGCTTCCAGGCCGTCGTGTTCAACAACACCAACTCCACACCGGAGAAAGGTGACTTGCTGAACGCCGCAGAGCGGACGGCGCTGCAGAAGTACATCCGCGCGGGAGGCGGCTGGGTCGGCCTGCACGCCGCGTCCGCCAGTGAGCGCGACTGGGGCTGGTACGAGGGTCTTGTCGGGGCGATCTTCGACAAGCACCCCGCCGTACAGACCGGCCGGGTCAAGGTTCTCGACCACGCCCACCCGTCCACCAAGGGCCTTCCGGACCTCTGGGAGCGTACGGAGGAGTGGTACAACTGGCGCACCAATCCGACCTCCAAGGTCCACACCCTCGCGCAGATCAAGGTCCGCGACGGCGTCACGGGGCTCGACGAGGGGGTGGACCATCCATGGTCCTGGTGCCAGAACTACGACGGCGGCCGTTCCTGGTTCACCGCCGGCGGGCACGCGTCCTCGGCGTTCCAGGAGGAGGGCTTCGTCCAGCACCTGCTCGGCGGCATCGAGTGGGCCGCGGGCGCGAAGCCCGGTGACTGCACGGCGACGCGGACCGGTTCGTTCCAGCGGACCGCGCTGGCGACCAGTGATCTCGCCGATCCGTTCGAGCTGGCCGTCGCCCCCGACCGGCGGGTCTTCTTCGCCCAGCGCACCGGAAAGCTGAAGGTCATCGACCAGACGACGATGAAGGTGTCGACCGCTCTGGACTTCGCGTACACACCGGAGATGACGAGTCAGTCCGACGGACTGCTCGGTCTCGCGCTCGATCCGGGCTTCGCCACGAACAACTGGCTCTATCTGCTGCATTCCGACAAGACCGAGAAACGGCTGAACCTCTCCCGGTTCACCGTCACCGGCAACGCGGTCGATCCCGCTTCGGAGAAGCGGCTGTTGACCATTCCGACCTGGCGGGGCGAGGGACGGGCCAATTCCCACATGGCCGGTTCACTCGCCTTCGACAAGGCCGGCAACCTGTACGCGGCGACCGGTGACAACACCGATCCGTTCGCCTCCGACGGATTCAGCCCGATCGACGAGAGCCCCGGCCGCCGTGCCTGGGACGCACAGGGCACCGCGGGCAACACGAACGATCTGCGCGGCAAGATTCTGCGCATCACGCCGAAGGACGACGGCACCTACACCGTGCCCGAGGGGAATCTCTTCGCACCCGGAACGGAGAAGACACGCCCGGAGGTCTACGCGATGGGGATGCGCAATCCCTTCCGGATCACCACCGATCCGCTGAGCGGTGCGCTGCTGGTCGCCGACTACGGTCCGGACGCCAAGGCGGCGGTCGCCGACCGCGGGCCCGAGGGCACGGTCGAGTACACCCGCATCACGCGGGCGGGAAACTTCGGCTGGCCGTACTGCGTCGGTGACAACACTCCTTTCAACGACTACGACTTCGCGGCGAAGAAGTCCGGCCCGAAGTTCGACTGTGCGGCGCTCGTCAACGACTCGCCCAACAACACCGGGCTGCGGGAGCTGCCGCCCGCCCGGCCCGCCACCGTCTGGTACGCGTACTCGGCCTCCGCCGAGTTCCCGGAACTCGGCACCGGAGGCGGCGGTCCGATGAGCGGTCCCGTCTACGACTACGACCCGGACAACGCCTATCGCACCAAGTTCCCCGAGTACTTCGAAGGGAAGTGGATCAATTACGAGCTGACCCGGAAGTGGTTCAAGACGTTCTCCTTCCAGCAGAAGGACCAGACGTTCGACGATCCGCGGTTCGCTCCCGTCAAGGCCGGTGACCTCCAGTCCGTCAACGGCATCTTCCAGGACATGCAGTGGAACCAGCCCTTCGATGCCGACTTCGGTCCTGACGGGGCGCTGTACGTCATCGACTTCGGGCTCGGCAGCGGTACGGGGCGCGGTGGCAGCAACGAAGGTGCGGGCATCTACCGGATCGACTACGTCGGCGACGGACGGCTGCCCGACGCGAAGATCACCGCGGACCGCGACAACGGAACCGCACCGCTGAGCGTCGCCTTCTCCAGTACCGGGTCCGGACTCCCCGGCGACCGGCCCGTGTCGTACGCCTGGGACTTCGACGGGAACGGCACCACCGACTCGACCGAAGCGAACCCCTCGTACACCTATCGCACGAAAGGACTGTTCACCGCGCGGCTCACGGTCACCGGGCCCGGTGGGCTGACCGGTCAAGCGGTGCAGGACATCACCGTCGGCAACACCCGTCCGGAGGTGACCGTCAAACAGCCGCCGGACGGCGGGATGTTCAGCTTCGGTGACACCATCCCGTTCACCGTCAAGGTCAAGGACAAGGAGGACGGGAGCGGCGCGCCGGTCGACTGCTCGCGGGTGGTGGTGCAGTCGCAGCTCGGACACGACACCCATCTGCATCCCCTCGACAACTACACCGGCTGCGCCGGGGAGATCGTCACGGACGCCGGGGACAGTCATGGCCCCGGACAGAACCTGTACTACGGCATCTCCGCCCGGTACGAGGACAAGGGCGCCCCGGGCGCACCCCCGCTCACCGGTTCCGCCTCGCTCACCCTGCGTACCTCCTTCCGCGAGGCCGAGCACTTCACCGCCACCGGTGGAGCGCACGGCGGTGCGGTGACCGCGAGCCGGGCCGACGCCTCCGGCGGGAAGCGGCTGACCGAGATCGAGGACGGGGACTGGATCGCCTTCGACCCGGTGAACCTGAAGCACGTCGGGTCGGTGACCGTCGGCGCGGCGTCCGGCGGGATCGGCGGCGGTGTCGAGTTCCGGGCCGGATCGCCCACCGGTCCGCTGCTGGGCGAGGTGTCCGTCCCGAACACCGGCGGCTGGGGCGATCTCGTCTCGCCGACGACGGCACTGACGGATCCCGGCGGCACCGTGAAGCTGTACGCGGTGTTCAGCAACCCCGAGTGGAGCGGCGAGAAGGCCGATCTGTTCGCCGTCGACTGGCTGCGTTTCAACGGCCCCGGGGTCGAGAAGCCGTCGGGCACGAAGCTGGCGGTGACCGCGAGCGCGACGACCGGCGCCGCACCGCTCTCCGTGACGCTGAGCAGTGCCGTGCAGCCGGGCGCCGGGCGGACGATCGCCTCGTACCACTGGGACTTCGGCGACGGGGGCAAGGCGGACGGGGCGACGGCCACGCACACCTTCGGACGCAAGGGCGCGTACACCGCGCATCTGACGGTCACCGACGACCAGGGTGACACGACCACCGGTTCCGTACGCATCGACGTGAGTTGAGAGGGGAGACCCCGCATGTATCGCACACGACGCTCCTTCCTGGGCACGGCGGTGGGTGCCGCCGCAGCCGCCGGGCTCGGCACCACCCCCGCCTCCGCCGCCGGGTCCCGTCGTCGGCGCATCCCGCCGTCCGGGATCGGCATGCACCTCTACACCATGCGTACGCCACTGGCGACCGACTTCAGGGGCACCCTGGAACGGCTGGCCTCGATCGGCTACGCCACGGTCGGGGTGAGTGGCCGGCACGGGCACAGCGCGGCAGACATCCGGCGGATGCTCGACGGGACCGGGCTGCGGGCCGTCCTCGAACATGTCGGTTACGACATCGTGAAGGGGGCCGGTCTTCCGCAGGCGCTGGAGGACATCCATACGCTGGGCGGCAAGTGGATCGTCGTGCCCAGCCTGCCCGGTTCGCTGCACAGCCCGGCCGGATACCGGGAAGTGGCCAGGGAGTTCAACCGGGCAGGACTCGCCGCGCGCGAGTCCGGACTGAAGCTGCTCTACCACAATCACGGCACGGACCATCAGGTGGTCGACGGCGTCGGTCTGTACGACATCCTGCTCGCCGAGACCGACCCGGAGCTGGTGGGTTTCGAGCTGGATCTGTACTGGGCGGCCAAGGGTGGCGCCTCGGCGCCGGGTGAGCTCTTCGTGCGGCATCCGCACCGCTTCCCCGCCCTGCATGTGAAGGACATGGCGCCGAACGGGGACTTCGCGGACATCGGTTCGGGGGTGCTGGACTTCCCGGCGATGTTCGACACGGCCCGGCGGGGCGGGGTGAAGCAGTGGCTGGTGGAGCACGACGCGCCCGCTGATCCGTTCGCTTCGGCGCTCGCGAGCTACACGTATCTGTCCCGGCTGCGGTACTGAGCGGTCGGGAACACGTGACGCCCCCGGCCCCGCGCACCGTGCGGGGCCGGGGGCGTCACGCGGTGCGTCAGTCGTGTGCGGAGGCCGCCCCCAGCAGATCGCGGACGCGGGCCGCCGCGTCGCGGAACTCCGGGCGGCCCAGCGTTTCGCCGTACTCCCGTTCCGCGCCCAGCCCCACCTCGATGATCTCCGAGATCGTGCCGGGGCGCGGACTCATCACGACCACCCGGTCGGCCAGGTAGACGGCCTCCGAGATGGAGTGCGTGACCAGCAGGACGGTGGTGCGGGTCTCCCGCCAGATGCGGTTCAGTTCCATGTTCAGCTGCTCGCGGGTGAGCGCGTCGAGGGCGCCGAACGGCTCGTCCATCAGGAGCACCGGGGGTTCGTGCAGCAGCGCCCGGCACAGTGCCACCCGCTGCTGCATTCCGCCGGACAGCTCGTGCGGATACGCGTCCTCGAAACCGCCCAGGCCCGTCATCCGGATCAGCTCGTCCGCCCGGTCGCGCGCCCGCGCCGGGGGCATCTTCCGGATCTCGGCCTGGAGCAGGATGTTCCGGCGCGCCGAGCGCCACTCCAGGAGGGCGGCGCGCTGGAACACGTAGCCGATGTCGTGCCGCACCCCGTGGACCGGTTCGCCACCGAGCCGGACCTCGCCCGAGGACGGTTCCAGCAGTCCGGCGACCAGCTTGAGCAGGGTCGACTTGCCGCACCCGGACGGGCCGACGATGGCCACGAACTCGCCGGGCGCCACATCCAGCGACACTCCGCTCAATGCGGTGACGTCACGCTTCCTGCTGCGGAACCGGACCGCCACGTCGGACAGGGCGACCGCCGGCGCGGCGCCGGGGGCCGGTGCCCCGGCTCTCGTCGCGGCGCCGGGGGCCGGCGCTGCTCCGGCTTTCGTCGCGTACTGCTCGGGCATCGTCATCCCTTCAGCGCCGTCTTCTCGTCCCAGTACTCCGCGACGGCCTTCGGCTTGCTCACCATGCCGGCCTCGGCGAAGACGTCGATGGTCTGCTGCCAGTCCGCCTCGTTGTTCACCCCGGGTGCCTTCCCCTCGGTCGACGGGGTGTGCAGCAGGGTGAGCGTCGTCTTGAACTGTTCGGCCAGGACCGTCTTCGAGGGCAGTTGCTCCGAAGCGCCGTCCATCGCCGCGACCGCGGGCCCGGGGGCCTTCGCGGCGGCCGCCCAGGACTCGCTGACGGCCTTCACCATGCGCCCGGCGAGTTCGGACCTGGACGCGAGGATCTTCTGGCCGGCGAGCAGCCCGTTGGAGTAGAAGTTCAGCCCGTTCTCGGAGAACCGCAGATAGGAGACCTGTTTCCCGGCCTTGTCCTGCATGGTGGGGCCCTGGTCGCTGGCATAGCCGAGCAGTCCGTCGGTCTTCCCGGAGATGACCGCGGCGATCTTGCCCGCCGGGTCGGTGTTCTGGACCCTGACGTCGGACTCGCCGAGGCTGTTCTTCTTCAGGAAGATCGGGAAGGTCTTGGAGAGCGCGTCACCGGCGGTCCCGGCAATGGTCTTCCCCTTGAGGTCGGCCGGGGAGCTGATCCCTTCGGCATCGAAGGACTGCACCGATGCCGGGGTGGTCTGGAGGAAGACCCCGAGGCTCTTCACCTGGACGCCCTGGTCCACCCCGGCGAGCAGCGCGGGCGTGTCGGCCCAGCCGAAGTCGGTCTGCCCCGCGGCGGTGGCCTGCACCGTCTTCTGCGAGCCCTGGCCCGCCTGGATGTTCAGATCGATGCCGTGCTTCTCGAAGATCTTCTGTTGCTTCCCGTAGTAGAACGGCGCGTGTTCGCCGTACGGGTACCAGTTGAGGGTCAGCGTGACCTTGTCCAGCTTCTTGCCCGATTCGCTGGTGGTGGTGGACGCGTCGTTGCCACCGCAGGCCGTGGCCACCAGGACGAGGGGGACGACACCGATCAGGAGTCTGCGCGCATGCATGGGCTGGCCCTTCTCGCGACGAAGTCGGTACGGCGGAGTCAGTACGTGGTGGTGGCGGAGGTGTCCCGGCGACTGGCGTGCCACGGGAGCAGCAGCGTTTCGGCGATCTCCACGGCTACGAAGAGGGCGACCCCGATGAGGGACATCACGAACAGTCCGGCGAAGAGCATCGGGGTGTCGAGGTTGCCGTTGGCCTGGAGGATCACATAGCCCAGGCCCTCGTTGGCGCCGACGAACTCACCGACGACCGCGCCGGTGACGGCCAGGGTGACCGCGACCTTGAGGCCGGAGAACAGGTGCGGGAGCGAGGCCGGGAAGCGGATCTTGAGGAAGGTCTGCCAGGGCCTGGCACCCATCGTCGCCGACAGCTGGAGCATCTCCGGGTCGACCGCCTTCAGGCCGGTGACCATGGAGATCACCACGGGGAAGAAGGCGATGAGCACGGCGATGAGGATCTTCGGTCCGATCCCGAAGCCGAGCCAGACGACGAACAGCGGCGCGATCGCGATCTTCGGCACGACCTGGGCGAACAGCAGAATGGGGTAGAGGGTGCGCTCGACGGTCGAGGAGTACACCATGACCACCGCGGCCAGGACGCCGACGGCCACGGCGATCAGGAATCCGAGGAGTGTCTCGTACGTGGTCACCCAGGTGTGCTGCCAGAGGTAGCCGGCCTTGCCGGTCAGGACATCGAGCGTCGCGCCGGGGGACGGCACGAGATAGGGCTTCACCAGCTCCGCGGCGGAGATCAGCCACCACACCGCGAAGCAGACGAGCAACAGGGCGACGGGACGCCAGCTCCGCTCGGCCGCCCGGGCGATCCGCTCCCCCATCGATGGCCCGACCCGCCGGACGACTCCGGCCGGTTCGGGGGGACTTTTGGTCAACGCGCTCTGGCTCACTTTGAACTCCCTGAACTTCGGGGGCAGTTGTTGAGAGCTGTGCGATCCTGCGATGACGAGAAGGCGCTTTCAGAAAGCGCTTTCTGATAGGGTTTTCGCCACGCTAATGACTGCCTGCACGCACGGTCAATAGGTCGTCGGCAAGTTTCGGGGGCCTCCCACCACCGCGCCCTTGGGGGTCGAGTTGAGCGAGTACGGAACATCGCACCGCCCGGAGCCACCCGACAGCCACCCCTCGACCGGCCATGTGACGCTCGATGCCGTGGCCCGCGAGGCGGGCGTCTCCCCCGCCACGGCCTCGCGCGCCCTCAACGGCACGGCCAGGGTCCGGGAGGATCTGCGCGAGCGGGTCCGGGCGGCGGCCGGAAGACTCGGGTACATCCCCAACGCCCATGCCCAGGTGCTCGCCGGTTCCACCAGCAACCGTACGGTGGGCCTGATCTGTCATGACGTCAGCGATCCCTACTTCGCCGCCGTGTCGAGCGGTGTGATGCGGGCCGCGGCCGAGCGGGACCTGCTGGTGATGCTGGCCTCCACCTTCAGGGAACCGGCCCGGGAGATCGCCTATGTGTCGATGCTCCGGGCCCAGCGCGCACGGGCGATCCTGCTCATCGGCTCCGGCATCCAGGACCGGGCGTGGGAGCGGGCCCTGGACGCCGAGCTGGCGCCGTACGTCCGCGTCGGCGGCCGGGTGGCCGTGGTCAGCCGGCACCGCAGTCTGCGGGTGGACACCGTGCAGCCGGAGAACCGGGCGGGTGCTGCGGCCCTGGCCCGGACGCTGGCGGGGCTCGGGCATCGCTCGTTCGCGGTGCTCACCGGGCCGCCCGCGCTGACCACCGTCTCCGACCGGCTCGCGGGATTCCGGCAGGGGCTCGCGGAGGCGGGGATCGGCCTCGGCCGGGTCGTGGAGGGGGCGTTCACCCGCGACGGCGGGTACGCGGCGGCCCGCCGCCTGCTGGCCTGCGACGGGCCGCGGCCGACCTGTGTGTTCGCGGTCACCGATGTGATGGCGGTGGGTGCGCTCGCCGCGCTGAAGGAGGCGGGGCTGCGGGTGCCGGAGGATGTCTCGCTGGCCGGGTTCGACGACATTCCACTGGTGCGGGAGCTGTCACCGGCGCTCACCACGGTCGCGCTGCCGCTGACCGCGATGGGCGAGGACGTGATCGCGCTGGCCCTGCGGGAGCGAACGGCGGGGCAGCGGGCCCGGGTGGTGCGGGTGGCGGGCGAGGTGGTGGTGCGGGCGAGCACGGCGACGCCGCCGGTCGGGGTGTGACCGGCGGCGTCCCCGGGGACCGCCCGGTGGATCGGGGGCGTACCAGCCCCTAGGGGTGGACGAGCACCTGGGACAGTGCCACGCGTCCGGTGCCGGACGTCACGACCTTCACCGTGCGGGTGCGGCTGTCCAGGTCCAGGACGGTCGGGCGCAGCGCCTTCCCGCTGACGTGGATCGTTCCGTCGTCCGTGACCACGTCGAAGTCGGCGGTCGTGGAGGAGGAGTTGTTCCAGATCTCGATCTGGCGGATGTGCCGCTCGCCGCCCAGGTCGACCTGCCACCAGGCGCCCGCCTCGGACAGGGTGCGGGTGTCCGTGTTGGTGTCGCCGTCCAGGGCGAGTGCCGCGCCCGCCGTGCCCTCGGTGGAGGACTGGGTGGCGGTGCCGGTGCGGGCCAGGTCGGTGCGCAGCTGCTCGACCGGGCCGCCGTGGGCTCCTGCCCGGCTCGCGACGGCCAGCGCCTCGGCCGGCAGCCGGTCCAGGCCGGTGAGGTTGTCCGTCATGACCGAGCCCTTGCCGCCGAGGGCGGGCGCGGCGGTGTCGGTCCAGTTGCCCCGCGCGGTGTTCTGGATTCCGTAGTCCGCCCAGTTCGACACCCACTTGTAGCCGATGCGGGTGATGACGTTCTTCTCGACGAGGATGTGCGAGGACTGTTCGTCGAGGTAGATGCCGTTGCCGTCGCGCTCGGTGTTCCCGAAGGCGGAGCGGTTGATGTAGTTGCCGGAGATAACCGTGCCCGGCTGCGCGCCCTGGGTGTAGATCGCCCCGCCGTCGTGCTGTGCCTGCGCGACCTCCATGACGTCGGTGATCCGGTTGTCCGTCACCTTGTTGTCACGCAGCACCGACTTCTGCGACTCGGGCTGGTTCCAGCCCCAGCCGACCGAGATCCCGGAGTACGGGAGGTGGTCCAGGCTGTTGTGGTCGACGGTGAGCCCGGCCTCGTACCCGGCCCAGATGCCCACCGAGTCGGTGTACTCGACGCCGGAGCGGGTGATGGTGTTGTACGCGACGGTGTTCCGCTCCCCCGCGAGCGCCGCCGACGGCATCGGCTCGGTGTCGCCGACGTAGACGGCGCCGGAGGACAGGTCGGTGAAGGACGAGCGGGTCACGGAGCTGTCCTTGGTGCCTGCTTCGAGGATCGCGCCCGCCCCGCCGAGCCGGCTGAACCGGGCGCTGTCGATGCTGACGCGCTGTCCGCTGCGGACGGTCACCGCGGCGGACGGCTTGGTGTAGAAGCGGCCGGCGTGGTCGACGGGGCCGGTGGCCCCGGTCAGGGTGAGGCCGGCCTGCATGCCCGCGTAGCCCTCGTCGGTCCCGGGCTGGTGGTACGCCGCGTACGCGAAGCCGATCCCGCTGATGGTGACGTCATGGGCGCCGTCGACGACGAGCAGCTGTTCGGTGTGCGGGGTGACGGCCTGCGCGTGGCGCATGTTCTCGCCCTTGCGCGGCAGGTAGGTCACCGTGCGGGCCTTCGAGTTCCAGACGAACTCGCCCGGCTGGTCGAGGAGTTCGGGGGCGTTCTCGAAGAAGGCGACGCCGCTGTAGCGGGTGGAGTCGACCGTGGTGGAGTCCCAGGCGGGGCCGGTGCGGTTCGTGCCGCCGGCCGAGTTGGTCCAGCAGGGCTGGGCGAAGGTCATGACATCGCCGTTCACGGCCGCGATCCGGCAGTGGTAGTTGCGCCAGCGGACCCGGATGACGGCTTCGGCGTCAGTGGGGCGCTGCCAGTCGGCGATACCCGTGGCGACCGCGCCGGTCATGCCGGTCTTCGTGGCGTCGCAGGTGCTCGCCGCGCAGGCTTCGCCGCGGGCGCGGGTGGCGCGCCTGCCGTCGACGAAGAGCTGACGCGGGGTGACGCCGGAGGGGACCTCGGCGGTCCAGGTGCCGTCGGTGTTCTGCTGCCACCCGGTGATGTCCTGTCCGCCGGAGAGTACGGGGCGGGCGCCGGGCGCCGCGCCCCAGGTGACGGTGTGGCCGTCCTTCCCGGAGTCGGCGGCGCCGAGCCGCAGGGGCTCGTCGAGCTGGTACGTGCCGTTCTTCAGGAGTACGCGGACGTCGTGGCCGGTCTCGGTGCGGGCCCGGTCGCGGGCGCCCTCGGGGGTGCAGGGGCGGGCGACCGTACAGGAGGTGCCGGCTCCGTCCGGGGCCGCGTACAGGGTGCGGGCACCGGGTGCGGCCTGGGCGGTGGGGGCGACGAGCAGTGCGGCCAGGAAGGCGGCGGAGGCGGCAGCGGCGGTTCCTCGTACGGCGTTCAGACGGTGGCGGTTCACGCGGAGGCCTTCCAGTCGGGGTGGCCGGGCATGGGCGGGTTCACGGCTCCGAAGAGCCAGTCGCGCAGGAACGGGTCGAGGGAGGCGTCGCCGGAGACGTCGACGGTGTGCCGGATGAACTCCTCGCTGGTGTACGTGGAGTCCTTGAAGCGCTGCACCCACTCGCGCATGACCCGGTCGAACTTCCCCTGGCCGATCCGGAGGGCGAGGGCGTACAGGACGAGGGCACCACCGTCGTAGATGTTGGTGCCGCCGAGCGCCTTGGGCAGTCCGGGCGGGCCGTCGGCGGCGCGAACCGCGTCGAGCTTCTCGTACGTAGCCTTCATCTTGTCCTCGAAGACCGACCAGCCGCGCTCCTCGCCGTACAGGCCGGCGTAGTACACGGCGGGGCCCTCGTTGAGCCATGCCTGCTGCCAGTCGTTCGGGGTGACGGAGTCGCCGAACCACTGGTGGACCAGTTCGTGGACCATGGTGGTCTCGTAGCCGGGCCGGCCGTTGGCATTGAGCTTGAACCAGTTGGTGGAGAACAGGGAGAGGGTCTGGTTCTCCAGGGCGTCGGTGTAGCCGTCATAGATGTGGACGCCGTAGACGGAGAACGGGTAGCGGCCGAACTTGGCCTCCAGCCAGGCCAGATGGTCGGCGGTACGGGCGACGATCGGCCCGTACTTGTCCTCCTGGCCCTGGGGCACGATGTGGCGCAGCGGGAGTCCGCGGTGGCTGGTGCCGTAGAGATAGGTGCCCTTGACGACGGCGATGCCGATGAGTTCGGTCGCCATGCGCTCGCGCAGGGCGAAGTGCCAGACGGTGGAGCCGTCGCCGCGCGGGGTCTTGTGGAGGAGTTCGCCGTTGGCGGCGGCGACATAGCCCTGCGGGGCGCTGATGTGGAAGGTCCACGTCGCCTTGTCGGACGGGGTGTCGTTGCAGGGCAGGAAGGTGTCGGCGCGGGAGGACTGGGCGGCGGAGGCGAAGCCGCCGTCCGTGCCGAACTTCCAGCCGGTCAGGCCGAGTCGGGGCGACTTGCCGTTGCCCCGGTAGCGCACCTCGGTGGTGAACGCCTGCCCGTCGTGGAGCGGGCGGTCGGGCGTGACGGTCAGTTCCTGGCCGCTCTTGCCGGGCGCGAGCGCCCAGGTCGCGGGGCGGCCGGCGACGGTGACGGAGTCGATGGTGTGGCCGTCGGTGTCCAGGTTGAACGCGGAGAGGTCCTGGGTGGCCTTGGCGTTGATCCGCACCACGGCGGTGAAGTCGTAGGTGACCGGGGTGAAGTCGAAGGTCAGGTCGTAGTGGACGACCTGGTAGCCGCCGTTGCCGAGGGTCGGGAAGAGCGGGTCGCCGACGCCGTCCGAGCCGGGCTCCGGATCGAAGCCGTGCGGTTGTGCGAGGGCGGTCGAACCGAGTGCGGGTACGGCGACGGCTGCGGCGACCGCCGCACCGCCGAGCTTCAGGGCCGAGCGTCGCGTCGTCACTTCTTCCCCTTCTGGAAGGCTTCCTCGAACTCGCCGCGGGCCTGCTCGCCGCCCTTGGCCAGGTAGTCCTTGAGCAGCTGGTCGTAGGCGGACATGGGCTTGCGGCCGGCGATGATGTCCTTCAGCCCGTCGCCCTTCAGCGTGTTGAGGCTGCCGGTGCCCTTGGAGTCCCAGGTGGGCGAGGAGTACTGGAGCACCGGGTCCGGCACCAGCATCGGGATCATCTTGCTGAAGGCGTCGTGGACGTGCCGGACACCCTGCTCCGAGTCGGCGCTGAAGATGGCCGGGACGGCGGAGGCCGTGAACTTCCAGGGCACGGTGACGTCCTGGGTGCCCTGCTTGGTGAGCGCCGGGTTGCCCTTGGCGTCGCGGGTGAAGTCCTTGCCCTCCACGCCGTAGTTGATGAGCGTGTACTCCTGGCTGCCGAACGGGGACGCGGCGAAGTCGGCGAGGGCCAGGATCTCCTTGACGCGGTCCCCGGACGCCTTCTTGATGTGGGTGTTCTGCAGCGAGACGTTGTCCATCCAGGCGACGGCGTCCTTGCCGACCGGCACGAACGGACGCGGGTCGTACTTCTTGTCGATCGCTTTCATGGCGGCGACGTAGCCGACTCCGGGTGCCAGGTAGCTGGGCATGCCGTCGAGGACGTAGGCACCCTTGCCGTTCTTGAACATGTCCGTGTACTGGGCCTTCTGCGCCCCGGACATCTGGAGGGTGCCCGGGTAGTAGCAGCCGGCCTTGTACAGCAGCCGCGCCGTCTCGACGGCCTTGCGGTACTCCGGGGTCTCCAGGTCCAGGGTGAACTTGCCGGTCTTCTCGTCCAGCCGCCAGACGCTGGGCGCGCCCGCGGACATGGCGAGCATGCTGGTGGCGCCCGCGATGATGGCGTACTGGTCCTTCTTGGGCCGGGTCAGTTCCTTGCAGACCTCGACGAGCCGGTCGAGGTCGGTGATCTGGTCGAGGCTGGTGACGCCGACCTCCTCGAACAGGTCGTGGCGGTAGAAGCCGGCGCCGCCGGTGCCGGTCCTGGCGATCGGGATGCCGTAGAGCTTTCCGCCGAAGATCGCGGCCTGCCAGGCGGCCTTCGGAATCGCCGCCAGGTTCGGGTAGTCCTTGACCTTGTCCCCGGCGAGGTACGGGGTCAGGTCGGCGCACTTGGCCTGGAGGAAGGCGGCCTTGTTGTCGACGCCCCCGGTCTCGGGGTACATGAAGATGTCGGGCAGGCTGTCGCTGGCGACCATGGTGGAGAACTTGGTGCCGTAGTCGTCGGCGGGGACGGCGGTGATGTTCACCGTGCCGCCGAGGAGCTTCTCGATCTCCTGCCAGGCGGCGTTGTTGCCGCGCGCGGGCGGCGGCGGGGAGAACGTCTCCATCGTCGCGCTGATCGGCTTCGCCCCCTTGAGCGGGGTGCCCTGCGTGGCGCGCAGCGGCTTGGCCGGGTAGCTGAAGTAGCCCTGCGGCACGCCGGCCGCGGTGCCTGCCAGGTCGGGCTTGAGGCCGATGTTGCGGACCGCGGTGCTGGGCAGCAGCGAGGCGCTCTTGGCCTCGGCCTTCGCGGTCGTGCCGCCGTCGCCGCAGGCGGCGAGCAGCGGGGCGGCGGCCAGTCCCAGACCGACGCCCGCACCCATGCGGAACAGTGCCCTGCGATTGATGGGGGTGGAGCTCGACACCTGAATCTCCTTGAGAGAAGGGAAGGAAGGAGTGGGGGGCGGTGGTTGCGCCCGAAGGCCCGTCGGGTGGCCTGTCAGCCCTTGACGGCGCCGGTGAGCACGCCCTTGGTGAAGTAGCGCTGGAGGAACGGGTAGACGCAGAGGATCGGTACGACGGCGATCACCAGGACCGCCATCTGCACGGCCTGCTGCGGGGCGAGCACCTCGCCGGCGGAGGCGGCGTTCAGGCTCTGGCCCTGGAGCACGTAGGTGCGCAGCACCATCGGCAGCGGCCACTTGTCGGAGTCGTTGAGGTACAGGAGTGCGTTGAAGAAGGCGTTCCAGTACGTCACCGCGTAGAAGAGGCTGATCACGGCGAGTACGGCCTTGGAGAGCGGCAGGACGATCCTCACCAGCACGCGGAAGTCGCCGGCTCCGTCGACCTTCGCCGCGTCGTACAGCTCTTCGGGCAGGTTCATGAAGAAGGAGCGCAGGACGACCAGGTTGAACGCGCTGACCAGGGTGGGCATGACGAGCGCCGCGTAGGTGTCGTACAGGCCGAGTCCCTTGACCAGCAGGAAGTTCGGGATGATGCCCGCGTTGAAGAGCATCGTGAACAGGGCCGTCATCAGGATGAAGCGGGAGCCGGTGACCTCGCGGCGGGAGAGCCCGTACGCCATGCCCACGGTGACCAGGAGGCTGGCGAGGGTTCCGAGGACCGTGATGCCGACGGAGACGATCAGCGCCCGGGTGACGACTCCGCCGGTGAAGATGGTGCGGTAGGCGTCCAGGGTGGGATGGTCCGGCCACAGGACGAGGCCGGAGCTCTTGATGATGTCGGTCTGCGAGGCGAAGCTCGTGCCGATGACGCCGACCAGCGGGTAGGCGACGGCGAGGACGACCACGACGATGGCCATCGCCTTGGCGGTCTGTCCGATGCGGGTCGGCCGTTCCATCCACGGGGGCCGGCCGTCCGTCTTCGCGGCGGGTGCGGGGCGGGGCGCCGGTGCGGTGGATTCCGATGTGGCGCGCATCTTCTCAGCGGTCAGCACCGCGGTACACCCCTTCGTGGCCGAGTCGGTGGGCGAACTTGTTGGCGCCCAGGACGAGTGCGGTGCCGATGAGCGCCTTGACGAGTCCGACGGCGGCGGCGACGCCCCAGTCGTTGTCCTTGATGCCGTGGTAGTAGACGTAGGTGTCGAGGACCTCACCGGCGTCCGGGCCGACCGCGTCGCGCTGGAGCAGGATCTGCTCGAAGCCGACGGAGAGGATCTGCCCGAGGTTGAGGATCAGCAGCAGGATGAGTACGGGGGCGATGCCCGGCAGGGTCACGTGCCACAGGCGCCGGCGCGGTCCGGCGCCGTCGATGGCGGCGGCCTCGTACTGCTGCTTGTCGATGTTCAGCAGCGCGGCGAGGATGATGATCGTGCCCCAGCCGGCGTCCTTCCAGGCCACCTGGAGGGTCAGCAGCCAGGGGAAGGCGTCGGGGTCGCTCATCATGTCGTAGCGCGGCAGCCCCAGACCGCCCAGGACGTCGGGCAGGAGCCCGGCACCGCCCAGGATCTGCTGGAAGATCGAGACGATGATGACCCAGCCGATGAAGTGCGGCAGATAGACGACGCTCTGCACGAAGCGCCTGATCCGGTCGCTGGCGATGCTGTTGAGCAGCAGCGCCAGGGCGATCGGGATCGGGAAGAAGAACACCAGCTGGACGAGGGCGATCTCCAGGGTGTTGAACGTCGCGGACCAGAAGGCCGGCTCGCTGAACGCCGCGGAGAAGTTGGCGAACCCCACCCAGACGCTGTGCATGTAGCCGAGGTACGGCTGGTAGTCCTGGAACGCCACGACGTAACCGAGCAGCGGTACGTAGTGGAAGACGACGAAGTACAGCAGGCCGGGCAGGGTGAGCAGCAGCATCACCCGGTCCCGCTTGATCCGCTGCCAGAGGCTCAGCCGGCGCTGCGCGACAACGGCCCCGGCAGCGGGCGGGGAGGATGTTTCAGCCTTCTGCCGCCGCTTTGCCCGCGGCAACGGGGGTGCTGTTTCAGCCATGGTGCGTCCTGTTCGGCTGGGTGGCGCGTGGTGGGCCTTCTGGGGCCGCAAGTTAGTAAGCGGTTAACCCAAGCGTCAAGAGATCCGGGAAAAAGACGTTGAGTCGCGATGCCCCAGTGGCCGAATCCAGCATCCCGAACCCGCAAATATGCCGGTGAATTGGACAGTTGAGGCGAGAGGGAGCTTGACGGTCGGCCATCACGCTCCTTAGCGTGCCGGTCATTCCATAGAACGCGATTACTGTCCGGAGGCAGGGTGCGAACCACCGAAGAGGCACCGGCGCATTCCGGTAGCGATGCCGCAGCACCGTCCCCACGACGGCCGCGCACGCTCCTGGTCATGAGCCCCAGCCTGCTCGACGACGTCTTCCCGCCGCCGGTCCGAGCCCGTCTGGAGGAGACCGCCGAGCTGCTCAACCCGTCCGTGATCAGCGAGTTCGACTCCCCGGATGCCTCGGCGGCGCTTCGCGCCGCGGAGGTCCTGCTCACCGGCTGGGGCTGCCCGCCCGTCGATGCGGCGCTGCTGGACCGGACGCCCGCGCTGCGTGCCGTGATCCATGCGGCCGGCACGGTGAAAACGTTTCTGTCGCCGGTTGCGTTCGATCGCGGGATCGTCGTCTCGTCGGCCGCCGCCGCCAACGCCGTACCCGTCGCCGAGTACACCCTGGCGGCGATCATCATGGGCGCCAAGCGGGTCTTCCCGCTGGCCGGGCTCTTCCGCGCCCGGCGCACCCACCGCACCGGCGCCGACCTCGACCGGCAGCACTGGCTCGGCACGCACGGCCTGACCATCGGCGTCGTCGGGGCCTCCCGGATCGGTCGGCGGGTCATCGAACTCCTGCGGGTCCTCGACGTGGAGGTGCTGCTCTACGACCCCTATGTGAGTGCGGCCGAGGCGGAACTGCTCGGCGTCACCCCGACCGACCTCGACACCCTGGTGGCGACCAGCGACGTGGTGACCGTCCACGCCCCCGACACCCCGGAGACCCGCGGGATCATCGACGCCCGCCGGATCGGCCTGATGCGCCCCGGCACCCTGCTGGTCAACACCGCGCGGGGCCGGCTGGTGGACACCGAGGCACTGACCGGGCACCTGGTCAGCGGGCGGCTGGACGCGGTCCTCGACGTGACCTCGCCCGAGCCGCTGCCGGACAGCCACCCCCTGTGGGACCTGCCCAACGTCTTCCTCACCCCGCACCTGGCCGGCGCCCAGGGCAACGAGGTCGGCCGGCTGGGAGCACTCGCGGTCGACGAACTGGCCCGGTACGCGCACGGCACACCCTTCGACCACCCGGTGCAACGGGCCGATCTGGGGAGGATCGCGTGAACCCCTCCCCCGCACAGGCTCTAGGCTCGACGTCACACAACAGCCACCAGGGGGTGAGCCGGATGCGCCGGCAGAGCACGGCCGGGGACGGACAACGGCGGGCGACGGTCACCGACGTCGCACGGCGCGCAGGCGTCTCGACGGCCACCGTCTCCCGCGTACTGAACCGCAACTACCCGGTCGCCGAGGCGACCCGGGAGCGGGTCGAGTCCGCGATGCGCGAGCTGGGATATGTCGTCAACGCCCATGCCCGCGCCCTGGCCGGCGTCTCCAACCGCACCGTCGGGATCATCGTCAACGAGGTCATCGACCCGTTCTACGCCTACATCGCGCGCGGTGTGGAGCGGGAGGCCGCGCTCGGCGGACGGCTCTGCCTGGTCTGCTGCACCCAGGGCGACCCGCAGCGGGAGCTGGCCTTCATCGATCTGATGCACGAGCGCCGGGCGGACGCGGTGGTCGTGGTCGGCGGCTCCATCGCGGACCGCGGCTACACCACCGAACTGGCCCGCAGGGCGCGCGAGCTGGACGCGGGCGGATCGAAGCTGGTGCTGTGCGGCAGGCCGCCGCTGAGCGAACAGGCCCCGACCGTCGCGGTCGAGTACGACAACGAGGGCGGCGCCTTCGCCATCACCGACCACCTGCTGATGCAGGGGCACGAACGGATCCTCTACCTCGGCGGCCCGCCCAAGCTCTCCACCACCCGCGACCGGCTCGCCGGTCATCAGCGGGCACTGCGGCTGCGCGGCATCGCCCCGGACCCCGACCTGGTCCGGCCCGGCGCCTTCAGCCGCAACTTCGGCTACCGGATGATGGCCGAAGTGCTGCGGGACGGGCCCGACTTCACCGCCGTCTTCGCCGCCAACGACATGGTGGCGGCGGGCGCGGCCCAGGCGCTGGAGGAGGCCGGGATCCGGGTTCCGAAGGACGTGTCCTTGGTGGGGTACGACGACATCCCGGTGGCCCAGGAGCTGCGGCCGCGGCTGACCACCGTCCATGTCCCGCTGGAGGAAATGGGGCGCCAGGCGGTACGGCTCGCCGTGAACAGCGGGGACGAGGACGACTGGCGCGAACCCACCACGGGCGCACTGCGGCTCGGCACCCACATCGTGGTACGCGATTCCGTCGCGCCGAGGCCCGGCCGTTCCGCCGGGATGTGACCGGTTACTTCCCGCCTGTCCGCAGTTGGCCATAGAAAATAACAGTAACTTCTTGTCACCTCTTGCTTCCTCATAGCAACCGCTTACATGCTGGCGCCGAGCAGCACCGTTCCGCACGCCTCCGCCCTCACTCGTTTCCGCAGGGAGTTCCGCATGCGCATGCCCACAGACCCGGCCGGCTCCGCCACCACCTCTTCCGCCGCCGCCTCCCCCGTCGGCCGGCGTTCCGTTCTCGCCGCGGCCGCCGCTGCCGGGGCGGCCCTCGCACTCGGCGCCGCCGCCGGAACGGCTCGGGCCGCAACGTCCGGCACCGTCACGGAGCGCGCGGCCGGCCAGCCGGTCAAGCTGACCGTGACCGCCCGGCCCGCCGCCGAGGCCGAACGGCTGCGGCTCGCACAGGCCCTGCGCGGCTCGGAGTTCCAGCCCACCGGACTGTACGTCCCGGCCGGCACCCCGCTCTCCCTCACCGTCCAGCCGTTCGACGATCTGCTGCCCACCCTCTGGATCGGCGCCTGGGACTACTACGGCGAGATCACCGCGCCGCGCAGCTATCCGCTCGCCGCGGGGGCGAACACGATCACGGACCCGCACGGCGGGCCGGTCTACCTCACCCTGACGGGCAGCGGCGAGCAGGCCGGTGTGGTGTTCCGCTCCGGCGCCGTCCCCATGCCGGTCTTCACCCTGGGCCGCACCTCCGAGGCCGACTACCAGCAGCAGCTGGACACCCTCACCACCTCGCCGTACGTCGAACTGCACGCGCCGAACACCATCATGACGCTCACGCGCGAGGGCGCGCTGCTGTACCGCGACGAGGACCACGCCGCACTGCTCGGGCTGGTCGAGACGATCATCGACTCCCACGCCCGGATCAGCGGTCTGGACGGCTCGAAGCCGGTGCACCGGCGCAAGGCCGGGCCGTACCACTTCACCGAGGTCAGCAAGGTGCCCAGCGGCGTCGGCGCCTACGCCACCCATGGCTACAACGGCTTCCCGCGCGCCTACCTCGACCGGGCCACGACCGTGGAGGGGCTGCGGACCCGGGGCTGGGGGCTCTACCACGAACTCGGCCATCTCCACCAGCAGATGGCGTACAAGCCCGGCGGCCTGACCGAGGTCACGGTCAACATCTACTCGCTGGCCGCGCAGCGCACCCTGCAGCAGCCCTCCAACCTCCTCACCGTCGACCCGAAGACGGGGCTCACCTACTTCGAGTCGGCACGGCTGAAGTTCGGCACTGCCGGGCTGACGTACGAGAAGTCCTTCGGCGCGTACGAGAAGCTCGTCCCGTTGCGCCAGTTGGAGCTGGCGTTCGGCGACGACTTCTGGCCCCGGATGCACCAGCTGGTCCGCGAGGAGAACCCGCAGTCCGACTACACCGAGAACGACAAGCGCTACCGGGCCCTCGCCACCTGCTCCAGCCGTGTCGCGGGCTACGACCTCACCGACTTCTTCGTCAACACCTGGGCGTTCCCGATCGACGCCACGGGCCGGGCCGAGCTGGCCGCGCTGAACCTTCCGAAGCCGCCCGTCGACCCGTCCACGCTGGCCGACCGACCGCTGTGACAAGGGAGTTCACCGTGAACCTGAGCAGACGCACGCTGCTCGCGGCGAGCAGCGCCACCGCCGTCGCCCTCATGGCCCCGGCGGGCGCCGCGCACGCCTCGTCCGTCGCGGACCCATCCGGTGGAGCCGAAGGCGCGGCGGCACCCACCGCCGGCTTCGACACACTGCTCCAGCGGGCCGAATCCCTGCTCACCGGCGGCGGATTCGACCCGGACGACCCCGACTTCGCCACCGCTGTCGCGGCCCTGGACACCACGGCCGCCGAGCTGTGGGACACCCTCGACCGCGGCGCCGCCCGCACCGCGCTCTGGCCGGATCTCGCACCGCTGACCGACCCGGGCAACTTCGGCCAGACCTACACCCGGCTGCGTACCGTCGCGACCGCCTGGGCCACCAGGGGCACCTCCCTCGCCGGGTCGACGCGGGTGGCGGACGAGCTCGTCGCCGCGCTGCGCTTCACCCACGACACCGCGTACAACCCGGCCAGGCGCGAGACCGGCAACTGGTGGTTCTGGGAGATCGGCGCCCCGCGTGCGCTGATGGACTGCTCCGTCATCCTGCGCGACCGGCTGCCGGCGGTCGACCTGACGGACTATCTGGCGGTAGTCGACCGGTTCTGCCCGGACGCGGACCGCCGCACCAACTCCCCCACGCTCTCCGAGACCGGGGCGAACCGCACCGACAAGGCCGTCATCGTCGCGCTGCGCGGGCTCCTGGGGGAGGACCACGCCAAGCTCGTCTCGGCCCGTGACGCACTGTCCGACGTACGCGACTCGGGCCGCAACAGCCTTTTCCGGTACACGAGTTCGGGTGACGGCTTCTACGAGGACGGCTCGTTCGTCCAGCACGACGTGGTGGCCTACACCGGTTCGTACGGCGTCGTGCTGCTGGGCGGCACGGCGTATCTGCTGGCGCTGCTGGCGGGTTCCGAGTGGGCGGTGGCCGACCCGAAGGTTTCGGTGATGTACGACGCCGTCGAGCGGACCTTCGCCCCGGTGATCTTCGACGGGCTGATGATGGATTCGGTGCGCGGCCGGGCGATCTCCCGGGAGCGCGCCGGTGACCACCGTGACGGCGCGACGGCCCTGGCGGCGATCCTGCTGCTGGCGTCCGGCGCACCCGCCGCGTACGCGACGCGCTGGCGGTCACTGGTCAAGGGCTGGCTGACCCGGAACCGCGCCACCCCCTTCGAGTCCCTCGCCACCATCCCCCAACTCGCCCTGGCCAAGGCCGTCCTGAACGACGGTGCCGTACCGGCCGGACCGCGCTCCGCGGGCAGCCATGTCTTCGCGGACATGGACCGCGTCGTGCACCGCCGCCCCGGCTGGGCCTGCGCGCTGTCGCTGTCGTCGAAGCGGATCTCGGCCTACGAGGCGGGCAACGGCGAGAACCTGCACGGCTGGTACACCGGCGACGGCATGACATATCTGTACGACGGCGACGACCTCGGGCAGTTCAACGACGGGTTCTGGCCCACCGTCGATCCGTACCGCCTCCCCGGCACCACGGTCGACACCCGGCAGCGGACCGACCTCGGTACCGGCGCGGGTACGTCCACCTACCGTCCGGCCAACACCGTCGCGGGCGGTGCCGTGCTGGACGCCCGGTACGCGGCCGCCGCGATGGAGGTGATCGGAGCCCAGGGCACCACCCTGCGGTCCAGGAAGTCGTGGTTCCTGCTCGACAACGCGGTGATCGCGCTCGGCGCGGGCATCACGGCGAGCGACGGCCGGCCGGTCGAGACGATCATCGAGAACCGCAACCTGGGTACGGACGGACGCCACCGGCTGCTGGTCGACGGCGTCCACCTCCCCGTCGAGCAGGGCTGGAGCGGCGAGTTCGGCCGGGCCCGGTGGGCGCATGTCGAGTCGGTGGGCGGCTATGTGTTCCCGGAGGGAACCGCCCTGCGTGCCCTGCGTGAGGAGCGCACCGGCACCTGGCGGGCCATCGACACGGGCGCGGACACGGGTGGCAGCACCGACCCCGTCACCCGCCGCTACCTGACGCTCTGGACGGACCACGGCCCTTCCCCCACCGACGCCCGCTACGCCTATGTGCTGCTGCCGGGCGCGTCGGCCGCGGCGACCGCGGTGTGGTCGCGGTCCCGTCCGGTCCGGATCGTCGCCAACGACACCACCGCGCAGGCCGTGGAGGTGCGCCGGGCGGGGCTGACCGCGGTGCACTTCTGGGGCGCCGGAACGGCCGCCGGGATCACCGCGTCCGGCCCGGCGTCGGTGCTGGTGCGGCGCCAGGGCGGACAGGTCCGGGTAGCGGTCGCCGACCCCGGCCGGACGCTCACCACGCTCATGGTCGAACTCCCCTTCCCCGCACGGTCGGTGGCTCGGGCCGACGGCTCAGTGTCTCTCGCCCCGGGCCGCAGGCCCGTGCTCACCGTCGCCGTCGGCGGCTCACGCGGCCACACCCACCGGGCCGAACTCGTCCAGTGACCCACCCCGCGCATCACCCCCCGAGGAGCAGCACCACCATGTCCGTCGCACCGCATCTGCACCTGCCGCCACCCGACCGGATCCTGTCGTCACGAACCGGCTGGACCCGGGCGCACTGGGAGGCGACCGCCGACCGGATGCTGGACGCGCTGGTGCCGTACGCGACCCCCGGCTTCGCCCAGTACCGGCTGCCCGGCCGCGGCAGCTGGTCGGGGGTCGTCTCGGACGGTCTCGAAGGGTTCGCCCGGTCGTTCCTGCTCGCCGCCTGCCGGATCGCGGGCGCGGGCGGGGCGGTGGAACCCGCGCTGATCGAGCGGTACGCGGCGGGGCTGGCCGCGGGCACGGACCCCCGGAGCGGGGAGGCGTGGCCGAGGCTGACGGACTGTTCGCAGCAGATGGTGGAGGCGGCGTCGGTCGCGGTGGCGCTGCACGAGACCCGGCCGTGGATCTGGGACCGGCTGGACGCCGGGGTGCAGGAGCGGGTCGTCGACTGGTTCTCCGGGTTCGTCGGCGGGCGGACCTGGGACAACAACTGGCGGCTCTTCCAGGTGGTGTCCGAGCAGTTCCTCGCCTCGGTCGGCGCGCCGTACAGCCGCTCCGACATCGAGTCGAACCTGGACAGGATCGAGGACTGGTACGTCGGTGACGGCTGGTACACCGACGGGGACGGCCGCAACTTCGACTACTACATCGGCTGGGCGATGCATCTGTACCCGCTGCTGTGGTCGCGGATGGCAGGGGCCGACGACGGCGGCAGGACCGCGATCTACCGGCAGCGGCTGAGCCGGTTCCTGGAGGACTACCAGCACTTCTTCGGCTCCGACGGCGCGCCGGCCCACCAGGGCCGTTCGCTGACCTACCGGTTCGCGGCGCTGGCGCCGGTGTGGATGGGGGCACTGGCCGACTGCACCCCGCTGGCACCGGGGCTCACCCGCCGACTCGCCTCGGGCACGATGCGGCACTTCGCGGAGCGCGGTGTGCCGGACGAGCGGGGGCTGCTGACGCTCGGCTGGTACGACACGTTCCTGCCGAGCACCCAGCCGTACTCCGGCCCCGCCTCGCCGTACTGGGCGAGCAAGGGCTTTCTCGGGCTGCTGCTGCCGGCCGACCACGCGGTGTGGACGGCGCGCGAACTCCCGCTGCCCGTCGAGGAGTCCGACCAGTACACCGCGCTGCCCGCCACCGGCTGGCTGCTGCACGGCACCCGTGACGACGGCATCGTCCGGCTGGTCAACCACGGCAGCGACCACAATCCGCCGTACGACGAGTCGGCCGACCCCTCCGAGGGCACCGACGATCCGCACTACGCCCGGTTCGCGTACTCGACGGCGACGGCGCCCGAGGCCGCCCCGCACGCCGTGGCCCGTGCCGTCGACGGCCATCTGGCGCTCCTGGCACCGGACGGCACCCCGTCGCCGCGCCGCCGGATCCATCCGTTGCGCTGCGAGGACCGCGTCGCCGCCTCCTGGTACGCGGCCCGGCTGCCCGGTGACGATCACCCGTACCGGATCGAGACGACGAGTGTGCTGCACGGCCCGTGGGAGTTCCGGGTGCACCGGGTCGAGGCGCCCGAGGGCGCGGTGGTGCGGGAGGGCGGTCACGCGGTCGCCCATACGGAGCGCCCGTTCGCCCTGTCGGGTCCCGACTGGGCACTCGCCCGCACGGCCGACGGTCTCAGCAGCGTCCTGATCGGGCTGCACGGCTGGGACGGCGGCATCGAGGGGGCTGCCGTGGCACGCGATGTCCAGTCGAACGCGTACGGCCCGCACTCGGCGATTCCGTACCTCCGCAGCGGGCCGCACCCGGGCGGGCGGAGCATCCATGTCTCGCTGGTCGCCCTGTCCCGGGACGCCGTGCATCCGGAGGCGCTGCGCGACGCGGTGAGGGTGCGTGCGGGTGCCGACTCGGTGGTGCTGACCTTCCTGGACGGTACGACGGTCGAGGTCTGACCGCCGCCGGAGTCAGATCCCGATGCCGTTGCCCTCCCGCTGGTCGATGTGGACGACAAGCTCCATGGCCAGGGACTTGATCGTGTCGAGCCCTGCCCTGCCCCACGGGCGGGGCACCGTGTCGACGGCGCAGACGGCACCCAGGGCGACCCCCGTGCGGTCGATCAGGGGTGCTCCCAGATAGGAACGGATGCCTATCTCGTCGACCACCGGGTTACCGGCGAATCGCGGGTAGTCGCAGACGTCCTCCAGGACGAGCGCCTTGCGCCGTACGACGACATGCGGGCAGTAGCCGCGGTCGAGCGCCACGTACCGGCCACTGCGGCTGCTGCCCGCGGCCGCGGCTCCCAGGTCGGAGCCCTTGTGGGCACCGCCCGGGGTGTGGAGCCCGGCGAAGAACTGCCGGTTGCCGTCGATGAAGTTGACCATCGAGAACGGCACTTCGGTCACCTCGGCCACCCGGTCGGCGAAGGCGTCGAAGTTGTCGAACGACGCGTCGGGGCGCTCGCCGAGCCCGAGCGTCCTAAGCCGCTGGGTGCGGACGAGGGCGTCGCCGTCGACAGGCGTGAGCAGCATGCGGCCGGTGGTGTCCCGGATCACGGGTGGGCTCCGAAACCGGTCAACGGGGCCGGGGCCGAGGTGGCGTTGATCAGGTGCTGGACCAGGGTGACCAGGGCGCCGGTGCCCGAGCTGGCGATCCGTGCGTCGCAGAGCACCACCGGTACGTCCGGGCCCAGGTCGAGTGCGGCCCGGATCTCGTCGGGCGCGTAGCGGTAGGCGCCGTCGAACTCGTTCACGGCGACGATGAATCCGATGCCGCGCCGCTCGAAGAAGTCGACGGCGGCGAAGCATTCCGCGAGCCTGCGGGTGTCCGCGATCACGACCGCTCCCAGCGCTCCCTGGGAGAGTTCGTCCCACATGAACCAGAAGCGTTCCTGGCCCGGGGTGCCGAACAGGTAGAGCACATGCTGCTCGTCGAGGGTGATGCGGCCGAAGTCCATCGCCACGGTGGTCGCGGTCTTGGACTCGATGCCTTCGAGGCTGTCGGTGGCGGCGCTGACCTGGGTCAGCAGCTCTTCCGTGCTGAGCGGCGCGATTTCGCTGACCGCGCCGACGAACGTCGTCTTGCCGACCCCGAACCCGCCCGCCACCAGCACCTTGAGCGCGACGGGAAACCCCTCGGAGCCGGTGGGGGCGCCGAGGTCGTCGGGACCACCGGGGCCCGGCTGGGCTTCGTGACCCGGGGCGTCCGCGTAGCCCTGCGTGCCGCTGTGGTTCAGAGCGTCCCCGTAGCTCTGCGTGTCTCCGTGACTCTGCGCATCCCCGTAGCTGCGTGCATCTCCGTGGTTCCCCGGGTGTCCGTAACTCTCCGGGCCGCCGTAGCCCTCGGACTGACCGTAACCGCTGCGACTTTCATGGCTTCCGTGACTTCCGTGACTTCCGAAGCCTGCGGGGCTTGCGTTGTTCTCGTACGCGGCAGAGCTGCCGAAGCCCTCAGAGCTGTCGTCGTAAGCCATCGAGCACTGCCTCCAGCAGAGATCGGTCGGTGGGCATGTCGTGGAAGGCGGGTGGGTGGGCGGTCACTGCTCCGCAGTCGACCAGGTCGGAGACGAGCACCTTGGTGACGACCGCGGGCAGCCGCAGATGGGCGGCGATCTCGGCCACCGATGTGGGGCCGCCGCACAGCCCGAGCGCGACGGAGTGCTCGGGGCCGAGATGCATCTGCGGCTCGGTCCCCGTGGCCATGATCAGGGAGAGCAGGTCGAGCACGGTCGTGGGACGGGTCCGGCCGTTGCTCACGGTGTACGGGCGAATCAGCCGGCCGGCCGCGTCGTCGAGCAGCGGCCCGTCCTGCGGGACCGACACCCTCACAGCCCCGTGGCGCCCGGTGACCCGGCCGCTTGTCTGACCGGGGTCATCAGATAGGGCCGGACGCTCTTGACCAGCATGGTCATCTCGTAGCCGAGCACCGCCGCGTCCGCCTCGCGTCCGGCGAGGACGGCGAGGCAGGTGCCGGACCCGGCGGTGGAGACGAACAGCAGGGTCGAGTCGAGCTCGACCACCACCTGTCGTACCTCGCCGCTGTCGCCGAAGCGCGCTCCGGCGCTGCGGCCGAGCGAGTACAGGCCGGCGGCCAGCGCCGCCATGTGGTCGGCACTGTCGGCGTCCATGCCGTGAAGGGACTTCACCAGCCCGTCGGCGGAGAGGAGGACCGCGCTGCGTGTGTACGGGACGCGCTGGACCAGGCCGCTCAGCAGCCAGTCGAGGTCCGAGGCCTGACCGGACGGCATTTCGGTCGCCATGGTGCATCTACTCCTTGGAGGTGTTCGATTCGAGAGGGTCGTTGACCGGGGCGGCGTCCGGGGCAGGCCCCGAGGCGTACGGGGCGACGGTCGCGGCGGCTCCGCGTACCGGCAGCGGTTCGAGCGGGGCCCGGGGCTGCCAGGTCGCCGGGTCGGCCGCCGTCCCGGGGACCGTTTCCGGCTCCGGGACGGTGTCGGCCTCGGATTCGCTGCGGGCCTCGGCGAGTTCGATGCCCCGCCGGAAGGCCGCCATGAGTCCCGGGTCGTGGAGTGCCTGTTCGTCCTCGTTGCGCGGGGCCGGTGCCTCCCTGAGCTGCGGGACCAGGTGCTCCTGGTGGGCGCGCCTGGGCAGTTGGGGCCGGCCCATGGTGCCGCGCACCACTCCGGGCTCGGCGTGCCGGGCGTCGGGGGCGTCGTCCGTGGTCCGGATCGCGGGGGTGACCCCGTCCGGGGCGGTACGGTCCGGGCGCTCGGCGCGCAGTGGGAGCGGCGGGGCCTCGCCCTGGCCCTGGTCGCCCTGTGGCTGCTGGTGCGGTTGGTGCAGGCGCAGCGGCTGGCTGGGGACGTAGGGCTGGCGGACGGTGTTCGCCTGCGGACCCGGTGCGGTACTCGGACCGGGGTTCAGGCTCACGCCCGGTGCCGGGTTCGGGTTCAGGCCCGGCCTGTGGTGACCGGACCTGTCGTCCTCGGCCGGTGGGCGGTGTACGGGGCCGGGGGGCGGGACCGGAGCGGCGCCGCCCTCGGCCGGGGCGTCCCCGTCCACGCCGAGCAGGGACTGCGGGAGGACGAGTACGGCCTGGGTGCCGCCGTAGATGTTGCTCTGCAACCGGACCGCGATGCCGTGCCGTCGGGCCAGTGCGGCGACGACGAACAGCCCGATCCGGCCGTCCTGGAGCAGATGGGCCACATTGACCTGGTCGGGGTCGGCGAGCAGGGCGTTCATCCGCTTCTGCTCGTTGCCCGGCATGCCGAGCCCCCGGTCCTCCACCTCCAGGGCCAGTCCGGCGGTGACCTGCTGGGCGCGCAGCAGCACTTGGGTGTGCGGGGCGGAGAACACGGTCGCGTTCTCCACCAGTTCGGCCAGCAGGTGGATCACGTCCGCCACGGCGTGGCCGCGCAGGGTGCCGGCGATCGGGGGCACGAGCTTGACCCGTGGATACTGCTCGACCTCGGCGATCGCCGAGCGCAGGACCTCGGTCATGGTGACCGGGTTGCTCCACTGGCGCCGGGAGACGGCGCCGCCGAGGACGGCGAGGTTCTCGGCGTGCCTGCGGATGCGGGTGGCGAGATGGTCGACGTGGAAGAGGCCCTTGAGCAGGTCGGGGTCCTCGACCTCGTGCTCCAGCTCGTCGAGCAGCTGGATCTCGCGGTGCACCAGCGACTGCAGTCGGCGGGCGAGATTGACGAAGACCTCGACCTTCTGGTCCTCGCCGGAGTGCTCGGAGAGCCGGGACGCCTGGACGACCGCGGCCACGGCGGCCTCCTGCTGGCGGCCGAGCTCCTGGGCGAGCAGCTCGAAGCCGTCGCTGCCCGGGGCGGAGGGCTGTGCGGGCTTGCGGGCGGGCACCGGTTCGCCGTTGCGGAGCTGTTCCAGCACCCGCTGCAGTTCGGCCTGGCCCTGGGCGCTGGCGCGGCGCAGCGCCAGACAGCGGCCGAAGACGGTGGTGGCGACGCGGTTGGCGGCCAGGTATGCGGCCAGCACCGCGGCGAGCGCCAGGGTTCCGGCGGTGCCCAGCGCGATCCAGAGTTCGCCGGAGAGCCGGGCTCCGGTGGAGCGGGCGGTGAAGATGACCGCCGCGGCTCCGCTCAGTACCGCCACGACGGTCGGCAGCACCGCCGTGCGCAGGAGTTGGGGGCGTATACGTGCTTCGGGGGACGGCTGGGCGGCGCGCGGCCTGCCCGTGGCCGAGTGGGAACGGGCACCCGGTCGGCCGTGCCGTCCGCCCTCTCGGCGTTCCGGTCGGGCTTCGGGTGCGCGAAGTTGAGACATCAGTGTCCTCGGTACGTGGGGCACCAGGAATCGGCGTTCATGCGGTGGCACCTACGGTGGTCGGTCAGGCTCGGTTCATCGGTCGGGCAGGCTCGAACGTCATGAGCCCACCGTTGATCACCGGCCACACACGGTAGTCGTCAATGAAGCGGGTGCGGCGGGCAGTTGTCGAACTTGCCCGCCATCCGTCCCGCTCTGGTATGACCACTCGTACAAGAGGCCGATTACTCCGCATTGGCACCTGGCCGACCGGCACCCGAATGGCCGATCGGATTGAACCCATGAGCACACGAAACGGCCCGGCCCGGCCGGTCGTGCCGGACGGGACGGGCCGGGCCGGCGACGCCGACGGGCGCGCGGACGCTCACCGCCGCCCCTTGCCCCGGATCACGATGCGAGGACGCCGCCGGTGGCGACGGCTGCCGCCACGGTGCCGCCGATGACGACGGCCCAGGCAGCGACGACCGGGACGCGGGTGCTCCAGGCGCGCAGCGCGGGTGAGGTCGTCGCTCGGGCCAGGAACGCGTCGCGACCACGCAGTACCGCAAGCCCGACGCCGGTCAGCGTCAGCGCCATGCCGGCACCGAACGCCACCACCATCGCGACGGCCGCGCCCACCCGGCCCGTCAGCAGTCCGCCGAGGAGCACGAGGAATGCCGACGGGGAGGGGAGCAGGCCCCCGGACGTGCCGAGCAGCAGGATGCCGCGCCAGGTGAGCAAGGACGTGGACGTCGGGATGTGGTGGCCGTGGCCGTGGCCGTGGCCGTGGCCGTGCCCGTGGTCGTGCCCGTGGTGGTGACCATGGCTGTGGCCGTGCTTCCGGTTGGTCAGGTGACGTCGGAGCAGGCCGACGCCCACGGCGACCACGACCAGGGCCGCGATCAGCTGCAGCCACTTCGTCACCGCGGCGACGTCAGGTGCGTGCTGGGCGGTGAGCCACCAGCCCAGGGCGAGCACGGTGACCGACGCCGTGTGCATGACCGCCACGATGGCGCCGAGCCACAGTGCGTCCCGTGCCCTGCCCTGGCCGCCCACGAGGTACCCGGCCGCCAGTGACTTCCCGTGACCTGGAGCACAGGCGTGGAAGGCGCCCACCGCCGCCGAGACGAGAAGGGCCAGTGGCAGTACGACTCCGTGGTCCAGCAGTGCCGCAAGGTCTGTGGTCCACACCGTCGTCGTCGCGGACGCGGTGGCGGCGGAGCCGCCGGCTCGGCCGAGGGCCAGAGTGTGGGTGGGGGCGCTCGCCGTGTGCAGGCCACCGCCGCCCTTCTCCGTCACCGAGATGGTGCGGTAGGCCGGGTTGACGTCGGTCAGCGCGGTGATGCTGACGGCGACCGTGTCCACGGGTTCGGGGCAGACGTGGCGCACGACGGCGCCCTTGCTCGCGAGGTGCAGGGTGTCCACCTTGCCCGGTCGGCAATCGCGTCCGTCCTGGCGCACGGTGATGTGCGAGCCGAGATAGGCCGCCTCGGCCCCCTCGGCCGCCCGGTGCAGGACGTCCAGGTCGTCCCGCTGGGCGGACCAGGTGATCTCGACGTCACGGCCGTCGGCCTCGACCTGGGCGACCGGCGGCGTACCGAAGGGGTGCGCCTCGGCCGCGCCTGCGGCGCCGAGCAGTGTCAGTGCGGCGGCCAGGCCGATCAGCAGAAAGCGGGCGGCGTGGATGCGGGTGGTACGAAGGGTGTGCACGGTGGTGGTCCCGTCGGGAGTGGAGCGCCGCGAGTCGCCTCCCTCGGCGGGGAGGCGACTCGCGGACGGTGGATCAGTGCTCGCGCAGGTGGCGGGCGGCCAGTGCGTGGATCGTGCCGTCGTCGGTGAGGGCGAAGACGTAGTCACCGCTGACGGAGAGCGCCGAGGCCACGCCGGCGCCGAGGTCGTACTGGGTCAGCAGCTTGCCGGTGGAGCGGTCCAGGACGACCAGTCGGCCGTCGCGGGTACCCGCGTACACCAGGTCCTTGGTGACCAGGGCGTGTGCGGTGGGCGACCCGGGGCCCTCGGTGCACCCCTTGGCGACGTTCCACTTGTCGTCCAGCGGGCTCCTGCCGGGCTGGTAGCCGACCTCGGTCTCCCAGATCGGGTCGGACGGGTCGGCCGCGCCGGTGTCGTAGGCGCGGATGACTCCGTCACGCCCGGCGACGTAGGCGGTGCCGCCCCGGATCGCGGGACTGGTCAGCGGGGGCGGGCCGGGCTCGCACGCGCTGCCGCCGCCCAGCGGGGCCTGCCACAGCACCTCGCCGGTGCCGAGGTCGTGCGCGCGGACGCCGCTGTTCGTCATCGTCACCAGCTGCGGGGTGCCCGTGGCCGGGTCGGTCAGGGCCGGGGAGGAATGACTGGCGATGTCGCCGTTGGTGTCCTTCGCCCACAGCTGACGGCAGCCGACGAGGTCCATGGCGACCACCGTGTTGCTGGATCCGGTGTGCAGGTAGGCGATGTCCGAGCCGGGCTGCCGGACAGCCGTGCTGTGGAACTGGCCCCAGCTCGCCGCGCCCCCGAAGCCGCCCAGCAGCTCGCCGGTGCCGGCGTCACGGCACTCGATCCTGTCCCAGTTCTGGTAGACGGCGACCGTGCGCGTCCCGGCCTTCAGGTCGAAGACGGTGACCGGGCCACCGGCCCGGCCGTACCGGCGCACGGTGTCGCCGTGCTGCTCCTCGTCCTCGATCTTCTGCCAGACGACATGGCCGTCCTCGGCGTCCAGCGCGTAGATCCGGCCGACCGCGGTCGTCATGTAGACCTTGCCGTGGTGGTAGGTCGGCACCGACTCGGCGTCACCGTCCAGATAGGTACGCCAGATCTCGCGGCCGGACTTGATGTCGTAGGCCAGCATCATGTGGTGCGGCGAGTCGAACGCCCTGGAGGAGACGATCGCCTTGCCGTCCACGACGACCGAACCGTTGAGGTTGAACTGCTCGCCGGTGTTGGCCGCCCACTGCAGGTCGAGCGCGGTGCCGGGGTTGTCACCGCTGTCGGAGCGGCCCGCCTCGTCGCGGCCCTGACGCAGCCAGTCCTGGCCGGTCCTCGGCGCGGCGATCTTGCCTTCGGGCTTCACCGTGAAGGTGTTGGTGATGGTGGGCCACGCCTTGCCCCGGGTGTCGACCGCGGTCATCGCCGCCGTGTAGGTGCCCGGCTTCATGCCGGGGAGGCTGCCGCCTGCCCGGGTCCACGAGGTCCGGGCGGCCGGGCAGGGCTCGGTGGCGCCGCCGGGGGTCTTGTAGCAGTTCTCGACACCGGTCCTGCGGGCCTTGGCGCCGAACTCCATCCGGTCGTCGTGCCAGCGGATGCGGCCGCGGGAGTCGCGAACGATCAGCGAGGCCGTGGCAGGGGTGCGCCCGGCGTCCTCGGCGTACAGCTCGACCGGGATTCCGGCGCTGTTGCCGTGCACACTGCCCTGGGCGGGGCTGACCAGCGCGACCGCGTCGTGCACGTCGAACTGTCGGTGGGTACCCATGACATAGCCGGTGTCCTCGTTCCGCGCCGTCCTCGGATCGTCGTGGATGCCCTTGAAGTCGAGGATCTTGAAGTCCGGGTGGGAACCGTCGATGCCGTAGGTGCCCTGGTTGTTGACCTCGACCGAGCGGTCGAAAGCACCACGGCGGTACTCGGCCTGCTGGTTGTGGCCCGCGGCGAAGAGCCGCACATCGTACTTGGACAGCTCGTCGACGGTGGGCTGCATGCCGGCGCCGGGTCCCCATACGGTGAACAGGGACCGGTGTGCGAAGACGAGCACCTGCTTGCCGGCCGCGTGGCGCCTGAGGTCCTCGCGCAACCACTCCAGCTGCGGCTTCAGGCCGCTGGAGTCGTAGTTGTCCTCAAGGACGACGATGTGCCGGCCGTTGCGGTCGAAGCTGTACCACTCGGGACCGAGGTTGCGGCGGTAGTACTCCAGGCTGCCGCCGTATCCCTGCGAGGTGGCGGTGCCGCCGACGTCGTGGTTGCCGACGACGGGGTAGAAGGGCATGCCGAGCCTGCCGTCGACCAGTCCCTTGCGCAGGATGTCGTAACCGGCCTGGCGGCGCGGCTCCGCCGCGTAGTCGGTCACGGTGTTGTCACCGGTCGCGATGGCCATGGTGGCGCCGTCGACCTCGGACATCGTCTCGACCTGCCCGGTCCACTGCGGCAGGGTGGAACGCGCCGCGCCGTCCGAGGTGTTGGACACCTCGATGTCGGAGTTCATCACCCACTTCTCGCGCGGGTCGGCGGCGTTCTCGTCCGGCACGAGAGCGAAGTCGATGCCGGAACCACCGCCCTCCGGAACCCTGTGGAAGAACTGCGGTACGTAGTCGTCGCGCAGTGCCGGGGTGTAGCCGTTGGGAGAGACGACGCTGACGAGGTCGGTCTCCCGGCGGGCCGGGTCGATCTGCAGGCTGTACGAGCCGTCGGGGCCGGTCGTCGTCCAGACGGAGCCGTCCGTGACATCGACCCCGGGCATCGGAGTCTCGCCCGCGTCGCGCCTGCCGTTGCCGTTGGTGTCCTTGAAGACCGTGCCGGTGACCGTGTCCGTGGTCGCCGCCACCTGGGCGAGCGGCGCGGCCGCTGCCACCTGAGGGGCCAGGCAGGACAGCGCCACCACGCCGACGGTGGCCAGTTTCGCCGGCTTGCGGCCGGCGCCGGTCCTGGCGGCCGTCCGGCCGGGCCGGAGCCGTCCGGTGCGGATCCGCCACACCGCGAGCAGCAGCGCGGCGGCCAGTGCGACGCCGAGTGCCACCGCTGTCCACGGAAACGTGGGCAGCGCGTGGGCGCCCGACGCGTCGACGACGGGGGTCCGCGCGTTGGCATTGGCCGTGGTGCCGTCGAACTCGGCGACGACCTGGGTCAGACCGCCCTGCTTCAGCATCGCGCTCAGGTCGAGCTGGTCGACGTGGCAGTTCCACGCGAGCTCGACCACGACCCCGCCGGGGACGCCGCCAGAGTCTCCGGCGACACCGGATCCGGTGGCGGGGCAGCTGGGGACGCTCAGCAGGTTCGAGGCCCAGGCACCCGCGTTCTGCGGTGACGTCACGTCACGGTGGACGACCAGCCGCCCGCTCGTGACGTCGTTCTTGGTGGATATGACGATTTCGCCGTGCTGCGGCGACACATGCGCCGCAGCGGGCTGCACACAGAAGCCCAGGATGAGGTAAAGCAGCGCAAGGCCTAGACCTGCTGCTTTGGGGAGGAATCTCATGGGCCAGGAGGCTAGCTCGACCGGACAGCTCGCCAGTCGGGGAAGAAGCGATCTTCATCGAAGGGTCCACGGGAATTCACGCGAGCCCTTGCACCACGCGGTGAACGGCAGCCGCCCGGTGCGGAGTTCGAACAGGACGCAGCCCACCGCGTACAGATCGCTGCGCTGCTCCGGGTAGCCGCGGGCCTGCTCGGGCGCCAGATACGCAGCCGTACCGACGACCAGTCCGGTGCGGGTCATTCGACCGTCGGTGGCCGAGGGGTCGGCGGCCTTGAGGGCGAACGCAGCAGCCCCACAGCCCTGCCCGGGTTCTGCCCGGTGGATCTCGTGACTCCGGATCACCGGGAGCTCACAGAGCACGGTTGTAGCCACGGTCGGCGAACAGTTGCCGGGGCGGTGACACGGTCGGCCGGTGGCCCCTCGGACACGGGGGATCGTGTCGAGCCGCGACAACCCGGTCCAGGTCGCCTTCGGCCCGGGGCGGCAGGGTGGTGAAGCCCCGCTCCCAGGTGCCGTCGGCCGCCCACTTCCGCAGCCGGAAATGAGCGGCCTGCCACGGGCCGAGGTGTCGTCCCTCAGCCTGCCGACAGACGTCAGTCGTCAGCCTCCGCCGACGGGATGTAGGCGCCTGGCACGTCCTCCGGCGCGAAGATCTCGTCCTCGCCGGGGTACGGCTTCTTCCATCCGTGCGTCTCGTACCACGTGAAGTGATTCATCTGCGCGGGGTTCGCGAAGTCGAGCTTGGCGTTGGGCCCGGTCATCCGCTGGTGCGACTTCCAGTCGTCCCACTCCGCCGCGAGCTCCTGCTTGTCCGCCGGTACCGTCACCGACGGCGCGGGCGCCGCACTGGGGTTCTGCGGCGCGGGGGTGTCCAGGCCGCAGGCAGGCGGGGTCGCCAGACCATCGGTCAGCGGGACCCGGTTGGGCAGAGCGGTGAACGGTGTGAAGTCCGCGTTCCGGGTGAACGCCCCGCGCATCGGACTGGCCGCGCTGTCCTTCTGGTTCATCGGGTGGATCCCGAGGATCTGCTCGATGGTCCGCAACATCGTGATCTGCGAGTAGTAGCGGCTGTCGACCTTGCCGTGCTGCGCCCAGGGGCTGATGACCTGGATCGGGGAACGGTGGCCGTCGACGTGGTCGAGGCCGGCCTGGGAGTCGTCCTCGACGACGAAGACCGCCGAGTCCTTCCAGTACTTGCTGTGCGAGATCTCGTCGACCACCTTGCCGACCGCGAGGTCATTGTCCGCGACCTGGGCGGGCCCGTTCGGCGGGCCACCGGTGTGGTTGTTGGGGAACGTGAGCAGGTTCAGGTTCGCCGGGCCGTTCTTCTCGAAGTCCTGCTTCCAGATCTGGTACCTGTACACGTCCGGGACACTGCGGTCGACCGCCGGGAAACCGGGCACCGACACCTTGTTGAGCGACGGGATCGGCGAGCCCGTCTGTATGGGGTAGGCGGTCTTCTGCCCGGTCGCGTCCATGTTCTTGGCGTCGCAGTACAGGTTCTGCCAGCTCGCGCCGGACGGCTTCCTGTAGACCGAGTGGAACTCGCCGAAGTCCCGCACGGTCTTCCCCGCCGCCTGCGCACCGGTCCAGATGAAGCCGGACTTCTGGTGGCCGAGGGCGTCGTCCTCGGTGGCGTAGCTGCGCACGTACTCACCGGCCGAGGACTCGGTGTACTCCGGGTTGTCGGCCTGCATCAGCCAACTGTGGCCCTCGGCGGAGTTCGTGCCGATGGCGTACGTGTTGTCGTACAGCCCGAACTGCTTCGCCAGCGCGTGCTGGTTCGGCGTCACGTTCTCGCCGAACTGTGTGAGCGACGGGTCGCCGTTGCCCTGGGGCATGTCACCGAAGACCTGGTCATAGGTCCGGTTCTCCTTGACGAGCAGGAAGACATGCTTGATCGTCGAGGGGTCGCCGAGCTTCACCGGGACCGGCACCGGCTTCGCGTCTCCCGCGCCCCGGCTGACCGAGCTGCCGTGCCAGCCGTTCTGGGTGAACACCTTGCCGGTCTCGGACTTGATGACGCTGTCGTCCGGCAGCGTGAACTGCGTCAGGCTCGACGTCGTGTCGTAGGTGCTGTGCGCGCCTCCGCTTCTGGGGCGGCGGGCGTCGATGCCACGGGTGTTGGAGACGACGACGTTCTTGCCGACAGTGGCGATCTCCGCGGGGAAGTAGTCCGTCGGAAGCAGGCCGACGTAGCCGGCCGGCTCCTGCGGGGAGGTGTACCGGTAGACGGCGACGGCGTTCGCACGGCCGAGCGTCACCAGCAGGCGGCCGTCGTCGGTGAGCGTCACCGCGTTGGGTTCGTATCCGACCGACGCCTCGGGCCACGGCTGGGTGGCGATGGTCTGCACGACCTTGTCGTTGGCGGTGCTGATGACCGACACGTTGTCGTCGGCGGTGTTGGTGACGAACACCGCCCCGTTCCTGGCGTACACCGCGGTCGGGTGCAGACCGACGTCGATGCTCCCGACGGCGGCGGACGGGTCCGCCAGGTCGATCACGCTGACGGTGCCGGTGGTGGTGGCACCGGTGTCCGGGTCGGCCGGCACCTGGGTGCCGTAGGAGTTCAGGGTGGTCTCGCCGGCCTTGGCCGGACGACCGCCCTCGTTGCTGACGTAGAGCTTGTCGCCGGCGGTGGCGATGCCACGGGGCGCGTTGCCCACGGTCCAGCTCTGCTTGAGGGTGCCGGTCGCCGCGTCGATGGCGACCACCCGGTTCTGACCGTTGACCGCGGAGTACGCGGTGGAGCCGTCGGCCGAGAACACTGCCGCACCCACCAGCGCGCGCTTGGACCCGACCTGCGGGATGCGGATGGACTTCGGGTTGGCGAGGGTGCCGTCCGGGTTCACGGTGAACACCGTGTATCCGTCGGCCTGGCCCAGCCACAGCCGCGAACCGTCGGGCGAGTACGTGGGGCCCTCCTGGCCCACGTCGTTGCCGCTGATGCGCAGGTCCGCCGACGCCGAGTTGCCGACGCGCTGCTTCACTTGCCCGGTCTTGAGGTCCATGACGACCAGCGCCATCCCACCGGTGGTGACCGAGGCCGCGAGGCGGGTGCCGTCCGGGCTGACCGCGGACGACATGATCTTGCCGTCGTTGATGACGGTGCGGTCGCCGTACGGGGCGATGTACTGGTTCGCGGAGACGACCTGGCCGTCAGCGGTGATCTGGCCGACCTGCTGGGTGCCGAACTGATGCGTCTGGGCAACCGCGGTGCCCGTGACAGCCAGGGCGACAGCGATGCCCGCTGTTACGAGCGTGGCCCGGCGGCTGACGCGTCTGCCGAAAAGGCTGATCTGTTCCTTCTCATTGGTCCGACGCTGCCGTGTCACCTGCATGGAATTATCCCTTCGGGGTGGGGTCGAGCAGCTCGACGTTGCCGTCGAACTGCCAGAGCGGGTTCGGTGTGTCCCCGGTCGGGGTCCGCACCAGGAAGTAGCCGTTCACTTCCTTCGGTCCGTCGCCGTCGGCCACGAACCGTCCGTCCGAGGCGACGTCGATCTGGTAGATGGCTGTCCCCGGGGCCGCGGCGCCGGGGAGATACCAGGTGACGACACAACGCCAGTCGTTGCCCGCCCCCTGGGGGGCGACCTGGCCGCCGCCCTTGTTGCACGCCGCCGTGGCCCGCAACTGCGCCTCGGTGACGTCCGGGCGGTTGAGCTGCTCGGTCTGCATGCGATAGAGGTGCGCGAACGCCGTGGCGACCGACCGCTGCACCTTGTCGTGTTCGATGCCGGAGCCCGTCGACGGTGTCGCCACGGCGACGACCGCGACGGTGAGGGCTGTCAGCCCGGCCAGCGGCAGGAATCCGGTGGTGATCGCGCGGCGCCCGGAACCGTCGTAGGCCGGGTTGGTGAAGTCGCGCCGCAGGAAGAGCAGATACGCCAGCACGGTCGCGAGCACCGCCCACACCAGGCTGACCACGATGCCGATCAGAAGCGGGCCGACCTGTGCGGGGCTGGTGAACAGACCGTTCCAGGCGGTGAAGGCGTAGCCGGGCAGGGCGAGGCGCACGGCGACGGGCAGCGGCAGCATCTGGGCGACCTGCATCGCGAGCGCGACAAGCGCGGGAAGCAGCAGCCCCATCGGGGATCGTCCCAGCGCGACCGAGCCGAGCAGTCCGATCGCGGCGAGGGCCAGAGTGGGGGCGAGTGCGCAGAGCCAGGCGAGGAGAACCCTGCCGGCGGCGTCCGCCGGTGCCAGCAGATGGCCGTCGAGGCCGACCAGCGGCTGGTTGCCGGCCGTGACGACCCCGCCGACCGTGCTGGAACAGGCCAGTCCGGCCACGAGCAGCAGGATGACGGTAAGGCCGGCCAGCACCTTCGCGGCGAAGATCCGCCGGGGCGAACGAACTGCCACGAGCAGGTGGCGCCAGGTACCGAGCCGGTCCTCGGAGGCGAACACGTCGCCGGCGACCACCGAGGTCAGCAGTGGGAGCGCCCAGGTGCCCGCGAACCCGAGCACCACCAACGGCCCGGCCCAGCCCGTGGCGTGCATCCAGCGGCCGAAGAGGGTGTCGGAGGGAAGCGTGCTCTGCAGGCTCACCCCGGCGACGAACAGCGCCGGCACGATCCAGCAGACGAGGACCAGCAGGCGGACCCGCCATTGCGATACCAGCTTGACCAGTTCGAAGCTGTAGCCGCGCGACACCGGGACGCGACGGGTGCCGGTGGTGTGCTCGGGAGCGGTGGTCGCGGTCATCCGCCGGCCCCTTGCTGCTCGGTGAGGGCGAGGAACGCGGCCTCCAACGGCGAAACCACGGGGGCGAGTTCACGCAACGCGATGCCTGCCCCCACGAAACGCACCACGAGTTCGTCGAGCGCCGGCACCGGCGCGTTCACGACGAGCATCTCGGTGCCGTGCCGTGTCCCCGCGTCGCCGACGACGCGGACCCCGGCCGTACCGTCGGCCAGTTGGCGGGCGGCCTTCGGGTCGGAGGTGAGCAGCCGGTAATCGAGTTCACAGCTCTCGGCGGCGAGCCTGCTCAGCGGGCCGGAGAAGACGACCCGTCCGGTGGCGAGGATGGTGACCTCGGAGCACAGCGCCTCCAGATCCTCCATGCGGTGGCTCGAAAGCACGACGCACGTGCCGTCCGCTGCGAGCCGGGTGAGGACACTGTGCACGTGCTTCTTGCCGGCCGGGTCGAGGCCGTTGGCGGGTTCGTCGAGCACGAGCAGTTGGGGTTTGGTGATCAGAGCCGCGGCGAGCCCGAGCCGCTGGCGCATCCCGAGGGAGAAGCCGCGGGCCGAGTCGTCGGATACGTCGGTGAGCCCGACCTGGTCGAGCACGTCGTCGATCCCCGCCTTCCGCGCGTCGAGGCCGCGCAGAGCGGCCAGCGCGGCGAGGTTCTGCCGTGCGGTGAGTGAGGGGTAGAGACCGGGTCCGTCCACGAAGCCCGCGACGCCGTCGGGAGCGGCGAGCGTCCGCCCGACCGGTGTCCCCAGGATCTCCAGGTGTCCGCTGTCGGCGACGGCCAGGCCCAGCAGGAGCCCGAGCAGTGTTGTCTTGCCGGCACCGTTCGGTCCGACCAAGCCGTGAATCCGTCCCTGCATCACTTCCAGTTCGATGCCGTCGAGTGCGACGACGTCACCGAAACGCTTGGTGATCCCGCGAGCCCGGACTGCGAGATGTGGGTCCATGAGTTCCTTCCTTCGAATGCCTCAAGGACCCTAGGAACGTCATACAGAACGAAGGCAGGGACGCCAGTTGAACATTGATTGAATGGACGACGATCGGTGTCCGTCGACGTCCGCCGATGTCTGTCGGCATTTCGACCGGCACTGCTTCGATGGCCGGATCACGGAGCCCGCCGGGCCGTCAGGAACTCGCAACCGCGGGCAAGGGCCTGACCGCCCCTTCGGTCAGGCATCGAGTTGTCGCGCCACCCGGTGCCGTACTTGGCGGATCACTGTCATGTCGGCTGTCCGCCGCCGGCATCCGTGGTCGCCGTCAAAGCGCCGTGGGAGGGTCCTGGTGCCCGCTTGTCGCGCCGCGCACCCCGACCGGACGCCACCCGAACCTGGTCGGCACCGAAGAAGGCTGCAGGTGCCGGTACTTGGAGGACTCCTGGCTGACCCACGTGCGCCGCACACATGCCGGGCCGACGGGCCGGCTGCTCACCTTGTTCGGCCGGCCCGAGTCTCCGGACCCCGCAGCACAACGAGGTTCGTGTGACTGACAAGGCGACGGAGCACGGCCGCCCCATCAGCACGGCGCGCGGTCCACCGTCCCTGTGCTGTACCGCTCGCACTTGCAAGCGACACAGTTCCAGCTGGCTGCCCATCGGGGTGAACTCCCGTGCTTTACCGGCCCGTTAGCCAAATGCGCCTCCGCGTACGGCAGTTGCACCGGCCGTCCGGTGCGCGATCCACGCGCGGCCGTGCATCGCAGCGGGTGCTGGCGGGAAGCCGACATGACCCGTCCCCGCCAAGATCTGCCCTGGACCGGGCGGCACCGACCCACCACACTCTTCGCAGCACTCGGGAATCACCCTCTCCCGGGTCCGATGAAGAGAGGGATCCATGACAAGAGTTCCCCCGAAACGCAGAGCCGGGCTGATGTCGGCCGGACTCGCACTCATCCTTCTGCCGACCGGTATGGCGGGTCAGGCAGCCGCGGCCGGACCGGACGGCGGCAGCCAGGCGGCAGCGCACACCAGCGCCGGAGCCGCACGCCCCACGGCCACCGCCCACGTCACCCACACCGTCACACTCGTCACCGGCGACAAGGTCACCGTCACCGACCTCGGCCGGGGCAGGGGGACGGTCAGCGTCGACCGCCCCGAGGACGCCACCGGAGCCGTCCGCACCGAGACGGCGAACGGCCACATCACCGTCGTCCCGGACGAGGCACTGCCGTATCTGCGCGCCGGCACCCTCGACGCGCGACTCTTCGACGTGACCGAGCTGATACGCCAGGGCTTCGCCGACGGGGACGAAGGCGCGGCGGACGGACTGCCGTTGATCGTCACCTACGACAGGAAGGCACGGACGGCGCCGAATCCGCCGCAGGGCGCCGAGAAGGTGCGGTCCCTGCCCAGCGTCGGCGGCTCCGCGGTCCGCGCCGGCCAGGAGCGCGAGTTCTGGCGTTCCGTGGCCCCGCATGCCACCAAGGCCGGTGCGCGCACGGCGACTTCGGACGATGCGCACTTCGCCGAGGGCATCGAGAAGGTCTGGCTCGACGGGCGCGTCGAGGGCGACATGGCCGAGTCCAACGCGCAGATCGGCACACCGCGGGCCTGGGAGTCCGGACTCACCGGCAAGGGCGTGTCGGTCGCCGTGCTGGACACCGGCGTCGACGCCGGGCACCCGGATCTCGCGGGACGCGTCTCCCGGTCGAAGAGCTTCATCGAGGGGCAGGAGGTCGCCGACCGCAACGGACACGGCACCCATGTCACCTCCACCGTCGGTGGAACCGGCGCCGCCTCTGACGGCAAGGAGAAGGGTGTCGCGCCCGACGCCACCCTCGCCGTCGGCAAGGTCCTCACCGATCAGGGTTTCGGCAGCGAGTCACAGATCATCGCCGGTATGGAGTGGGCCGCGCGGGACGTGCACGCCAAGGTCGTATCGATGAGCCTCGGCTCGTCGGAGGGCAGCGACGGCACCGACCCGATGGCCCAGGCCGTGAACACGCTCTCCAAGGAGACCGGCGCACTCTTCGTCATCGCCGCCGGAAACGCCGGAGCCCCCGGCACGATCGGCTCGCCCGGCGCCGCCGACTCGGCGCTCACCGTCGGTGCCGTCGACTCCGCCGACCGGGCCGCGTCCTTCACCAGCCAGGGCCCCCGTTACGGCGACAACGCCCTCAAGCCCGACGTGTCCGCGCCCGGCGTGGGCATCCTCGCCGCTCGCTCCCAGCTGATCAGCGGCAGCGGCTACTACACCTCGCTGAGCGGTACGTCGATGGCCACGCCGCATGTCGCGGGCGTGGCCGCGCTGCTGGCCCAGAAGCACCCCGACTGGACCGGCGCGCAGCTCAAGGACGCGCTGATGTCTACCTCGAAGCAGCTCGGCGTGTCCTCGTACGCACTGGGCGCGGGCCGGGTGTCCGTGCCCGCCGCGATCGACGCGCAGATCACCGCGACCGGCAGCGCCGACCTGGGCTTCCACAGCTGGCCCTACGCGGACAACAAGCCGGTGACCAGGACGCTCACCTACTCCAACGCCTCGGACCAGCCGGTCGAGCTGAGCCTGGCCGCGCAGGGCGCTCCCGAGGGCGTCGTCTCACTCGCCGACACATCGCTGACCGTGCCCGCGCACGGCACCGCGTCCACCACGGTGACCGGTGACGGCGCGAAGGCGGCTGTCGGCAACACCAGCGGACAGATCGTGGCGAGCGCCGGCGGTGCCCCCGTCGCGCACACCGCCTTCGGCCTGGTGAAGGAGGAGGAGCGGTACACGCTCACCGTCCACGTCAAGGACCGCGACGGCACCGCGACCGCCGCGAACGTCACGCTGCAGCAACTCACCAAGGAAAGCGACCCGTTGCCGGCTTATGTCGGCGACTCCGGCACTCTGAAGCTGCGGCTGAAGCCGGGCATGTACAGCCTGACGTCGTTCCTCGCCGTGCGCGGCAGCCACGGCGCCGACTCGCTCGGCCTCGGCTTCCTCACTGCCCCCCAGATCGCCCTCGACCAGGACCGCGAGGTCACCCTGGACGGGCGGCAGCTGAAGGAGATCAGCGCCAGGGTCGACCGGCGCACCGAGACCCGGCAGCTGGTCATGGAGTACAGCCGCAAGGCGAACGGCGCCGACCTGCTCGGCGCGGTCCAGGTGCCGCTGACCTACGACAGCGTCTTCGCCGCCCCCACCGACAAGGTCACCGACGGCAGCTTCGAGTACCGCACGGTCTGGCGGCTCGGCAAGCCGCTCCTGGAGGCCGAGGCGGGCGGCAGGCCGCTGGAGGGTGCCACCGTCCAGGCCGGCAGCGCCCTCACCGACAGCCGCAGCACCGTGCCCGTCTTCGACGCGGGCAGCGGGGCACCCGCCGACTACACCGGCAAGGACGTGCGCGGCAAGGCCGTCGTGGTCCGCGCCACCGGCGCCATCCCGCCGGTCGAGCTGGCTCAGACGGCCCAGGACGCGGGCGCCAAGGCGCTGCTCGTCACCGACGACAAGCCGGGCCGGCTGATGAACTGGTTCGGCAACGCCGACCGCACCAGCCGGTCGCTGCTCGTCGCCACGGTCAACGCCGCGGACGGGGCCCGGCTGATGTCCGCGGCCAAGGCGGACGAGCGCGTCAAGCTGACGAGCACCCGCAACTCGCCCTACATCTACGACCTGTCCGACGGCCATCCCGGCGCCATCCCGGACCACCTGACGTACAGCCCGCGGGAGAGCGAACTCGCCCGGCTGGACGACAAGTTCCACGCGGTGAAGCCCGCCCCGGGCGGCGAGTTCCGCTACTCCATCACCGACACCTTCCGTTACGGCCTCGGTCTCCCCGAGCGCATCGACTTCCCGGCCGAGCGCACCGACTTCGTCTCCGCCGGCCCCGGTCAGAAATGGCACGAGTCCGTGATCACCGTGCCCCGCGGCATCGAGGAACGCAGCGGCCTGGTCACCTACCGGGGTGGCACCCGCAGTGAGGTCGACTGGTTCAAGCCGGTCTGGCACCCCTGGCTCGGCACCGGGCTCGCCTGGGGCCAGCAGCGGGCCGGGAACGACCTCCAGTTCAACACCCCCGGCTGGGGCGACTCCGGCCCCGACCACACCGGATTCGGCGACGTGTGGAACGACACGTCCGTCAAGCAGACCACCGAGGTCTACGTCGACGGGACACGCGTCGACCGGCGTACCGGCTCTGCCGGGTACGCGCGTAGGGCCGATCCGGCCGAGCACACCTACAAGGTCGTCACCGACACCGCGCTCGACCCCGAGCGCTGGAAGCTGTCCACGAAGGGCCACTCCGAGTGGACCTTCAAGTCCGCCGAGACGCCCGCCGACAGGTGGACGGTGCTTCCGCTGCTCAACCTCGGCTTCGACGTCGACACCGACCTCGCGGGCAACGTCCGCGCCGGGCAGCGCCTGCCCATCGGGATCTACTCCGAGTACGTCAAGGGCGCACCGGACACCGGGACCATCGGCGACGGCACCCTCCAGGTGTCGTACGACGACGGCCGGACCTGGACGTCCGTGGGCCTGGACCGCGACGGGAACAAGGCCGCCTGGCGCGGCACCCTGAAGGTGCCCGCCGACGCGCGGTTCGTCTCGCTGCGCGCTTCCGCCCGCGACGACCGGGGTGGCCAGGTCACCCAGGAGATCACCCGGGCGCTCGGCGTGAAGTGACGCCCTCCGGCCCCCGTGGCCATGGGGTGAGCCGTAGGCGGCGCACCCCCGAATGACAGGACGGCGCCGTCTCCCGCGGGACCCGGGAGGCGGCGCCGCTTGCTTCGGTTCAGCCCGTCACGTTCCGGTTCTCGTTCTGACCCGAGTCACCGCTCACCGGCGAGATCAAGATCGTGATCGTCCTGGCCCCGGGCCATGCCCGATGCCCCGCCGCGGCGCCAGGGGTGCCCGAGCGGAGCGGCCACGGACCGCCACCAGGGATCCAGGGGAAGTGTTCCCGCGGGCTCGAAGGGCTCGCCCGGCCGGGGGAACGCAGCCGGCTGCTCGGCTTCCTCGGCGGCGTCCCTGGTCCACTCGCCGGGCTCCGCCCAGGGGTGCAGGGAGAGGTTGAACGTGCCCCAGTGGATGGGCATCATGACGCCGTTCGGCCTGCCCCCTTGCAGGTCGAGGTGGGCCTGGATGCCTTGGGCAGGCGTCATGTGGATGTCCGGCCACCCACCGGGCAGTGGGGCACTGTCCGTGTGGTTCTCGGGCCAGTACTGGGAGTACGCACCGATCTGGATCATCGTCGCGTCGAACGGGCCGTGCTCGGCGCCGATGTCCTTGAAACCGGGAAAATAGCCGGTGTCGCCGCTGTGGTAGATCCGGTGCTCGGGGCCGGTGACGACCCAGGACGCCCAGAGCGTGTGCTGCTGGTTGCGCAGCCCTCGCCCGCAGAAATGGCGCGCCGGGGTGGCGGTCAGCCTGATCCCGGCGATGTTCGTGGACTCGTTCCAGTCCAGTTCGCGCATCCGGTCGGTGGACACGCCCCATCGCTCCAGGTGGGCGCCGACACCCAGCGGGACGGCGAACACCGTGTCCGTGCCGGCGAGGGCCCGGATCGTCGGAAGGTCGAGGTGGTCGTAGTGGTCGTGCGAGATCACCACCGCGTCCACCGGCCCGAGAGCGGCGAGCGGCAGCGGGACGGGGTGCAGGCGCTTGGGCCCGGCGAAGGCGAAGGGGGAACAGCGCTCGCCCCAGACCGGGTCGAAGAGCACCCGTCGGCCGTCGATCTCGGCGAGCACACTGGAATGGCCCATCCAGGTGAGCCGCAGCCCCGTGGCGGGCGGCTCGGCGAGGTCCGCGTAGGTGGTGGCGTGGACGGGCACGGTGCCGGCCGGTGCCCTGCGTGCCCGCTCCTCCTTGCGGAAGTAGACCTTGGCGAACTCCAGGGCTGATCCGGACGGCCTGGTCCGCGCCCCCACCGGGTTCTGGAAGACCCCGTCGGCGAAGTTGGGCGAGCGGCGGATGCGCTCCATGCGGGCACCGCCCGGGTCCGCGCCGAATGCGGCGGGGCGCAGCGAGCGCAGCCGGGTGCGGAGCGGAGGCAAGGGGTCGGCGCCGGTCACAGCATCTCCTGGGGGAGTCGGTGTCGTCTCATTATGGGTGGGGGTACGACGGTGCGAGAGCGGAGAGTCCGGAGGAACGCCGGCCGGACCGGGCCGCGTCAGCCACGCGGCTGCCCGTACACGTGCTCGATGCGCAGCCGCAGCACGATGCGCCGGTCCCGGACCATGGCAGTGCGGTAGTCGTCCCAGTCGGGGTGTTCGCCCTGGACGTCGCGGTAGAGCGCGACGAGTTCCTCCACCGTCGCGTCGTGCGGATCGGCGGCGACCGGGGACAGCTCGGCGGTGGCGTCCACGACCGTCCACGCCCAGCGGTCGGCGCTGGTCACGTGGTAGCTCGCCCGGGGGTCGCGGCGCAGGTTCTTCGTCTTCGCCCGGTCGTCGGTGAGCGAGACGCGGACGATCCGCTCCTGGGGGTAGTAGAAGTGGTTGACGTTGGACAGCTGGGGCCTGCCGTCCCGCTTGAGTGTCACGAGCACTCCGCCGCTCTCCTCGGCGAGCAGCCCGAGCAGTGCTTCCTGCTGTGCGTCGAATCCCGTCATGCCCGGTCCAACGTCCCTACCGGCCGCAGGATTCCGCATCCGCCCGGATCGCGATGTCACATCCGGGGCCCCTCGTCCGTCGCATCGGTGCAATCGGCCCCGTGGCACCGCCCCGGGGTACCGCAGCCGTACCGAAGGAGACCGGCCATGACCGCCCGAATCCCGCTCGACCCGCCCCGTACCCTCCTGTTCCGTGCCGTGTCGTGGTACTCGAACCGGACGTACGGCAAGGTCATCGATCCGCTTCGGGCCGCCGCCCATCACACCGGGGTGCTGTGGGCCACGGCCCGGTTCGAGCTGTCGGCGGGCCGCTGGAAGAAGCTGGACGCGCAGCTCAAGGCGCTGGCCGTGATGGCGTCGGCGGCCACCATCGGCTGCAGCTGGTGCATGGACTTCGGCTACTGGGAGAACCACCGCCACGGCATGGACCCGCGCAAGCTGCGCGATGTGCCGATATGGCGGGAGAGCGAGGTGTACACCCCGTTGGAGCGTGACGTCATGGAGTACGCGGAGGCGATGAGCGCGACTCCGCCGGAGGTCGGCGACGAGCTGGCGCAGCGGCTGCGGGCCGCGCTCGGTGATGCGGCGTTCGTGGAGCTCACGACGATGGTCGCGCTGGAGAACATGCGATCCCGGACGAATTCCGCTCTCGGTCTGACCAGTCAGGGCTTCAAGGACCGGTGCGAGGTGGAACGCCCCACGAACCGCTGACCCGGTAGTCCGGCCGGTACGTCCGTCCCGGTTCGCCGCCCCGGTTCGCCGTCCCGTGCGGCGGGTAGCTGCCATGTCAGCTACCCGCCATCGCACACCTGGGCCCGTTTCGCCATGCTCCTGACACTCTCACCTCACTACCCCCGAGAACCCACGAGTTCACGAGGTGAGAATGAGACGCACCAGCTGGACGGACGCCTCGGGTGCCTCGCTGACGGAGGCGCTGACCGACGCGTACGACTCCGGCTGCGCCGACATCTGGTGCTGACGGCGCGGGCCGGCGCCGACGGCGCCGGTCGAGGAAGGGGGGCGGGGGCGCGTACGGCTCCGCCCCCGCTCTTCCCGCGCCTGGCATATTCGCTAGGGTGACGCCGTGGCGAGAGTGCGGTTGAGCGTGGCGGAACGGCGTGAGGAGCTGTTGCGCGCTGCCATCGAACAGATCGAGGTACGGGGCGTCTCGGCGGTCCGGATCGCCGATGTCGCCGCCGTGCTCGGAGTGAGCAACGCGCTCGTGCTCTATCACTTCTCGACCAAGGAGAAACTGGTCGCGGCGGCTTTCGCGCATGCCGCCGAGGCCGACCTCGCCCAGCTGCGCAAGGTGCTGGGCCGCCGCACCAGTGCGGTACGGCGGCTGCGCGCCGCCGTCCGCTGGTACGCGCCGACGGGGCAGGCCAAGGGGTGGCGGCTGTGGATCGAGGGCTGGGCCGCCTCGCTGCGCGACCCGGCGCTGCGCAATGTGGCCGGCGACCTCGACCAGCAGTGGAAGGCGGAGCTGGCGGAGGTCATCGAGGAGGGTGCCGCCGCCGGTGAGTTCCACTGCGACGACCCGATGTCCGCGGCCTGGCGGCTGACCGCCCTGCTGGACGGCCTGGCCGTCCAGACGACCTCGTACGCGGGCCCGCTCTCCCGGGCCACGATGCTGGCCTGGACCGACGAGGCACTCGCCCGCGAACTCGGCATCGACCACGAGGCATTGACGGCCTGAACCCGCCCGCCCCGTCGGCGCTCCGGGCCGTGGTCCCACGGCGCGGTCCTGGCGGTCCGGGCCGCCGATGGTGGTCAGGTCTGCCGCACCGGCGCGTACGCCTCGCCCTGTAGTCCGAACGTCCACGCCACACCGTCCTTCGCGGTCCTCGTCCTCGGCGGCACCCGAAGCCAGTAGACGCGGTGCGTGCCGTCCGGCTCCGGGGTGGAGTTGATCACCTCGACCATCACCACGTCCTCGTCGCCGTCCATCGCGATGCGCCAGAGCACGCCCGTCTCGTCGCGGTGGACCGGCTCGGCGCCTGATTCGGTGAGGTAGCGGTCGTATCCGTAGAACTCCAGCATCACGCGGCGCAGTTCCGCGTTCTCCTCCTCGCGTATCCGCTTCGGGGTGAGGGAGTTCAGCTCCTCCAGGAACTCGGCCGGTACGGGCATGCCGCGCCAGGCGTGGAGGGCGAAGCCGTCGCGGAAGGCGAGTGCCGGGCCGTCCCCGCGGTCCAGCCGGCCCGCTTCGTCCCGGTGCAGCGCCTCCGGGCGCTCGCTGATCACCACGGCCCGCTCGTAGGGCCACCACCAGCCCGCATGCCTGGCCACCTCGGCCAGACCGTCGAGCCGGTCGCCCCGGCCGTCGAAAGCGGCGAGCCAGGCCGCGTCGTGCTGGCCGAGGACCGCGTCGAGCAGCACCAGCCGGACGTCGGACTCGTCCTCGGGGCACTGGGCGAGATCCGCGACCACACCGGCCCTGATCCGCTCGGCGAGTGCGGCCGTGGTCTCCCAGAGCTGCGCGCCCGTGGCGGACCACAGCGCGGACCAGCCCGCCGGACCCAGTTCGTCATACATCCGGCGGCGCTCCTGCGCCCAGGGCCGGGTCCTTATCTCGTCGCGCACCGAGCGCCCGGCGTCGACAAGCTTCTCGACGGCCTCCACCGCGGCCCTGGGCGAATCGACCCAGACAATCTGCTCCGGCTCGGCGAGTCCGGCGCTGCGGTAGGCGAGCCGCAGCCCGTCCTCGGCCGCGGACCGGTCGGCCGCGCCGGTCGCCGCTGCCACGGCCCGCCATGAGTCCACGTACTGCATCGGTATTCCCCGTCCCCTGTGTTCTGCGATCGGTGTTCTACGCGCTGTGCGTTGTGCGTTGTGCGTTGTGCGTTGTGCGTCGTGTGCTGCGTGCTGTGTTCTGTCCTGTGCGTGGGCGCGCCGCGCGTCGTGCGGCGCGGGGCCTCCGGGCCCCTTGCCCGGGCGCCGTCAGTCCGCGACGACGCGGAACGCGCCCGGTGTGTACTCCCGCTGGCGCACCACGCGGTACCAGCCCTTCGACAGCGGGATCACCGCGTGCTCCTCGTGCACCACCCGTCCGCCCTCGGGAAGATGGAGCAGCATCGGCCCGAACACCCCCGCCTCGCGCATCAGTCGGCCCGGCCCCTGGACCGCGTGGGCATGGCCGGTGACCTCGCCCAGCGCGAGGACCATGCGGCCCTTGCCGTCCCTCGGCTCACCCGGCGCGTCCACGAGATGCGCGGGCACCGCCGACTCGTCCAACGACACGATCAGTACATCGCCCTGCCGGTACACAGACGTCTCCCCTCGATGGCCGCACCCGCTGTGCCGGCCACGGAGAAAACGCTACGGGGAGGGTCTGACAATCGACCGGCAGCGGCGCGGACCGGCGGACCGGCGCGCCGGTCCCGGTCGCGGCGGTCCCGGTCGCGCCGTTGTCAGTGCGGCTTGATAAACCTTGTGGACATCAGTCCGTCCCCCAGTACCAGGAGCTCAGGGTCATGTCCGGTGTGGACCATCTGCACGAGTTGCTCGGCCTTCCCACTGTCGACTTCCAGCACACGACGGGTGAGGCGCCCGTGCAGGCCGCCGATGCGGCAGCCTGGCGCATCTCGGTCGATCCGTACGAAGACGAATCCGAGACCACCTGGGAGGATGCCTTCCAGGAGTTCCTGAAGGCGGTCGACCCGACCGGGGTGCGGGCCCTGATCGTCGGTCAGTGGGGCGAGTCGTACGAGGAGGACGCGTCCTACCCGATCGATCTGATCATCGCCGCCGCCGACCGGCTGACCTCGTTGGAGGCCGTCTTCGTCGGCGACATGGTCTCGGAGGAGAACGAGATCTCCTGGATCGAGCAGACGGATGTCACGACGCTGCTGAATGCCTTCCCCGGTCTGCTGGAGCTGGGTGTGCGCGGCGGCACCAAGCTGGTCTTCTCCCCCACGAAGCACGAGCGGCTGCGTTCGCTGACCATCGAGACCGGCGGTCTGCCGGTCGGGGTGATCCGGGGCATTCTGGACAGCGAGCTGCCCGCGCTGGAGCGGCTCGACCTCTGGCTCGGTGTCTCCGCGTACGGGGGCGACGCCGATGTGGCCGACCTGGCCCCGCTGCTCTCCGGTACCCGCTTCCCCCGGCTCACCCATCTCGGTCTGCGCAACAGCGAGCTGCAGAACGAGATCGCGGCGGCCGTGGCCTCCGCCCCCGTCATCGCTCAGCTGCGTGTTCTCGACCTGTCCAACGGCACCATGGGCGATGAGGGCGCCGCGGCGCTGCTGGACGGCCAGCCGCTGACCCATCTCGAACTGCTCGATCTGCACCACCACTTCATGACCGAGCCGATGGAGCGCCGGATCGTGCAGGCGCTGGAGCCGCACGGTGTGCGGGTCGATGTGTCGGAGCGCGAGAAGCCCTGGGGCGACCGGGGCATCGAGGGCCGGTACACCTCGGCATCGGAGTGACGTGCGATGACTGACATCGAACACCCCGAGTCGTTCCACGGCCTGCCCGTCCACACCCTTCCCGGGCCCGGCCGGGCCGCCGACGCCCCGCTCCCGGACGCCGGATCGGTCGCGTGGCGGCTGGAGAGCGCCTGGCAGGGCGATCTGACGTTCGGCCCGCTGTGGCAGCACTTCCTCGACACGGTCGACACGACACAGGTGCGGGCCCTGGTGATCGGCGCCTGGTGGCAGGAGGAGTACGAGCCGTTCGCCCCGGTCGTCGATCTGCTGGTCGCTCACGCCGACCGTTTTCCCGCCCTGCGGGCGCTGTTCCTCGCCGATGTCGTCAGCGAGGAATGCGAATTGTCGTGGCTGCAGATGTGCGACATCACCCCGGTGGTCGAGGCGTTCGGGGAGCTGGAGGAGCTGACGGTGCGCGGCTCCGGCGAAGAGGTCGGCGACCGGCCGACGATCGGGCTGCGGCCGGTGCGGCACAAGTCGCTCACGTCACTGCGGTTCGAGTCCGGCGGGCTCCCGTCCGACGTCGTGCGCGCGATCGGCGCCTGCGAACTGCCCGCGCTGGAACGCCTCGAACTCTGGCTCGGCGTCACCGAGTACGGCGGGGACGCCACGGTCGAGGACCTTGCGCCGCTGCTCTCGGGTGCGACCTTCCCCGCCCTGCGCCATCTGGGCCTGCAGAACAGTGAGATCCAGGACGAGATCGCGGCCGCCGTGGCCTCCGCCCCGGTGGTCGCCCAGCTGGAATCGCTGTCCCTCTCGATGGGGACCCTGGGCGACGAAGGCGCCGAAGCGCTGCTCTCGGGCCAGCCGCTCACCCACTTGAAGTCGCTGGATCTGCACCACCACTACATGAGCGACGCGATGGTGGAACGACTGAGGGACCTGCTCGGTACCGAGCGGGTGAACGGCGATATCGACGATGTCGAGTACTGGGATCCGGAAGAGGACATCGACCGCTATGTCGCCGTCAGCGAGTAATACGGCGAGCCCGGCGCCGCGCTTCGCCGTCGTGGGTGTGCCCGGCAACCGCCGGGTCACGTTCTTCCAGGACGCCGTGCGCGCCGCCGGGCTGCCGGCGGCGCGCGTCGTGCCCTGGCGGGAGGTGCTGCGCGGCGACGCCGCCTTCCTGCCCGGCGAGACCGTACGACTGGACTCGCCGGGTGAGGACGCCGAGGTGGAGCGGCTGCTGCGGAGGGTCGACGATCCGACCAGGGTCGAGGGGTCCGCGCTCTGGTACGCCCGGTTCACCGAGGCCGTGCGGACGGTGGCGCGGGCGGCGGGCGCAGCCGGTGCCGAGCTGCTCGACGATCCCGGTGACGTGGCGGTGCTCTTCGACAAGCGGCTCTGCCATGAAGTGCTGGACGGAGCCGGGGTACCGGTCCCGGCGTCACCGACCTCGGGGGCCGCGGCGCCCGTGGTGCGGGACTGGGCGGACGTACGCGGGCGGATGGCGGACCATGGCATGTCCAGGGTCTTCGTCAAGCTCGCGCACGGCTCGTCCGCCTCGGGGGTCCTGGCCGTGGAGACGGCCGGGCCGGGCCGCATCAGGGCCACCACCTCGGTGGAGCGCGACGCGTCCGGCCGGCTCTTCAACTCGCTGCGGGTGCGCCGCATCACGACGGAGCCGGAGATCGCGGCGGTCGTCGACGCGCTGGCACCGGACGGGCTGCACATCGAGCGCTGGCTGCCCAAGGCCACCCGGCACGGCCGGGCGACGGACCTGCGGGTCGTGGTGGTGGCCGGCCGGGCCACCCACGCCGTGGTGCGCACCAGCCGCTCCCCCATGACCAATCTTCACCTCGGCGGCGAGCGCGGAGATCTCGACGCCGTCCGCGCGGCCGTCGAGGCGGCGGGCGGCAGCTGGAGCGAGGCGCTGGCCGTGTGCGAACGGGCCGCGGCCTGCTTCCCGGACACCCTGTGCGTGGGAGTCGATCTGCTGCCCTCGGCCGGCTGGCGGCGCTTCGCCGTCGGCGAGGTCAACGCCTTCGGTGACCTGCTGCCGCGCCTGACCGGGCTTCCCGGCAGCGGCGCCGAGGGACTGGACACGTACGCGGCGCAGGTCGCCGCCGTACAGAACAGAGCAAGGAACCACCGTGCAACCGCCATCGCCTGACACCGCCCCCGCGTACGCCGGAGCCCCGGACATGAGCGGGATCGTGGGCAGCCACGATCTGCTGCTCGTCACTCTCGACACGCTGCGCTACGACGTGGCGGTGGAGCTCGCCGCCGAAGGACGCATTCCGCATCTGGCGCGTCATCTGCCAGGCGGTGTCTGGGAGAAGCGGCATGCGCCCGGCAGCTTCACCTACGCCTCCCACCAGGCGATCTTCGCGGGATTCCTGCCGACGCCGGCCGGCCCCGGACCGCACCCCCGGCTGTTCGCGGCACGTTTCGCGGGCAGCGAGTCCACCGCCTCGGGCACCTTCGTCTTCGACACGCCGGATCTGCTCTCCGGCCTCGCCGAGGAGGGCTACCGCACGGTGTGCATCGGCGGCGTCGGCTTCTTCAACCGGCAGCCGCCGCTCGGTTCCGTACTGCCGGACATGTTCCAGGAGAGCCACTGGGAGCCGGAGTTCGGCGTGGCGTCGCCCACCTCCTTCGAGGCCCAGGTGACCCGTGCCGAGCAGGTCGTCGCCGGGCTCCCGGCGGAGCAGCGGCTGTTCCTCTTCGTCAATGTGTCCGCCCTGCACCAGCCCAACTGGTTCCACCGGCCGGGGGCCACCCGCGAGGCGGGCGATTCCCGCGCCACCCACGCCGCCGCCCTGGAGTACGTCGACGCCCACATCGGCAGGCTCTTCGCCGCCGCGAGCAGCCGCCGCCGCTGTTTCGCCATCGTCTGCTCGGACCACGGCACGGCGTACGGGGACGACGGCTACACCGGGCACCGGCTCGGCCACGAGTCCGTCTGGACCGTTCCGTACGCGCACTTCTTCCTGGAACCGGGGGCCACCGCACCATGAGCCGCACCACGACCGCCGCGCCGGCCGTCCGGCCGTACCAGAGCTATGTGTACGCCTACCCGCACAAGACCGCCTACCGGCCGCTCGTCGGCCGGCCGGGGCTGCGCGAGCTGTGGGCCGCCGAGCGCAAGGACGCGCTCTCGCTCTATCTGCACATCCCGTTCTGCGAGGTCCGCTGCGGCTTCTGCAACCTGTTCACCCGGATCGGTGCTCCCGACGAGCTGACGACCCGGTACCTCGACGCGCTGGACCGGCAGGCGAGCGCGGTCCGGGACGCGCTGGGCGACGACGGTCCGGTGCGGTTCGCCGCCGCGGCGTTCGGCGGGGGAACGCCCACGTTCCTGACCGCGGCGGAGCTGGAGCGGCTCTGCGACATCGCGGAGAAGCGGATGGGCGCCGATCTGCGGTCCGTTCCGCTCTCGGTCGAGACGTCGCCGTCGACCGCGACGGCCGACCGGCTGGCCGTCCTCGCCGACCGCGGCACGACCAGGATCAGCATCGGGGTGCAGAGCTTCGTCGAGGCCGAGGCGCGGGCCGCCGTACGCCCGCAGCGCCGGGCCGAGGTGGAAGCGGCGCTGGACCGGATACGTGACGCCCGCATCCCGGTCCTCAACATCGACCTGATCTACGGCATCGACGGGCAGACCGAGGAGAGCTGGCGCGCCTCGCTGGACGCGGCGCTCGGCTGGCGGCCGGAGGAGCTGTACCTCTACCCGCTGTACGTGCGCCCCCTGACCGGACTGGGACGGCTCGGTGCCGGCGGCGAGGCCGCGGCGGACGCGGCCTGGGACGAGCAGCGGCTGCGGCTGTACCGCGCGGGCCGGGACCACCTCCTGGCCCATGGCTACGAGCAGGTGTCGATGCGGATGTTCCGCCGCGCCGACGCCCCGCGGACCGACGGGCCCGACGACTACGCCTGCCAGACCGACGGCATGATCGGCCTGGGGTGCGGCGCCCGTTCGTACACCACGCAGCTGCACTACTCCTTCGACTACGCGGTGGAGATGCGGGAGGTGCGGGCGATCATCGACGGCTACGCCGCCACCGAGGACTTCTCGCGCGCGGAGGTCGGGCGGTACGTCGACGGCGACGAGGCACGTCGGCGCCACCTGCTTCAGTCGGTGCTCCAGGCCGAGGGGCTGCCACTGGCCGACTACCGGGAGCGGTTCGGCACCTCGCCGGCCGACGACTTCCCGGCCGAGCTGGCCCGGTTCGAGGCGCGCGGCTGGCTCGACGCGTCGGCCGGGGCGTCCGGACGGCTGCGGCTCTCCCCCGAGGGCCTGGCCCACTCCGACGCGCTGGGACCGGAACTCTTCTCCCCCGGGGTACGCGCCGCGATGGCCGCGTACGAACTGAAGTGAGCACGCCGATGGACCTGACGATCCTCTACCGCGGGCCGCTCTCCTCGTGCGACTACGACTGTCCGTACTGCCCGTTCGCCAAGCGGCGCGACAGCCGGGAGCAGCTGCGCGCCGACCGGGCCGCGCTGGAGCGGTTCACGGCGTGGGCCGCGGCGCAGACCGGTGACCGGATCTCGGTCCTGTTCACGCCGTGGGGCGAGGGCCTGGTCCGTTCCTGGTACCGCCGTGCCCTGGTCGAGCTGGCGCAGCTGCCGCACATCCGCCGGGTCGCGATCCAGACCAACATCAGCAGCCGTACGGGGTGGCTGGCCGAGGCCGGCGCGGCGGGCCGCGAGAAGATCGCGCTGTGGTGCACGTACCACCCGGGGCAGACGCCGTACGAGCGGTTCCTCACCAAGTGCCGGGAGCTGTCCGCGCTCGGCATCCGGCACAGCGTCGGTGTGGTCGGGCTCGACGACCATCTCGACGAGGCGCGGCGGCTGCGCGCCGCGCTGCCGGACGAGGTCTATCTCTGGGTGAACGCGGCGGAGGGACACACCTACACGGACGAGGAGGCGGACCGCTGGACGGCCATCGACCCGCTCTTCGGATACAGCCGGCATCCGCACCGGTCGGCCGGGCTGCCCTGCCGGACCGGTGAGTCGGTCATCTCGGTGGACGGTGACGGCACTGTGCGCCGCTGTCATTTCGTACCGGCGGAGCTGGGCAATCTCTACGACGGGAGCTACCGGCGGGCGCTCGGTCCGCGCGCCTGTCCGCTGGCGGTCTGCGACTGCCACATCGGGTACGTGCACCTGGAGACGCTTCCGCTGTACGACGTCTTCGCGGGCGGTGTGCTGGAGCGGATCCCGGCGGCTGTGCTGCCGTCGCTCGCCGGACCGGCCTGAGGTTTCAGGCGGGTCGGGCGAGCGACGGCGCCACGGCCCCGGAGACCGTCAGAGCGGCAGGAGGTCGGGGCGCTTCGCTTCGACGTGGTCGCCGGAGGACTCGCCGCGCAGCCGCCGGCCGATCCATGGAACCAGGTACTCGCGCGCCCAGTGGATGTCGTCGCGCCGTACTTCGAGGGTGCCGCGCTGTGCCTGCGGGGGCCATTCCTGGTCGGGGTCGGCCGGTACGTCGATGCCGAGGACCTGGGCGGCGCGCAGCGCGACCCTGGTGTGTCCTTCGGGCGACAGGTGGAGCCGGTCGTCGTCCCAGGCGCGCCGGTCCTGGACGGACCGCAGCGACCACAGGTCCAGGACCGGGCAGTCGTAGCGGTCGGCGATGGCCCGCACATGGGCGGTGTAGGTGGCGATCTTGCCGCGCAGATGGCGCAGCACGGGAACGCCACGGGTGTCGAAGCCGGTGGTGACCATGACCGTGCCGACCGCCCCGGTCAGCTCGGCCACCGCGCGCTCGAAGCGCTCGGCCACGTCGTCGGGGTCGGTGCCCGGCCGGATGATGTCGTTGCCGCCCGCGCAGAAGCTCACCAGGTCGGGTGCGAGCTCCTTGGCGCGCGGCACCTGCTCCTCGACGATCTGGTCGAGGAGGCGTCCGCGTACGGCGAGATTGGCATACCTGAAATTCCCGTGCGCGGAACCTTCCGTTCCCGTCGCCGCGTCGGGGTCCGGGAGCTGGTCCGCGAGAAGTACCGCGAACCGGTCCGCCCAGCCGACGAAGGTCCCGTCCGGGCCGGGGTCGCCGACTCCCTCGGTGAAGCTGTCGCCAATCGCCGCGTACGACCCGATGACGCCCTGTCGATTGTTGACGCCACGTTGGTTTTTTCTCGAATCGTCTGCCACAAACGCTTATCCTGCACCGCCGAATGTGACCTACGCGACCGTAATAAAGGGTTGACGGGTGGTGAGATAGACCACCCGGTCAGTTTTTGGTAAAGGGGGAATAAGCAGAAGAGGCGGTGCGCCGCCGCGCACCGCCTCTTCCGTGTTGCTCAGGTCATGCTCTGTCGCTCAGCTGCCAGGCCGTTCGGCTCAGACGTAGATGCCGTGCGAGGCCAGGAAGGCGATCGGGTCGATGTCCGAGCCGTACGCCGGGCCCGTGCGGACCTCGAAGTGCAGGTGCGGGCCGGTGGAGTTGCCGGTGGAACCGGAGAGGCCGATCTGCTGGCCCACGGTCACGGTCTGACCCGCCGAGACGGAGAGCGAGGACAGGTGGCCGTACTGCGAGTAGTGGCCGTCGGCGTGCTTGACGACGACCTGGTTGCCGTACGCGCCGCCCCAGCCGGCGGTGACGACGGTTCCGGAGGTGATGGTCTTGACGCTGGTACCGGCGGCGACGGGGAAGTCGATTCCGCTGTGGCTGCCGCTGGACCAGTTGGAGCCGGAGGCGCGGTAGTTGGTGGTGTGGTTGCCGGGGACCGGGTGGACGTAACCGGAGCCGGTGCTCTGGGTGGCGGCCGGGGCGGAGGCCGGGGCCTTGGACTCCGGGGCGGCGGTGGAGGGCTTGGCCGGGGCGGCCTTCTCGACGGTCACCGAGGGCGCCTTCGACGGGAGGGCCGAGGCGGTGCCGGCGCCGGTGGGCGCGGTGTGGCCGGCGGCCTTGGCGCCGAGGGTCAGCTTCATGCCCGGGAAGATCAGACCGGGGTTCTCGCCGACGACCTCGCGGTTGTCCTGGTACAGCTTCTGCCAGCCGCCCTTGATCTGGTGCTCGGCGGCGATCTTCGACAGGTAGTCGCCGGAGACGACGGAGTACGTCGTGGTGGCGGCCTGCTTCTGCGCGGCCGGGGCGGCGTGCGCGACGGCGGCCGACTGCGGCGCGGCGGCCGGGGCGGCCTGGGCGCCGGTGGCACCGAGCAGCGGCAGTGCGACGACGGCGCCGCCGGCGCTCACCGCGGCGACGCCACGGGCGATGGTGCTGATCTTCGGACGACGGTGCTTACCCGATATGGGCATGGCGTGTTTCCTCTCCGGCGCCTGCGAGGTGAGCTGTCGGGTTCGGGCTGGAGATGCCCGGCCGCGCTGAGCGCGACTTCACCCCGAGCCGGCCGGATTTCTCCGGTCGGCGGCTTACCTGGTTCCCCCGCTCCTGCCACGCGATGAGTGGATGTGAATTCCGGACGGCGGCAGGATTAGGCGGTCCGACCGGATTGACGGTGACCGTAAGCGAGTCGGGACGACGAGAACAAGCCACGGGTTCCACACCGGAATCCACGCCCGGGAATTCGGCGCGGAATTCCGGTCACACTCCGTGGATTAAGGATCTTGGCTTTCCGCGCGGCGCACGGAATACCCGACCCTCCCGTCGCCACACACCGTCACGGATATGATCCCGCTCACGAGGCGCCCCCCATGTCCCTTATAAGCAGGCCATGTTCAGGCAAATCCCATCATTACGGACATATGCCGCCCATCATCCCCGGCGGAGCCTCAGCACCCGGGCGTCGAGATCACCCCGGAGTCCGGTGTGCAGCCCCTGGTGCAGCAGTGCCGAACCGTGGTGCACCTCCCCCGTGTCCAGGCAGGTGTACGTCGCCGAGGCGTCGAGCCCGCGCAGCCGCAGGACCGGGGGCCGCTCCCCGTACCGCTGCGCCTCCAGCCACATCAGGACCACGGCGTCGTCCCCGTGGACGTACTGGACCGCGCTCAGCGAGCCGCGCGGCTCACGCAGCCGGTACAGCGCGCCCTGCTGCACGACCGGCCGGATCTCCTTGTAGAGGTCCACCCAGGTCCGCGCCTCCGCCAGCTCCGCCTCGCTCCACCGGGTAAGGTCCCCGCCGACCCCGAGCACACCGGCCATCGCGCTCACGAAACGGAAGCGCAGCGAGCTGACCCTGCCGTTGAGCTGGTCGTTCGGGCTGTCGGTGACCCAGGCGGCCATCACCCGGGCCGGGTGGAGGTGGCCGAAGCCCTCCTGGATGGCGAGACGGTCGAGCGGGTCGGTGTTGTCGGAGGTCCACACCTGGTCCGTACGGGACAGGATCCCCAGGTCGATCCGGCCCCCGCCGCCCGAGCAGGATTCGAAGGCGACCGCGGGATGCGCGGCCCTGAGCCGGTCGATCAGTGCGTACAGGGCGTCCACATGCTCGATCCAGAGCTTCTGCGGGTACTCCTCGCCCGGCCAGCCCGCGTCGGTGAAGCAGCGGTTGAAATCCCATTTCACATAGTCGACGGGAGTTTCGGTGAGCAGTGTGTCCAGCTGTTCCCAGAGATATGCCTGCACATCGGGGCGGGCCAGATTGAGCACCAGCTGGTTGCGGTACTCCGTCCGCGCCCGCCCGGGGAAGTGCTGCACCCAGTCGGGATGCGCGCGATGGAGATCGCTGTCGGCATTGACCATTTCCGGCTCGACCCAGATACCGAACTGCATGCCGAGCCCGTGCACTTCGTCGGCGAGCGGCTTCAGCCCGCCGGGAAAACGGTCCGGATTCGGCGTCCAGTCGCCGAGCCCGGCCCGGTCGCTGGTCCGCTGCCCGAACCACGCGTCGTCCACGACGAACAGCTCGACGCCCATCGCGGCGGCCCGCTCGGCGAGGGCCCGCTGCTGGTCCAGCGAGATGTCGAAGCCCGTCGCCTCCCAGGAGTTGTAGAGCACCGGCCGCAGGTTCTCCGCGTCCGGGATCACATGGGCCAGCTGCCAGGCGTGCCAGGCGCGGCTCGTCCCGCCGAACCCCTGCCCGCTCCACAGACCGGCGAAGACGGGCGTGGTGTACGACTCCCCCGGCGCCAGCCGCAGCAGTCCGGAGTCGTCGTAGCCGGCGCCTCCGGTGATCTGTACGAGCCCGTCGGGCAGCCGCTGCACACAGATCCGCCACGACCCGGACCAGCCGAGCGCGCAGCCGTACACCTCGCCGTTCTCCTCGGTCGCGGCGCCGTCGGCGTCCAGCGCGACCCAGGGCAGGAACTGGTGGCCGGTGTGGCCCCGCCTGCTGGAGATGACGCTCTCGCCATGGATCAGCTCCGCCCGCTCCAGCCGCGATTCCGCCGCCCAGCGCCCGTGCAGCCGGCTCAGCCGCCAGCCGTCACGGGCCGGGAGCGACCACGCGGCCGCGTCGGCGCGCAGCAGTTCCAGCGGCGGGCCGTCCGGTCCGGCGTGGGCGACGGTGGCCCAGCGCTCCACGACGTCGAAGTCGTCCCGCATCCGGTAGTGCAGGGTCAGGGCGAGCCGGTGCACGGAGTCGGTGAAGGCGATCCGCAGCTCGTCCCCGTCCGCCTCGGCGGCACCGAAGGTCCACTCGGTGCCCCGGACCTCGGGGGTACGCACCGAGAGGGCCGGGCGGACGAACCTGGGCCCGCCCTCCACCGGATACTCCTCCCGGCCGTCGAGATGGGACTCGAAGGCCCTGAAGGGCAGCTCCGGGGCGGCGGCCAGCGCCTCCGCCGCCGCGAGGCCGATCCTCGGCCCCCAGTGCAGATGGACCAGCTCGTCCTGATCGGTCAGTCGCAGTGCGTAGCTGCTGCTCGCCCCGGTGAGCAGCCAGGTCCGGCCGGTCTTGCCCGTCTCGATCATCGCATCCCCACATTCGAACAGTTCCGCACATCATCGACCATCAGCGGGGCGCGGGCAACGGCCCGGCGAGGAATTGGCCGGGCGGATTCGCCGCGGGAGAACCGGAGTTCACCCGGGTATCGACAGGGAAAGGCCGAGATGATTGCCTGAAGAATCAATGTCGTATCGTCGCGGGAGTGGCCTTGCCCGCGACTCGCGCCGGCATCAGAAACTCCAGGAGTCACCGTGACGCAGCAGCTGCCGCAGATCCCGTCGACGGAACCCGAGCTGGCGGGTGTCCGCAACTTCCGCGACGTGGGCGGGCTGCCCACCGTGGACGGGCGTCGGGTGCGGCACGGGCGGCTCTTCCGCAGCGGTCACCTCGCGCGCGCCACCGCCGAGGACGCCGCGTTCCTCGCCGGGCTCGGTCTGCACACGATCTTCGACTTCCGCAACGCGGCCGACCACCGGCTCGACGGGCTGGACGTCGAGCTGCCGGGCGTACGGAATGTGAGCATCCCGCTCTCCGACCCGGCGGACGGCTCGCAGTTCTGGCACATGGTCCGCAACGGCGATGTCGAGCAGTTGCGCTCGATCCTCGGCGACGGCAAGGGGACGGACCGGATGGTCGCCTCCTACCGCTCGATCATCCGGGAGCGCACCGCCGAGCACAGCCGGGTGCTGCACGCCCTGGCCGAGGACAGCGTTCCCGCCCTGATGCACTGCGCGGCGGGCAAGGACCGGGCCGGGCTGTCGATCGCGGTGTCACTGCTCGCCGTCGGCGTCGAGCGCGAGGCCATCGAGGCCGACTACCTGAAGTCCAACGACGCCCACCGCCGCTACGAGGTGAAGCGCAGCGACACCTCGGCGGACGGCATGTCGGCCGAGGTGATGGAACTGCTGAACCCGCTCTTCGGCGCCCATGCCGAGTACCTGACAGCGGCGTTCGACACCATCGAGGAGACCTGGGGCAGCACGGACCGCTACTTCTCCGAGGGCCTGGGGCTCACCCCCGGGACCCGGGACCGGCTGCGTGACCGGCTCCTGGCCGAGGCATCGTAGCGGGCCCGGTCAGCCCTTGCCGGCCACCGCGAAGAGCAGGTAGAGGAAGGCCGCGAAGATGTGTCCGGCGATGAGGTAGGCGAACAGCCTGATCACCACGCCGCGCGGAAACTTCCGCTCCTGGGCCTCGTAGTTCTTCCTCGACCCCAGCGGGTCGAAGTTCTCTGAATCGGACATGACGATCCTCTCTGGCGACCGGAGGAGCCGGTCTCAGCGACGGTGGACCCCGCTGCCGAGGCACAGCTCGGCGGCGGGGCTCTGCAGCAGGGTGTGGACGAAGAGCAGCTCGGCACCGTCACGGTCGACGGCCGTGATCCGGTGCGGGGTGAGCGAGTCGAAGTGCGCGCTGTCGCCCGGCGCGAGGTCGTGCACGGTCTCCCCGAGCCAGACCCTCAGGTGCCCGGCGAGCACGTACAGCCATTCCTCGCCGGGATGGACCCGCACGAGATCGCTCTGCGCGGCCTGCGGGACCCGGACGCGGAGCGCCTGCATCGCCCGGCCGGAACCGCCGGCCTGCCGGTACATCCAGCCGTCCGCCTCGGCCCCCTCGTACTTCCCGCCGCGGATGATCGCGTCACGTTCCGGGGGCTTCTCGCCGAGCAGTTCGGAGACCGTCGTACCGTAGATCCTGGCGAGACCGAGCAGCATCGGCAGCGAGGGCTGACGGCGGCCCGTTTCCAGCCGGGAGAGATGGGCGGGCGAGAGCCCGGCGCGCTGGGCGGCGGTCTCCAGGGTGAGACCACGGCTCCGGCGCAGATCGCGCAGGCGTGGTGCGACTCCGGGCAGCTCGTCGGCCGCCCCTCCGTCTGGAGGATTCATGTACCCATTGGGCCAGGAGCCTGCCTGAGAGGCAAATTTCTTGCCTCTCAGGCAAAGACCTCCGGGATCAGCGGTTGGCGACCGCCTGCTTCACCAGTGTCCTGCCGAAGTCCCACATCAGCCCACCGCCGCTGTGTGCGTCGTCCATCACAGCGGTGAACGCCGTGACGAACCGGTCGACGTCCGCCTCGTCGATCACCAGCGGCGGAATCAGCTTGATCACTTCCAGGTGGTCGCCCGAGACCTGGGTGAGGATGCGGTGCTTCTGGAGCAACGGGACCACCACCATCTGCGCGAAGAGCCCCTTGCGGGCCGCCTGCAGCATGGTCCAGCGGCTGCGCAGCTTGAGCGAGGACGGCCGGCCGAACTCGATGCCGATCATCAGCCCGCGCCCGCGCACCTCGTGCAGCAGCTCGTAGCGGTCGACCAGTGCGGTCAGCCGGTCGCGCAGCAGATCGCCGGTGCGGCGCGCACGGGCCACGATCTGCTCGTCCTCCATCACCGCGAGGACCGCGAGCCCGGCCGCCATCGCCTGGGCGTTGGAGCCGAAGCTCGCGGAGTGCACCAGCACCCGGTCCATCGACGAGTAGACGCGGCGGAAGATCCAGTCCTTGCCCAGGGTCGCCCCGACCGGCACATAGCCGCCGGAGAGGGCCTTGGCCACACAGACCAGATCCGGCTCGACGCCCTCCTCGTGCTGGTAGGCGTAGAAGTCACCGGTCCGGCCGAGGCCGGTCTGCACCTCGTCGGCGATGAGCAGGGCCTTGTTCTTGTGCAGCAGCTCCTGCGCCTCCCGCAGGAAGCCGGGCGGCGCGGCGTGGACGCCCTTGCCCTGGATCGGCTCGACGACCAGTGCCGCCACGTCGCCGCGCTTCAGCTCGCGCCGCAGGGCGTCGAGATCGCCGAGCGGGACGGCGGTGTCCGGCAGCAGGGGCGCGAAGCCGTCCCGGAAGCCGTCCTCCCCGTTGACCGAGAGGGAGCCGGTCGTCAGCCCGTGGAAGGCGTGGGTGCAGTAGAGGATCCTGGGCCTGCCGGTGGCGCAGCGGGCGAACTTCAGGGCCGTCTCGACCGTTTCCGTGCCGCTGTTGCCGAAGAAGACCCGGTCCAGGTGCGGGCTGTGCGCGAGCAGCTGCTCGGCCAGCAGTCCGGGCAGCGGCTGGCAGTCGAAGCGGGTGAGGTCGGCGAGCGAGGCGTCCAGGACGTCGTGCAGGGCCTTGCGTACGACGGGGTGGTGCCGGCCCAGGCCCATCACGCCGAATCCGGCGAGCATGTCGAGGTAGTCGTTGCCGTCCGCGTCCCAGAAGTGTGCACCATCGGCCCGTTCGTAGACCTTGTCGAAGCCGATGGTGTGGAGCATCCGGGGCAGCTGGTGATTGAGGTACTTGGTGTGCAGCTCGTAGCGCTCGCCGCCGCGCTCGGTCAGGAGCCGCGCCAGATCGAAGCCTCCCGGCCCGTCGTCGTCCTTCATGCCCCGCTCTCCTCGGTCCTCGTCGCCGCCTCCTTGGCGGCCAGTGCGGCACTGATCCGGCCGGCGATCTCGACCGGGGTGAGCCCGATGTCGGCCAGCACCTCGGCACGCTTGCCGTGCGCGAGGAACTGCTCGGGGATGCCGAACGCGCGCAGCGGTACGTCGACCCCGGCGTCCCGCAGCGCCTGCCCCACCGCGGAGCCGACGCCCCCGGCCCGGCTGTTGTCCTCGACGACGGCGACCAGCCGGTGCCGGGCGGCGAGCGGGGGCAGTTCCCCGTCGACCGGTTTGACCCAGCGCGGGTCGACGACGGTGCAGCGGATGCCGGCCCCGGCCAGCAGGTCGGCGGCCTTCAGGCAGACCGGGGCGAGTACGCCGACGGCCACGAGCAGTACATCGGGGTCGTCCGCCCGGTGCAGCACGTCCATACCGCCGATCCGGCCGACCGCCGGGACCTGCTCCCCCACCGACCCCTTGGGGAATCGGATCACGGTGGGGGCGTCGTCGACGGCGACGGCCTCGCGGAGCTGGGCGCGCAGTTCGCCGGCGTCGCGTGGGGCGGCGATCCGCAGCCCGGGGACGACCTGGAGGACGGACATGTCCCACATGCCGTTGTGCGAGGGCCCGTCGGGCCCGGTGACTCCGGCCCGGTCGAGGACGAAGGTCACCCCGCACCGGTGCAGCGCGACGTCCATCAAGAGCTGGTCGAAGGCCCGGTTGAGGAAGGTGGCGTAGACGGCGACGACCGGGTGCAGGCCGCCGGTGGCCAGTCCGGCCGCGGACACGGCGGCGTGCTGCTCGGCGATGCCGACGTCCCAGACCCGGTCGGGGAAGGCCTCGGCGAACTTCGTCAGCCCGACGGGGTGCAGCATCGCCGCCGTGATGGCCACGACGTCCGGCCGCTCCGCTCCGATCGCGGCGATCTCGTCGCCGAACACCGAGGTCCACGAGGGTCCGCCGGCGGGCGCGAGCGGCGCACAGGTCAGCGGGTCCATCGCACCGACGGCGTGGAAGCGGTCGGCGTCGTCCAGGAGCGCGGGCGGGTAGCCGCGGCCCTTCTCGGTGAGGCAGTGCACCAGTACCGGGCCGTGGAAGCGCTTCGCCCGGTGCAGGGCGGATTCGACGGCCGCGATGTCATGGCCGTCGATCGGCCCGACGTACTTGAGCCCGAGATCCTCGAACATGCCCTGCGGGGCGAAGGCGTCCTTGAACCCCTTCTTCGCGCCGTGCAGCGACTCGTACAGCGGCTGTCCGATGACGGGGGTCTGCCGGAGCACGTCCTTGCCCCAGGCGAGGAAACGCTCGTAGCCGTCGGTGGTGCGCAGGGTGGCGAGGTGGTTGGCGAGGCCGCCGATCGTGGGGCCGTAGGAGCGCTCGTTGTCGTTCACCACGATGATCAGCGGGCGGTCCTTGGCGGCGGCGATGTTGTTGAGTGCCTCCCAGGCCATCCCGCCGGTGAGGGCGCCGTCCCCGATGACGGCCACGACGTGGTCTTCGCACCCCAGCACCTGATGGGCCTTGGCGATGCCGTCGGCCCAGCCGAGCACCGTCGAGGCGTGCGAGTTCTCGATGACGTCGTGCGCGGACTCCTCGCGGGACGGGTAGCCGGACAGGCCCCCCTTGCCGCGCAGCTTGGAGAAGTCCTGCCGTCCGGTGAGCAGTTTGTGCACATAGCTCTGGTGCCCGGTGTCCCAGAGGATGCGGTCGGCGGGCGAGTCGAACGCCCGGTGCAGGGCGACGGTGAGCTCCACCACCCCGAGGTTGGGCCCCAGGTGACCGCCGGTCCGGGCCACCGCCTGGATGAGGAACTGCCTGATGTCCTGGGCGAGTTCGTCGAGTTGTGCTTCGTTCAGCGCCTTGAGATCGTGCGGCCCCCGGATGCTCTCCAGAATCGTCACGCTCGGGCCCCCTCTCTGGTTCTGTTTCAGCTCACGGTGACGGCGGGAGTCCCCGACGGCTTCCCCGCCCCGTCCATCTGCTCGGCGATCTTGAGGGCCTCTTCGATGAGCGTCTCGACGATCTTCGACTCGGGCACCGTCTTGATGACCTCGCCCTTCACGAAGATCTGCCCCTTGCCGTTGCCGGACGCGACACC
>NZ_JBIATE010000011.1:0-245795 GCF_042891445.1 Streptomyces sp. NPDC001890 | reverse complement strand
CCCGGATCATCAACCGCAACAGGAGGGGGAAGTCATGCCGGACCCGAAGGCCGGAGGCCCCGTTGCGGAGCCACGAAAACGGTAACGGGGGGGGCTTCCGCCGCCCGTAGGACGCCCCCCCCCGCATTCACCCCCGCCCCGCTACTCCGCTACTCCGCTCAGGGTGTCTCGTGCGCCGAGGCCGGGTACACCACCCCGTCCATGGACAGCAGTTCGTCGAGCCGCTCGGTGAGGTCCTGGGCGAGCAGCGGTCCGCCGTCCGCCGAGCGGATGCCCGGGGTCTCACCCGTCAGCACCCGCCCCACGCGACCGCGCCCCGCGCTCAGCACCTCGCCCGTGACCGGCACATCGTCCGCGAGGAGCGCGGCCACCACCGGCGCGACAGCCTCGGGCGGCGCCTGCTCCCGCATCCGCTCCAGCACCTCCGCCGGCACGCCCTCGGTCGCCGCCGACATCCGCGACCAGGCCACCGGAGCGACCGCATTGACCCGGATGCCGTGGGGGGCGCCCTCGGCGGCCAGCGTCCGCGTCAGCCCCACGATTCCCGCCTTGAGCAGGGAGTACGCGGCGTTCCCGGCCATCCCGTACAGACCGGCCGCGGAGGTGACCAGGACGACCCGGCCCTGTCCGCGCTCCGTGAAGCGTGGCCAGGCGGCCCGTACCAGCCGCCAGGCGCCGAGGGTGTGAATGGCCGTCATCCGCTCCAGCAGTGCCTCGTCGATGTCGGTGAAGTCCAGCCCCGGCCGGTAGATTCCCGCGTTCGCCACGATCCCGTCTACGGAGCCGAACTCGGCGCAGGCGAGATCGATCAGGGACTGCGTCCCCTCGATTCCGCTCGCGTCCGCGGTGCTCGCGACGGCCGTGCCGCCCGCCGCCCGGATCTCCTCGACGACCTGTGCCGCCGGGCCCGAGTCCGCGCTCCCGGTTCCGTCCGTCGCCGTTCCCAGGTCGTTGACGACGACGCGGGCGCCGCGCGCGGCGAGATCCAGGGCGTAGGCCCGGCCGAGTCCGCGGCCCGCGCCGGTGACGACGACGGAGCGCCCGTCCAGCCTCAGCGTGTCCTGCCTCATGCCGACACCTCCGTACCCAGCGCGAAGCCCTGGTAGCCGGACCGGGCCACCTCCTCGCACCGCTCCCGATAGTGGTTGAGCCCACCCGCGTACGGCATGAACACCCTTGCCTTTCCTTCCACGTTGGCGCCCACGTACCAGGAGTTGGCACGCGGGTAGAGCGTCGTGTCGGCGACCTCGTTGACATGGGCGACCCAGGAGTCCTGTGCCTCGGGCCGCGCCTCGATCCGCTCCACACCGTCCTCGCGCAGCTGCCGCAGACAGCCCACGATCCAGTCGACGTGCTGCTCGACCGCCCGCACCATGTTGACCAGCACCGAGGGGCTGCCGGGCCCGGTGACCGTGAGCAGGTTGGGGAAGCCGGCCACCGAGAGGCCCAGGTAGCTGCGCGGTCCCGAGGCCCACTGCTCCTTCAGGGTCCGGCCGCCCGTCCCGCGGATGTCGATGCGGGTGAGCGGACCGGTCATGGCGTCGTAGCCGGTGGCCAGCACCAGGACATCGGCCGGGTACGTGCCGGCCTCGGTGCGGATGCCGTCCTCGGTGATCTCCACGAGCGGTTCGGCCCGCAGGTCGACGAGGTCGACGTTCTCGCGGTTGTACGTGGAGAAGTAGCCCGTGTCGACGCAGATGCGTTTGGTGCCGATGGGATAGTCCACCGGGACGAGCTTGCGTGCCGTCTCCGGGTCGTCCACGGCGTCCCGGATCTTCTCGCGGACGAACTCGGCGAGGTGCTCATTGGCCTTCCTGTCCGTGAGTATGTCGTTGAAGACCGACATGATCTCGGTCCCGCCGATGGCCCACTTGCGCTCGAAGGCGGCCCGGCGCTCCTCCTCGCCGACGTCGAGGGCCGAACGGCCGGTGGAGGAGATGTAGAAGCCGGAGAATCCCGTGCGGGCATACGTGCGCAGCTCCTCCAGCTCCGTCTTGGCCCGCCAGCTCTCGCGGCCCGACAGCGGCCGGTTACGGGCCGGCAGGCTGTAGTTGGGAGTGCGCTGAAAGACCGTCAGGTGGGCGGCGTCCGCCGCGAGTTCGGGCACGGCCTGGATGCCGGAGGAGCCCGTGCCGATGACGGCGACGCGCTTGCCGGCGAGGTCCACGCCCTCGTGCGGCCAGCGGCCGGTGTGGTGCACCTCGCCGCCGAAGGTGCCGAGACCGGGCAGGTCGGGGATGCGGGACGCGGACAGGCAGCCCACGGCGGTGACGAGGAACCGTGCCCTGGCGCGGCGGCCGGTATCGGTGGTCAGGAGCCAGGTCCTGCCCTCCTCCTCCCAGACGGCCGAGACCACCCGTGTCTCGAAGGAGATCATCGGCCGCAGGTCGAAGCGGTCCGCGACGTGTCCGGCGTAGCGCAGGATCTCGGGCTGGGTGGCGAAGCGCTCGGACCAGTCCCACTCGGCGTGCAGCTCGGCGGAGAACGAGTAGCAGTAGTCCAGGCTCTCGACGTCGCAGCGGGCTCCGGGATAGCGGTTCCAATACCACGTGCCGCCGACGTCGTCGCCGGTCTCGAAGGCGTGGCAGCTGAACCCGTGCGCGCGCAGCTGGTGCAGGGCGTAGAGGCCGCCGAACCCGGCGCCGACGACGAGCGCGTCGTACTCCGGAACGGAGGCTGCTGAGTCGGTCATGTGCGGCTCCTTGCGTGGGGGGAGGGAGTGGGTTTCTTCAGGCGTTCCGTCAGGCGTTCTGTCAGGCGTTCTGTCAGGCGTTCTGTCAGGCGTTTCTTCAGACGGCGAGGCCGCGGCGCAGCGCCTCCAGCGCGCCCTCGGTCATGCGGCGGGTCACGGCCGTGTCCGGCACGAAGCCCGCCGCGCCGTGGAAGGTGCCGGGAAACAGGTGCAGTTCGGTGGGGACACCGGCCCGTACGAGGCGCTGGGCGTAGTCGAGGCCCTCGTCGCGCAAGGGGTCGAGGTCGCTCACGGCGACGTACGCGGGCGGCAGCCCCGACAGGTCCACGGCGCGGGCGGGCGCGGCATAGACGGGCACCGGGGCGGCGGGGTCGCGGTCGGCCCCGAGGTAGGCCCGCCAGCTGTGTACGGCGTTGGGGCGGTTCCACACCGGCGTGTCGGTGAACTCCCGCATGGAGGGGGTGTCCAGGCGGTCGTCCAGCTCCGGTATGTCGAGCAGCTGGAAACACAGCGCCGGTCCACCGCGGTCCCTGGCCAGCAGGGCGAGTGCGGCAGCGAGACCGCCCCCGGCGCTCATCCCGGCGACGGCGATCCGGGCCGGGTCCACCCCCAGGCCGCCGGCGTTCGCCGCCAGCCATTCCAGGGCCGCGTAGCAGTCGTCGGTGGCGGCCGGATAGGGGTGCTCGGGAGCCAGCCGGTATCGCACGGAGACGACGACGGCGCCGAGTTCGGCCGCCCAGCGCGCGGCGAGGGCCCGGTCCCCGTCACCCTCCTCCAGGATGAACCCGCCGCCGTGCACATAGAGCACGGCGGGCAGCCCGGTAGCGGCCCCCGCCGGACGGAAGACCGCCACGGGAACCTCGGGGGCGCCGGGGGCCCCCGCGACGTGGTGCTCGCTCGACTCGACGCCCTCGGGGAGGACGAAGGGCGGCGCGGCGGCACCCATCGCCTCGACGGTGGCCCGCGCGGCGGCGGCGTCACCGACATCGAGGGCGGGCAGCAGGGCCAGCCACGGGGCGAGTTCGGGATCGACGGGCAGGGGAAGGGGCACGGGGGCCTCCGGCGGACGGCACGGAGCGGCACCGGACGGAACAGGACCGCCCGGGAGAACCGCTGCTGACGTCGCCAGTCTGTGTCCGCGGCCATGGCCGGGTCATGAGCCGGGTGGCGCGCGATCCGCCCCCGTCCGCGCCGGTTGGCGGCTTGCGCCCCGCGGGCCGAGGGGACAGTGCGTGACTCGTCCGGCGGCGGGGGAGCGGGCCCCGCCCATGCGGCGACGCCCCTCGCTCCACCCCCTCGTGCGCCCCGCCCGAGCCGCCGGGCGCCGTGCGTGTACCCGGCGCTATGCCGGGTTGTCCCGCAGGCGGCGCAGGGCCAGGGCGAGCGCCAGCCGGAAGCGGCCCACCGTCTCGCCGAGCCCGTATCCGAGCGCTGCCTCCGCCCGTGCGACCCGCACGGCCACCGAGTTGTGGTGCAGGTGCAACTCCCGCGCTGCCGCGCGCAGCGAACCCGCCTGGACCAGGACCTCAAGCGTGGTGAGCATCTCCGTGCCGCTGCCCGGCTCCGCCGCGAGCGTGTCCAGCACGTCCAGGTCACCGATGCCGGCGATGGCCGGGCCGGACAGTTCCCTGGCCAGCAGCTCGAAGGCACCGAGCGAGGAGTGGTAGATCGCGGGCTCCTCCGCGACCGGGGCCAGCCCCACATCCGAGCGTGACGTCCCCGCGAACCGCAGTGCCCGCACCGCACCCTCCCAGGAGCGCGGCGCCTCGGTCGCGGTGACCTCGGGACCGACCCCGATCCGGAAGCCCGCCGGGGCGAGCAGCCGCTCGGGCAGCGGGCCCACCACGGCCACCGCGTGCACCGGGCCGAGTGCGGCCGTCCGGCGTCGGCCGGCCGGGGCGGGAGGGAGCCGATCGAGGACCGGCGCCATTCCCTGCGGGCCCCGCCCGCCGTCGACGGCCAGGACGGTGAGCGGGCCCGAGGGTGCGAAGCCCAGCAGCCGCAGTGCGTGCGCCCGCTCCGGCAGCGGTGCGGTGGAGCTGATGACGGTCTCCAGTAATGCCGGGTCGAGCGGTACGGCCTCGTTGCCGCGACGGCTCAGCACGGTGTCGCAGGCCAGTGCCAGCCGCTCCAGGAGCAGCTCGTCGAAGGGCTGCGGTCCACCCTCGCGTGCCAGCCAGGCGTACTGCCCGCCGCGCAGCTTGCGTACGGCCGCGCCCGGGGGAGACCCGCCCGGCCGGGTACTGCCGTCCGGCCGGGCCGTCAGACCGTCGGGACCGGGCCCGGACAGACCGACCGGACACTCGGCGACCCGGGCGGCCATCCCCAGTACCCCGTCGAGGCCGAGCCGCTGCTCGACGAGGGTGTCGAAGAAGCCGATGAGCCGCATGGCGCTCTCCGCCCCGGCATTGAGCCCGGCAAGCCGCAGCACGAGACCCCGCATGTATCCACTCCGATCTTCCCGTCGCAGAGTGCTGTGATCTTGGGACGAGTGTCGTTCACCGTGGCGGACCGGGGAAGAGGAGCGGCCTCGGCGGGCGGCCACGAGGTGATGCCGGCCGCGCCCGCCGGGAGTGGGGAGCCGGGGTCCGCGAGGGACCCGGCTCGGCTTCCGATCCCGGGCTCTCGCGGGGGCCGACGGCGGTTCGACCACGTACGCCGGATCACACCGCGTGATCCGCGGTCAGTTCCACCACGGCATGACCGAGCAGGGGGCGGACCCACTCACCGTCGCGGGCGATGCCGAGAACGCCCCCCAGAAAGGCCATCCGGAAATCGCCGGCCGGCGTCTCCCAGCGGAACGGGACGCGCGAGAGATGAGAGGGAAAGTCCTCTTCCACGGTGGTCCCCGGGCCGAACGACTTCTTGGGAACGGGGCCGTCGTCGGTGTACCGGTGGGCGAAGAACGTGGTGATCCAGCCCGTGACGCGATCGCCGCCGGACGCCGACTCCCACTTGTACAGCGAACGCCAGAACTCCCGGTCCGCTCCCCACCCCGAGGCCGTCGCGCAGATCGCGTCCAGCACGGGGTGCAGGGCTTTGAACCACGGCCGCAGACCCTCGAACCACCCTTCCAGTTCGCGTACGCGGGCGGCCAGCAGGCGCCAGTCCCGGCCCGAGCCCTCCAGCCTGATCCGGGGGATTCCGCAGAGCGAGACCCACTGGAAGCGGTAGTACGGGCTGACCACGTCCATCAGCGCCACCAGCGCGGCCGTGGCATCACGAGGAGTGGTGGTGGAGAACGTGGGCTGGAACAGATCGGCCACGTCGTCGCCGATCCGGGCCCGCAGCGGCTGCTGGACCAGGTTCATCGAGCGCTCCCAGTCCAGCGCCGCCAGGTCGTCGCGAACGGTGATGAGCTGCTGCTTCTCCGGGGTTTCGGTGAACACTCCCTCGTACGTACGGGAGTTGAGGCGGATGTGCGCGGCCGTCTCGTGCACGACGGCGTACCAGAGCAGGTCGGGGGACAGGCTCAGGGGCAAGTGGGCCGTAAAACAAAGGTGGATGGCGCGCAGCAGGAGGCTGGAGGCGGGTTCACCGGCCTCCGGGGCGGTCGTCGGCCAGCCGATGAGCCGGTCGGTGCTGCGGTGGTGGAAGCGTGCCGTACCGGGCAGCGCCGCACGAAGGAAGCGTTCGTTCCCCAGCTCGGTGAGCCCGGCTGCGAGGCGGGCGGCATGGGCATCGGAATCGGCATCAGCACCGGAACCGGCAGCGGAACCAGTACCGGCGCTTTCGCCGAGCGGCAGATCTATCTCGACAGCCATCCCGATCCCCCGATTCCCAGCATCCCTCTTCAACAGCACCGGCCGACTGCGGCGGCCGCGATCAACCGCGGCGGCAACGACCGGCCGCGATTCTAACGAGCGGCTCCGGGGAGCATGGCACGCCGCCCGGGGGCCGCGGAGGACTGCATGCTCATGCCGCCGTCGACGACGAGGAGCTGACCGGTGAGGTAACGGGACTCGTCGGAGGCGAGGAACACCATGGCGTGTCCGATGTCCTCGGGAGAGCCCAGGTACGGGAGTGCGTTGCCCTTCCGGAGCGCTTCGACGACGTCCTCGGGGAGGTTGTTCTCCAGAGCGGGGGTCATGACCGCACCGGGGGCGATGGCGTTGCAGCGCACGTTCTGCGGCCCGTACTGGATGGCGATCGACTTCGTGATGCTGACCACCGCGGCCTTGACGGCACCGTAGGAGGTCTGCAGGACGTCGCCGACGAGCGCGGCGACGGATGCCGTGTTGATGACGGATCCGCCACCGGCGCGGATCATGTGGGGCACCGCGTGCCGGGCGCCCAGAAGGGTGCTGCGCATGTTGAGGGCGACGGCCCGGTCGAACTCGTCCATGTCCATGCGGAGCAGGTCCAGGTCCTTGCGCGGGTTCGTTCCGCCGACGTGGTTGCACAGGACGTGCAGGCCGTCGAACTCACTGATGGCCGCGGCGACCATGTCGGCCACCGAGCCCTCGTCGGTGACGTCCACGGTGACCGGCAGCGCCCGTCCGCCCGCCGCTTCGATGATCTCGGCGGTCTCCTCGGCACCCTGGGTGTTGAAGTCGGCGACCACGACGCGGGCCCCTTGCCGGCTCATCAGTTCGGCGGCGGACCTTCCGATACCGCTGCCGGCGCCGGTGATGACCGCGACCTTGTCCTTGAGGCGATCCATGACCATGTCCCTTCGTCGTACCTGGTGGTTCAGGTGGTTCTGTTCGTTCCGCTGGTTCATCCGGCCCGGCCGGCCCGGCTGGTTCGGTGCCTTCCGGCGGCGGCCCGGGGGTGTGTGGCCGTGCGGCTACGCAGGGTTCGATGAGTACCGTGCATACATTGTGCATCATACACATGATGTGCATAGTGAACACGTATGGTCGGGTGGTCCGTGCCGGCAGCCGTGACAGAGCGTGCATGCGCGATGATGAGTGGGAACCCACGGTGGAAGAGGACCAAGCGCATGAGCGAGCAAGAGCACCGGCTGAGCGATCTGGAGCGGGAGCTGACCTTGCTGTCCCGGCATTTCATCGCCGCGCGGGGGCCCCGCATCGGCCAGAGCCTGGAACGCTCGGCCTATGTCCTGCTCACCCGGCTGGAAGTCGGTGAACCGCTCACGCTCAAGGAACTGGCCCACACCTTCCAGGTCGACATCTCCACCATCAATCGCCAGGTCAGCGCGATGCTCCGGAACGGGCTGGTGGAACGCATCCCTGATCCCGACGGGGGGATGGCCCGCAAATTCCGTCCCACCGCACTCGGTCTGGAACGCCTGGAGGCGGATCGCGCCATCAGCAGAGCGGGGACCACGCGGCTCATCGCGGCGTCGGGGTGGACGGGCGAGCGGACCGAGCAGTTCCTCACCCTGCTCGTGGAGTTCAACCAGAGCATCGAACAGCTCGAAGGGCTCACCTGGTCCCGCACGGGCCGGCCCGGTATCTCCTCGGCCGCGGACTGACCGGACAGAGGGGGCCGAACACCCGCCCCATCCGGACCCGTTGCGACGGACGGATTCACCGGTTCGGGTATTCGCCGGTTCGGGTATTCGCCCGCCGGGCCTCGCCGCGGTCGGGCAGGGTTGTCGGCGGGCCGGCCGGGCCTGTGAGCGGAGCGGCGCTTCGGGTGCGCCGTCCGGGCCGGCCGTTCGAGACTCACCGGAGTTCCGGCGGGGGAGGAGTCCGACATGCGGGAGACCGAAGAGTTCGGCGGCGAGCACGAGGGCCGCCCGGGCGCCCTGCTGGCCGACGGCACCGAGCCGGGTCCGGCGTACTTGGACTCCGGAAGCGGGTCGACGGTGCACCGGAGCACCGACTGATACGTGTACGACGGTTACGTCCTCCGCCGCTGAGCGGTTCGCGCAGGCGGTGGCCGGCCGGGGCGGCTGCCTGCGGCGGGCAGGCCGGGCTGCTCAGCGCTCGCGGCCGGCCTGCAGCGCCTTCTCAAGGAGCGTGAACGACTTGGGATCACCGCCCGGCTGCTGCTTGCCCGCCTTGTGGCCGACGATCCGGTAGCCGTCGTTCAGGTAATAGGAGCTCAGACGAGCGTTCCCGGCCAGGCAGTCCAGACGGACGAACGCCCGTCCTGCCCCGGCCACCCGCTGCTCCGCAGCTCGTAGCAGCAGCCGCCCGGTACCCGGACGGGCGCTGCTGCGGTCCACCATCAACCGGTGCACATAGCCGGCCACCGGCGGCTGCGGCCCCCAGGCGTCCTCGTCCGTCCACCACAACTCCCAGGCCCCGGCCACCCGGCCGGCGGCCTCGGCGATCCAGACCTCACCACCGGCCATGACGCGGCGGAAGTGCTCCTCGTCCAGCTCGCCGGGCTGCCACTGGTTGTTGATCCCCCGGGCGAGCATCCAGCGAGCGGCGTCGTCGCGCAGACGAACGAGAGCGGGGAGGTCGGTGTCATCGGCGAGCCGGAAACGCAGATCGTTCATCCCGCAATCCTCGCACCGGCCGCGGGCAGCCCGGAGCGGCGTTCCGGGGCCGACGGTCTAGCGGAACTCGTGGACGAGTTGGATCTCGCCGACGATATGCGCGTTGAATTCGTCGAGCTCCTCGGCCGGCACCCACAACTCAAGGATCGTCCGCCCGCCGGCCTGCTGGACGGGGTAGCGGCGCAGGAACTCGGACTCGACCTCGAAACGCGTGACGAACCCGGCTCCGTCGTGCTTCACATTCCAGTCCCGGGCGATCCGGATCGCGTAGTCCTCGTTGAGAACCGGGTAGAAGAGGGGCTGCTCGGGAAGGCGGGGCGGCCACGCGCGCCAGTTCAGTTCCCGGACCAGATCCAGCTCCTTGGGGCCGGTCGGGCGCCACAAGGTCGTCGTCGTTGTCTGCCGGCTGATCACGGGAATCACCCTCTGAGGGTCGGCGGCCGCCGGAACGGCTGGTCGTGCGACCGGACGATACCGGCACGCCAAGTCGGTCTGCCACATCGTTTCCGACGCATGACGCATGACGCATGACGCATGACGCACGACGCACGGCACATGACGAATGGCGAAGGGCGAACGGCGCGCGACGCGTGCCGCATGTCCACCGAGTTCGACTTCGCGCTCCGGCAAATGGCGTAACCGTCGTTGGGTCGCGCACACGCTGATCAATAACCTGACGCCGGCGCGTGACCTCGCGCCTGTCGGACAGAGAAGGCGAGCGACTCCCAGTGGAACTCCCGATGTTGCAGCGCATGGTTTGTACCGCCGCGGCGGTCGCCCTGCTGACGACGCTCGGCACCGCCTCGGCAGGTGCGGACGGCAGCGAATGGCAGAAGGTCGGTGGTGACGCCCGCAGCGGAGTCAGCGGTCTCGCGTACGAAGGCCGCACCTCGGACGGAGAAGGGGTGTACGCGCTGGTTGTGCACGACAACAAGCGGTCCGGGGAGCAGCGCCTGTCCCGGATCACCCACCGGGAGGGATCCGACGACGTCTCCCCGATCATCTGGGACGGGCCGGAACCCGTCGACCTGGAGGCCATCGAGGCCATCCCCGGGATGCCGGGGGAGTACCTGGCGCTCGCCAGCCGTGGCATCGTCTACCGCCTGAAGGTCACCGGTTCCACAGCGGAAGTCGTCGACTACACGCCATTGCCCGGGATCGGTGAGGGGGATGACTTCGAGAGCTTCGCGCTCGTCGCTCAGGACGGGAAGCTTGCCGCCCTGTGGGCCGACCGGGGAGCCGGTGCGGCTCGTCCCGCCACGCTGTACGCCTCGCGGTTGACGTTCGCCCCGTGGGGGCAGCCGCAGTTCGGTGCGGTTACGCGCAGGTCCTACGTGGCGGCGTACCCGAGCGCGGAGGGGACTCGGCACATCTCCGACATCTCGGTGACCGGTTCCGGCCGGATCATCGTGAGCTCGGCGGCGGACGCCGGTGATGACGGCCCGTTCGACTCCGCGGTGAGTGACGCGGGCCGGGTGACCGTGTCGGCCACCGGCCGGGTGCGGGTCGGTCTTGCGGCGGTCCCGACGGTGCTGGGGACCTTCCCGGGGTACAAGATCGAGGCAGTGGAATGTCTGCCCGGCTCCTCCGAGACTCTTCTGGGTACCGACGACGAGAACCTTGGCGGCTATGTGCGAACCATGCCGTTCTGCGGAGCCTGACTCCGCAGTGGTCTGCCGGAAAGGCCCGGGGTGATAGCCGGCTTCGTGGATGAGCACGCTGTCATGTGGGCTCCTTGGGCTCGGGCGAGCCGAACTCGGTTCAGGAGGGGAAAGGCAGGACCTCGCGAAAGGTGCCAGGCCCCGTCGACATCGGACCGACAGCCCTTCGACGCGCCGCCGACACCACGCCAGCCACTGTTGTGGCCGGCAGCGCCGGAGCCCGCGCTGACCGATACCGGTGGCGGCACCGCCTTCGTCGAGCCCCGGCCCACCCCACGGATGAAGCCGTAGGACACACGTTTCGTGAGCCGGGCCGGGGCAGAGACACACGTGCATTCGAGCCGCTACGCGGTGGGGGCTTTCCGGGCGTAGGTGAGGAACACTGCCCCGGACTTCAGAACAGTGTGGTCGGTGAGTTCCCAGGTGCGGGGGTCGAACTCCGCCTTGTGGGAGAAGAGCGGAATTCCTGCGCCGATGGTCATGGGGCTCAGTTTGATGACCAGTGTGTCTATCTCGGAATACAGAGCTCCGGCCAGCTCGGCACCGCCGACCACCCAGATGCCCTTGCCGTCCTGCTGCTTCAACTCCCGTACCGTCGCCGCCGGGTCGTCGGCGATCAGCTCCACGCCCGGGTCCGGGCTCTCGGTCAGCGTCCTGGAGAACACCAGATGGCGCAGGTGCGGGTAGGCGTTCGTCAGCCCGGCCTTGAGGCCGATCTCGTAGGAGCGGCGGCCTTCGAGGACGGTGTCGAAATGCGTGCCGTCGCCCGTGAGGGAGAGCGCGGCACGAGCCGGGGCGGGGAGGGTCTCCGGGTACTCGGCGATGAGGTGCTGGATGTAGTCCTCGGGGATCGGCCAGAATCCGTCCGGACCGGTGGGGTCGGAATTGTCCGGTCCGGCGATGAAACCGTCGAGAGTGGATGCGATGTAGTACACAAGCTTGCGCACGGAAGACCTTCCGTTGATCGATGGGCGGTGGCGATCGGCAAAGGGTGTGCAGTGGACCGAGCCGTACAGGCGAGTGCCTGGACTCTCCATGATCACTGCGTTCCTGTCACGGAGCAAGGATTGCCCGAGGCCGGCGCCCCGCCCTCTCACCGAAGCCGCCCCGGCGAAGACGTTGATCGGCCTCTTCGACATGGGGACAGGCTCTTCGCGCGCGAGAGGGGAGACCGAACTACGCTGACGGCATGTCCCCGGCATCGCCTTCGACCCCTGGCAGGCAGTGACGTGCTGCCTCATGTCCACCGGGTCACCAAATACGACCCCGCCGACCGCGATCAGCGCGGCCACTACACCGGCGCCGAATCCGAGATCAGCGACCACGGACCGGTCGAGGCCGCCTACCTGATGGCAGTGGCCGCCTTCGCCGAAGACACGGGCATCGATCAACTGACCGTCCGGGAACCGGAGATCAGTGGATTCGCCCATTTCGGCCTGGAGCCGCCGGTCGGTGGTCACGGGCTGGCGGGCCTCTTCCCGGACGACCTCGCCGGATTCCATGACGGTGCGTCGGTGTCGATCGAGGTCGGCCTGGAACTCGTCCGGGCCATGCTCCGCGACAGTGGAGCATGGTGCCGTCTGGAGGTCGACGGGGCATTCTCGGTGCACGTCGGCTGGGACCAGTACGTCTACATAGGCAGCAACCAGCCCTGTGGAGCGGCGCTGGCCCGAACCCGCGCACTCGGACTGTTCCCGGAACGCCTGGACACATCCCCGTACGACTTCGTCCCCGATGAGCCCCACGTACAGCGCCCGGCCGACGCCGACTTCTGGGCGCGCCTGCGATGGGTGGTGAGCTCCTGCCGCGCGACCTTTCTGGAGGAGACCTACGTCGCGAACGCGTCGCGCTGGCACCGCCTCACCCGCGACAACATCGAGACCGTGCGTGCCCAACTCGCTCCCCGCGCCCGGCTGGCAGTCTGGTCGGACCTGTTCATCGAGGTCGACGAGGTCGTGTCCGCGTTGCCCGACGAGGGCACGGTGGAGATCCTCTGGGAGGACGTGAACGGCCGGATCAGCGCCACGATTGCCGACGAGACCGAGTTCGGGGAAGTGACCCGTCGCATCACCGGTGCGCGTTCCGCCGCCGTCGTACCCATGACCAGCGATGAGCGCCGGCCGCTGTTCACGGCCGTACTGCCGGACAGCGACGGCATCCTACGTGCTCGCTGGCAGACCGAACCGACGCCCAGCGACCGGGCCTGGGCCGTCCTGAAGACCCTACGGCGCGGTCAGCTCGTCACCGGCACCGTGACGTGCATCGCCGACTTCGGCGTCACCTTCGTCGACATCGGCGGCTTCACCGCGATGATCAACATTCCTGAACTGTCCTGGCGCCCCGTCAGCCATCCCACCGACGTCGTCGGTGTCGGACAGGAGATCACTGCCGAGGTGCTCGACGTCGACATGTCCCGGGAACGAGTTCCGCTGTCGCTCAAAGCTGTGCAGGAGGACCCGTGGCCGCAGGTGGCGCAGCGGATCGGGGAAGTGGTCACCGGTCCGGTCACGAACATCGTGCCGTTCGGGGTGTTCGTCCGCGTCGAAGACCGGGAGGACGGCTTCGCGGGGCTGGTGCGCATCGAAGAGTCGGCCGGCACACCCGTCGAGCGACCCGAGGATGCCGTCCGAGTGGGCGACATCCTCACGGTGAAGATCACCGACGTCGACCTCCCGCGCCGCCGCATTCTCCTTTCGCGCGCTGAGCCGCCTACTGCCGGTTCGTGACTAATTGCCCGGCAATATTCTGACTGCCAGGGCAAGTTGACGTGGATTCAGTAAGTCCTCAACTTCACAACATCTCTTTCGAAACAACTGTTGCAGGTCTATCTTCGGCGCATGGTCGCTTCCTCCGCCGCATCTGCCGCAGCCGCCGATTCCTCGGATCGAGACATGGAGCCGTCGGGACGGGATCTCGAACTCGACACCGCCGCCCTGCGTGTACTTGCTCACCCATTGCGCCTGAACGTGCTCACCCTGTTGCGCGAGCGGGGTCCTTCCACCGCCACCCGCATCGCGGAGGAACTCGGCATCAACCCCGGCGCGGCGAGCTACCACCTGCGTCGCCTCGCGTCGGGCGGGCTCATCGTGGACGAGCCGGGCCGGGGCACCGGGCGGGAACGATGGTGGAAATCCCTCCACCGTCAGTCGATCCACGATCCTGCGACAGCGCCCGCGGAGCAACGCGAGGCCGGTCGCGCATACACACAGGCAGTCGCTGTGGCCGCTGCGGACCGATTGCGCAGGGCGGCGCAAGAGGTACCCCTGCTTCCTCAGGAGTGGCTCGACGTCACCGTCTACAGCGACTTCCTCCTGTACTTGACGCCCAGCGACATGGACCGGATGAGGTCCGAGCTCTTCGAAGTGATCGCCCGCTACCGCCACCGGGCGGAGGAAGTACCCGAAGCGCGTGAAGCGTCCGAAGCGCCCGAAGTGTCTGAGGCGCCTGAGGCGCCCGGAGGTTCCTCTCCGATAGTGCTTCAGGTACAGGCGTTTCCGGTGCTCGGTGCGGCCCTGCCAACGATGGGCGACGCGTGAGTACGCACGGCACAGCAGCGCCCGCGCGGCCCGCTCACCGGGATGTCAACGTCCTTCGCTGGCTTGCCGCGTACACCGCCTCGGTGACGGGCGACGTCGTGTACTTCCTCGCGCTGTCCTGGGCTGCCACTCGGACCGGCGGGCCGTCGCAGGCGGGCCTGGTGGTCGCGGCCGGCGCGCTGCCCCGGGCGGTACTCATGCTCGGCGGGGGCGTGGTGGCCGACCGGTTCGGGCCGCGCCGGGTCGCTGTGGTCAGCGATGCGGTCCGCTGCGTGGTGATCCTCGCCGTGGCCGCAGCGGTCATGGCGGCGTCTCCGGATGTGTGGCTGTTGGTCGCGGTGGCGTTGATCTTCGGTGCGGTGGACGCGGTGTTCATGCCGGCGGTGGGTGCGTTGCCGCCGCGCATCACGACGCCCGGGCAACTCGCCAGGGTCCAGGGGATGCGCGGGCTGTCGATCCGGCTGAGCAACGCGGTCGGCCCGCTCCTGGCGGGGACGGTGCTGGCCATCGGCGGTGCGGCCGGCGCGTTCACGGCCGCGGGGTTCCTCTTCGCCGGCTCACTCGCCGTGCTGCTGACCGTGCGGACCGCGCCCCCGACCGAGGTTCCTCAGCGAGCCTCTGCCCGGCGTGAGCTGGGCGACGGATTGCGGTACGTCCGCCGCCACCGGACGCTCGCATCCCTGGTCGCAGTGATCGGACTGAGCGAGATGTGCTTCAGCGGCCCGGTCGCCACCGGCCTGGTGCTCCTGGCGGACGAGCGCGGCTGGGGCGCGTCGGGGATGGGCTGGGTCGCGAGCGCGTTCAGTGTCGGGGGTGCGGCGGCGGGGTTGTTGCTCACCGTGTCGCCCAGGATCCCACGTGCCGGGCCGGTGATGTCCGGGGCGTTGCTCGTGACCGCTGCGGGCGCGGTCGCGTTGGGGCAGGCGCCCTCATTGCCCGCCGCTGTGGGGCTCGGCGCCCTGATCGGCCTGACCAGCGGGCTCACCACGGTCGTGACCAGCGCCCTGATCCAGACGGAGACCGACCCGCGATACCTCGGCCGGGTCACCTCGGTCACGACCCTGTGCACCTTGGGCCTCGCACCCGCGCTCTTCCCGGTGGCCGGCGTGACGGTGGCGCTGTGGGGAGCGGATGTGTTCTTCGCCGGGTGCGGCCTGATCTGCCTGTCCGCCGCGGTGCTCGGCCTGGCCGTGCCCGTGCTACGTCGTGCCGAACTCCGACCGCCGACGACCGGGGCCGCCGAGCAGGCTGGCCGTAACCAGCGTACGGGGTAGGGCAGTTCCTCCGTATTGAGCCCGGCGGGAAGACGGATCGGTGTGAGCCGACCGAGTCGAGCGAGCAGCCGAGTGATCCGTGCGGCTCGACACACCCGAGGGCTACGCCGACGGCAGCAGCGCCAGTGCCTCCTTCGCGTTGTGGACAGCGACTGCCTGCATGAACGCCCGACCGGGGAAGTCGCCGTCGAGCAGACGCAGCGGGCCGGCCACCAGTGACAGCCGCATCGCGAGCATGTAGAGGTCCAGTCGCCGGGGATCGAGATCGGACCGGGACAGTGCGGCGTACCGCTCATGGAAGCGGAGCCGGAGGAAGACGTGCTCCCACTCGATGTCGAAGTACATCAGGCCCTCGATGTCGATGAGGACGGGGCGCCCGTCGGCATCCACCATGACGTGGTCGGGTCCGAGTTCTCCGTGGATCAGGCCGTATTCCTGGCGAGGGCTCACTCGTTGCGCCAGCTGTTCAAGACGGTCGTGCAGAGCGGATTCAGCCGCCGCGATGCTGCCATCACGCCCCGCCGCCTCCTTGAGGTGCCCCTGGGCACGGTCGAGGACCCGTTGTTCGCACGGGATCTCGGAGGCGCAGTGGCCATGCTCCTGCAGGTCCACCCTGCCGTAGTTCCGCGACCGGTCACGGTGCATCACGCCAAGCATCTCGGCAAGGCCGCCGAGGGCGCCTGCCGCGCGCGCGGGGTCCGTCTCGAAGAAGGCTTCGAGTGTGCCACCGGAAACGTCCTCGATCACGGCGACATCTGCCGGAATGCGGCGTCGGCTGTCATCCGCCAGCAGCACTCGCGGAACCCGGACTCCCAGGCCGTGCAAGGTTCGTTGTGCGGCCAGGAACTGGACCAGACCTGACGCGGGCGCGAAGGGATCGACGGGGTCGGCCTCTCCTGTGCTCGGCCAGTAGTTCTCGTCCTCGGCCCAGCTGTAGACGATCACGCTCTCGGTACGGGGCCCATCGAGGCGAGCCCGGTACACGCCCTTCTGGCTTCCCCCACGCAACCGGTCCACCGAGACGACGCGGCGTCCCGCTCCCAGTGCATCACGCACGAGTTCCGACAGGGTTTCGGTGTCCGCGAATTGCCTCATCCGTAGAAACTACACCGGAGGTGTCGCGCGTCCGGCCGGACGGATTCTCCCTGCCAGCGGCAGCGTCCGCTCGTGGGTCCGCAAGGCGTCTTCATGCAGCGTGGTGCCAGACCAGCGTGTAGCGCCAGAACAACCGCCGGCGCAGCCGTGCGCCGGGCAGCGCCTGGCGGGTGTCGCGAACGATGTCCGCGAAGGTCGTGGTCGCCGGTCGGGTCGGGGCGGTCATCGAGGCCGGTCGCGGCGTCTTGCGGCCCCTGTTCTTGATCCAGGCCATGGCGACATTCGACGGAACGGCGACGGCATCGATCAGGTGATCGCTCCGGGACTGTGGGCGGTAGAGGCCGACGACGACCAGGGTTCCGCCGGGCGCCAGGTGCTGTCGGAAGCGGGTCAGGGCCTTGGCGAACGGCATGTGGTGGATGGTGGCGACACATGTGATGACGTCATAGGGGCCGGGCGGCAACTCCTTCAGCGCGTCCTTGACGGAGAAGGTCACCGGGGCCGTCGGGGCTGTGAGTTCCCGCGCGCGAGCGAGGATGGTGGGGTCCACGTCGATGCCGTGCACCGCTCCGGCCCGCGAGGCCAGGAGCCTGGCGAGGTCACCGCTGCCTGATCCGATGTCCAGGGCGCTGTCGAAACGTCTGGGGAGCCGGCGCAGGATCCATCGGTGGTAGTGGGCGTTGTGATCCCAGGGATGGGTGGCGTGGAACTGTTCAAGTGCTCGCACGATGCGGGGCCGCGGTGTCGTCATGAGGTGAGTCCATCAGAGCATCAGCCGTCTGCGGAACCACAGCCGGGACGGTACGACCGCCGGCCGCTCGGCCGGGATGCCCGGCCGAGCGGCTCTCCCGACTGCTCGCCATCACACATCGGTCATCACGTGGCGCGACGTTCCCTACGTCGAACTCCCGGGCGGGCACCACGCCTTCGACCTCTTCCACTCCTTGCGATGCGAGGCGCTCATCGACGGCATCGAGGAGTTCGCCACGTGGGTGAAGACGGGGAAGAGGCCGATCCAGGGCAGGTTGCCGACAGGGGCAGGGGGCAGGGGCCGTCGTGGGCCGTGTTGTGTTTCTGGTCCGCCCAGAGACGCACGGTGCGCTTTCCGAGCCGCTGCGAGGGGCGCGGTTCTGCTGTTGGCTGACGCGGTCGCGCCTCCGAGACAGAGGCGACAGCATTGGCGGATGCAGCCGATCTTCGTACTCGTGCACAGCCCCTCCGTAGGCCCTTCGACCTGGCACCCCGTGGCCGAACGTCTGACGGCGGCGGGGTACCAGGTACGGGTGCCGTCCCTGTTGCACATCGGCGCCGGTGCTCCGCCCTTCTGGCCCTGCGTTGCCGACGCCGTCCGCGACGACCTCCGGCAGGTTCCGGCCGACAGCCCCGTCACGTTGGTGGCACACAGCAACGCAGGACTGTTCCTCCCGGCTGTCCGTTCGCGCCTCGATCATCCGGTGACCGGTTCGGTCTTCGTCGATGCCGCGCTGCCGGACCGGACGGGACCGACCCCTGTCGCCTCGCCCGAACTGCTGGAATTCCTCCGCCCGATGGCGGTGAACGGCAGACTGCCGCGCTGGACCGACTGGTGGGACGAGGCGGACGTCGCCCCCATGTTCTCCGATCCGACGATGAGGCGAGCCGTCATCGAGGAGCAGCCTTCCCTTCCGCTGTCCTACTACGAACAGCACATCCCGGTCCCCGATGGCTGGGACGACCACCCGTGCTCCTACTTGCTGTTCGGTCCTCCGTACGAGAACTGCGCCGCCGAGGCGCACGAACGCGGCTGGCGCGTGGCACATCTGCCCGGTGCGCACCTCCATCAGATCGTGGATCCCGCGGGAACAGCCAGGCACCTCGTCGAACTGGCCGGTTGGGCGTGGAGCACCCGATCGCCCTGACCCCGATGGGCGGTTCGGCCGGTGGCGCTCCGGCGGGGGCGGTCCCGCGCGGCGGCGGGCTCTTGTGCCCTTGTGCCCTGTGCTCCGACGGTGGTCAGGAAAACATCGCGCAGTTGATCGACTACCGTGTCGGAGCATGAATGTGAGTGGATGGCTGGCAGACACCCGGAGTTCGTACGACACGGTCGCGGTCAGCTACGCGGACCAGCTGCGCGAGGCCATCGCAGGGGAGCCGTACCTGAGTGCGGCACTGGCGTTGTTCGCCGACATGGTCCATGCAGCCGGCGGCGGGCCGGTGGCGGACGTGGGCTGCGGACCGGGGCATGTCACCGCTCACCTGCAGGGGCTGGCTGTGGACGCATTCGGGATCGACCTGTCGCCCGGGATGATCGACGTGGCCCGGAGCGACCACCCCGACCTGCGGTTCGAGGTGGGCACGATGACGGACCTCCCCCTCGCCGACGCCTCCGTCACCGCTTTGCTCGCCTTCTGGTCATTGATCCACATTCCCGACGAGGAGATCCCTGCGGTCCTCGACCACTTCCGACGGGTCGTGCGCCCCGGCGGACCACTGCTGATCGGCTTTCACGTCGGCGACGAGTCGCGACTGAAGACCCAGGGATACGGCGGCCACCCGATGAACGTGTATGTCCATCGACGACAGCCCGCCCGGATGACGGACTGGCTGCGCGATGCCGGATTCACCGTCGAGGCCCAATGGCTGCTCGATCTCGACGAGAGCCGGCCAGGAGCTCTCCTCTTCGCGCGTCGCCGGTCCTGAGGGCTGCTCCATGACCCGCCACCGGACGGACCCCGGGTTCGTGCACGCTCATCCGCCGAGCGTGGCCGCTACGTCGCGTACCGACGGATCCGGGTCGTCCTGGCGCAGGTGCCGCAGTCGGGCGGTGTAGCGCTCGTGCTGCCCCGCGTCCAGCGGCGCGCCGGACAGGACGACGAGCGCGTGGCGCCGTACGACGGGCAGAGCCGAAGCCAGTGCGGCGAGCGCTGTTTCGACCTCGTCCGCGCCGATGGCGCAGAGCCCTCTGCCGGGGGAGAGCTCGTGGAGTACGGCGGCATGACGGTCCGGATGCGCCGTGAGAACGTTCTCCAGCGGCGCGTAGTCGAGGGCACCGTGCGCGCTGTGGTCGCGGAACGATGTGTACGGTGCGGCCAGGCCCTGCGCTGCCACGTCCGGCGGAATGCTGTCGAGCCGCCTGGCCACCAGATCCATCCGGCCGAGGCGTGAGAGCGCTGCCGCGGCCCAGGCCCGGTCCGGTTCGCCGAGGTGCCCGTCGGACATGGTTCGTTCCAGCGCCTCGGACACCTCGGCCGATGCGATGCCGATGTCGGCCAGGAGCTTCGCCCAGCGCCATCTGTCGGGCGAGCAGTCCAGACGCGCCAGCGCGGCGGGAACGGTGAACGCACCGAGTGCCCGGAGCGACTCCACCGCCTGCTCGGAGGGCAACGGCGAATCGCGTGACTCGACGATGGCGACGAGCTCGTTCACCCGCTGCTGCGGAGGCAGCGCGGCCAGCCGGTCCGCCTCGCGCAGCTCGGCGTCCAACTCCGGGAAGTGCTGCCGTACCTGTGCCCGGGTCAGACTCGACGGAACGAGTTCCCACGCCTCGTCCATCGCGACGACGACGAAGTCCTCGCCCACCGCTCCGCCGGCCACCAGCTGCTTCCGCGCTGCCGTGCAGGCCTTGACGGCGGTACGCAGGTAGCGCTGGTGGACCGCTTCCCAGTGCGGTCCGTCCCCGGCCGTCGCGGCTGCCTCCAGCCGGGAGGCCCACTCCTCCTCGGCGGCTCCCGGGTCGAGTTGCCATGGCCAGTCCGCCGGGCTCCACCGCAAGGCCTGAGCATCGAGCGGGTCGGACGCCGTCGCTGCGAGTCTCTCCTCGCTCGCCACGCCGACGAGCGTCCAGGCGATGGTGCCGCCGGACTCGGCGTAGAACTCATGGACAGCCGCGCCGTAGATGTGCTCGTCGGGGTGCTCGGCACACATGCGGAGGACGAAGCCGACGACTTGTTCTCGTATCGCCGCTTCGAGTCCGGCCCAGTCAAAACGCATCCGTGGACCCTACCAAGGGTGGTGAAGGCACCGGCCGGTGTGCCGTCCTCGGTGCGACAGTTGCGGCAGCGGCGGAGCGGCTGAGTGCGACCGACGCCGCCGGCGGGGGCCGGCGCACGAAGCGTCGGCCTCGTGCTGCCGACGGTCACCTCCAGCGCCCCGGTTGCCCGGTCCGCCCGTCGCTTCGCGGCAGGCGCCTCAGGGCGAGCCCCAGGAACACCACCACGTACGCACACAACACAGCGATCCCGGCCCACCACGGAAGCGGGAAGTATCCGGTGGAGGGTACGAAGTGGGCGGTGAGCTGCGGATACTCGACGAGGGTCTGCTGGGTGGCGAAGCCGGCGGCCGGAGTGACCCGCAGCAGCCACTGCGACAGACCGTCGGCCAGCAGCGGGACGGAGGTCACGGCGTACGGGACCACGATCGCCAGTACGGCGGCGAGGACCGCGAGCCGGACGCGGCGAAGGAGGACGCCGAGCGCGAGCGCGAGCACGGCGGAGAGGGCGAGCACGGCCGCCGTCCCGACGATCACCCGCGCGCCGGTGAACGCGGACACCGCGATGACGGTGATCCCGTGCTCGCGCTGAATGGCCGTGCCGACCGGGAGCACGACACCCACGGCAAGGAGACCGGTCACGAATGTGACGGCTCCGACGACGGCCGCCTTCGCGGCGAGCCCCCGGCGGGTGACCGGAGTGCCGCGCGCGGGATCACGGCAGGACCCGGACGCGACGAACCGCACGGCGACCACGAGCACGATGAGCAGCCCGGGGGCCAGACCGCCGAGGGTACGTTCCACCGGGCGGTCTCCTCCCTCGGTACCTCCCGGCCCGATGTCGCCGATGCCGGTGACGGTGATCGTGTCGCCGTCCACCACCGCCCCGGATGCCTTGTGGTACTTCTCCCAGTCGGTCCGGTTCATCTCCCCGATGGTGTCGGAGCGCCAACCCTTGGCGGAGGAGGGCGCGCCGCTGAGAAGGACGTTGTCGAAGGAACCGCCGGCCTGAGTGAAGCGCACCTGTTCCGTGGCGCCGCCGAGGCCGACGGGCCGCAGCGTCAGATCGCCGGGAGAGGTGGCGAACAGACCGACCTGCACGGTCCGGGGCAGCCCGGACAGCTGCGCCGTGCCGACCTTCGCCCACTGCTGGCCGTCGTCGGACTCGTAGCCGGTGACGGCGTCGCCCGACCGGGTCAGCCGCAGCCAGCGTGGCGACTGGGCCGAGACCCCACCGGGGCGGCCCGCGATGTCATGTCGGTAGTCGTACTGCATCCGCACACCGTGGCTGCCGGTGAGCATCAACGCCGCGTACGACGACCCCCGGCGGATCCCGTCCTTGATGATGATCCCGGCCTTCGCCCACGGCACCAGGCCCGGGACGATCCGGTCATGGTCCGGCGGCGGATAGGTGATCGTGCCCGTCATGGATGTCATGCGGACCGTGATGCTGCCGTTCTCGCCCAGATCGCGATGCAGGAAGGAGAACTGGTCGTTGACGTGGGAGCCGTCCGGCCCGGTCGGTTCGGCCGGGCACGGGCCGTCGCAGGACGTGCGGTCGCTGAACGCGGGGAGGAGACCGAGGGCGATGACGACCAGAGCCGCGGCCGCCATCGCGATCAGCCGGCCCGGACGCCGGAACCCGGTCCACTCCTGTCGAACCTGCCGGAGCAGTGCATTGGTCGTGAGCATGGGATCGGTTCTACGGTTCGGCCCATGACATGGTCCGAACCGCCTCTGTCATCCCGCTGTTAGGTGCCGTGGGGCAGTCTGGGTCCGACTGCCGGACCCGCGGCGGACGAAGACGGAAGAAGAAGGAGGAAGCAGGAGAGTGAGGAACGTGGGAAGGCTATGGAGCTGGACCGTCGGACGGCGATTCACGATCCTGTACGCGGCCGGGTTCCTCGGCTCCGGAATCGTGCTGCTCGCCCTGACATACCTGATGTCCGGTGGCCGGGTGTCCGGCGTCGCTCCTGAGCAGCCCCCGGCCGGCCCGTTCGACGCTGCCGCCGCCGAACAGCAGATCCACGATCTGCAGAGGCGACTCGCGGACGTGCACGCGCAGCAGAGCCACCGGTTGCTGGTCGGCTCGCTGATCGCACTGCTGGTGATGGCGGGTGTCTCGCTCCTGCTCGGCCGCATCCTGGCCGGCCGTGTCCTGCGACCGTTGCGGCTGATCACGGCGGCAACACGGCGGATCTCCGCGGAGAACCTGGATCAGCGCCTCGCCGTGACCGGGCCCATCGACGAGGTCAAGGAGCTGGCGGACACGGTCGACGGCCTTCTGGAGCGACTCGAAGCCTCGTTCGTCGCGCAGCGCCGGTTCGTCGGCAACGCCTCGCACGAACTGCGCACGCCACTGGCGACGATCCGGGCTTCGCTGGACGTCGCCGCCGCCAAACCGGAGCCCGCGGCGCAGACCGTCGCGCTCGTGGGCCGGCTTCGGACCGAACTCGACCGGGTGGACCACCTGCTGGACGGCTTCCTCGTCCTTGCACGGGCCCAGCACGGCATCCTCGCCGACCCGACCCCCGTGTCGCTGGGCGAGTTGGCACGGGAGGCACTGACCGGACGAGCCGGAGACATCACCGCGAAGGAGCTGACCGTCGACGACGACGCCGTCGGGCCGGACGCCTGGACACGGGGCAGTCAGGCACTGCTGTCCCGGATGGTGGAGAACATGGTCGACAACGCGATCGTGCACAACGAGCGGAGCGGCTGGATCCGGGTTGCCACCGAACGCGACGGCGCCGGAACACACTTCGTCGTCGAGACCGGTGGGCGCGTTCTCGACCAGGCCCGGGTGGACCGGCTGACGCAGCCCTTCGAGCGGCTCGGCGCCGACCGGACGGGACCGGAGGGCAGTTCCGGGCTGGGACTCTCGATCGTCGCAGCGATCGTCGCGGCGCACGGCGGCCGCCTCACCCTCCTGGCCCGGCCGGAGGGCGGCCTGAGTGTCGGGGCGGCGCTGCCGACGGCGGTCGGTCGCGGAGAGGAGAAGTGAAGCGGTGAGAGTTCTGGTCGTGGAGGACGCGAGGTCGCTCGCCGAGGTCGTGGCCGAGGGGCTGCGGGACCAGGGAATGGCCGTCGACGTCGCGCACGACGGCCTGGCCGCCGCTGCCAGGCTCGACGTGAACACGTACGACGTCGTGGTCCTCGACCGTGACCTGCCCGGGATCCACGGTGACACCCTCTGCCAGATGATCACCGAGCGGGACGACCGCGCGATGGTCCTGATGCTGACCGCGGCCGGGGCACCCGGCGACCGGGTCAGCGGCTTCACCCTCGGCGCCGACGACTACCTCGCCAAACCCTTCCACTTCCCGGAGCTGATCCTGCGCATCCACTCCCTCGCCCGCCGCAGACCGGCCGCCCGGCCCCGAACGCTGCGCGCCGCCGGCCTCGAACTCGACCCGGTACGCCGCATCGCCCTGCGCGACGGCCGCCCGCTGGAGCTGTCGGTCAAGGAGTTCGCCGTCCTGGAGGCCCTGCTGCGCGCCGCCCCCGGCTTCCTGAGCGCCGAGGACCTCCTGGAACAGGTGTGGGACGAGAACGCCGACCCGTTCACCAACACCGTGACCGTCACCATCGGCCGACTGCGACGCAAGCTGGGCGGCCCGCCCGTCATCACGACCACACCCGGGGTCGGCTATCGCATCGCCGGCGCTCCGGCTCCCTGACGCGGCAGGGCGGGATCCACCACCGGACGGCGGCGTGCGGATCTCGGCACGACCGGGGCGTCACCGTCAGCGACCGGGCGGATCGGTGCAGGACGCATCACGCCGACCGCAGGGCTTTCACCTGCTGATACCGCGCGCACTCCACCGCTGCGGGGTCGATACCGGCGGGAGGAGGGGTAACGATGGAAAGGCAATCCGCTTCGCGCACTTCGATGCGAGAACGCGCATCTGCTCGATGGTGGGGGCGGCAGTCCGACTGAATCTCCGCGGCAGTCCGGAGCGAAGAAGGAGTCTGCGATGAAGTTCGTCGATGAGAAGCTGCGTGCCCCGCCCCAGCAGGCGGCCCGCGTTCCGGGAGCGACCGTGGTCTCTGCCGGCGACTGCGGTCTGCTCCTTGTCAGGATCACCTTCGGCCTCCTCATGGCCGGGCACGGATCACAGAAGCTCTTCGGAATATTCGGTGGTGAAGGTCTCGACGCAACGGGCAGGGGTTTCGCCGCTCTGGGATACCGCCCAGGAGCGGTCTATGCCGCCATCGGCGGTGGTTCCGAGTTCCTGGGCGGCCTGGGCCTGGCGCTGGGGCTGTTCACCCCACTGGCAGCGGCCGCCCTGATCGGCGTGATGATCAATGCCATGGCGACCGTCACCGCGGCACATGGTTTGTGGGCGTCGGAAGGCGGCGTCGAGTACAACGTATGCATCGCGGTCGTGGCACTGGCCGTCGCCGCCATCGGTCCCGGCCGGTTCGCCCTCGACAGACCGTTCCGCTGGGGGAGGGGCGGCTGGCTGGAAGCCGCATTCGCGCTGTTCGTGGGCGGTATCGGTGCCGCCGTCGTGCTGAGCCTTTGAACCAGGGCGAACCAGGGCGAACCGGGGCGCGGACGTGGACGGATGCGGACGGCTGCCGTGCCCGCCGTCGATGTCAGGGACGTGGCCACTGCGGGTGACGGTGGAAGGCGGGACGGGGCCGACCGGATTCGAACCGGCGTCCTCCCACACGCGGTGAAGGCGCGACAACCTCTGCGCTACGAGCCCCGTCCCGCCGGGGATCATACAAGCAAGGCGCACTCCGCAGCCCCGGATCACCGTCGCGTACCCCTAGTAGGCGGCGCCCGGGTCGCTCCGGACGAGACCGTTGTGCACGGGGAGACGGGCTGCGGGACCGGCCGGCACGGAGGATGGTGGGGACCGGCTCTCAACCGCGCGTGAACCAGCCGCGGGGCTGATCGGTGCGGCGGCGCGCCCGTCGCCTGTAGCGGGACGCGAAGCGGCGCGCATCGCTCCCGAGGTAGCTCCGGGCGTTCCCCTCTTCGGCCAGTGTGTCTCCCAGCTGCGCCAGCATGGCAGCCGCGCGCTCGAATTCACCGGACTCGCCGAGGCTGCGCGCGTGGGCGAAGACGGTCTTCGCGGACCATTCCCGGTCTTCGCCGTCGCCGAGGGCCGCCAATTCGTCGTAGCACCGCGCGGCCGTCTCGTAATCCTGCATGAGGTAGGCGTCGTCGGCCACGGTCAGATGGATGTCACGGCGATGGGAATCGTCGGCAGGCAGTCCACGTACCAGGTCCGGCAGCAAGCGCTCCAGGATGGCCCTTCGCCGCTTCACATCCTCGGCCCTGTCCCGCGACAGCCCCTTGCACAGGCCCGTGGCCAGCTCGGCGCGGGCGTGCAGGGTGACCGGGTCGAAGGGGCCCAGCACATCCTGCGCCACCTTGATGACCTCGCGCATCTCGGCCGTCACCGCAGTCCTGTCCGCGTGCTCCGACTGAATCCGGTGCCCCAGCAGCACTGCCCGTGCCTCGATCGTCCGCCGATCCTGATCGCCGAAGACCCTCCGCAACTTCGGAACGGTCCGGGCCAGAGCCGTGTCGGTCGGGTCCCGGCGCCACAACCGCCGGGCACGGACGAGGACGGCCTCCGTGGTCAGTGGGTCGTCCGGGCCCAGTTCCCGCTGGGCCTCGGGGATCAGCGCACCCATCAGTTCCTGGAACTCGCCGAGGTCGGAGTCGTCGGGCAGTGCCATGATCTGGCCCAGCCGACGACGCAGCGCGGCACGTACCGGTTCCGCCCCCTCGTCGAGGACCGTGGGCGTGTACGAGGGGGGTTGAGGCGTCGTGCCCGGCCGCGGCGCGGTGGGCTCGGTACCCTGGGCCAGCAATGTCAGGCGTTGCGCGACAGCGGCTGCGTGCGGCGGCCGGCCGGCCGGGTCCTTGGCCAGGAGGTCGAGGACGAGTTGGTCGGCGGTGGCGGAGAGCGAGGGGATGAACGCGCTCGGCCGCGGCGGCGGGGCGCCGATGTGCTGGGCGTACAGCTCCTGCCACGACGTCCCGGGGAACGGCAGCCGGCCGGTCCACATCTCCATCAGCAGGCAGCCGAGCGAGTACAGGTCCGAGCGGGCGTCCGCCGCGCCCCGGAAGCGTTCCGGAGCCATGTACAGAGCGGTGCCGATGACGCCGTTCCCGGTGAGATCGGTTCGGGAGAGCTGGTGCCGGGCAATGCCGAAGTCGAGGACCTTGAGGGTGTCCGCCGTTCCGATCATCACGTTCGCGGGTTTGATGTCGCGGTGCACGATCCCCGCCGAGTGGGCCGCTTCCAGCGCCGAGCAGATCCGCCCGGCCCAGCCGACGGAGTCGTGGAAGCCGGGGAGACCCCGCCGAAGTACGTCTGCGAGGCTCTCTCCTCGCACCAACTCCATCACCAGATAGACGAGTTCCCGCCCCTCCCAGTGGATGTGGGCGAAGTCGTGGACGGTCACGATGTTCGGATGTGCGAGAGAGCCGGCGAGTTCCGCCTCCCGCACGAACCGGCGGGCGTCCTCCACGGTGTCCGGAACCCCGGTCTTCACCGCGACATCGCGATTCATACGCAGATCACGGCCCTGCCAGACGGTGCCGAACCCTCCGGCGCCCAGCCGGGAATCCAACCTGTAACGCCCGTCCAGTACATCCCCGGCCTGCGGCACGTTCTCTTCCCCCTGAATCCCTGTGACCCTGTCCTCACCGACTCCCCGCATTCTTGGGTCCGAGCACGGCCGTTGTCATCAGATCCACAGCAATACCTGCCTGCAGGAGCCGGTGGAGGTACCCCGCCGTCGGCCGGGCGCACCGGACGGACGCGGCGCGGTCCAAGGGTCCGAACGGGCGGGAGGGGCGGCGTCCGTCGTCCGCCGCCCCTCCCCGCCGCCGTTTCAGGGCATCAACGAAGCCCGTAGTACAGCGAGTTGTGCGTCGTGTCCGGCAGGTACAGCACATCGTTGCCGTCCGAGTCCCGCCGTACCGCGAGCCGGTCCGCGCTCACGCCCGGTGCGGCGGACTGAGCGGTCCAGGTCCCGTCCGCCGTCTGCGTCGCGGCGAAGACGCGGTCGGTGCCGGAGCCGGTGACGTAGTAGATCCGCTTGGTGTCGGTCTCGTCCCAGGTGATGCCGAGGGCCGCGGCGGTCTGGCCGCCGGCGTACACGGTCTTGCGGACCCAGTCGCTGCCGCTCGGATAGGCGTAGTACACACGGAAGTTGCCGCCACTGTCGGCCGAGCGGTAGCGGTAGGCGACCTTCGGGGTGGAACCGTCGAGGGTGAGCTTGGCGCTCTGCACCGCCGGACCCGTGTAGGCGTTGTCGATGCTCCATTCCTCACCTGTGGTGAGCTCCTGGATCACATCGGACGTGTCGGGCGTCACCGGGGTGGTGACGGCCGCGCCCGCGCTGTCCGCGAAGGCGCCGGTCGAGGGGTCGTAGCTCAGGTAGGAGAGCTGGTGCCGGAACCCGGTCGCCGGGGCCTTGGCCCACTCGTACAGGAGATGCACGCGGCCGCCGGCGTCCACCGTCAGGTCGTCGGGGTACACCGAGCGGTTCAGTGCGTCGGCGAAGGTGGCGACCACGCTCCAGCGCGCGGCGGCGTCGTCCCAGCGGTACAGCTTGCCGGGGCGCTTGTCGGAACCGGCTCCGACACGGGCGGCCAGGTACAGATCGCCGTTGGGTGCGGTGGTCACGATCGGGTAGGTGATGCCCACGCCCTGGTCGGGCAGTTCGGACGCGTGATCCGTGACGTCCCCGCCGGGGGCCTCGGTGCGGAAGTAGCGCCAGGGGTCGGCGTGCATGGAGGCGAACACATGCAGACGGCCGCTGCCGTCGCGCGCCACGGACGCCTGGTTGTGACCGTTGTCGTCGGGGAACTCGGCCTGCTGTCCGCTCTTGTCGAGCAGCGGCAGACGGCTCCACAGCCCATCCGGGTCGCGCCGCGCGATCGCCGGACGGTGCGTGGCGGCCGTCGAGCCGGGCTCGTTGAAGGCGAAGTACGTGTACTGACCGCGCCCCTTGTACGTGGCGACCGGCGTCCACCAGGCTGCCTGGTTCGACGAGTCCATCGTGTACGGGACCTTCTCGATCACCGTCGCCGCCGCCGCGGTCGCGGCACGGTCCGTGCCGTCGGCGCGGGCGGTGGCCGGGACGAGCGCGAGCAGGGCGGCCAGGGACGCGGCTGAGGCGGCGTACGAGCGTGCCGTGGGACGTCGCAAGGTGAACTCCTTCGTGGCGGTGTGGCGGTGAGGCGGTGAGGCGAACGGGAGTGGCCCCGCAGGCCGGAACACCCCCTCCGCTGCGCCCGGAATTTACAGCAGATCCCAGATCATGAATAGAGGATGCACAATACGGAACTTGAATACGTCCTGAGGAATGCGTGTGCGGCATGGCGAAGGGCCCGGTGAAGGCCGTTTCGACCTTCACCGGGCCCGGAGCGCCGCGCGCCGGCTCAGCGCTTGATGAGGGCGGCGACCTCCTCGCCGGCCTTCTTCATCGCGTCCTTCGGCTTCGACTTGCCGACCAGGACCGCCTGGACCTGCTTGGCCACGGCCTCCTCGATCTGGGCGTTCTGCGCGAACTGCCAGAACGGGCTGCCGGTCGCCGTGTCGGTGATCTTCTCGGTCCACTCGGTGGTGAAGGTGTCCTGGGCGACCTTCGGGTCGGACAGGCCCGCCGTGGTGGACGGCGGCAGGGCGCGGGAGGCGAAGTACTCGGTGGTGGTGGCACGGTCGGACGTGGTGTGCAGGGCGAACTCCGTCGCCGCGTCCTGTCCCTTGCCCTTGACGATCGCGATCACGCCGCCCCACAGCAGCGCCTGCGGCGTGTCACCGGCCTTCAGCACCGGCCGCTTCATCGGCTGCATCGCGTCGGCCAGCGTCTTGTCCTTGGACTGCGCAGAGGTCACGCCCTTGCCGATGATGGCGTCGTCGTAGAAGGCGGCCTTGCCCTGCCCGAACAGGGCACGCGCGTCGAAGCGGTCCACGTCCGCGGCGATCAGCTTCTCGTCGTGCAGCTTCTTGTACCAGGTGACCGCGTCGACGGAGGCGTCGTCGCCGATGGTCACCTTGTCGCCGTCCATGAGCGTGCAGCCGAAGGTCTGCATCCACGGGAAGATGTCCTTGAGCTGCGCGACCTTGGTGGCCGCGGCGTAGGGCACGATGCCGTTGCCGAGCCCCTTCAGCTCCCGCAGCGCGCCCTCGAACTCCTCGATGGTGGTGGGGTGCTTCTTGATGCCGGCCTTCGCCAGGAGCTTGGAGTTGGCGATCACGCCGATCGAGCCGGTGTTCCACGGCAGGCCGTACTGCTTGCCGTCGTACATGCCGCTGTTCAGCGCAACGTTGGTGTAGCCGCCCTTCATGGCCACGGTGTCGAGCTCGGCGAGCTTGCCCATCTGCGCCACCGCGGCGAGCCAGGCGATGTCGAGGTGCACCGCGCCGGTCGTCTCGCCGCCGCCGAGCTTGAGGGTGAGCTGGCTCAGGTACTCGTTGTACGGGTACGAGACCGCGCGGATCTTGGAGCCCTCGGCCTTCTCCCACGCCTTGATGATCTTCTCGATGGAGGGCTTGGCGGCCTCCTCGTTGAGCGACCAGGAGGTGAAGTCGAAGTCCTTGGACTTCGTGTCGCCTCCGTTCGAGGAGGTGCTGGCGCCGGACGGTGCGCAGGCGCCCAGCGCACCGGCTCCGGCCACACTGAGCGCGCCGATGCCGAACATGCGCAGCGCGCCGCGCCGGCTGATGCCAGAGGTGGTCATGGTCTCTCCATGGGGGAGTGGGTGGAAGGGAAGGGCGTGGGGGGAGGGTGCGGAAGGATCCCGCGGGCTCAGCTCTTGACTCGGCGGGACGATCCCGTCGGCTCAGCTCTTGACCGAACCGGCGGTCATGCCGCCGACGAGGTAGCGCTGCAGGAACATGAAGGCGATGACCACGGGGACGGAGACGACGAGCGAGGCCGCCATCAGCTCGGGCCAGGCGGTCTGGAACTCGCCGATGTAGGTGGAGACGAGGCCGGGCGGCAGAGTCTGCTTCTCCTTGTCGGCCAGCGTCACCGCGAAGATGAAGTCGTTCCAGCCGCGGACGAAGGCGAACAGGCCGGCGGCGATCATGCCGGGCGCGGCCAGCGGCGCCACGATGGAGTGCAGCGTCCGCCACCGGGACGCGCCGTCGATGGACGCGGCCTCCAGCAGGGCGTCCGGAATGGTGTCGAAGATGCCCTTCAGCATCCAGACGCACAGCGGCATCGTGAACGTGGTGAAGGACAGCACCAGGGCGGTGTACGTGTTCAGCAGTCCGAAGCTGGAGAAAACGGCGTACAGCGTCACCAGCAGGACCGCCTGGGGGAACATCTGGGAGGCCAGCACCAGGTGCATCAGCGACCGGCGTCCGCGGTAGCGGAACTTGGAGAACGAGTAGCCCATGTATGTGGCGACGACCACGCTCAGCACGGCGGTGATCGAGGCCACGATGAGGGAGTTGACCAGGTACTTGATCAGCTGCTCGTTCTCGGCGAGGGCCGTGAAGTTGCTGAAGGTGATCTCGGTGGGTATGAGCTTCGGCGGGAACTGGAAGGTCTGCTCGGGGCTGCTCAGGGCGGTGGCCAGCAGCCAGTAGATCGGCAGCATGCCGAAGGCGCCGATCACCAGGACCGCGGTCCAGGCCGCGATCCGCGAGCGCAGCAGGTCCTTGCGGATCCGGCGCCGTGAGGTGCGCCCGGCGGACGTGGTGCGCGGCCTCAGCCGCTCGGCGCCGGACAGGGGGGTGGAGGTCGTGGAGGTCATCGGGCGTCGCCCTTCCGCTCGGTGATCCTGAGGTAAACGGCGACGAGGAGGAGCAGGAGCAGCATCCACAGTCCGCCCAGCGCGGTCGCCCGGCCGATGTCGAAGCCCTTGAAGGCGGTCTGGTACACGGCGGTCGCGAAGGTCTCGGTGGAGCCCGCCGGGCCGCCGCCGGTGAGCACGTAGATGGTGTCGAAGTGCTGGAAGTTCCAGATGAACTCCAGGAGCAGCACGATCGAGGCGACACCGCGGACCTGCGGCCAGGTGACGGCGAAGAAGCGCCGGATCGAGCCCGCCCCGTCCATGGAGGCCGCCTCGTGCAGTTCCTTGGGAACGGTCTGCAGACCGGCGAGCAGCATCACCATCATCCAGGGGAAGCTCGCCCAGGTCTTGGTGATGATGACGGCGAGCATGGCGGTGCCGGGCTGGCCGAGCCAGGAGATGGACTCCTCGATGATCCCGGCCTTCATGAGGATGCCGTTCAGCACGCCGTAGTTCGCGTTGAAGATCCACATCCACAGGAAGGAGATCACCACGCCGGGGATCACCCACGGGAACAGGAACAGGCCGCGCAGGAAGCCGCTGCCCTTGAGGCCCGAGTTCAGTGCGAGCGCGAGCGCGAAGCCGATCACGAAGGGCACGACCGTCGCACCGACGGTGAAGACCAGCGTCTGCTTGAGGATCGTGAGGAAGTCGCCGTCCAGCCAGTAGGCGAAGTTCTCCAGGCCGACGAATTCCCGGCCCGGCAGCCGCAGATCCTGCCTGAAGAAGCCGGTGAACAGGGCCGAGACCAGCGGGTAGACGATGATCGTCGCGAACAGGGCGATCCCCGGGGCGGTCAGCAGCAGTGCGAACGCGCCGTTGGAGAGCCGCCCACCGGCCCGCTCACGGCGTGGAGCGGCCTTCTGGGGAGGTGCGGCCGTACTCATGGGTGTGTCCTCTCAAACGGGGCGGGAGCGGTGTTGCAGGGCGTGGCACGGAAGGCCGTGCACCGGCAGCCGGATACGACGCGGCCGGGCGCGAGTGGTGAGTCGCCCCGTCCCCTGTTTCGCCCGAGGCCCTGTGTGAATGCCATTGCATGCTCCGTTGAACGCAAGTTGCAGCATGCGGGATCGTTCTCCATATCGTGCGACGGCGTCAACCCTGCTGGTGAGCGAATCGCCGGTTCTGTACGGCACCGGCGAAGTCGCCGCACTTGCCATGAGCTGGTCCGTCGACCCGCGGCGACGGTGTCGTCGGCTGCGCTGGAAACTTACAACACATCCCACTGGCTGAACAGTGGTTGCACAATATGGATGTGATGTACGTTCAAGGCCGCTCCGCTGTGGCGGAGAGAATCCGAGCTTCACATCAAGGAGGCCGCACCGTGCGGGAAGAAGAGGTCCATTACGACATCGCCGTCATCGGCGGCGGCCTGGCGGGGACCTGTGCGGCCATCGCCGCGGCGCGGCTCGGCCGGCGTGTCGCGCTGGTCAACAACCGGCCCGTCCTGGGCGGCAATGCCAGCAGCGAGGTCCGTGTCTGGGTCTGCGGCGCCACCGCCCACGGCGTGCACCGCTGGGCCCGGGAGACCGGCATCATGGGCGAGCTGTACACCGAGAACCAGTTCCGCAACCCCGAAGGCAACCCGTACTACTGGGACCAGGTGGTCCTCGACGCGGTCCGGGCCGAGCCGAACATCGACCTGTACCTCAACACCGACGTACGCGAGGTCGAGGCGAGCGGCCCGGACGAGGCACGCGAGGTGCACTCCTGCACCGGCTGGATGATGGGCTCCGAGCGGCGCATCACCTTCCACGCGCACCAGTTCCTCGACTGCACCGGCGACGGCCTGCTCGGCCACCTCGCCGGAGCCCACCACCGCATCGGCCGCGAGGCGCGCGCCGAGTTCGGCGAGCCCTGGGCGCCCGAGGAGCAGGACGAGGCGCTGCTCGGGTCGACGATCCTGTTCCACACCAAGGACACGGGCCGGCCGGTGAAGTTCGTGCCGCCCGCCAGCGCCCGCGACCTCACCACCACGCCCATCCTGCGCAACCGCGTCCTGCGCACCGGCGACAACGGTTGCGACTACTGGTGGATCGAGTGGGGCGGCGAGCTCGACACCGTCCACGACAACGAACGCATCCGCGACGAGCTCCAGTCCGTCATCATGGGCATCTGGGACCACATCAAGAACTCCGGCGAGTTCCCGGACGCCGAGAACCTGACCCTGGAATGGGTCGGCAGCCTCCCCGGCAAGCGCGAGTACCGCCGCTTCCTCGGCGACCACATGCTGACCCAGCAGGACATCCTCGAACAGCGGCAGTTCGCCGACCGCGTCGCCTTCGGCGGCTGGTCCGTGGACCTCCACCCGGTGCAGGGCATGTACGCCGACGAGCCCGGGGCCCGCCAGCGCTACGCGGACGGCATCTTCCACATCCCGCTGCGCTCCCTGTACTCGGCGAACGTCACGAACCTCCTGTTCGCCGGGCGCAACATCTCCGCCACCCACATCGCCTTCGGCGCCACCCGTGTCATGGCCACCTGCGCCACGCTCGGCGAGGCCGCGGGCACGGCCGCCGCGCTCTGTGTCGCCGAGGGCCTCACCCCGCGCGAACTCGCCGCAAAACACCCCGAACTGGTGCGCCGTACCCTGCTGCGACAGGACGCCTCGGTCATCGGCCTGTACGACGACGACCCCGACAACCTGGCGCGCACGGCCCGCGTCAGCGCCTCCTCGCACCTGAGCCGCCTGGCCGCCGAGCCCACGCGGACCGCACCCGGCGAGCCGTACCCGCTCACCCGCGACCTCGCGCTGCTGCTGCCGGTGGACCCCGCACTCGACACGGTCGACCTGCTCGTCCACGGCGTCCCGGGCGAGCCGGCGAGCGAACTCACCGTGGAACTGTGGAGCACCGGCCGCCCCGAGAACGCGGTCCCCGTCGACCACCTGCTCACCACCACGGTGACCGTGCCGGCCGACGGCCCCCACTGGGTCACGGCCCGCCTCGGCCACCGCCCGGACGCCCCGGAGAACGTCGTCCTGATCGTGCGCGCCTGCCCGGGCGCCGCGCTGGTCCTCGTCCCCGAGCGCACCGACGGCGTCCTCGCACTGCGCAGCAGGGTCGAGGGCGATGCGGCCGTCGACCACGACATTCCGGAGGAGGACGGCCAGCTGGTCCTGGAATGGCAGGCCCGCGGCCTGCGCCGCCGGACCTTCGGCTTCCGCGCGGCCCCGGACACCGCCGCGTTCCTGCCCGAGCGGGCCGTCGGCGGATTCCAGCGCGCTTACGGAGGCCCGCAGATGTGGTCGTCCGAGCTGCTGCCCGACCCGGACCGGGCCGAGCAGTGGCTGAGCCTGGACTGGGACGAGGAGCAGCAGCTCACCGAGGCCCGCGTGGTGTTCGACGACGACGTCGACGAGTACCTCAACAACCTGCACCGCCACCGCACCCCGTTCGAGGTCATGCCGGAACTGGTCCGCGACTACCGCCTCCAGAGCCGCGAGCCCGACGGCACCTGGCGCACACTGCTGACGGTGGAGGGCAACCGCCGCCGCCACCGCGTGCACCCGCTGAACGGTGCGGACGGCGGGCCCCTGCGCACCGGTGCGCTGCGGCTCGTGGTGGACGCGACGCACGGCGCGCGGCACGCGCACGTGATCGCGTTCAAGGCGTACGGCGCGTAAGCGGCACGGCGAAGGGGCCCGGTGAAGGTCGAACAACCTTCACCGGGCCCCTTCGCCGTGTGATTTCAGAGGACGCCCAGTGCCTGGCTGATGGCGTCGGCGGCCTCGATGACCTCACGGGTGAGGGCGAGCCGCTGCCCGTTGGTCTCGGCGTGGTTGCCGAGGAGGGAGGCCGGGCCCCACAGGGAGATGGCGGCGACCACGTCCCCCGAGGCGTCGCGGACGGGCGCGGCGAGGGAAGCGCGGCCCAGGGCGCGTTCCTCGGCCTCGATCGCGTAACCGGTGCGGCGGACCGTGTCTATCTCGGCGTCGAGGAGGTCGTGGCTGGTGGTCGTGTAGTCGGTGTGTGCCGCGAGCGGCTCGGGGAGCAGCCTGCGGCGCTCCTTGGGCGTGAGGCCGGTGAGAAGGCATTTGCCGATGCTGGTGGCGTGCAGCGGAGCCGTGTGCCCGGCCTGCGTATAGGACTTCGGGGCGCGGTGCCCCTCGAAATTGCACAGGAACATCAGCTCGGAGTCCCGGCGGACGGCGACATTGGCCCCCAGTCCGGTGCGGGTCGCGAGGTCCTGGAGGACCATGCGGGCCGCGCGGTGGACGGGGTGGCGGTTGGTCGCGGTGGCGGCGAGCGGGAGAATCCCGAGGCTGAGGCGGTAGAGGTTGCTGACCGGGTCGCGTTCCACCATGTCGAGCCGTTCGAGGGTGGACAGGAGCCGGGAGGTGGTGGAAGACCCCAGCCCGGTGAGTTCGGCGACGTCGGAGACGCGTAGTTCGGCGCGGCCGGCGTCGAGTGCGCGCAGTACCGAGACCGCTCGTTCGACGCTCTGGTTCGTCCCGGCATCGGTCGCCCGCGTAGCCATGACCCTCCTCATTTTGCAAATGGCTTGCACAATCTGCATCAGCATATCGCGTCGACCTGGGGATGTCCCTGAGTTGCACCGGCTCAAAACGGACCGGATCCGGGCCCGTACCGTCCCGCGGGGGACGGTGCACGGACTGATGCGGCGGCGCCCTGAGCCGTCCTTCGCCGGGCACGGTGTACGGGGCGCGTCTCACCGGGCGTCGCCCGTCCGCGGCATGTCCGGACGAGCCGCCCGTCTCGCCGGCGCCCACGCGTGAGGGTTGCGTTCCGCGGCGGCGTGCCACCAGCGGGGCGGAGACGTGCCGGTGACTTCGGCGGTGGGCTGGTCGGGATGGAGCCCGAGACGTCTGAGGGCGTCGGCCCGGACGTGGATGTGGAACCAACCGTGCCAGTGGCCGTCAGTGCCGATGCCGCAGGCCAGACCGCATCGGATCTCGTCCGGATCGAAGGGCATCCAGTCGATGCCGCGGTCGCGCAGTCAAGCGCGGACTGCCGCCATCGGGCGGAGGCGGCCAGGCAGGTTCTCGTAGGCCGCGATGGTGATCCAGTCGTCGATCGGCGTGTCCATGGCATCCATGATGCCGGGGACGGCCCGCGACTGCCACAGCCATTCTTCGAGTGCGGCGACGAGGCAGCCGCCTCGTGGCACACAGCGGGCAGACCTTTCGACTGGGCCCGGTCCGACAGCGCGTGGACCGGCCGGGCCCGCCCCCGGTCACACCCCGACGGCTCCGTCGATCCGTTCCCGGATCAGGTCGGCGTGCCCGTTGTGCCGGGCGTACTCCTCGATCATGTGGATGAGTACCCACCTCAGCGAGACCGCTCCTCGCCAGGCGTCACGGCCCTGGACGTCGAGGTGAGGGGCCTCGGCGGCGAACTCGCGCGCGAAGGCCACCTCGTCCCGCCAGGCCCGCCAGGAGGCGGCGACGACTTCGGGCGCAGCAACCGCACCGTCGAAATCACCCTCCGGGGCGTCCGCCGAGGAGAAGCGCAGCTCGACGTCGTGCCCGGCGAGCACGGCCCGGAACCAGCGGCGCTCCACGTCGGCGAGATGCCGGACCAGGCCGAGCAGCGAAATCGAGGACGGGGAAACGGACCGCATCGCCAACTCGGGCCCGAGAGCCGAGCACTTGAGCTCCAGGGTGGCGCGCTGGGCGTCCAGCATGGCTGTGAGCATGGGCCGTTCACCCCCCGTCGCAGGGCCGCTGAACCGGTTGCCGCTGTCAGTTCCGGCAAAGAGCTCGATCCGTCGGTCGGGAATCCTCATGAGTGCATCATGAGGCCTCGGCAACCGCTCCGGGAAGCCGCGCCGGGACATCGAGGTGCTCGGCGATCCGCTGCGGCCGGGACCTCCTCAGAAGCGGCTGCCGAGCCACTCGTGGATGGCGAGCGCGGTGGTACGGGCATGCTCCTCCAGCATGGTGAAGTGGTCCCCCGGCACGGTGATTTCGGCGTGGGGCAGGCTCCAGTCCGGGGCGGACCCGGCACCGGGCAGCATGTCCCGGGCTCGTACGTACAGGGTGGGGCAGGCGAGTGGTCCGGGTTTCCAGCCGCTGAAGAGCTCGAAGTATCCGGCCATGGCGGTGAGCCGGTCGGTACTGGCGGGGGCGAACTCCGCCGCCCGGCGCAGCATGTCCGACGTCATCGCGGAGAGCGCCTGCCCCCGGTCGCCGTGCCCCGGGGGATAGGTGTCCACCAGGACGACGGCAGCCGGGGCGGTGCCCTCGGACTCCAGACGCTCGGCCACGGCGTGCGCCACCCAGCCGCCGGCCGACCGTCCCAGCAGTACCGGAGGGCCTTCGGTCGCGGCCGCGCGGACAGCGGCGACCTGGGCCGTGACGAAGGCGTTCAGTGTGGCGGGCAGCGCCTCCCGGGGCTCGAACCCCGGGTGCCGCACCGCCGAAACCGGCCGCAGCCCTCGTAGCCCGGCACCGAGACGCGCGTACTCCTGCGGTCCGGACAGCGCGCTGAGCGCGGGGGAGCAGACCAGCCGGGCCCCCGTGCCGCCCGCCGCGAGCATGACGGGTTCGTGCGCCGCGCCGGGTGCCCCGGCCCGGTCGAAGACCGGACGCAGGCGCGCGGCGACGGTGAGGAGCACCATGCCGTCCCAGCTCCGGCCCCGGGCGCATGCGGTACGGAAGAGCGCGCCCAGGGAGTCCAAGGACTCCTCGGCGTACGGCGCTTCGGCGACCCGCACCCGGCGGTCCGGCGGAGCGCCCACCCCAGGACCGCTTCCCGCACCGCTTCCCGGACCGCCGTCCGCCGGCAGTCCCGGGGAGCCCGGAGCACCGACGGTCCCGGGCCGGGCCCGGCCGTCGGACGCGGCACCCTCGGACGGTGCCTCGGCGGCATACCGCCGCGTCAGCTCGACGGCGAGCGCGCGCGGCGTCGGGAAGTCGAACAGCAGCGTGGACGGCAGGTCGAGCCCCGTCCACGCCGCGAGCTCATTGCGCAGATCGACCGCAGCCAGGGAATCCAGTCCCAGATCCGCCAGCAGGGCGTCCTCGTCGATCTCGCTCGCCTCCTCCCGATGGCCCAGGACGCGGGCCGCCAGCGTCCGGACCTTCGTGAGCAGCACCCCGCCCAGCTCGCCGGCGGAAGCAGCCGCCGGCAACCGGCCGAGCCGATCCCCGCCCCCGTCGCCCCCGTCGCCCGCGCGGTCTTCTTCCCCGGCAGGGGAACGGAGCCGGTTCGCCGCCATGTCACCGCCGCGGAGAGCGGCCGGCGCGAGGCGGGCCGCCACCACCACCGGTTCGTCACCGGCCACGGCCGCGTCGAAGAGCGCCAGGCCCTCTTCGGGCCCGAGCGGGCCGAACCCGGAACGGGCCATCCGCCGACGGTCCGCGTCGCCGAGGTGCGCCATCATGCCGTCGCCCTGCTGCCAGGGGCCCCAGACGATCGACGTGCCGGGCAGCCCGAGCCGCCCGCGGTGCCGCGCCAGGGCGTCCAGCACACAATTGGCCGCGGCGTAATTGGCCTGACCCGCGGAGCCGAAGGTACCCGCCACCGAGGAGAACAAAGCGAACACGGCCAGGTCATGACCGCGGGTCAGCTCATGCAGAGCGAGAGCGGCGTCGGCCTTGGGGCGCATCACCCGACTCACCCGGTCCGGGGTGAGCGCCGCGACGACACCGTCGTCCAGCACTCCCGCGGTGTGCACGACGCCCGTCAGCGGGTGGGCCGCCGGCACCGCGTCGAGCAGGGCCGCGAGCGCGGTCCGGTCCGCGACATCACAGGCGTGCACGGTCACCTCGGCGCCCGCCTCGTGCAGTTCCGCGACGAGCTCACGCGCCCCCGGAGCGTCCGGCCCCCGTCGGCCGGCGAGCAGCAGGTGCCGGACGCCGTGAGCGGTGACCAGGTGCCGAGCCACCAGCATCCCCAGGGAACCGGTGCCGCCGGTGACCAGGACGGTCCCCTCCGGGTCGAGGGTCCGCCCCTTCCGTGACTTCGGCGCCGCCTCGGCCGGCAGCGGAACCAGCTCCGGTACGTACACCGCCCCTCGGCGTACGGCCGCCTCCGGGACCGAGGCGGCCAGCAGGCCGGGAACGGCGCTCCACGAGTCGGGGTGCCCGTCCACGTCGATCACGGCGAAGCGGCCCGGGTTCTCCCGCAGCGCCGAACGGACCAGGCCCCACACCGGGGTGTGCAACGGTACGGCCCCTGCCTCGCCGGACCGGCCGTCACTCCCACGCCCGGCGGCATCGTCCGTGCGGAAACCGCCACTTGCCGCAGCGACGGCACCGGACGTCACGAGGACGAGACGGGAGCGGGACAGGTGCGGTTCGGCGAGCCATTCCTGTACGAGCCTCAGTGCCCGGTCCGCCGCCCGCAGCAGACCGGCCGCCTGGTCCTGCCCGCCGCCGGCCGTGCCGGGCAGTGGGCACGGTGCCACGACGACGGCCGAGGACGCGTCGCACGCCGCCGGGTCGGGGTACACCGGGACTCCGGAACCGGGCGGCGCGAGAGCGTCCACCAGCCATGTGCCCGCAGCGCCCAGAACCCCCCAGCGGGGCAGTGCCATGGGTGCGGACGGCTCGGCCATCGCCACCCAGTCGGTCCGGTGGAGTGCACCGGGGACCGCGTCGGCCGCCGTTGTACCGGAGCCGGGACCGGTACGCGGAAGAGGCCGGAGCGCCAGCGAACGGACCGTCGCCACCGGCGAGCCCGTCTCGTCGCTCAGTTCCACCGCGGCCCGGCCGTCCGGACCGGGGGCCACCCGTACCCGCAGGCGCTGCACACCGGCGGCGTGCACACGCACCCCGCTGAAGGCGAACGGCAGGGACAAGCCGCCGTCCGCCGGACCGGCTGCCCCGGACAAGTGCGCGACCAGGCCGTCCAGGGCCAGGGCGTGGAGCGCCGCGTCGAGCAGCGCGGGGTGCAGGACGAACTCCGGGCCCCCCGCCTCCCGATGCGCGGCCCGGACAGCTTCGGGCAGCGCGACATCCGCGTACAACTCCTCCCCGTGCCTCCAGACGGCACGCAGGCCCCGGAAGGCGGGGCCGTATCGCAGCCCGCCGGCGGCCAGTTGCTCGTACGGCCCCGTCCCCGGGACGCCGGCGTGCAGCGGCAGCGAACCCTCCGGCGGCCAGGACGCGTCGGGCCGGGGCGCGCCGCCCATCTCGCCCGCGGTCGCTCCCCGGCCCGCGGACAGCGGCATCGGCGAGAGCGTGCCGACGGCGTTACGGAGCCAGGGGCCGTCACCCGCCGTACTGTGCGGCCGCGAGTGGAAGAGCACAGCCCGCCGCCCCGCTTCGTCCGCCCCCGCCACCCTCACCTGCAAGGCGACCGCACCGTCCGAGGGCACCGGTAGCGGTGCGGTCAGGACGAGCTCGTCCAGGACAGCGGAGCCCATCAACTCACCTGCGTGGAGGGCCATTTCGAGGAATGCGGTGGCAGGCAGCAGCATCTCACCGGCGACCACGTGGTCGACGAGCCACGGCTGGTCCCGTACCGAGAGCGACCCGCTCAGCAGCAACCCGTCGTCGTCGGCCGTACGGGTGACCGACCGCAGGAACGGATGGGCGGCCTCGGCCGCCGGGGCGGCGGGCGCAAGCTCCGGGACGGCCTCCAGCCAGTACCGGCGGCGCTGGAAGGCGTACGTGGGCAGCGCGACGCGCCGCCCACCGCCCCCGGCGAGGGCGGCCCGCCAGTCGACGGGAACACCGTGGGCGTGCAGCGCGGCCAGCGTGTCCAGCAAGGCGTCCGCCTCCGGCCGCTTCCTGCGCAGTGTCGGCAGAACCAGCGGCACCGGACCCCGCTCACCACCGCCGGCCCCGCCCCCGTCCGGGCCGTCCGCGTCCGGGCCGTCCGTGCCCGGCCCGGATGAGGCGAGGCAATCACGCACCAGGCCGGTGAGCACGCCGTCCGGCCCCAGTTCGACGTAGTGTGCCGCGCCTTGCTCGCCCAGGTACGCCACCGAATCGGCGAAGCGGACCGGACGGCGGACATGGCCCACCCAGAACTCCGGCGTGCACACCTCCTCGGCGGTGGCCGTCCGGCCCGGTACAGCGGTGATCAGGGGCAGGTGCGGCGCGGCGAAGGACAGACGCCCGACCACCTCCGCGAACTCGGCCAGCACGGGCTCCATCCGGGCGGAGTGGAAGGCATGGCCGACCCGTAGCGGCGTCACCGCACGGCCCCGCTCCCGGAAGTACGCGGCCACCTCCCGCACCGTCGGCTCGTCGCCGGAGACCACCACCGACGCGGGCCCGTTGACCGCGGCGATCTCCACCGCGCCGCCCACCCCGGAGAGATGGCCGGCCACCTCGTCCGCTCCCGCAGCCACGGCCGCCATGGCGCCGCCCGGAGGCAGCGCGTCCATCAGCCGGCCCCGGGCCGCCACCAGCGTGCACGCGTCCGCGAGGGACAACACCCCGGCGGCGTGCGCCGCCGCCACCTCGCCCACCGAGTGCCCGGCCACCGCACCGGAACGTACTCCCCACGCCTCGAACTGCCGGAACAAAGCGGTCTCCAGAGCGAAGAGCGCCGGCTGCGCGAACCGGGTCGTGTCCAGCAACGCGCCCTTCTCCGTACCGGGCCCCGCGAACATGACGTCCCGCAGCGGCACCGGCAGCAGCGGGTCGAGCAGGGCACAGCACTCGTCCAACGTACGGGCGAAGACCGGGTGCAGATCCCGCGACCCGTACAACTCACCACCCATGCCGACACGTTGACTGCCCTGTCCGGTGAACAGGAAGGCCGTCGAGCCGAGATGGCGTGACGTGCCCGTGTGCACGCCGGACCGGCCGCCGCCCTCGGCCACGGCCCGCAGGGCGCCGAGCAGCTCCGCACGGTCCCGGGCCACCACCACGGCCCGGTGCTCCAGGGCCGCACGCGTGGTGGCGAGCGAGTACCCGATGTCCACCAGGGACGTGTCAGGAGCGGCGGCCACATGGTCGTACAGCCGTCGCGCCTGGGCCCGCAGCCCCGGCACGCTCCGCGCCGACAGCGGAAAGGCCACCGCGGCCCGCCCAGGAAGCGCCGCGCACTCCGACTCCACCCCGGGCCCGGCACCGCCGCCCCTCGCGGCCCCGCCTCCCACCACGCCACACAGCGCTGCGGCCTCCCCGTCTCCCCCGGGCTCTTCGAGCACCACATGGGCATTGGTGCCGCTGATCCCGAACGACGACACCCCCACCCGGCGCCGGCGGTCCGTCGCGGGCCACTCCACCGCCCGGCTCAGCAGCGCGATCCGCCCCGCCGACCAGTCGACCCGGGGCGTCGGCTCGTCGGCGTGCAAGGTGCGCGGCAGCACACCGTGCCGCATCGCCTGGACCATCTTGATCACCCCGGCCACTCCGGCGGCGGCCTGGGTGTGACCGATGTTCGACTTCACCGAGCCCAACCGGAGGGGACGCTCCCGCTCCTGCCGCCCATACGTCGCGAGGAAGGCCTCCGCCTCGATGACGTCCCCCAGCCGGGTGCCGGTGCCGTGCGCCTCCACCGCGTCGATGTCCCCGGGTTCCAGCCCCGCGTCCGCGAGCGCCTGGCGGATCACCCGCTGCTGCGCCGGGCCGTGCGGTGCGGTCAGCCCGTTGCTCGCCCCGTCCTGGTTCACCGCCGAGCCGCGCACCACGGCCAGTACCGGAAGCCCGGCGCGGCGCGCCTCGGACAGCCGGCTCAGCAGCAGCATTCCGGCACCCTCGGCCCACCCCGTGCCGTCGGCGGACGCACCGAACGCCTTGCAGCGGCCGTCCGGTGCCAGCGCCCGCTGGCGACTGAACTCCACGAACGACGAGGGCCCCGACATCACCGTGGCACCACCGGCCAACGCGAAGGCGCACTCGCCCCGGCGCAGCGCCTGGGCCGCCAGATGCAGGGCCACCAGCGACGAGGAACACGCCGTGTCCACGGTGAGCGCCGGGCCTTCGAGGCCGAAGGCGTACGCGATGCGGCCCGAGGCGACGCTTCCGGCGTTGCCGAGGCCGAGGTACCCCTCGACCTGCTCGGGCGTCCTTGCCAGGCGGCGCGCGTAGTCGCTGTACATCAGCCCGACGTACACCCCGGTCGCCGAGCCGCGCAGCGTGCCCGGGACGAGACCGGCGTACTCGAAAGCCTCCCACGCCACTTCGAGCAGCAGCCGGTGCTGCGGGTCCATGGCCAGGGCCTCGCGGGGCGAGATGCCGAAGAAGGCGGGGTCGAAGCGGTCCGCACCGGAGAGGAAGCCGCCCTCGCGCACATACGTCCTCCCGGGCCGCCCGGGGTCCGGGTCGTAGAGCGCGTCGACGTCCCAGCCCCGGTCGGTGGGGAAGGGGCCGATGGCGTCCCGCCCGTCGGCCACCAGCCGCCACAGTTCCTCGGGCGAGGTCACGTCCCCGGGGTAGCGGCAGGCCATCCCCACAATCACCACGGGATCGTCGTCCGACCGGGCCGCACTCCGGTCCACCGGCCCGGCACCGGCCGGTGCGACGGCGCTCCGTTCCCCGAGGTGGGCGGCGAGCGCCTCGGCCGTGGGAAAGTCGAAGGCGACGGCCTCGGAGAGCGGCAGACCGGTCACCGCCGACAGCCGCTCCCGCAGCACCGTGGCCGTCAGGGAGTCCATGCCCAGGTCCCGCAGCGCGGTGCCCGGCTCCACCGCCTGAGCCGTACAGCCGAGCACGGCCGCCACCTCGCTCCGCACCAGGGCGAGCAGGTCCTGCGACGGCTTCCCGTCGCCGGCGGTCCCCGCGCCCAGTGCCCGTGCGGCCAGACCGGCCAGGTCCCGCCGTAGGATCTTCCCGGAGGAGGTACGGGGCAGGTCCGCCACCTCGAACAGTTCGACGGGCACCTTGGAACCGGAGAGTTCCGCACGACAGGCGGCGAGGACGCGCCCCCGGTCCAGTACGCCGCCGGGCTCGGCGACCAGATAGCCGACCGGCACCTCGCCGAAGGCGGGGTGCGGGCGTCCGGCCACGGCGGCGTCCACCACCCCGGGCAGCCGCCGCAGCACCGCCTCCACCTCCGACGGGTGGATGTTCACCCCGCCCCGGACGATCAGGTCGCTCGCCCGGCCGGTGATCGCCAGCGCACCGGAGCCATCGATCCTGGCCAGGTCACCCGTGCGGAACCAGCCGTCGCGCAGTACCTCCGCGGTGGCTTCCGGCCTGCCGTGGTAACCGGCCATCACCCCGGGCCCGTTGACCCACAACTCGCCCTCGCCCGTGTCCCGGCCGTCCGGACCCCCGCCGACCCGGACCCGGGTGCCGGGCAGCACCCGCCCGCATGCCCCGGACGCCGTCGCCCCGTCCAGCGCCGGCATGGTGACCGGGCCCGCCTCCGTACTGCCGTAGTGCTCCAGATAGGGCACACCACAGATCGCCTCGAAGGACTCGTGGAACCCGGGCCCCGCCGCCGCGCCACCACTGACACAACCGCGCAGCGCGGGGCCGCCCAGACCGTTGCCGCCGTCCCGGCCGCCGTTCTCGCCCCGGACCGCGTCGAGCAGTGCCGAGTACGTGGTCGGAACCCCGCCGAGCAAGGTGAACGAGACATCCCCACGCCGCAGTTCGCCGAGCACCCCCGCCACCGAGAACCGGGGCAGCAGCACCGCGCTCGCCCCCACCGCGGTCACCCCGAGGAAGCACACGATCTGGCTCATCGCGTGATGGAGGGGCAACGGCCACAGCACACGGTCCCGTTCGGACAGGCCCAGAACACCGACCAGGCCCGTCGCGACCGGCGAGAGCCGGTTGCGCTGGGTGGACAGCACACCCTTGGGCACCCCGGAGGAGCCCGAGGTGTAGAGGAGCCAGGCCACGTCGTCCAGCGCGAGATCGTCCCGGGCCGGCGTCCTCGGGTCCGTACCCGCCAACTCCTCGAACCGCAGCACGCCACCCGCGCCTGCCACCCCGGCGGGCCGCCCCCCGTCCCCGTCCTCGGCACCGCCTTCGGCCACCACCACGGTCAACCCGGGGCGCAACGGCAGCGTTCGCCGCCGCGCCAGGCACGCATCATCCGTGATGAGCACCCGCGCCCCGCTGTCGTCCAGCAGGCGGGTCAGCTCTTCCACCGAGTTCCCGGGGTCCAGAGGCACGCCCACGCCGCTCGCCCGGGTGACGGCGAGCAGGCTCTCGACCGCCTCGACACGGTTGCCGAGCAGTACGGCCACCCGGTCGCCACGTTCCAGACCGAGTCCGGCCAGATGACCGGCCAGCCGCGCGGTCCTCCGTTCCAGCTCCCGGTAGGTCACACGCCTGAGCCGGTCCTCGAAACAGACCTTGTCGCCGAGGCGCCGGGCGTGGCGCCCGAGCAGTTCCGGCAGTGGTTCGACGATGCCGGCGTGCTTACCCACCGCATGACCTCCTTGAGACGACCCGCCGTTGAGGACGGTGGCACAGTGCACCAGGTTGCCTCCCGGCCCCGGCGAGGCCGCGCACCGAACGCGGTCTGTGTGACCGCGGTGTGGTCAGTCGGTCTCGGCCGCGAAGGGGCCGCCGTCGCCGAAGACGAGCCGCGCGAAGTTCTCGCCGATGCGACGGTGCCCTGCGGGATCAGGATGGACCTCGTCGGGCAGCGGGATCTCGGCGTAGTCCTTCTCGCCGTAGAGGCCACGGCCGTCGAGGTGGTGCAGGTTCGGGTCGTCGGCCGCTCGCTGTTCGACGATCCGGGCGAGTTCGTCGCGGATGACGTTGAGCGTAAGGCGCCCGGCTGCGCGTTCGGCAGGATCGCCTGTGGCCTTGAACCGCAATGTCCCGCCGCCGAAGTCGGGCGCGAGGGGGCCGGGAGTGTCCTCCTGGACCGGGCACAGGACGGGGGACACGACCAGCAGCGGCGTGGTCGGATGCCCCTCGCGGATGGTGTCGAGGAAGCCGTGGACCGCGGGGGTGAAGGCGCGCAGGCGCATCACGTCGGAGTTGACGACGTTGATGCCGATCTTGACGCTGATCAGATCCGCAGGGGTGTCTCGCATCGCGCGGGCGGTGAACGGATCGAGCAGTGCGCCTCCGCCGAACCCGAGGTTGACCAGCTCCACTTCGCCCTGAGCCGCGGCCAGGGCCGGCCAGGTCGCGGTCGGGTGGGCGGCGTTCGAGCCGTGGCTGATGGAACTGCCGTGGTGCAGCCACACCCTGCGCCCGCTGTCCGGCGCCGGCTCGACCGGGGCATCGGTACGCAGAGCGATCAGTTCGGTGATCTCCGTATGCGGAAGCCAGATCTCGATGTCCTTGCCGCGGGCTGGTAGACCGGTGAACCGGGCGGTACCGACGGGCCCCTCACACAGTTCGGCGGCCTGGGTGACCATGTCGGTGATCGTGCGGACGTTGCCGCCGGGCACCGTGGCCTGGGCAACGAGCCGGCCGTCCACCAGCAGGTCGTAGACGCCGTCCGCCGGGGCCGGGAGACCTCGGTAGACCCGCTTGGTGGGCAGCGTGTCCAGTTCGATGGTGGTGGCCCGGGTACGGAAGGCCAGCCGCACGCCGGAGGGCTGGGCCTCGGCCACGGCCAGTTGGTCGTCAGGGATCTGCCGGCGAGCCCGAGCGGGCAGTCGATGCGGCAGCAGGCCGTGTGCGGTCGGTTCCAGGTCGAGGAATCCACGCAGCATGTCCGCGGTGACAGGTGTGGTGATCCAGTCGTGTTCGGTGTTCACTGTCCCAGCCTTTTGATCAAGAAATTTCGGATTGTTCAGTGCGCGGCTGTGCCGGTGTGCGGCGGCGGACCGGCTTCGGCGGCGTGGCCCCGGCTGGTCAGGGCTTGGTCCGGTTCCGCAACAGAACATCGAGGGAATCCAGGATCCAGGCCCAGGATTCCTGCGAGTCGACGGCGGTGTGCCCGAAGCCTCCGGCCATCTCCAGGCTGACGTAGCCGTGGAAGACGCTGCCCAGCATCCGGACCGCGTGCGTCTGGTCCGGTTCCGTCAGGTCGTAGCCGCGCAGGATCGCCCGCGTCATCTGCGCGTGCCGCACCCCGGCGCCGGCGGCCGCGGTCTCGGGGTCGAGCCTGAGGCGGGCGGCGTCGTAGCGGCCGGGATGCTCCCGGGCGTAGTCGCGGTAGGCATCCGCAAAGGCGACCAGTGCGTCCTTGCCGGCCCGCCCGGCCAGCGCGGCGGCGACCCGGTCGGCGAGCTCTTCCAGCGCGAACAGAGCGATCCTGATCCTGAGGTCCTGGGAGCTCTTCAGGTGCGAGTACAGACTCGCGACCTTGACATCGAACCGCCGGGCGAGCGCCGAGACGGTCACCTGGTCGAAGCCGACCTCGTCGGCCAGTTCCGCCCCCGCACGCGTCAGACGCTCCGTGGTCAGCCCTGCACGAGCCATAACCTTCCTCCCATTCAGCGATAGTCATTATGCATTTGGCTAACATCTTTAGGTAAATGCGGCACTGCCGCCCGGCGTGCAGGGGAACCGGAGAGGGACCGCAGTGCGCGAAAGGCGCCGACCCTGCCGCCGCGACCGGTGTCCCGGTGGAACTTCCCGGTCACGGCACTGGCGAAGCGATCAGATCGAAGCCTCGTCGGCCGGTGAAGGCACGGCGCACGGACGGAGGACCATGAGCGAGTCCTCCACGGTCGCCACCATGGCAAAGGGGAATCGGTCGAGTTCGAGGCAGAGTGCGACGTCATCGGGGTGGACCCCCTTGCGTACACCCTCCGCCAACTCGGTGGCGGCACGCGACTCTTCGGCGCGGCGCAGGAATTCACCCGCACTCGTCCCGGCCCCGGTGGCCCTGCGGGCGATGTACTGGGCGCACGCCAGATCTTCATCGGCCTGCCCGTCTTCGCCAGTGACCACGAACGTGACACTGTCACCCTCATGTGTCCGCAAAAGCCGGGCCGTTGCCTCCGCCACCACGAAGCCGGCGCACAGCACCAGGGAGGCATCCTTGACCGCAAGGGCGCCGACCGTCCCTGCCGTGGTCTTCTGCACAACGGTCCGTCCACCGAGGTCAACGGACCGCAACAGGCCCGGAGAGTTGACGGTGTCGAACCCGGGCGCGAGCGCACCGTCCTTGAGCGCCACCCAATCCGGGTGGCGGGCCTTGAGCGCCAGGGCTTCGTCCAGCGACTCGGCAAGAACGATCTTTTCCGCCCCCTGGGCGAAAGCCCAGGCCGCCACCGTGAAAGCACGCATGACGTCGACAACTACCGCTACGGACGGGGATTCGGTCAAATCGGCGATACCAAGGAAGCGAGCTTTCATCCGGTCATGATCGCGCATGACCGACCCGAATCACCCAGGCGGTGATGTACATCATGTGGACGGTCCCGGAACGCAAACCCTTCGGTTGTCGGAACAGTTCGAGCTCGTCGAAGGGGCGGCGTGACGGCGACCGGCAAGCTCGCGATGCGATGCGATGTTACGGCCCCGGGCAGGGACCGTGGTCCGTCGTCCCGGCTCAGGGGTGCCTTGCACTTCGTACGCAATCTTCGGCCGCGCCCCGAACGGTGGGGGCTGCGGGCGGCGCACCTGCGCGACCCGGACGGGAACCTGCTGGAGATCCAGACGTACTGAGCGCCGCTCGGCGGCCGGCCGGCCACCGAGGGTTCTCCGCACGGATTCCGGTGCCGGCCCCGGCAGCATCCGATTCGTCCTGCGCACGATCGAGGACGGCGAGCACAGGCAAAGCGGGTCGGTTGTCCGGCGCAGAAGGCTAGTGGCCCTCCCCGTCGCGGTTCTCGTAGCTCGTGAACCAGTGCTGGTCGAAGTAGCGCGCGGTGGAGTAGGGGTGGTGCGGGTCGGTGAGCAGGCGATGGACGAACTCCGCAGTCGAGACGTCGAACCGGTTCCACTCGCTGTAGTCGTCGCCCGTGACGAGGATGGGCCACCGGTCGGGGGACGAGCCCTCGGTGAGCCAGTAGAAGGAGGTCTGCTGCTCCGTGCTCGCCCACTGCAGCAGTCCTCCAGGAGTTGGGTGGAGCCGGTACGGCGCCCATGGCTCGACGCCGTCCTCGGCTGCTGCCCGGGCCCAGAACTCGTTGAACTCGACGAGGTCGAGGCTGCCGGGCGGTCCGTCGGGGATCAGGAGACCGAGGTAGTCGTCGAAGTCGCCGTAGCCGAACAGCTCGATCAACTCCTTGTAGTCGCCGGGCAGCGCCGTTCCGAGCCGGGCCTCGACCGACGCCCAGTCGATCGCGCTGTCGCTCCGCTCCCGTGTCCATCCGGTGACGGCGACGACCCGGTCCACCCAGGGAGCTTCCTCCCGCAGTCCGTCCGGCTGCTCCTTCGATACGGGTTTCGCTGCCGTCGCCGTCGGCTGCCGCGCTGGTCCGACCTGCGCGCCCGTCGGCTGCCGTACGGACTGCCCGGCCACCAGCACCACCCGCTTCACCGCTCCGTCTGCCCGGACCGCACCGCAGCCGATCCACCAGCCGGAGTGCTTCCACGCGCGCATCTCGACGACCTGATCCCCGAAAGGGGCGAGGAGCGGCGCTCCGGTGCGTTCGGTCACCGTCGGATCGACGTACCCGTCCATGGCCAGGTTGCGAGACATCCCGTAGCGTGCCGTCAGTTCCCTGCGCAGGGACCTCATGTCGACGGCCTCGTCCGCCGGCAGACAGGCATGGTCCTCGCCATGAACGGCCCGGCCGCACACCGCGTCCCGCCGGTTGTGAGCCACCAGATCGTGAACGGCAGCGAGCAGTTCCTGTTCATCCATGGTCGGGCAGTAAAGCACGGACCTGTGACACCCCTCCGTCCGCTGTGCCCGCCGGCACCGCCCCCGTTCCTCATGCCCCGCTCGGAGCGTTCCTTCAGTCCAGTGCGATCCGGGCCGCGACCGGCAGGTGGTCGCTGCCGGTGACGGGCAGGGTGCGGATGTGGCCGACGGTGGCCGAGCGGGCCATGACCTGGTCGATCCGGGCCAGCGGGAAGGCGGTGGGGAAGCTGAAGGCGAAGCCACGTTCCGCCACGTTCATCCGTGAGGTCAGCGGGGCCAGACCGCGGTCGTCGACCGTGCCGTTGAGGTCGCCCAGCAGGATCACCGTTCGCAGCTTCTCGGCGGCGATGGCCCTGCCCAGCAGATCGGCGCTCTCGTCGCGCCAGGAGGACGCGAGGCCGCTCGCCCCGACACGGATCGAGGGAAGGTGTGCGACGTACGCCGCGATCTCGCCATGCGGGGTGTGGACCACGGCCCGCAACCCGCGATTCCAGGCCTCCGTGATCCCTCGGGGCTTTATGTTCAACGGCCGGGCATCGGTGAGCGGATGCTTCGACCAGAGTGCGACGGTGCCCTGGACCGTGTGGTACGGATAGTCGGGGGCGAGGGTTCTCTCGTAGACCGGCAGCGCCGGGGGCACCAGCTCCTCCAGCGCGATGAGATCGGGCGCGGCGTCAGCCAGGGCGCGGGCCGTGCCCGCCGGGTCGGTGTTCTCGTCGCTGACGTTGTGCTGCACCACGACCAGGTCGTGCGCCCCGGGCTCCGCCCCGGGCAGCAGCAGCCCGCCGAAGAGGTACATCCAGGCCGCCACCGGCAGCAGCAGGGCCACCAGCGCGGTGGCCGAACGCCGCAGCAGCGACAGGCCGAGCAGAGCCACGACCACCAGACCGAGCCAAGGCAGGAAACTCTCCAGCAAACTGCCCAGGCGGCCAACGGAGTTGGGCACGGCCTGGTGGAACGCCAACAGCCCGGCCGTCAGCACCGCAAGCGCGGCGAGGCCCCGGTCCCGCGTCAGGACCGGCCGGCCCCTCGCCCACTCCTCCCGCCGCCCCGTCCGGCACCGCGCCCGCCGGGGCGCTGCTGCCTTCGCCTTCGCCGTCGACGCCGCACCGTTGTCCGCCCGCTTCACCATGGCTTCCCCTCCACTTGACCTCGCCCCCCCAGGACGAGTGATCAGGCGAATCAGTTTCCGGCGAAGGAGGATCCGTCCGCGCTGTTGCTCCTCCGCCGCGGGCGGTCCGGACGGGAACGTCCGGCAGTTCCTTGAGGGCCAGAGGGTGGCGAGTGCGCGGACGGCGGGGACGGCGGGCGGCAGCAGGACGGCGAGTACGCCTGTGCCGTGCGCGGGGCTTTTGCGTATGACGATGTACGACGAACGACCGCTCAGTGGGTGGGTGACCGTCGCACCGTCAGTACCGCCACGTCGTCGTGCTGGCCGCCACCCCCGGCGAACACGCGCGCGTCGTCGTACAGCGCACGCGGCAGCTCGGTGGGGGAGAGCGACACGCGCCGGGTGAGGCTCTCGGTGAGGGGATAGAACGCACCGTCCGCGGCGCGGGTCTCGGTGAGCCCGTCCGTGGTCAGGAGTAGGGTCGCGCCGGGCGGGAAGACGAACCAGTCGACCGTCGCGGGTTCGTCGGCGAGCTCCGCGAGGCCGAGCGGGACGCCGGACGTGAGGGCCAGTGTGGTGACGGTGGTGTCATGGAGCACCTGTGGCAGGACATGGCCGCAGTTGATGGCCTGCACCTCGGCACCCGCGTCGATGTTGAGGATGAGCGCGGTGACGAACCGTTCGTCGTCGCCGGTCTGCGCGGCATAGGAGTTGTGCCGTACGACGGAGGCGTCCAGGGCGTCGACGAGCGCGGTCAGGGTGGGTTCCCGGTGGGCCGTCGCACGGAACGCGCCGATGACGGCGAACGCGGCGCCGACCGCGGGGAGTCCCTTTCCCTGGACGTCGCCGATCAGCACCCGGGTTCCCCACGGCGAGTCGACGACGTCGTAGATGTCCCCGCCGACCAGACGGTCCTCCTGAACGGGCTCGTACACGCCGTTCACCAGGACGTCGTCGGTGACCATGGGCAGGGGGCGCAGGATGTGGCGCTGCATCGCGGCCGCGGTGGAGCGCAGCCCGATCATCTCCTGCTCACGACTGATACGGCGGTGGCACGCGTAGACGGAGGCCGCACCCAGGATGAGGGTGAGCAGGATCATGAGGATCCTGTCGAGCCACGGCCGCCCGTCCCCCTGCCGGACCAGCATGGTGACGATCACGACGAGTCCGGTCCAGGCGAACACGAACTGCGTCTGGCGGACGGTGCACAGCGCCGAAGCAGCCCCCGGAAGGAAGACGAGAAGACCCAGAAGCCACACCGGGGACTGCGACAGGGCCCCCAGAACCAGCACCAGCAAGGTGACCGAGGCGACAGCGATCACGACTTCGGCCCCGCTCGGCGGTTCGATGGCCTCGGCCGGACGCACCGGCTTCTTCGCATGCTTACGTACCACGGGACCTCCGGGGCAGACGGGGCATATCCACTTACAGTAGGCAGGCCCCGACCGCCGTGCGGCCACGCCCCGCCGGACGGCCGCACCCTCTCGGCCGCACGCGTTCCGGGGTGGGCGGATGGTGCATCGGGCGGCGGGGATAAGGTTGCCCCGAAGGGGGGAACCGGATGTTGCAGGCACTGGGACTGGGGTCGGCCGAAGAGGCCGTCTACACCGCATTGCTGCCCCGTCCGTCCGCCTCGGCCCAGGACCTCGTCCGGCAGACCGGGCTGGAGCGGGCCGAGATCGCCCGGGTCCTGTGCGATCTGGCGGCGCGCGGCCTGGTCGCGGTGGTGTCCGAAGCGGGTGGTGAGGTGCCTGCCCCGGCCGACCGGGGAGCCGACGGCGGACCAGCCGCCCAGTACCGGCTCGCGCCGCCTTCCGTGGCCCTCGCCCCGCTTCTCGTCGAGCAGCGCAACGCGTTGCACCGGGCCGAGACCGCGTTCTCGGTGCTGACCGAGCAGTACCGGAACACCGCCGCACACCCCGCGGGCAGTGTCGTGGAAGTGGTCGTCGGCGTGGAGCAGGTCGCCCACCGGTTCCACCAGCTGGAGCTCGGCGCGCAGCAGGAGCTGCTCGTGTTCCTCGTCGGCGAGCCGATGGCGGTGCCGCGCGAGGACACCGACATGGCGGAGAGTTCCGCGCTCGACCGCGGGGTCGAATTCCGGGTCGTGGCCACGAAGGACTATCTCGACGGACAAAAGATGGCAGCGGACATGCGGGCGGCCATCACAGCAGGGCTGGAAGTCCGCCTGGTCGACGCCTTGCCGCTGAAGATGGTCGTGTCGGACCGGGAGCGCGCGATGGTGCCGCTCGACGTGGCCGGTCCGTGTGGCGAGCCGAGCGCCATCGTGGTGCATCGCAGCGGTCTGCTCACCGCCCTTGTGCACCTGTTCGAGAAGGAATGGGACCGGGCCCGGCCGCTGTACCCCACTGCCACCGGCGTACGGGCGCAGGCGGCAGCGGAGCAATGGCCGACCGAGGGTGAACTCGAAGTCCTGTCCTTGCTGCTGGCGGGAATCTCCGACCGGCGTGCGGCTTCGCAGCTCGGCGTCTCCATCCGGACCGTGGAGCGGCGGACGCGCCGCCTGATGGACCTCGCGGGAGCCGATTCCCGGCTGCAGCTCGGCTGGCACGCCGCCCGCGCGGGCTGGCTGTGACCGGCCCTCCCTCGTGACCGTCCGATGGAAACCCGACCATGCGGGAATCCCGTCATGTGCAGGCTCCTCGACGCCCGGCAGGCCCACCGGCTGAGCCTGGAGACCGACCGTCCGGCGACGGGGGACACGACCACGATCAACTACGCCCGCAGCTGGGACGCGTACGCGGGACGTCGCACCGCGTACCCGCATCCCCAGCTGGTCGGCGGGGCGGCTACCGCAGGACGAAGCCGGTGCCGAGGCCGTCTGCGGGATCGAGGTCGAAGCGGTGCTCGCCGGTCCGGTACGCCATCCCCGTGACCTCTGGGATGACGGCCGCGTGGCCGTCGGCGGCCGTCTCCGCGACGACCCGTGCGTGGAAGCGGGTGCCGACGATCGAGTCGTGGACGAGAGTCCGGCCCGGCTTGAGGTGACCGCCCGCTGCGAGCACGGCGACGCGGGAGCAGGTGCCGGAGCCGCACGGGGAGCGGTCGACCTGGCCGTCGGCGAAGACGGTGACGTTGCGCTGGTGCGGGTTGCCGTTCTCGTCGATGCCGAGGTCGTCGTACAGGATGGTCCCGTAGATGCCGCTGAGGCGGTCGTCGACAGGGTGACGGGCGTACTCGCTGTCGTTCAGCGCCCATTTGACCTCGCGTCCGATCGCGATGAGGTCGGAGTAGTGCTCGGGGGTGACCGCCAGTCCCACACCGGCCGCTTCCAGATGTGCGTAGATGGCGCCGCCGTAGGCGACATCGACGACGACGTCCCCGCGGGACGTGGCGACGGTGACGCGTTCGGCGAGTCGGTAGCTGGGGACGTTGACGAAGTCGACTCCGGTGATCTGTTCGCCGACGGTGTGCACGCGCAGGGTGACCCGGCCCGAGGGGACGTCGATGACGACCGTGGTGATGCCGGAGGGGTCACGGGCGACGCGGCCGGTCTGCACGGCCCAGACGGCGAGCGCGATGGACCCGTGGCCGCAGGCTGTCGAGAAGCCGTCCTTGTGCCAGAACAGCACGCCGAAGTGCGCACCCTCGTCATCGGGCGGGGTGATGAACCCGCCGTACATGTCGGCGTGTCCACGCGGTTCGAAGCACAGCAGCTTGCGCAGGTTGTCCACGTCGGCGTTGCCGATGGCGAGCACACGGCGTTCGGCGACGGTGGCGCCTTCGATGGCGACCGGCGGTTCGGGGACGATGCGGAACGGTTCGCCACCGGTGTGGTAGTCGGTGGTGCGTACCTGATGGATGGTCATGAGGTCCTCCACGGAGCTGGTGAGGGCAGGATGCGAGTCGGTCGGGTCCGGGCGGCGTCGACGAACTCGTCAGGTTCGGGATCGCTTGAGTCGGGAGCCGAGGCGGGCGCGGCGGGGAAACCCCGGTGAATCCGTTGCCGGTGACATGTTGTCAGTCGGCGAACCGCGCCATCCACGCCTCGGCCCGGACCCTCGATACCGCCCTCGGTGACGACCCGGTCGACCTCGTCGCCGCCGTTCGGCGGCTCCCGGACGCTATCCCGCACCGCGTCCATTCGGTGCCCAGGAGCGTCACTGGCACGGATCGGCCATGGCCGACGGTCGCTTCATCCCTCCGAGCTGCCGGCCGGGCCCGGCAGACCGTGCCGACGGTGATTGCGGAAGCGGCGCGGCAGGGGGCCGGGCTGATGCATCTTTGGCCGGAACGGATCATGCTGCGCGGGGAGTTGGGGAGCGTGTCGTCGACACCGGTGAACATGGGGGAGCCGGGGTCCGCCGGGTTCGTCGGCGGCAACGCGATTCTCGGCAAGCTCGGCAGCGGAGGCATGGGAGCCGTCTACCTCGGACGGTCGGCCTCCGGGCGCCGGGTCGCGGTCAAGGTCGTGCACGCGCAGTACGCGCAGTACGCGCAGGACGAGGAGTTCCGAGTCCGTTTCCGCCAGGAGGTCGCGGCAGCGGAGAAGCGGCTCCCGAGCATCGTCCTGGTGCGGGACGCGATCGTGGCCGTGGCGGGTGACACGGCCTTCTCCGTGCGCCCCGACCGCCCCCGGCCCGCGGCGGGGTGAAACACCCCGGCCGCCGCGCCGATGTGTTCCACGACTGTTCCCCCGTGCTCCTTCGTCCTGGATCGGACGCCCACGGCGTCGGAGGACACCGAAGCAGGTAAACCGCTGGACGCCGTCGGGATACTGCCGTCATGGCCGTCACTCAGCAACTTGCCCGCGTCTCGGACGGATATCTGGCCGATCGCCGCCGCGCGGCCGGCGAATCGCCGGACGGAGACCCTCAGTGGGATCCGCCGCCGTGCGACGTCCTGGATCTGGACTGGGCGCCGGCGTTGCTGGGGCGGGTGTGCGAGCTGGCGGGTCTCGATGACGTCCGGCTGGCCGCCCTGCAGCAGGCGACCGACGGCGGCACGGCGGTCGACCTGGGCTTCCTCTGCACACACCCGCATGCCATCGCCCCCTTCGGGCCCGCTCCCACAGCGCTTTCCGCAGCTCAAGTGGCTCGCGTCGCCGAACTGCTCCAGGAGATGGACATGCCGGCCATGTTGGCCGCCTTGCCGACCGACGACGCAGAGGTCGCTGCTTTGGTCGGCCACGGAGCCGACGTGATAACTGGAGGCCCGGGGAAGTATCTGATCGAGCACTTCAACGCCTTGCGGGAGTTCTACCTCGGAGCGTCCCGACGGCACCTTCTCGTCGTGCTCTGGTGGGACTGATACGGGCCTCACCCCAAGCCGGTCTCACGTCCGCTGGGGAATCACGAGGACGGCTGCACGCCTGCGCGCAGCCGCACAACGTCGCCGACCGGACCCCGCGCAGCGGTCCGCCCGGTCACCCGACCGGTCCGACCGCCTACGTTCCGTGGTCCGTCCTCAGTCGTCCCACTGCCTGCTCAAGGTCGAGGATGCGGTCGGCGAGGGCAGCACTGTCAGGAGTGTCGGCATCTCGCAGCAGGAGTTCCGCCTGGGCGAGTTGGCCGGCGGCCTCGGTGAGCCGGTCGGGCTGTTCCCCGGGCGCAGGGTGTTCCTCAGGGCCTGTGGGGCGTGTGTGGTCCGTCCCGTTCGCGGGGTCGGTTGACGCGTGGGCTGTTTCGGGGGCGGTCGACGGGATCCCGGGGTGGCCGCCGTCGGCGGTCAGGAGTCGCTTCAGCTGTTCGGTCTGGTCGATGAGCTGGCGGTTCTTGCGGTGCAGGTCGAGGAAGACGTTTACTTTGGTGCGCAGCAGCCAGGGGTCGAAGGGCTTGATCAGGAAATCGGCGACTCCGACCGTGTAGCCGCGGTAGGCGTAGTCCGGATCCACCGCGGCACCGGTCAGCAGGATGATCGGGACGTCTTTCGTCTGGTCCAGCCCCTTGATGTTCGCGGCGGTCTCGAAGCCGTTCATGCCGGGCATCAGCACGTCGATGAGTACGACCGCGAACTCCTGGCGCAGCATCGCTTTGAGCGCCTCTTCGCCGGATCGCGCGCGGACCACGTGGGCCAGCGAGCCGAGGACGGCTTGGAGGGCGACCAGATTCTCCTCCATGTCGTCGACGATGAGGACGCTGGAGGTCTCCGGTGCTGTATCCCGTGGCGCCGTCATGACGGCCGTCCTGTCGCACCGTTGCCATCGCCCGTTTCGGTAGGGGCGCTGTGGTCGTCCTGGTCCGTGGAGAGGGCGTTGCCGGTGCGGTCGGGCCGCGGCTCCGGAGAAGTGCACTGCGGGTCGAGGAGCCGACAGATCACGGCGAGCAGGCGGTCGACGTCCACCGGCTTGGGGACGTAGTCGTCGGCGCCACTCGCGATGGCCTTCTCGCGGTCGCCGGGCATCGCCTTCGCGGTGAGCGCGATGACCGGCAGATCCGCGAAGCGAGGTGTGCGGCGGATCGCCCCGATCATCTCGTAGCCGTCCATTTCGGGCATCATGATGTCCATCAGAACCAGTGACACGTCAGGTGTCCGGTCAAGGACCTCAAGGCCTTCGCGGCCGTTCTCCGCGTACTTGACGCTGATGCCGACGCGGCCCAGTACATGCGTCAGCGCGAAGACGTTGCGGATGTCGTCGTCGACGATGAGGATGCGCCGGTTGGCCAGTACGGCGGCGGCGGGGCCGCTCAGCCAGTCCTTGAGCCGGGTCGTCTCCGGCCAGTTGACGCCACCGCCACCGCCGTCGGGGAAGGTGCGGGTCACGGGCTCCCGGGAATGGAACACATCGACCTGCGCGGGCCCGGACTCGGCCGCGGGACGGCCGGTCAGGGTGGAGGGCCCGGCGAGGGCCAGGATGGTGCCGCCGACAGGGCGTGGTTCGACCGCGGGGGAGATGTCGGCGGGCTGGCCTTTGTAGTGCGCGGGGACGAAGAGGGTGAAGGCGGAACCGACGCCCGGCTCGCTCTCCGCGATGATCCGGCCGCCGAGGAGGCCCGCCATGTCCCGGCTGATGGAGAGGCCGAGCCCGGTGCCGCCGTACTTCCGGTTGGTGGTGCCGTCGGACTGCTGGAACGCCTCGAAGATCCCGTCGAGCTTCTCCGGCGCGATACCGATTCCCGTGTCCTTGACGGTCAGAGCGATGACGGCGTCGGCAGTGCGCAGTGTCTCCTCCTCGAAGTCCGAGGGCGTCGCACGTTCCACGATCAGTTGCACTCCGCCGGACGAGGTGAACTTCATCGCGTTGGAGAGGAGGTTGCGGAGGATCTGCTGGAGGCGCTGTTCGTCGGAGAAGAGCTCGGCGGGCACGTTCTCGCCGACCTTGATGTCGAACGACAGGCCGCGGTCCAGCGAGAGCGGCTGGAACGTCGCCCGTACGTAGTCCAGCAGCTTGATCAGCGGCAGCGTCTTGGGATGGACATCCATCCGGCCCGCTTCGATCTTCGACAGGTCGAGGATGTCGTTGATCAGTTGCAACAGGTCGGAGCCCGCCCGGTAGATGGTGACGGCGAACTCCACCTCCTGCGCGGAGAGGTGGTTGTCGGGGTTGTCGGCGAGGAGCCGGGACAGCACGAGCAGGGAGTTGAGAGGGGTGCGCAGCTCGTGCGACATGTTGGCCAGGAATTCCGACTTGTACTGGGAGGACGTGGCCAGCAGCGCCGCCTTCTCCTCCAGCTCGGCGTTGGAGAGCTGCAACTCGTCGGAGCGCTTGCGCAGTTCCGCGGTCAGGCGCTGGGATTCCGAGAGGAGGGACTCGGTACGCGAGTTGGCGATGATGGTGTTGATGGAGACGCCGATGGTGTTCACGAACTGGTCGACAAAGGCGAGGTGCACCTCGCTGAAGCGGCTGAACGAGGCCAGTTCGATGACCCCCAGCACCCGGTCCTCGAAGAGGATCGGCAGGATGACGATGCTGGCCGGGGGAGCGGACCCGAGGCCGGAACTGATGGTGATGTACTCGGTCGGGACCGCGTCGATGAGAATCCGCCGCTTCTCCGTGGCGGCCTGGGTGATCAGGCCCCAGCCGGGACTTTCGAGGCTGAGCTGGGTCCGCCGGCGGCGGTCCTCGGGCTGGCCGGTGCCGTAACCGGCCAGGAGTTCGAGGTCCTCGCCGGATGGCGCGCCGGCCCCGGCCACGCCTGCCCCGGCCAGGAAGAACGCGCCGTACTGGGCGTTCACCAGCGGGGTCAGCTCGCGCAGGATCAGGTCGGCGACCTCGACCAGGTCGCGGTGGCCCTGCATGAGCCCGGCGATACGGGTCAGGTTGGACTCCAGCCAGTCCTTGGCGCGGGTGGTCTCACGGAGGTTCGCCACCATGAGGTTGATGTTGTTCTTCAGGGCGGCGACCTCGCCCTGGGCCTCCACCGAGATGGAGCCGGACATGTCGCCCTGTGTGACGGCGCTGGCGACCTCGGCGATCGCGCGTACCTGGGTGGTCAGGTTCAGTGCCAGCTCGTTGACGCTGGTGGTCAGCCCCTTCCACGTTCCGTAGACGCCCTCCACCCGGGCCTGGCCGCCCAACTGCCCTTCGCTGCCGACCTCGCGGGCCACTCGTGTCACCTCGGAGGCGAATGCGGAAAGGGTGTCGACCATCGTGTTGATCGTGGATTTGAGTTCCAGGATCTCGCCGCGCGCGTCCACGTCGATCTTCTTCGACAGGTCGCCTTCCGCGACGGCGGTGGCGACCTGGGCGATGTTGCGGACCTGGGAGGTGAGGTTGTCGGCCATGAAGTTGACGTTGTCGGTGAGGTTCTTCCAGACCCCGGAGACACCGTGGACCTGGGCCTGGCCGCCGAGGCGCCCCTCGGTACCGACCTCGCGGGCCACCCTGGTCACTTCGTCCGCGAACGCCCGCAGCTGCTGGACCATCGTGTTGACGGTGTCCTTGAGCTCCAGGATCTCGCCGCGGGCGTCGACATCGATCTTCTTCGACAGGTCGCCGTTGGCGACGGCGGTGGTCACCTGGGCGATGTTGCGGACCTGGGACGTCAGGTTGAGAGCCATGCTGTTGACGTTGTCGGTGAGGTCCTTCCAGACCCCGGAAGCACCCCTGACCTGCGCCTGACCGCCGAGGTTGCCCTCGGTGCCGACCTCGCGGGCGACCCTGGTCACCTCGTCGGCGAAGGCGGAGAGCTGGTCGACCATGGTGTTGATCGTCGACTTGAGCTCCAGGATCTCGCCCTTGGCCTCCACCGTGATCGTCTTGCCGAGGTCGCCTTCCGCGACGGCGGTGGCGACCTGGGCGATGTTGCGGACCTGGGAGGTGAGGTTGTCGGCCATGAAGTTGACGTTGTCGGTGAGGTCTTTCCAGACCCCGGACACGCCCCTGACCTGGGCGCGGCCGCCGAGCTGGCCCTCGGTGCCGACCTCGCGGGCGACCCTGGTCACCTCGTCGGCGAAGGCGGAGAGCTGGTCGACCATGGTGTTGATCGTCGACTTCAGCTGCAGGATCTCGCCGCGCGCGTCCACCGTGATCTTCTGGCTGAGGTCGCCGTTGGCGACGGCGGTGGTCACCTGGGCGATGTTGCGGACCTGGGACGTCAGGTTGGACGCCATGAAGTTGACGTTGTCGGTGAGGTCTTTCCAGACCCCGGACACGCCCCTGACCTGGGCGCGGCCGCCGAGCTGGCCCTCGGTGCCGACCTCGCGGGCGACCCTGGTCACCTCGTCCGCGAACGCCCGGAGCTGGTCGACCATGGTGTTGACGGTGAGCTTCAGCTCCAGCAGCTCGCCGGTGGCCTCGACCGTCACCTGCTGCGTCAGGTCGCCGTTGGCGACGGCGGTGGTCACCTGGGCGATGTTGCGGACCTGTGCCGTCAGCCGGGACGCCATCGTGTTGACCGCTTCGGTCACATAGAGCCAGTCGCCCGACAGCCCCTGTGCCTTCGCCCGGCCGCCCAGACGCCCCTCGGTGCCGACCTCGCGGGCCACCCGTGTCACCTCGCCGGTGAACAGGGACAACTGGTCCACCATCCGGTTCACCCCGACACCCAGGCGCCGCAGGTCGCCGCGGAGCTGCCGGCTTCCGTCGTGCAGATCGACGTGCTGGGTCAGATCACCGTCCGCGACGGCGTCGAGCACCCGGGTGGCCTTGGCGACGGGAACCACCAGTGCTTCCAGGACGGTATTGGCGGCCTCGACGTTCGTCGTCCAGGTCCCCGATCCGGGGCTCGCCGAGATCCGCTCGTCCAGCCGGCCCTGGCGGATGATCTCGCGACGTACCCGCTGGAGCTCCGAGGCAAGATGCGCGTTGCGCGCAACGATCTGCTGGAACACCCCGGCCATCTCGGCCGGTACCCCGTCCGGCGGGGTGCCACCGTCCGGACCCCCGGCAGTCTCCACCCGCGCCGTGAAGTCGCCGTCACACAGAGCTTGCATCGCGGAGAGCAACGGGCGCAGATCACTCGTACGAACCCACTGTTCGTCCGGCTCCGTGCCGGGCCGAGTCGGTGCCAGTGCCATGGAACACCCTCCACCCAAGATCAATTGGTGGACGTCACAAAGATTCACTCAGTGACGCATGTCATAGTATAAAGCGCACGAAAACACTCTTCATGGGCTCATTCGGCACATGGGGGAGAGTGGTGATCCCGTTGTCAGTGCTGGCGAGCGAATCGGCGTCCAGGAAGGGGCTGCCGGCGGATCAACTGGCTGCCTCCCGGGCCCGGGAATTCGTGCGTGCGGCACTTCAGGGGTGGACGGCGGCGCTCGACGACGCCCCTGCTCCGGCCCGGATCCCCGAAGAGCTCGTCGACGACGCGGTCCTGCTCGTCAGCGAACTGGTCACCAACGCCGTCATGTACGCGGGCACGGACATCGACGTCGTCTGCCGCGTGGAGCGGAACCCGGCCACCCGGGCGGGCGTCGTCGTCGAGGTGGGGGACCGCCACCCCTCCAGAGGCATACGCTGTGCGGCGGTCCGGCACGGGGAGCCCGGGTACGGACTCCAGCTGGTGAGCGCGCTCTCGGAGTCCTGGGGCGTGACATACCGGCGGGCGGAGAAGCGGGTCTGGTTCCGGCTGGAGGCCGGCGGGAGAGACGCACCGGCCACGGATCCGGCCTCCTCCGGGCCCGGTACCACCGAGCCAGGCAGCGACGCCCCGCCCCATGGCACGGAGGTCTATGCCACGGAGGTCCATGGCATGGAGGCCCGTGACACGACGGAGGCCCGTGACACAGAGGATTCGGCGCATCCTCACGCGGAGGAACCCGTGCATCCCGCGCCTCCCCGCGGGCGCGCCGCGGAGTGGGCCGACCGCGGCGGGCCGTCGTTCCTGGCCGAGACCAGCGAACTCCTGGCAGGCCAGCTCGACGAGGCCATGGTCACCGCGCTCGCGGCGCAACTGCTGGTGCCCCGGCTCGCGGACTGGTGCGGCATCTGGCTCGGCACACCGGGACAGGGGCTGCAACTGTCCCGGGTCTGGCATGCCGACGAGCGGCGCATCGGTCCGCTGCGCGAGGAACTGGAACGGATGCCGCCCCCCGCCGCGGTCCGTACCGGGGGCACGCCCTGGCCCTGTCCGGTGAGTGCCGGTGCTGATCCGGCCGGCGGGTCGGCGTACGCCTTCCCGCTCGAAGCGCCCAACATCGACCAGGGCGTTCTGCTGCTCGGCCGGGCAGGGCAGCTGCGGATGACCGACACCGTGGTGCGGATGGTGCAGGCCGTGGCCCGCAGGGTCGCGCAGGCCGTGTTCACCGCCCGCCAGTACACCCGGCAGCACGCGATCAGCGCGGTGCTCCAGCGCAGACAACTGCCCGCGAAACTGGCCAGTATCGCAGGCGTCGACACGGCGGTCGTGTATGAGCCGCACGGCGAGGGACAGACCGTCGGCGGGGACTTCTACGACATCTTCCCGATGGGCAAGGGCCGCTGGTGCTTCCTGCTCGGGGACGTACAGGGAAAGGACCCGGAGGCGATGTCCATCACCGGCCTGGCCCGGCACCTCGTCAGGCTGCTCGCGCGCGAGGGCCACGGCGTCGAGTCGGTGCTCGGCCGGCTCAACATCGCCATGGCGGAGGAGGGTGCCGAGGCGTACGCGCTCGGCGGTGAGCAAGCGGGCCCACGCTTCCTGAGCCTGCTGTACGGGGAGTTGACCGTCGCCCCGGGGAGGGCCGGTGCCGGCTGCACGGTCGCCAGCGCGGGCCATCCTCCGCCACTGCACCTGTTCGCCGACGGGAGGGTGGAACCGGCCTCCGAACCCCAGATGCTGCTCGGCATCGACGAAGGCGCCGAGTTCCAGGCCAGCACCTTCGACCTCGCTCCCGGCGAGACGCTTCTGTGCGTGACCGACGGGGTCACCGAACGCCGCTGTGGGAACTGGCAGTTGGACGACAACGACGGTCTAGCCGATGTCCTCAGACAGGGCATGGGGCTGGGCGCGAGGGCACTCGCGGAGCATGTACGGCGGGCGGCCCACGACTTCGGGGTGGGACCGGTCGAGGACGACCTCTCGGTACTGGTGCTGCAAGCGGTGGTGGCCGACTCCGGCGTGTGACGCTCCGGGTCCTGACAGCGGTCGAACGACGTGGACCACTCGACGTGCCCGGTGAGGAGGGAACGCCGGGCCGGCAGGCCCGGGTGGTCAGCTGACCACGTCCACTTCCACCGGCAGCCGGCCCTTTCCGAGCTCCGACCGGTCGTACCGTGCCTGACGCACCTCCATGCGGTAGCCCAGGTGATCACGCAGGCACTCGAACGGTGTACGGGACACGAGATCGCCCCGACTGTCGCGGAAGTACCCGTCGGAAACGGGCAGCAGTGCTTCGGCCGCCTGCTGCTCCGTGAGCTCGGAGGCCATCCAGGCCGGGACGGTGACGGTGGCGTCGTGCACGATCGACAACGAGTCGAAGCGCAGGGTCTGGGAGCCCGAGCCGTATTCGAAGTACCACGTGCGCACACCCCCGACCATCGCCCCGTGCACGTCCGTCCCGGGCCACCATCCGCGGCCGAACGAGAGACCTCGGGGCACGGGGGCCGGCGGATCAGCGGTATTCGTCCACGGGGGTGTCCTTCCCGCCGTGCACGACGGCCTCGAAGTACGCCCAGGCGTCCGGCCGGCTGCCGTCGACATCACGGACGCCGTAGGTCCTGGCGAGCTCGGCGCTGGAGGTGGACTTTCCGTTCCAGAGGGCGGCCAGGTCCGGGTCGGCGGCGAGTGCGGCGACCGCGCGGGCGAGGTAGTGCGGTGATTCGGCGACCGCGAAGCCCGGTTCCTGTGCGATGGCGTCGCGCCAGTTGTCCTCGCTCACGCCGAAGTGGGCGAGCATCTGTTCCGAGCGCAGGAAGCCCGGTGTGACGGCGACCGCGGTGCCCCCGTACTCCGCCAGCTCCTCGCCCAGCCCGAAGGCGATCCGGATCGGGGCGTTCTTGGCGAGGTCGTAGTAGAGGTTCTCGCGGTATCGGCGGTTGGAGACCGCGGTGCCGTCAGTGACCTCGATGAGCAGGGGTGCGGCGGAGCGGACCAGGAGGGGGAGCGCGAGTGCCGCGGTGATCACGTGCGAGCGCACCCCGAGTTCCAGGATGCGCAGGCCGTCGGCGAGCGGTGTCTCCCAGCTCTTCTTGCCGAAGACGGAGCCGATGAGCAGGTGCTCTCCGCCCCAGAGGTCGTTGACCAGGATGTCGAGCAGCCCCTGCTCGCGGTCGATCCGTTCCACGAGGGCGCGTACCCGGTCCTCGTCCAGATGATCGGTGGGGACGGCGATGCCGGTGCCACCGGCCGCGGTGACCAGTTCTGCGGTCTCCTCGATGGTTTCCGTGGCCCGGCCGACCTCGCTGATGTGCTCGCGGGTGGTGCGGCCGGTGACGTAGACGGTGGCGCCGGCGCGGCCGAGTTCGACGGCGAGGGCGCGGCCGGCGCCGCGGGTGGCCCCGGCGACGAGCGCGATCCGGCCGGCGAGCGGTCCGGCCTGGCCGGTGTGCTGAGTGATCCTGTCCTTGTTCATGGCACCACCGTGCACGTCAAAGGCGACAGCTCATGTCGTCTTTCTTTCCTGGATCGTTCTTGTTCCCGTCCTCACGGTCGCGGCCTGCCGGCTCCTACGAGCCCATCACCGAGCACCTGGCCGGTCACGGCCCGACCAACCGGGACGTACGCCGGACGAACCTTCGTCCAAGGCCGATCCACCGGTGCTGCCGAGGGTGATGAAACGGGACTTGTGGCACGATCTGCGGTGATGCGCCGACGTCCCGCACACTATCCACCCATATTTTGCGCGACCGTCACCTCAGCCCACTTTCCTCGCGCCCGGGTCGTCTTGCAGACTCCGTCTGCCGCTCATCGTGGACGGACATCACTGAAGCAACAGGAGGATCCCCACAGCCATGACCGAAATCAACCGGCGTCGCTTCCTTCAAATCGCGGGAGCTACCGCGGGGTTCGCCGCTCTGTCCGGCTCCATCGACCGGGCCGCGGCCATCCCCGCGGCGCGCCGCAGTGGAACCGTCCAGGACGTCGAGCACATCGTCGTCCTCATGCAGGAGAACCGTTCCTTCGACCATTACTTCGGGTCGATGAAGGGCGTCCGGGGCTTCGGTGACCCCCGCCCGGTGACACTGCCCAGCGGCAAACCGGTATGGCACCAGGCGAGCTTCTTCGGCAAGGAAACCCTGCCCTACCACCCGGACGCCGACGACCTGGGCATGCAGTTCATCGCCGGCCTCGACCACGACTGGGCCGGCGGCCACAGCGCGTTCAACAACGGCAAGTACGACAACTGGATCCCCGCCAAGGGCACCGGCACCATGGCGTACCTGACGCGGGACGACATCCCGTTCCACTACGCCCTCGCCGACAAATTCACCATCTGCGACGACTACCACTGCTCGTTCATGGGTGCCACCGACCCGAACCGCTATTACATGCTCACCGGACACGTCGGCAACGACGGCACCGGCGGCGGCCCGGTCCTCGGCAATCAGGAAGCGGGCTACGGCTGGACGACGTACGCCGAACGCCTTGAGAAGGCAGGCGTCTCCTGGAAGGTGTACCAGGACATCGGCGACGGCCTCGACGCGGCCGGTGGCTGGGGCTGGATCAACGACGCGTACCGCGGCAACTACGGCGACAACTCCCTGCTGTATTTCAACAACTACCGCAACGCCAAGCCCGGTGACCCCCTGTACGAGAAGGCCCGCACCGGCACGAACGCCAAGGCGGGAGACGGATACTTCGACATCCTCAAGGCCGACGTCAAGGCCGGCAGACTGCCGCAGATCTCCTGGATCGCCGCCCCCGAAGCATTCTCCGAGCACCCCAACTGGCCTGCCAACTACGGCGCTTGGTACATATCGCAGGTCCTTGACGCGCTCACCTCGAACCCTGAGGTGTGGAGCAGGACCGCACTGTTCATCACATACGACGAGAACGACGGCTACTTCGACCACGTCGTGCCGCCCTACCCGCCGGCCTCCGCCGGCCAGGGCCTGTCCACCGTCGACACCACGCTCGACCACTACAAGGGCAGCATCGGATACGCCGCGGGCCCCTACGGCCTCGGACAGCGCGTCCCCATGATCGTTGTCTCGCCGTGGTCCACCGGCGGATACGTCTGCTCCGAGACCTTCGACCACACCTCGATCCTGCGCTTCATGGAGAACCGGTTCGGGGTGGAGGAGACCAACATCTCGCCATGGCGGCGCGCCATCTGCGGTGACCTCACATCCGCCTTCGACTTCTCCCACAAGGTCACCAACCCGGCCGACCTGCCGGACACCGCGGGCTACGCCCCGCCGGACCGCGACCGCCACAACAGCTACGTACCGAAGCCGCCCGCCCAGGGCGCCCTGCCCCGGCAGGAGGCCGGAACCCGACCGAGCCGCCCGCTCGCCTACGCTCCGTACGTCGATGGGGCCGCAGACCTCTCGACCGGCAAGTACAAGCTGACGTTCAGCGCGGGGGACCAGGCGGGCGCCGCCTTCCAGGTGCGCTCCCAGAAGCGCACCGACGGCCCGTGGACGTACACGGCGGCGGCCGGGAAGCCCGTCTCCGACAGCTGGAACTCGTATTACTCCAGCGGCAGTTACGACCTCACGGTCCACGGCCCGAACGGCTTCCTGCGCGCGTTCAAGGGCAACAACAAGGCCGCCGAGCCGGAGGTGACGGCACGCCACGACGGCGGTGGCCTGAAGCTGACCCTGACCAACCCGTCGACCGCCGACGCGCACCTCACCGTGACCAACGCGTACGGCGGCGGCCGCCAGACCTACACGGTCCGCGCCGGCGCCACCGTCGAGCAGACCGTCGACCTGCGCGCGACCAAGCGCTGGTACGACCTGACGATCGTCGTCGACGGCAACGCCGGATACCTGCGGCGCCTGGCCGGGCACGTCGAGAACGGTGGGGTCGGCGTGAGCGACCCGGGCATCGCGACCGTGTGAGACCTGTGCCCCTCCGTCCGGCGGACGGAGGGGCACACACCCTGAGGGTGACGAGGCGTCAGTGCGACGTGCCGGAGCTCAGCACCCCCGGAGTGCGCACCCCCCCGAGTGCGCACCCCCGAGTACGCACTCCGCGACGCGATCCGACGGGCGGCTCAGCCGCGCTGAGCGCGGATGAGGTCGCGGTACCACGCGAAGGACGCCTTCGGGGTGCGGACCTGGGTGTCGTGGTCGACGTGGACGAGGCCGAAGCGCTGGTGGAAGCCCTCGGCCCATTCGAAGTTGTCGATCAGGGTCCAGGTGAAGTAGCCGCGCACGTCCACACCCTGGGCCACGGCGGTGTCGACGGCCTGGAGGTGGGTGTCCAGGTAGTCGATGCGGTCGAGGTCGAGGACGGTGCCGTCCTCGCTGACGACGTCCTCGGCCGAGCAGCCGTTCTCCGTGATGTAGACCGGCGGGAGTGCCGGGTAGCGCTCCTTGAGGCCGACGAGCAGTTCTCGTAGGCCGTCGGGGACGACGGGCCAGTCGAAGGAGGTGCGGCGGTAGCCCTCGATGGGGGCCTCTTCGAACGGCAGCCCCTCGGACGACGGCGCCTGGATACGGGTCGGGTTGTAGTAGTTGATGCCGAGCGCGTCCAGGGGAGCCGAGATCAGTTCGAGGTCGCCGTCCCGCACGGAGCCGCCGAGGGTCGCGTCCGCGCCGAAGTCCGACAGGTCCGGGTAGGCGCCCGTGAAGATCGGGTCGTTGAACAGGCGGTTGTGCAGGTTGTCATAGGCGCGCGCGGCGGCGAGGTCGGCGGGGGAGTCCGAGGCGGGCCAGACCGGGGTGCAGTTGTTGGCGATCATCCCCTGGAGGCCGCGCGCCCGCAGCTCCGCCAGGGCCAGGCCGTGTCCGAGCAACTGGTGGTGGGCGACCGGCAGGCAGTCCAGGAACAGGGCGCGGCCCGGTGCGTGAGTGCCGAGACCGTAGCCCCAGACCGTGTGGATGAACGGCTCGTTGAGTGTGATCCACTTCTGGACACGGTCGCCCAGCCTGTCGGCCACGATGGCGGCGTACTCGGCGAAGCGGTACGCGGTGTCGCGGTTCAGCCAGCCGCCGTCGTCCTCCAGGGCCTGCGGAAGGTCCCAGTGGAACAGGGTCGGGACGGGTTCGACGCCGTGTGTGAGCAGACCGTCGACCAACCGGTCGTAGAAGTCCAGGCCCTTGGGGTTGACCTCGCCCCTGCCGGTCGGCTGGATCCGGGGCCAGGCGATGGAGAAGCGGTAGCCGGTGAGGCCCGCCTCGGCCATCAGCGCGATGTCCTCCTCGTACCGGTGGTAGTGGTCGCAGGCCACGTCGCCGGTGTGCCCGTCGCGGATCGTGCCGGGCCGCGCGGTGAAGGTGTCCCATACCGAGGGTCCGCGGCCGTCCTCCTTGGTGGCGCCCTCGATCTGATACGACGCCGTCGAGGCGCCCCAGATGAAGTTCGCGGGGAGATGGTCCAGTGTCACGTCTAACCTCCTGAAACATGAGCAGGGCTCACGTTAACCCGCTCGGTGGGATGATGGAAGCGTGAATCAAGATCGCACCGCAGGGACGCTGCGCCGGCTGCCGGTCCAGAAGCGCAGCGCCGAACGCTTCGAACGGCTGCTGGACGCTTGCGCCGAAGTCCTGGACGAGGTCGGCTATGCAGGGCTGACCACCAAGGAGGTGGCCCGCAGGGCCGAGGTGCCCATCGGCACCCTCTACCAGTTCTTCTCCGACAGGGAGGGGCTGATCGGTGCGCTCGCCGCCCGCAATCTGGAATCCTTCCTGGGGCGGGTCACGGACCGGCTGGAGCAGGAGGAGCCCGAAGGGATCTCGGGCATCGTGGACGTGACCGTCGACGAGTTCGTCACCATGCGCCGGACGATCACCGGTTTCGGCGTGGTCGACTTCGGCGCGGTGGGACAGGACCACATCCTGGAGCCGACCCTGGACAACAACACCGCGGTCGCCGGAAGGCTGCGCTCACTGACCGCCTCCCTGATAGGGGTCCAGGACGACGCCGAATTCGAGATCGCGGTGCGGGTGGCCCTGGAGTGCGCGGACAGCGTGCTGCAACTCGCCTTCCGTGTCGATCCGCAGGGCGACGCCCAGCTGATCGCCGAGTGCAAACGAGTCCTCAACAGCTATCTGAACGACCGACGCCGGTGACCGGCGACCAGCAGTGGCCAAGGCGTGCTTCGCGCCCGGAGGCGCGCATGACCGGAGCCGCCCGGGTGCTGTCGCGAGCCGCGTCGGGTGGAGCCCCGGATCCGCCGGAGGACGACGCCACCGCCGTCCTCCCGAGAGCTAACGGACGGCTTTGACCTTCCAGACCAGTACCGCGCCGAGCGCGGACATGGCCGCCGAGCAGAGGAACAGCGAGCTGTAGCCCCCCGGACCGCTGAGCACGACCGAGGCGATCGCGGGAACGAGGACGTAGGGCAGGGAGGTCATCAGGTTGGCCAGGGCCATGTCCTTGCCGCGGTCGGCCGAGGCGGGGAGCACCTCGGTGACCAGGGCGGTGTCGACGGCCAGGTACACGCCGTAGCCCAGACCCAGGATGACGGCCGCGACCAGCGTCATGGTCCACGTGGGCGACAGCGCGAGCGGGACCGCGGCGACGGCCATCGTGACGCCGCCGAGGAAGACCAGCATGCGCCGCTTGCCCAGCTTGTCGGAGAGCCAGCCGCTGAGGACGACCGTGGAGATCGTGGCCAGGCAGTTGATGCCGATCACGATGAGCAGACCGTCCTCGGTGGACTGGCCGGGGAACAACTTCTCGTAGTGCAGGACGTCGTCCAGGAAATACGGCAGGTAGAGCGTGCCCATGCCGTAGCCGAGACCCATGATGAAGCGGGAGCTCATCGCCCAGACGAAGTCGGGGTGCGCGCGCGGGCTGATCCGGTAGCCGTCCAGGAAGGTGCGCAGCGAGAACGGCTCGCGGTGCCGGCGGGGCAGCGGCGGATCCTTCATGGTGGTCGCGAACAGCAGGATCAGGAGCGGCAGTACGGCCATCAGCAGGTACTGCGAGGTGAAGCCCGTGACCAGACCGATCAGCAGCCCGCCCGCGATCAGGGCGCCCGCCTGCGGGACCATGGCCCAGCCCAGCACGGCGCCGCGCTGGGCGACCGGGACCTGGTCGGGCACCACGGGGGAGAGTCCGGCGCCGATGATCATGAACGAGGCGGACAGCACGAGGGAGCCGAGCGCGACCCCGGCGACCGTCGTCTGAAGGCCGGTGAAGACCAGCGTCGCCATGCAGACGAGCGTGCCCACGAGCATCCACGGCCGGCGGCGGCCGAACCGGCTGGTGGTGCGGTCGCTGAGCGCGCCGGCCAGCGGTGCGATGACGATGCCCGAGATCGCGCCCATCATGCTGACCCAGGCGTAGCTGCCGACCTTCCCCGCCGGGTCGATCTGGGCGATCTGCTCGGGCATCAGGAACGTGGTCGGCACCTGCATCGGGATGAACACCCCGACGTTGGCCAGGACGTACAGGGCGACCCAGCCGGGGCCGACCCGGCGGACGGGCTCGGTGAGGGCCTCGGGACGCTCGGACAGCTGGCTGCGCTCGGGGTGATCGGGCAGCTCGGGGGCGATACTCATCGGGCCACTTTCTTGAGGTGGACGAGCTCGCTCGTCCAGTCGAAGGGCAGCAGCGGCGCGAGGCCGTGGCTGAGCAGGACGGCGCCCCCGTGGACGGCGCCGGTGGCCTCGTCCCGGTAGCGGGCGTCGGGGTCGAGGCCCTTCAGCCGGGTGCGGGCGACCGAGCGGGCCGACGCGGACGGCTGGAACTGGAGGACGACGACCTCGTCCTCGGTGAGGTACTGCACGGCGTCGTGCTCCAGGCGGTACTGGACGCCGCCGTGCACCACGGGCCGGATCCGCTTGTACTGCTCGACCAGCATCCGGGCCCAGGCCAGGTCCTCCTCGCTCCAGTTCCGCAGGTTGCCGCCGATGCCCATCGCCCCGGCCATCGAGACGTGGAAGCGGTACCGGATCGAGGTCGGGCGGGCGGTGAAGCTGTTCGGGCTGTCGGTGACCCAGGCGCCCATGGTCCGGGCGGGCAGCAGCTGGCCGTGGCCGTGCTGGATCGCGACCCGGTCGGCGGCGTCGGTGTTGTCCGACGTCCAGACCTGGTCGGCGCGGGCCAGCACGCCCAGGTCGGCCCGGCCGCCGCCGCCCGCGCACGATTCCAGGTACAGGCCGGGACGTGCGGCGCGCAGCCGGTCCATCACCTCGTAGACCCCGCGCGTGTGCTCGATCCAGACCCGGTCGGGGTCGGCGGCACCGGGCTGCCCCGCCTCGCTGAAGGGACGGTTCATGTCCCACTTGAGGAAGACCACGTCCAGTTCGGTGACGGTCCTGACCAGCCATTCGACCGCCCATTCGCGGACGTCGCGGCGGGCGAAGTCCAGCACGTACTGGTTGCGGCGCTGGGTGCGGGTGCGGCCGTCCTGGCAGAGGATCCAGTCGGGGTGCGCACGGAAGAGGCCGCTGTCGGGGTTGACCGCCTCGGGCTCGACCCACAGACCGAAGCCCATGCCCAGCGCGCGGACGTGGTCGGCGAGCGGGCCCAGGCCGTTCGGGAAGCGGTCGGGGTTGGGCCACCAGTCGCCGAGCCCGGCCATGTCGCTGGTGCGCGCACCGAACCAGGCGTCGTCCACGACGAAGACCTCGACGCCGAGACCCGCGGCCAGGTCGGCCAGCTCGGTCTGCTGCTTCTCGTCGATGTCGAACTCGGTCGCCTCCCACGAGTTGAAGATCAACGGGCGTTCGGCAGGGCGGGCGGGCAGCACCTCACGTTCGACGTACGCGTGCCAGCGGCGGCTGGTGCCGCCGAAGCCGTCGGGGGCGTACAGCCCGGTGAAGACGGGGGTCTCCAGACGCTCGCCGGCGGCCAGCTTCCAGACCAGGCCCTCGTGGCCGAACCCGCCCGTCCAGGAAGTGCGGCCGTAGGTGTCGCGGCGCAGGGTGATCCGGCGGCTGCCGCTCCAGGCCAGGGCCGCGCTCCAGACCTCGCCGTGCTCCTCGGCGGCGTCCCGCGCGTCGAGCATCAGCCACGGCCCGGCGTGCTGCCCCGTGATACCGAGGCGGCTGGTGAACACGGTCTCCCCGACGGGCACCCGGTCGCGCTGGAGCTGGAACTCCCGGCCCCATTCCCCCACCACATGGCTGACGCGGTAGTCGTCGCGGGCGGGCAGTGTCCAGGCGGCGGAGTCGAACCGCAGGACGTCCACCGGCTCGTCCGCGGTGAGGACGGCCCAGCGCTCGATCTGGTCATGGCCGTCCCGGAGCCGGTAGTGCAGGTCGAGGCGGAGGGAGCGGACGCGGTCGGTGAAGGAGAGCGTGAGCAGGCCGTCCTCGACCGTGTGCGAGAGGAACCGCCACTCGAAGCCGCGGACACCGTCGTCGTAACGGACCGTCAGCGACTGTGCCCCGAAACGCAGCCCGCCCTCGACCACGTACTCCTCACCCCCGGGGTCGTCGCCGCCGGGATCCTCGTCGGGCAGGTCGGCCGCGATCGCGACGGCCTGCTCCAGGGTCAGCGGCCGGCCCCAGTGCACATGCCGGGGGGCGTCGTCGGCGTCCAGCCGGAAGGCGTAGGAGGCGCCAGGGGTGCTCAGAAGCCAGAGGCGGGCCTCGGAGTGGTGAGTGATCACGCAAATCCTCAAACGTGAGTAGGGCTCATGTTTGGTCATACGTTAAGCACGCGAGCCCGCGGCGCCAAGCCCTCTGACGGTGGCTGTCGAAATTCGCGGCATGTGGTTCCCCGCGCTCTGCGCGGACCGGTCGGCGAACGCACGGGAAAGTCGGCCGGGGCCGGTCGGATCAGCAGATCTGATCCGACCGGCCCCGGCCCCGGGCACCGCCTCACAGGTGCGTCAATCGGCGTAGACGCCGACCTCGCGAAGCGAGTAGCCCCACTGGGTGCCGCGCTCAAGCCCCTTGACTCGTACGTAGCGGGCCTGAGTTCCGGCGAAACGTGCCGTGTCCAGGCCGCCGTCACCGGTGGCCGTGGACCAGGCCGTCTTCCAGGCCGCGCCGTCCTGCGACAGCTCGACGCGGTACGACTTCCCGTACGCCTCCTCCCAGTCGAGGGTGACGCGATCGACCGGCTTCGAGGATCCGAGGTCGATCTGCAGCCACTGGTCGTTGTTCCACTCGCTGGCCCAGCGGGTGCCGTTGTCGCCGTCCACGGCCTTGCCGGGCGCGAAGCTGACGAACGGGTTCCACCACTCCGACGAGGACGCCGAGGCGGAGGCGCCCGCGGCCAGGTTCGCCCCGGACTTGTGCTGTTCGGTGCTGCCCCAGGTGCGCAGGTAGGACTCGGCGCCCGAGAAGAGGTCGTCCACGACCCCCTGGCCGCCGACGATCCGGATGTCCTCGATCCAGTCCGGGACCATGCCGTAGTGCACGGCACCATCGGTGTTGAAGTCCCAGGTGCGCTCGCCGGCGGTCTGCTTGTCGATCACCGAGCCGCCGTCCGTGCTGCGGAAGGGGTACTTGACCGGGTTCGGGGTGTCCCCGCCTCGCGGGGCCGGCCAGCCGCCGACACCGTTCATGTCGGTGCCATAGCCGTAGCCGACCTTGTACTTCTCACGCAGCGCGTCCGTGCGCTTGGCCTCCGCACTGAACGCCTCGGAGCCGCTCATGTACTGGGCGGCGAACCCGCCGAGCTTGTACAGCCGCTCGGTCCAGCCCAGGTCCATCCAGCTGTGCGAGGAGATGGCGCCCGGGTACGACTCCGACTCCATGATGTCGAAGGCCTGACCAGCAGCCTTGACGCTCATGTGGTCGAGTTCCAGCATCATGTGACGTTGCATCATGCCGCGCAGCGCGTACGTGCCCAGGCCGGTCAGCCCGCGGGTGTTGCACTGCGCGTCCGAGGAATACGAGGGGACGGTCACCCCCGCCGGCAGCTGCTCCTCCGCCTGGGGCGCCTTCGCGTTGCCGATGGGGTTGTCGTGCTGCGGGCCCCGGCAGGTCTCCGTCTTCCAGAAGGTGCCGGTCGACAGGAACTGGCCCACGTTGATGGCCGTACCGAGAGCGCCGGAGTCGTAGCGCACCCCGCACAGGGCGTTGTCGAACTTGTGGCACAGGAACATGCTGCGCACGCCCAGGTCGTACAGCTCGTCGAGGCCGCGGTCGATGTCCTCCTTGCTGCACTGCGCGACGTCCAGGATCTGCTTGCAGCCGAACGGCTCGGAGGTCTCGACCCCCAGGACGACGGCCAGCTTGCCCTGCTTGATGACCTCGCGGGCCTGTGCGCTGTCGGTGACGATCCGGAACCAGCCCTTGCCCGGGCCGCCGTACATCTTGTCGATGTAGGCCTGCATGTCGTACGTCTTCTTCGCCTCCAGGCGGATGGCGGTCATCTCGTCGCAGCTGCGGTCCTTGAAGAAGTAGACCGAGCAGATCACGCCGTTGGTGACCAGGTCGTTGACCAGCACCCGCTGGCCGCCGCGCCAGGCCCGTTCGATCCAGGCGTAGTAGTTCTGCTGGTGGGTCAGCGAGTCGGGGGCGGGCCAGTCCTTGAACGTGGGCCACCCGTTGGGGTCGTGCTTGCCGTCGCCCTTGGTGATGAAGTCGAAGATGGCGCCCGTGCCGTCGGGGTAGTGCTCGGGGCAGTCCTTGAGCGCGTCGGTGACGCCCTGCTCCGAGAACGGCTTGCCGCAGATCAGCCGGCCGCCGAAGCCCTCGTTGGACATGATGTGGTCGTGGGCGTCGACGAAGCCCCTCACCCGTCCCTGGGCGTCGGTGCCCTTGAAGGGCTCACCCGTGACGCCGATCTGCGAGTCGGGCGCGGGCCGGGCGGTCGGATCCCACCAGTTGGGCTCCGCCGCGGAGCTGGGCATCGGGCCGAGTACCAGGGTCATCACGGCGAGGAGCAGTGACACCACCGTGAGGGATCTGATTCTGCGGCGCGGAGGTTGAACCATGGCCATCGCGTAGATCCTTAAATGTGAGTGGGGCTCATGTTCTGCTCATAACTTAGGGATACGAGCCCGCGACGCCAAGCCCCTGACGGTCCCGGCATCGCCTCGCGGGGAGTATCCGATGCGCGCGGCTGCCGGTTGCCGGTCGCCGGAATCACCGGCGGAACCTGGCCCGGCCCCCGCAGGAGCGGGCCGACCGGCCGCGCGGCCGGTGGCCCTTCGCGTCGATGCCGTCTCCGGCGCGCCGGCCTCGCCGGAGCACAACAGCCGCCAATTGGCTGGTCCTTGGTACCACCTGGCACGATGCGATCATGACGCAGGACATACAGGCCCGCGGCGAGGCGCTCGTCGCCGCCGCCCGCGCGGGCGACGCCAGGACCGCCCGCAGGCACACCGACTTCTTCGTGATGGGCAAGCACGTGGACGAGGGCATCCCGTACTGGGAGCAGGCCGTGGCGGCCGGTGACGCCTTCTCGCACTACACCCTTGCGCGGTACCGCAAGATCCGGGGTGATCGACAGGCCGCGGACACGCTCTACCGTGCCGTCGCCGAACGGCATGCCGGATGCGCCTACGGACTCGGCGTCCTGCTCCGGGAGGACGGTGATCCGGAGTCAGCCGTCTGGTTCCGCCGTGGCTGGGAGGGAGGCCGCGACCTCGACTGCAAGATCGAGCTCGGCAAGCTGCTCGCGGCCGAGGGGAGACTCGACGAGGCGGCGAAGTTCCTGATGAGCGACATCGAGCTGGGAGACATCGCGGTCTTTCGCTGGGCGCAGCTCTTCGAGTCGATCCGGGAGGACTTCGACCGCGTCGCGGCGGACCTCGACGCCGCCGAGGCCGCCGGGGACGGAGCCGCCGCCGCGGAGGCGCTGAGCCCGCTCTTCGCCCTGGAACAGCGCTTCTGCGAATACCCGGGCTTGACGACCGAGGCCGCCGGTCACTACCGCAGGGCCTCCGCTCTCAGCGCCTCCGCCCGCGTGGACCACGCCGTGTTCCTGACGGAGACCGGCGGCGAGGCGTCCTGGCCCGAGGCCCGCGACCTGCTGCTCCAAGCCCACGAGGAGGGCTACAAGGGCGCCGCGTATGTACTCGGTGTCCTGCACGAGCAGCGCGGCGACCTCGGCGACGGCGAGCACTGGTACGGCCTCGCGGCCGCCCGCGGGCATCAGTCGGCCCAGTGGAACCTGGGGATCCTGTGCAAGCGGCAGCGCCGGTACGAGGAGGCCGAACGTTGGTTCCGGGAGGTCGGCGAGGACGACGAGGACGTCGTCGAGCAGCTCGCCCGGATCGCCGCTATCCGGGCGAGCGGTGCCGTCGCCCCCGGCAAGGACCTGCGCCGACTGCCAGGGCTGCGTGAGCGGGCCGAAGCGGGCGACGTGCACGCCTCGTACGCGTACGGGAGGATCCTCGGCGACTGGGGTGGCGCGCACGACCGCCACCTGGTCCGCTGGATCGAACCCGCCGCGCTGGCCGGGGACCCGCAGGCGGCGTACGACCTCGCGGAGTTGTACGGCGCTCTGCGCAGGCCCACGCTGCGCGACCAGTGGCACCGGACGGCGGCCGAGGCGGGCCACCACGACGCGTGCAACCAGATGGGATGGCTCTCCGAGTACCACCGGGACTACCAGGAGGCCGAGCGCTGGTATGTGCTCGCGGCCGATGACGGGTCCCAGCTGAACACCATGCTGGCGGGCAAACTGAAGGCCCAGCGCGGCGCGTACGCGGAGGCGGAACCATACCTCCGGATGGCCTGGGAACAAGGCGGCGACTCCCCGTACCGGACGGAGGCCGCCGGGTACTACGGACTCGTCCTGCACCGGCTGGGCCGCCTCGCGGAAGCCACCGAGCCGCTCCGGACCGCCGCCGCACGCTGGGACGACGACGTGCGCGCCCGCTACAGCCGGGACGACCTGGACGTGCTGTCCCGGACGGTCGACCCGGAGAAGGAGCTGGCGAAGGTGGAGGCGGCACTGAAGGCGTGACGCCGCCGTGTACGGGAGAAGGTCATGGGCATGGAGTTCTTCTGCTACCACCGTGACCGGTCCGACTCCCTCGCCCTGCGCGAGGAGCTGCTGCAGGAGCACTGGTCGTACATGGACCAGGACGCCAAGGAGATGATCGCTCGCGGCCCGGTCTTTGCCGCCGACGGCGAAACGCCCACCGGCAGCGTGCACATCGTCGACCTGCCTGATCCCGTCGCTGCCCGCGCGTTCGCCTTCGACGAGCCCAACTACCAGGCCGGTGCGTACCGTGATGCGCTGCTGCGCCGGTGGCGCAACATGCCGGCGCCGTGAACACACCAGCTGCACCGGGACCACCGGATCAGATCGCCCCGGCGCCCAGGACGATCGTTGCAACCAGGCTTCCACGACGCAGCCGATGCCGAGCAAAGGAGAGACCGTGAACCGACCACTGCTGTTCCTCGATGTGGACGGGCCGCTCAACCCCTATGCGGCCAAGCCGCAGAGGCGCCCCGACGGCTACACCACACTCAGGGTGCCGCGGGGCGGCGGGGCCCCGACGGAAGACGGAGGACTCCCGGTCCGGCAGCGGCCCCTGAGGGTCTGGCTCAACCCTGAGCACGGGCGGGCCCTGCTCGGACTCGGCTACGAGTTGTGCTGGGCCACCACATGGATGGGCGAGGCGAATCGGTGGATCGCCCCCGTGCTCGGCCTTCCCGAACTCCCCTTCGTCGACTTCGGCGACGCCCTGTTCCAAGAACGTCCCGACGGGGTCCACTGGAAGACCGCGCCCCTTGTGCGCTACGCCAACGGTCGTCCCTTCGCCTGGGTGGACGACGAGCAGAGCGACCTCGACGAGGGCTACGTGACCGCCCACCACCGGGCTCCTGGACTTCTGCACCACGTCAACCCGCGAATCGGTTTGCGCGAGGACGACTTCCGGACGCTTGCTGACTTCGCCCGATCGCTGGGCACTCCTCGATCCATCGGCTGAGAGGCCACTACGCCATCGGTCCCGGCCGTCGGAGAACGGTGAGGCGGTTGCGGTTCAATGGTGGGATCAAGAGGCTCTGGTGTGCGAGGGACAGGTGGCGGGGGAAGCATGGCTGATCGGGTACTTGCGGGCCGATACGAACTGGTGTCGCTCGTGGGCCGGGGTGGGATGGGTGAGGTCTGGGAGGGCCGCGACCGTGTCATCGGACGCCGCGTCGCAGTCAAACTCCTCTCCCACCAGCAGGACGAAAGCGGCGGCGCAGAACTCTTCTTCCGTGAAGCACGCACCGCCGGCCGGCTCAACCACCGAGGCGTTGTCACCGTCTTCGACATGGGCGAGGACCCTGCCGACGGAACCCTCTATCTCGTCATGGAGTACATCGCCGGACACGACCTTGCCGCACTCCTGCGACGCGACGGTCCACCACCCGTCCACCAGGCGGCGGACTGGGCCGCCCAAGCCGCCGCGGCCCTGGCCGCCGCGCACGCCGCCGATGTCGTCCACCGGGACCTCAAACCGGGCAACCTCATGCTCACCACCGACAACGAAATCAAAGTCCTCGACTTCGGCATCGCCCGCTTCATGGCCGCCGCCACCAAATCCAGCCAGGTCATGGGCACCCTCGCCTACATGCCGCCGGAACGCTTCAACGAACATCCCGGCGACGCCCGGTCCGACCTCTACGCGCTGGGCTGCGTCCTGCACGAACTCCTCACCGGTCACACGCCCTTCCAGCCCACCGGGCCCGTCGCCATGATGACCGCCCACCTCACCACCCCGCCCACGCCACCCAGCCACCACCGCTCCGGCATCCCCACCGCCTTCGACACCCTCGTCCTGCGACTCCTGGCCAAGGACCCCGCCGACCGCCCCGCCACCGCCGCCGAAGTCCACGACACGCTCCACACGCTCCTCCGCACCACAGCCCCCGCCCGCGCCGGGATATCCGCGTCCAACGCCACACCCACCGTTGCGGACCCGCCCCAGCCACCCCGCGATGCAGGCCGGCCCGAGCGGCCCGCGGACCCCGGCCCGCACGCCCTGCCCACCCGGACGGCGCCTGCGCCACCCCCCGCCCCAGGCCGGGGGACGCCCCCATCGCCCACCCGCCGCCGGGTCCTGCAGCTCGGGCTCGGAGCCGGAGCGGTGGCCGCCGCGGCCACGGGCGTCGCCGCGCTGCTGCGTTCCGGCCACGAGCCGGGAGGCGGGAAGGCCGGGCCCAGCGCCTCCACCACAGGATCCCGTCGCCCGGCCGCCGACCGGGGATGGGCGATACCGCTCGACGCCACCATCTCCACCACCCCCGTGGTGGCCGGAGAAGTGCTCTATGCCATCGACTACGACGGCCTCCACGCCGTGGAGCCGTCCAGCGGCAAGAGGCTGTGGACCGGCTCCCTCGAACAGGCCGGTTCCCTGGCGGCGTCCGGCTCCCAGGTGTTCGTGGGGTGTGACGACGGGACGGTGCACGCCTTCGACGGCGGCGCGCGGCCCAAGTGGAGCTTCAGGTCGGGCAAGGACCGCAGCACGACGGTCCGGGCGCACGGCGATACGGTGTGTCTCGTCACCGATGGGGTCCTGTACTGCCTGGACGCCGCCACCGGTGCCAAGAGGTGGAAGTCCGAGCGGGAGTGGCGGGACCACACACTGACGGTGACCGGCGACACCGCCTACCTGAGCGGCTGGGACGACAAGCTGTATGCGCTGCGCCTGGACGACGGTGGCCGACGCTGGGTGCGTCGCGCGAACGGCTTCCTGCCCGGACCGCCCGCGGTGGACGCGTCCAGGAGGATCCTGTACCTCGTCGACCAGGACAAAGCCATGGCCCTCGGCATGGGCGACGGCACGGTGAGGTGGACCTCCCCGGTCCAGGACGATGGGCTGAAGAGCCCATCACCGGCCGTGTTGGCCGGCGACACGGTCTACGTCGGCGGGGGCGACCGGCTGGTGTACGCGCTGAACGCGGCCGACGGCAAGCGGAAGTGGGTTGCCGGAGACCGGGAGGGGACCATCCCGGCCGTCGCCGACGGACGGGTCTACGTCGCCGACCGCGAAGAACTTTCCCCCACCGTCCTGGCACTGGACGCCAAGGACGGCTCCGAGGTGTGGAGCGTCAGCCCCAGCAAACGAGTGGGGCTCACCGCGGACGGCAACCACCCCATCGTCCACGGCCGCTTGGTGTACGTGGCCACGTCGGCCCAACTGCTCGCCTACGACGCGGCCACCGGCAGGCACCCGGCATAGGTCCGCCCCATTCGGCACCCTGCTCGGCCCGCCACCGAACTTGAACGCGTGCTGGCGGGCTTGGCGGGCGTGTCGGGCGTGTCGGGCGTGGCGGGCCGAGCAGGGAACCCCGATCTGCTCCGCGTGTGGCTGTCGCGAAAGGATGAGGGCATGACCAGGAGCGAAGCGGATCTGCGGGCGTTGCTGCGTGAGCTCGATGATCCGGAGTGGCTGGAGCGGCCGCAGCACTACAACCGCGGTGAGGCCGCAGCCCGCTTCGGCGGTCTGGTGACCCGGCTCGAAGGTGACTTCGGGGCTCATTGCACGGCTGAGCAGGACACCCAGGAATCCAGCGAGTACGGACGTGTCATCGTGCCCGGGGACGCGGCCGTATGCGGTACCCGGATCGTTGTCTGTGTGAGCAGGTTCGGCTCGCTGGCTCTGGTCTGTGCGGACAACCCCGGCGCCTTCCTCGGCACGGAGGATGCCCAGGCCGAGGGCGAGCTGGACGGCGCCGACCTCGACAAGGTCGATCGAGCGTTGACCGAGCTCGGCTACGTGGTGGTTGCCGAGGAAACCCTGGAGCTCGACTACGACGGGCCGAGTCGGCTGCCTCGGCACGTCGAGCGGCCCAGTTGGTGGCATCGCTTCTTCGGCTTCTTCTGACGACCACGCCGAGACGGTCGGGCCGGTGCCCGCCAGGCAGCCGTTGCTCACCTCCGGCCGGTACTCCAGCATCGTGAACTTGCGGTTCCACGGCGCGGGCGACCTGGCCGGGACCAGCGGCAGCAAGGGATGACTGGTTCGCGGTAGTCCCTCCGACCGCAACCCTCCGGTTCGCCCTTGCGGCCCCGGCACTTGCCGATCCCGTAGATCGGACGGAAGCCCTGACCGGACCTGGAGCAGGCCGCGCCCGACGGCAGTGGAAAGTCGGGCCGAGCGGGAGACGCGCGAGGCGGAACGACCGGCGTCCCGGGCGCCGCACGCGTCAGCCGGATCCCAAAGGACGGGAGCTGATCCCGGGGCCCATGTCCTTCGCGAGGGCCACCGCGAGCGCCCGGAAGATCAGCACTTCCGGGTTGTCGTCACCGGCCCGCACCGCGAGATAGGTGCTCTCCCACCGCGCATCGAGGACGGGTACGAAGACAGCGCCCGGCCACGCGTAGTACCGCGCGAAAGATCGCAGGCCAGAGCCTGCGGACCGCCCGGTGACGACGCCGGTCAGCACCTCCTGCGGGGTGACGGCGAACTCGGAGCTGCGGCGCTGGGCGCGGTCGTCGAAGTACAGATACTCCGTGAACGAGTGCGGGGTGTGCCCCGGGACACTGAACAGCGGCAGCTCGGTGAGGTCCGCGACGGCGACTCCGGACGTCCGGGCGTCGGCCAGTGGTGATCGCTCGTGCACGACGACGATCCGCTGCTCGGTGGTGAGAACATCCGTGACGAGCCGCTCGTCGTCCGGGCTCGGCCGCACGAAGGCCACGTCCACCCGGTCCTCCACCAGCGCGGTCACATGCTCAGTGAAGTCCAGCTGCCGGATCTCCACCCGCACCTCGGGCCGGGCTCGCCGGTAGGCGTTGATGGCAGCGGGCGTCAGCTCGGCCGAACCGTGCCCCATGATCCCCACTCGCAGTGGCCGGCCGCTGTCAGCCTCCTGTGTGACGTCCGCCAGGTCGTCGAGCGCGGCATTCGCGGCGGCGAGGAGGGTGCGCGCGTGTCCGGCGAGCCGCACTCCGGGGGCCGTCGGCACGACGGGGGAGCCGGACCGGTCGAGGAGTCGCGCGCCGACCTGACTCTCCAGGCGGCGTACGTGCTGGGTGACGGCGGGCGGCGACAGGAAGAGCCGCGCTGCGGCCCGCCCGAAGTGCCCCTCCTCGACGACCGCCAGGAACGACGACAGCAGTCGCAGGTCAAGCGTCATACGACCAGGGTAGGCGGGGAGCCGGGCAGGCGGCGCGGGCCGTTCACGAATCGTGAACGTACGGTGCGGGCCGAACGGCCGGACCCGTACGAATGGGCGCATGACCACACCCCCTGTCACCGCCCCTGTCGCCGCCGTCTCCGCGGCCACCGGAACCCGGGGCGCCCGCGCCGCATGGATCATGCTGGCCTCCGGCTGGAGCGCCAACCAGTTCTCGGCGCTGCTCGGCGCCTACCGCAGCCACCTCGGCCTCACCGAGTCCACAGTGACCGGTCTGTTCGCGGTGTACGTCGTCGGTCTGGTCCCGGCGCTGCTGATCGCGGGCCCGCTCGCGGACCGCAGGGGACGGCGCCCGGTGGCGCTCGCGGCCCTCGCCCTCAACGTCCTGTCCACTTTGCTCCTGATGGTGGGCGGCGCGTGGGGCGGTACCTTGCTGTTGCTGCCCGGCCGCTTCCTGACCGGTGTCAGCGCGGGCGCGCTGCTGGCCGCGGGCAGCGCCTGGATCAAGGAACTCTCCGACTCTCCGCGCCGCCCCGGCCTGTTCGTCTCCGCGGGCTTCGCGACGGGCGGCCTCGTGGCGGCGCTCATCGCGCAGTGGGCTCCCTGGCCGATGGTGACGGCGTACGTCCCGCACGTCGTCCTCGGGACGGCGGCGGGGTGGCTCGCACTGGCTGCACCGGAAACGGGCGGATCGGTCCCGGTCCACACTTCCCAAGCCGGCCACGAACACGCCGGCCACCGCTTCCGGCGCACGGTCCTGCCCCTGGCACCCTGGGTCTTCGCGGCCCCCACCATCGGCTTCGTCACGCTGCCGAGCACCCTCCACACCGGCCTGGTCCTCACCGGCATCGCGACGGCCGTCGTCCCCGGCACCGGTCTGCTCACCGCACGGCGAGCCCGGCCCACGCCCACCGCGGGCCTCCTGGTCGTCGCGGCCGGCACGGCGACCGCCGCCATCGCCGCCGCGACGGAGAACGAGCCCCTCGCCCTCCTCGCCGCGATCGTTCTCGGCGCGGGCTACGGACTGGCCCTCACCCACGGCCTCACCCTGACCGCGGCCCTCGCCCCGCCCCACCAGCTCGCCCGCTGGACGGCCCGGTTCTGGACGGCGGCGTACCTCGGCATGTTCACCCCGTACGTCCTCACACTCCTCGGCCACATCACGACAACGCCGGTGCTGCTGGCGGGCGTTGCACTGCTCGCCCTCGCCCACGCCGGGTTCGGTCCGTACCAGGTCAAACGGCTGGCGCGACGCCGTACGCCGTGAGGGCGCTCGTGGCCCCGAGGGGTGCGGGGCCGGGCCGGGCTGTTGTTCATGCCGGGGAACGGAGGATGAGGACGGGGTCAGTGCCGGGCCCGGTAGGGCGGGAACCTTGCCGAGTCGGCGAAGTCCTGGTCCGCGTCGGGCCAGCGATGGCGCAGCACGGCGGCGATACGGCGGATCCAGGTGGTGAGGTGGGGCAGGGCCCTGCAGGTCTGGGCAGTGTCGGCGGCCGCTTCCAGCGTTGCGATGAGCTGGAGTCGGCTGTGGTCACCTTGCGAGCGAGTGTCGAGCAGGGCGAATCTCTGCAGACGGACCAGCGCCCAGGACACGCAGGCAGCGGCGAGGCCGTCTCCGTATCGCCGGTCGTCCTCGGCCTCCGGGATGCCGAGGGCCAGGGCGTGGCGGTACTCGTCGGCGAGGCCTGTGGTACTCGGATTGCCCACTGTCAGCCAGGCCGGGCCGGGCACATACAGGCACACGGCATCGGTCAGCGCGTGGGTGCAGCCGGCGAATTCGAAGTCGATGAGGCGGGCCTCGGCAGGGCCCGAGTCATGGAGCAGGATGTTGTTGGCTTCCGCGTCCCCGTTACTCAGGGCGAGGAAGGGGCCTGGAGCAGACAACTCATCGAAGACTGAGGTGAGTTCGTAGGACGCTCGGCCGCCGAGGGGCACACCGAGAGACGAGGCGTGGTCGATCCCTCCTGCCCGGAGAAGGGCGAGCCGTCCTGCCGGATCGGCCGCTGCGTCAACCGGTCCCAGCTCGGCCCGGCGGGCGTAGTAGGCCTCCGCCCGCCCCGCGGTGGCCGCGCTCAGCGCGCCGCGGGCGCGGGCGAACGCGGCCAGTCGGTCGCGGTGCGCTGCCGCTCCGTCCCGTCGAAGCAGCCGGTCCAGGGGGACGCGGGGAGCGAGGTCTTCCAGGACGAGGAATCGGGCAGTGGTGTCGGCGGCGAAGACGCGCGGCGCGAGGCCGACCCCGAGGTCCTCGCTGAGGAACTGGAGCGCAGCCAGTTCGTTACGCAGCCGCCATGGGGCGGTACGAGCCTCGCGTTGCCCGTCCGGTACCCACTTGACGACGACGGAGCACGGAAGCGCGGAAGCACTTCGGAGCCAGACCCGGGCCACAGCCCACGGCTCCAGTCGCTCCAGGCGGTCGACGGTGACCGGCGAGGCGCAGAGGTCGGTCAAGAGGTTCTGCAACGCCTCGACCCGGAAGATTCCTCTGGGGGCAGCCATCGGATCACTCTATGGCTCGCCTCTTCGCATCGGGTACGTGTGCGAGGAATCGAGGCGAGCAAGCCCGGTAGTCCGTCGCGTTCGGCGTTGGCGGAGGTGGGTGCCGGATTCTGTCCCAGGTCTCACCTGCGGATCAGCGCCGGTGCCGTCCGTAGTCGGTCCTCCAGCTTCCCGAAGCGCTCGGAAGGAACCGCCACTCACTGATCTTCTTCAGCGGTGCCGCTCCAGGGTGAGGGCGGCTGCGGCGATTCACGACTTTCGATTCGGGCTGCACCGGGCCCTGCGGAAGATCCGCCACGAGGTTCCGCAGGCCCCCAGCGCCGATGCCCCTTCGTGAGCAGGCGCCGGCGCGGGCAGGAATCGGCTGATCGAGGGGCGTTCAAGCGTAGGCGTCCTCGGCAGCGACTCGTCGCACCGTACGCAGCGTCGACCGGAGGCTGTCCAGATCGGTCGAGCCCAGGGCGAGGCGGATCGCCTGCGGTGTGTGGACCGAGGTGGTGAACGGCTCGGCCGTGGATACCGAGATGTGCTGACGGGCGAGAGTGGCGGTCAGGCGGTCGGCGCGGGCGTTGTCGGGCAGCGGCAGCCAGGTGAAGTAGGACGAGGGGTGGCTGATGAATGGGAGCCCTGCCAGCTCTTGTCCGGCGAGCGTTTGGCGTTCCTTGGCGTCGTCTCGTTTCTGCGCCTCCAAGCGGTCCACCGTGCCGTCGTCGAGCCAGCGGCAGGCGATCGAGGTGGTGAGGGCCGGGGTGTTCCAGGTGGTCGCCCGAATCGCGCGTTCGAGCGACGGCACCACGGACGGCGGGGCGACGACGAAGCCGACCCGCAGGCCGGTGGCGACGCTCTTGGACAGTCCCGAAACGTAGACGGTGATGTCCGGTGCGGTTGCGGCCAGAGGTGGTGGTGGGTTCTCGACCAGGTAGGCGTAGGAGGCGTCTTCGATGATGAGGGGGCCGTGCTGTCGGGCGATCTCGATCAGGCGGGTTCGATCGGTTGCCGGCATGACCCAGCCCAGAGGGTTGTGCAAGGTGGGCATGGTGTAGATCGCGCGTACAGGGCGGGTCGCGCACAGTCTTTCGAGGGCATCGAGATCCGGTCCGTCGGCGGTTGCGGGTATGGGCTCCAGGTCGAGATGGAAGGCGTGCGCGAGCACCTTGAAACCCGGGTAGGTGAGTGCGTCGACCGCGACGACGTCGCCGGCGTCGAGCGCGGCCATGACGGTGATGGCCAGGCCGTGCTGCGCACCGTTGGCGACGAGGACCCGGTCCGCGTCGGTGGTGATTCCCCGACGCCTCAGGTGCCGTGCGATCGAGGCTCTGTCCTGGGGGCGTCCGCGATGGGGTTGGTAGCGCAGCAGCGAGTCGAGGTCGCCGGAAGTGGCCACCTCGCGCAGGGCCCGCCGGAGGAGATCGGCCTGTCCGGGCAGCGACGGACAGTTGAAGCTGAGGTCGACCGCGTCGGTGGCGACGGCCTGTTGGTCGATGCCGTGACCTGCGGGAACCGCGATGTCACGCACGAACGTGCCGCGGCCCTGTTCCCGGCTCACCAGCCCCATCGTTTCCAGCTCGGCGTACACCCGGGTCGCGGTCACCACGGCGATGCCCTCACGGGCGGCGAGCCCGCGGTGTGTCGGCAGCCGTACGCCCGCGGCGAGCCGCCCGGTCCGGATGTCGGCGGCGAACGCGTCGACCAGTGTTTTGTACCGCGAGGCTGCCATGCACCGGATTGTACGCATGACAATTCTTTGACTGTCCTGTTCGCGGCTCCTTACCGTCAAGACCCATCCACCCACGCACCCGGAAGGACAGCCGCCGTGCACATCGCCATCCTCACCTTCGAGGGCTACAACGAGCTCGACTCCCTGATCGCGCTCGGTGTGCTCAACCGCATCAGGACCGACGACTGGCGCGTCACCATCGCCACCCCGAGCCCCAAGGTGACGTCGATGAACGGGGTGGTCATCGAGCAGATGTCCACGCTTGAGGAGGCGTGCACCGCTGACGCCGTGATCGTCGGCAGTGGCATCGCCACCCGTGAGGTCGTCGAAGACCCGGCGATCATGAGTGTCCTGCGGGGCCTGGATCCCTCGCGCCAGCTCATCGCGGCGCAGTGCTCCGGCGCGCTCGTGCTGGCCAGGCTCGGCCTGCTCGACGACATCCCCGCCTGCACCGACCTGACCTCCAAGCCCTGGGTCGTCGCCGCCGGCATCGAAGTACTCGACCAGCCCTTCTATGCCAAGGACAACATCGCCACCGCCGGCGGCTGCCTGGCCTCGCACTACCTCGCCGCCTGGATCATCGCCCGCCTTGAGGGCAAGCAGGCCGCAGACGGTGCTCTGCACTATGTCGCCCCGGTCGGCGAGAAGAGGGAATACGTGGAGCGCGCCTGGCGCAACATCACCCCCTACCTGCCCGCTCCCGCACTGGAGCTCGTCTGAACATCAGTCGTGAGCGGTGACCGGCCGGAAACCCCCCTCGGCAGCCTGGCCGGTCGTTCGCGGCCCCAGAGGCGGGGGGGGAGAGGCCGATACGTATGCGTTACGTGCTGGGCTTGCGGACGAACTCCAGCTTCTGCGCCCCATATCCCATGGAAAGGATGCCGGAGTCGGAGAGTGCGTACCCACGGGCGCCGGTGGGAGCCATGCCGCAGGGATCTGCCGACCCGCGCCGGTAGACCGGCCGGGAGATGAGACCGGTGTCGTTCACGAACACCAGGACCTCTTTCCAAGCGCAGTGCTTCCGAGGGGAGTTGTCCCAGCCCCGGACGAAGAAGTCCCCGGTCTTCGCCTGCTCGATGGTGACCTGAGCCGTCGGGTTCTCCGCTCGGCCCTTGGGGACCCACTGCCCCACGTACTCCTTGGGTACCGGCGCCTCGCCCGCCCTGGCCCTGAAGAGGACGGCCTTGTACCGGCCGTTGTCGGTGGCAAAGTTGAGGTTGCCGTCCTTACGGGTCTTCAGGGTGTACGACGGCAGGAACTTGCACTTGCCGCCCGTGAAGGCGTTCTCGCTACGGGCGTCACCCAGGGAGACCGAGTCCTGGGACGCCTGCTTCGGTTCCTTGTTCACAACGCAGAGCGACGTGCCGGTCAGGAAGAAGGACCTGGCGACCGTGCGCTGCCGCTCGTCCTTCTTGAACTCGACACGTACGCGTGTGTCGCTCAACGGCACACCCTCCCATGCCCCGAGGAAATTCTTCGGCACGGCCACCGCCGGGGTGGCCTCCGCACCACCGCTCGTACCGCCGCTTCCACCGTCGTCCACGTTGTTGCCGTCCCAGGATTTCGCCACGATCGGCACGCCGACGGAGAGAGCCAGTACTCCGACGACAGCGCCGAGGATTCGGGCCCTCTTGTGCCGTGACCACGCGGGCGGGGTACTCGGCTGTGCCGGGGTGCCGCCCACCGGCACGCCGGGCTCTACGCCCTCATACGCATCTGCCGGAAAGTCCTTCGGCGCGTCCGCCCGCGCATTCAGTGGAACCGCCACCGGCACGTCCGGCCGCGCATCCACCGGCGCACCCGACGTACTCCCCTGCGTATCCAGATCCAGCAACCACGCCGCATGCCGTCCCAGTTGCTCAAGCATTTCTCCCGGCAGCCACGGCCGCACCTGCCCGATGTCGGTGCGGGCCGCAAGTTCCGTAGGCGTGGGCCGTTTCTCGGGCGCCTTCTCCAGGCACTGGCGTACGAGCCCGAGCAGACCCTCCGGCACGCCCTCCAGATCCGGCTCCTCCTCGGCCACCCGGAACAACTGCGCGTGCAGTCCGATGGAGTGGCTCCCGAACGGGGGTCGCCCGGTCGCCGCGTACGCGAGTACGGTTCCGAGGCTGAACACATCGCTCTGCGGGCCGACTTCGAGCCCCCGCGCCTGCTCGGGCGACATGAAGCCGGGCGAGCCGATGACGACGCCGGTACGGGTGTGGAAGCCGCTGCCAGAAACGGCGTGCAGGGCGCGGGCGATGCCGAAGTCGATGATGCGCGGGCCCTCGACGGTGACGAGGACGTTGGACGGCTTCAAGTCCCGGTGCACGATACCGGCGTCGTGGATGGCCCCCAGGGCGAGCGCGAGCCGGTTGGCGAGGGTGCGCAGCGAGCGCTCGGGCAGCGGGCCGTAGTCGTCGGCCACGACGGTCTGGAGGTCTGGACCCGGCACGTAGCCGGTGGCGACCCAGGGGGTCACGGCACTCGTGTCGAAGTCCAGGACCGGCGCGGTCCAGTCACCACCCACGCGCCGCACTGCGTCGATCTCACGCGCGAACCGCTGCCGGAAGTCGTCCTGCTCGGCGAAATCGGCCCGCACGACCTTCACCGCGACGGTCCGCCCCCCTTCGGACCGTGCGAGGTACACCCGGCCCATGCCTCCTTCTCCGAGCACCCCGAGAAGTCGATAAGGGCCCATCACGCGCGGATCGTCCGGATTCAGAAGGTTCATGCAAGGACGGTACTCAGGGGGCGATGGGCGGAGTGATCCCGACTCACCTGCTGCGCTTGGCATTTGGCTGGTTCCTGACGAGGAATTGCCAAATCCTGCGGGCGGATTGCGTGGGATCCAGGGCTGTATTCGTGGTGAGCGGGTGGCGTCGTGGCCGGGGGAGACCTGGCCCTGGACGCCGTGATCGGCCGCCTCGTCCTGGGCCACCTGCCCGACCCGGTCGAGGCGCTGCGCCGCCTGTCCCGGCTCGTACGGCCCGGCGGGCTCGTCGTCTTCCAGGACGTCGACAACTCCCCGCTGCGTGTGGAACCCCGTACCCCGCTGACCAGCGCTGTCCTCCAGGCCGTCGCCGCCGCGCTCACCGTCAACGGCAGCAGCCTGGGATCGGGACACGCCTGTACTTCTTCTTCCGACAGGCGGGCCTGTCCGAGCCCCGTCTGTCGGCGACCGCACCGATGGGCGGTGCCGAACACGACACGGTTCTCCTCCTCGTCGCCGCGGGGTGCCGCGACGGCTCACTGATGCCGGGCGGCGCACACACGGGGCAGACCACCGCCGGTCGCCGCCGTCAGCGCCGGTCGCCGCCGGCGCCCTCCCGGCCGACCTCACTGCGGGGTGACGGCGCCCCGACCGAGGAGGTTCTGTGCCGTGAACCCGAGCAGCCTGCGCGCGGCCGAGGTGTCGACCGGCGCCGTGCGACCCGGAATCGGGCGCCGCAGCACGGTGGTGGGGTGGTAGCGGCGCAGCAGTTCCTCCGTCGGGTAGGGCACGATGATCTCCGGGGCGCAGAGATGTACCGTGTGCGCCGCACGGCCGGGCACCTCCAGGGCCAGCAGCGCGGCCCTCGCCGCGTCACGGACCTCCAGGTAGGTCCACAGCTCCCTCGCCCCCGCGGCCGGGTCGGCCGTCAGCCGGGCGGCGTGCGCGTGCAGCCGTTCCTCGAAGCCGCCCACGTACGGATATCGCAGGCACACCACACTCATCCCGTGCCGCCGCGCCATCATCTGCGCCGTCAGCTCGTCGACCTGCTTGGAGAGGCCGTAGGGATCGGCCACCTGGGAGGCCATTGCCTCGTCGACCGGCGCGTACGGCGGATGCGGATCCTCGGCGTCCGTCCAGGGCAGGCCCGTGACCCCCCAGGAACTCGCCACCGCCGCATGCCGGATCCCGGCCCGGCCGGCCTCCTCCAGGACGGTGAAGGTGGAGAGGCTGTTGCCCGCGAAGACCTCGAACGCGGTGTTGCGCGCGGGAGTCGGGATGGCCGCCAGATGGATGACCGCGTCGGCGCCCTCCAGAGCCGCCCGCACGGTCTTCGCGTCGGCGGCGTCACCGGTCACGACCAGGCGCGCCGCGAGATCACCGGGGTCGTCGAGGACCAGGGCGTTCACTTCGATCCCGCGCTCGGCGAGCAGCGCGAGGACCGCTCGCCCGATCCGTCCGGCGGCCCCGGTGACCATCGCTCTTGCGGACATCCAGTCACTCTCCTGCTTCGGTGCTTCTACTCGTAGGCGCGCACGGCGACGATGTGCGCCGCCGCTGCCCCGTTGGTGGCTTCGACGACGACCCGGATCGCCGATGTGGTGACCTGCTCCGCCGGCGTGTGCGTCTCGCGCCGTCGCCGATTCTGCGCCGCACGGGCGATGACGCGCCAGGTGCCGTCAGCGTCCAGTGCCTCGACGCGGTAGTCGCGAAGGAGGGTGGGAAGGATGTCGAAGGGCGTGCGGTGGTGGTGCAGGTTGATCAGGTCCTCGTTGACGTCGTCGTCGGCGACGACCTCGATCCGGCCCAGGGTGACCGGCTGCGGCCAGGCCAGCTCCAGCCAGGGGCACGGGGCGTCCGCCAGCGGTGCAGAGACCCACATGTGCGGTCCCGCGTACGGGCGGGCATAGCCGTCGACGGCCTTGGCGGGGGAGTAGGCCGCGGTCTCTCCCGTACGGAAGCAGAATGTACGGCGCAGCAGACCCGTGTCCGTCCACTCGCGCAGCGGCTGCGGCGATTCGTCCGACGGACGCAGCGGGACGCGGGTGAGGCACAGGACGCCGGGGGTCGGACGGTCGGAGCGGTGCAGGGCGAGGGCGTCGTTGGCGCGGACGACCAGGAAGGCGTTGCGCGGGGTTTCGGGAGACCAGTCCAGGCCCGTCTTGAGCCACTGCCGGGCACCGGCGGCGACGGGCAGGGTGGTGGAGGTGACGAGGCGGCGCGGGACGTAGTTCTGGCCGAGTTCGGGGTCGTACAGCTCGATCACGATCTCGGTGTCGCGGTCGGCGTCGACGAGCAGCTCCACCCCGGAGAGGTCCGGGTCCGCGGGGAGGACGAGTCCGGCGTCTGCCGCGAGCGGCCACAGCTCGTCGGAGTCCTCGACCACCAGGCAGCTCAAGGCGGACGACGCGGTGGCCGTCGCCCGCAGCGCCAGGTCCTCCGGGTCCGTCGAGGCGAGGCCGATGAGCGAGGCGTCCTGGCGCAGCAGCGCCCTGTGCAGTTCGGGTACGGGGAGTTCGCGCGGGGTGACCTCACCGGTGGCGCAGAGCGCGGCGGCGGTGCCGGCTGCCTGGCCGATCGTGGCGCAGGTTGCCATGACGCGGGTCGAGCCGAAGGCGACGTGGCTGGCGGAGATGTTGCGTCCGGCGAGGAGCAGGTTGGTCGTGTTCACCGAGTACAGGCTGCGGTAGGGGATGTGGTAGATCCCGTCCGCGTAGCGCTGCTTGGCGCCGCCCTCGTCGGCGTACATGCCCTTGGGCGGATGCAGGTCGATGGACCAGCCGCCGAACGCGACCCGGTCGTCGAACTCGGTCTGCCCGAGGATGTCGCCCTGGTGCAGGACGTAGTCGCCGAGGAAGCGCCGGTACTCGCGCTTGCCGGGCACCGAGCCCACCCACTCCAGCGTCATGTTCGCCGCGTCGAACTCGCCGGAGTTCTTGATGTGGTCCCAGACGCCGTGGATCACCGCCCACAGCTCGTCGCGGATGCGTTCGTTGTCGTGGACGGTGTCGAGCTCGCCGCCGAACTCGATCCACCAGTACGCGCAGCCGTTGTCACCGGACTTGATGACGCGGCGCTGCGGGATGGAGGTCCGGGTGATGTCCTTGGCGAAGTCCGGCGGCACGAACTTGACCGGGTGGCCGGCATCCTTCGTGTAGAAGAGGAGCGTCGATCCCAGCGTGATGTCGTCGGCCGCCTCCGGAGCCCATGACTCGCCGTACTCGGCGCGGGATTCCCGGCCGATGCGGTGGTGGGCGCCCGCCAGGTGGCCGATCAGGCCGTCCCCCGTGCAGTCGAGGAAGAGACGGCTCTCGAAACGTATCCGCCGCTCCGAGCCCATCATCCAGCCGGTGACCGAGGTGATTCGCCGGGCCTCGTCCGGACCTTCGGCGTCGACCTCACGCACGTCGGTGTTGAGGTAGAGCGTGATGCCGGGCTCGGCGCGCACGGCGTCCAGGACCACGGCGTCCCAGTAGTAGGGGTTCCCGTCCGGGTTGCGGAACTGGTTCTCCACGAGCAACTCGCCCATGATGCCGCCCTCACGGGCATGGTGATTCTTGCCGTGGCCGGTCGCTCCGCACACCCAGACCCGGACCTCGCTGCTCGCGTTGCCGCCGAGCACCGGCCGGTTGTTGACGAGTGCCACGGTACGGCCCAGCCGGGCGGCGGCGATCGCCGCGCAGACCCCGGCCAGGCCGCCGCCGACGACGGTGATGTCGTGCCGTGCGGTTTCGTTCCTCATGTCGTACGTCACTTACTTCCAGTCGGGATTGGCGGCGAGGCCGTAGTAGATGCGCGGGGCACCGTCGAGGGTGAGGGTGACCTTGCCGTTGGAGGCCTTCAGGGAGCGCTCCTGGCCGATGCAGTTCAGCTCCCGCACCGTGCCGTCGACCGTCCCCGCGTGGGCCACGACCGGGGTCCTGGTCGTCCAGGTGTCGACCCAGGGCTCGGGCGACGCGTACCAGGGGTCCTCGCCGTGATCGGGGTTGAGGACGTATCCGTCCTTGCGGCTCCAGATGACCGAAACCGGTCCGCCGGGAGTGGTGAAGAGGAGCCCCTTGATGTCCTGGTCGGCGAAGGCGAGATGCCGGACGAAGTCGGCCTCGTCCAGGACCCGGGCTGCGGTCGCGTAGGCGAGGAGCGAGGGCTTGGCGCTGGTGTCGCGGTTCATCAGGCCGTAGTGGTACTCGGGGTTGGCCGGGTCGGCCTCCTGCGGGTGGTACAGCACCGAGTCGTGCAGCTGGTACCAGTTGACGGCGCGTACGTTCTCGGACTTGGCGAGCGCGAGCGTGAGCAGGGTGTTCTCGGCGGCGTGCCGATAGGTGTCGCTCCACCACGCGTTGGGGCGGGTCGGCGCGTACGCCTCGGTCAGCCACAGCTCCTTGTCGCCGCCGTACTCCTGAAGGACCTGGTTCGCCTTGCGCAGCGCGCCGAGGAAGTTCCAGTACGTGCCGGACGATCCTTGTGTCCACTCCTCGGGCGGCGGCGCGAAGTCGGGCGTGAAGTTGCCGCGACCGGGGTGGAAGGCGAAGGCGTCGATGAGGTCCCAGCCGCCCGCGGCACGGAAGTTCTCGGTCCACACGTAGTCCATGCCGCCGAGGCCGGCGTTCATGACCTTCATCCGCGAGCCCGCCGCGTCGAGGCGTGTGGTGACCTGGCGCAGACCGTCCCGGACGTAGACGTCGGCGCCGCGGCCCGACATCCAGGGCTGGTTGACCTCGTTGCTCACCTCGAAGTACGCGGCCTCGGCGTCCAGGGCCTTCGCGACATTCGTGTCGGCCCAGGCCGCGATCTGCTCCGCGCTGCCGCCCACGGGGATGCCGCTCAGCTCCACGTTGTGCCCGATGCCGTTCGCGTCCAGGGTCGCGGTGTCGATGCCTGGGGCGCCCGCGTAGGCGATACGGATCCACCTGATGCCGAGCGTCCTGACCAGCCCGAGCACGGCGTCCTTGCCGGGCTTGAGCAGCCAGGGGTAGTTGGCGAGACCGAACATCGACTCCTTGCCCGCCTTGTACACGAACTCCGGGAGCACGCTCAGATTCGTGCGGGCCAGCGCCCGGTCATTGCCGCTGACCACCTCCACCCCGGTGAACACGATGTTCTGCGAGGGTGCGGTCAGAGGAAAGGAGGGGTTCCAGGCGGCGCCCGCCGCGAGACTCCTGCGGAGCGTTCCTCCGGCGATCCTCCTGCCGCCGAAGTCCCGCGCCCACCAGGTGAGCGTCACCTTCCTGGCCGTGGCGGAGCCGTTGACGACCTGCGCCTTCAGCGTCATGGTCTGCCCGGCCGCCTTGTAGAGGTTGAACGGCTGGTCGGTCCACACCTCCACGCCGAGCGGGCGCCCGGCGGCGAGCGCTCCCGCCCCGCGCGGCCGCAGGTCACCGAGGACCAGAGCGGCCTCGGTGACCGCGGTGCCCGAGCCGGTCAGGGTGCCGGGGGAGTGGACCCATGTGGCGTTCGTGTTCGCGGGGTTGGTGACCGGGAGACAGAAGAAGCCCTTCGACCCGGCCCACGTCTCCACGTACGCGCCGCCCGCGTTCACCTCGTACGGAATGCCGCCCCGGGCGTCCTTCTCCCAGACCGTCAGTGCTTCGTACGACTCCGCCGCGCTCGCTCCGTACACCGTGCGGGAAAACATGAAGCCGGCCGGTGTGAGCGTGCCGGAGCCGCCGACCTCCCACTTCATGTGTGCCTTGCGAGGGGTGACGTCGAAGGTGCCGCGCACCGTGACTCCGGACGCGCCGCTCCCCATCGTGTACGTGACCTGAATCGCGGGCCGCCCGTCCGGGAGCGTGATGTGGGCGGGGGTGCCGCCGAAGGTGCGCTGCTGGCCGAGCGCGGTGTCCTTGATCATGAAGTGGCTGAGCAGGATGCGGTCGGTGCCCACGCCGTCCCGTACGAGGACGCTGCCGTCGCCGCGGCCGACCAGGGTGATGCCGTCGGCCTCGATGGTGACCGGGTCCGCGGCGTGCGCGGGAACGGTCGGCAACAGCGCGGCGCCGGTGGCGACGGCCGTGCCCTGGATGAATCTGCGCCGGGCGACTGACATGGAGGTGCCCTTCTCTTGGTCGGGGTGTTTCGGATGCTCCGGAGGTTTCGAAGCGGAAGGTGCGGTGGGGGAGGCCGAGGCACGGCCACCGGCTCGGACGGACGTCAGCCCTTGACCCCGGTGAAGCCGAGCCCGGCGACGATGTACTTCTGGCAGACGACGAAGACGAGCACCGGCGGGGCGACCGCGAGCACCATCGTGGCGATCAGCTGGTCCTGCGGAGCCTGCGTGGCGAGCTGGGCCAGCGCGACGCTGATCGGCTGCCTCTCGGGGTCGGTGATGGCCACCAGCGGCCAGATGAAGTCCTTCCAGGAGTGCATCACCGCGAGCAGACTGATCACGGCGAGCACCGGCTTGCTCATGGGCAGCACGATCTTGGTGAGCAGCTGCCGGGTACTTGCCCCGTCGACCCGCGCCGCGTCGAACAGCTCCTTGGGCAGGGCGTCGAAGAACTGCTTGGCGAGCAGCACCGTGAAGGCGTTCGTGCCGGCCGGCAGCCAGATCGCCCAGTAGGTGTCGCCCAGGTTGAGGTGGAGGAACGGCACATCGATCACGGTCATGAAGAGGCTGACCATGTTCACCGTGTACGGCACGAACATCGTGGCGAGGATCGCCCCGTAGACGACCTTGCCGAACTTCGGCCTGAGCACCGAAAGGGCGAAGCCCGCCGTGGCCGAGACGAAGAGCTGCACGAACCACGATCCGCCGACCACCAGGAAGGTGTTCATCAGATAGCGGCCGACACTCAGATCGGTGTACGCCGTCGAGAAGTTGCCCAGGGCCGGCCGGTCCGGCCAGAGGGCCAGGGGCTGAGTCGTGAGCTCGGTGGGCGGGGAGACCGCGCCCTTGACCATCCAGTACAGCGGTCCGATGCCGATGAGCAGCAGCAGGATCAGGGTGAACACCTGGACGGAGCGCACTGCCGCGCGCACGCCGGGGCGTTGGCGGTCGTTGGTGGAGACGAAGGTGGTGAGCGTGGTCATGACGTGCTCCAACTGCGGGTGGCCCGCAGATAGACCGCGGAGAGCAGAGCGAGGGCGAGCACCATCAGGAAGGAGAGCGCGGCGGCCTGGCCGTACTCGCCGTCCTGGAAGGCGTACCGGAAGATCAGCAGCAGGACCGTGAGGGTGGAGTTCTCGGGCCCGCCGCCGGTGAAGACATACGGTTCGGTGAAGACCTGCACCGTGTTGATCAGCTGGACCAGCAGCAACAGCCCGATGACGGACCGGAGCTGAGGCAGCATGACGTGCCAGATGCGCCGCCAGATGCCGGCACCGTCCATCTCGGCGGCCTCGTAGAGTTCGCCGGGGATGCCGACCATCGCCGCGAGGTAGATCAGGACGGCGCCGCCCATGCCCGCCCAGGTGGCTTCCAGGACCAGCGAGAGCATGGCGCTGTCGGAGGACTCCAGCCACGCGTACGGGCCGAGCCCGACCTTGCCGAGGGCGTTGTTGAAGAGCCCGCTCCCGGGGTCGTAGAACCACTTCCAGAGCAGGATCGCCACGACCGGCGGGATGACCACCGGCAGATACACCAGGAAGCGGTAGACGCCCGCTCCCCGCCGCACCGTCGACATGACCGCGGCCAGGACCAGCGGCGCCGGGAAGCCGATCAGCAGGCCGAGGGCCACGAAGAAGAGGGTGTTGCCGACGGCGGTCCCGAGCAGCGGATCGTCGAACAGGGCACGGAAGTTGTCCAGGCCGATCCAGACCGCGGGCTCGACGAGATTGGTCTTCTGGAAGCTGAGCAGCAGGCTGCGCGCGATCGGCCACCAGGCGAAGAGCCCGAAGATCAGCAGCGCGGGGACGAGGAACAGCCAGGCGGTGAACTGCTTGCGGGCGCCGGTGCCACGCTGCCTGGGCAGGGTGCGCGGCACGGGCTCCTTGGACACGGCGGCCGGGCGCCGGGACGGAGTGAGCAGAGCCATGGGCCGGCTACTTCTGGTCCGCGGCGAGCTTGGCATTGACGTCCTTCTCGGCCGAGGCCAGCAGGGCGTCGATGTCGGCGTCGCGCTTGGTGAGCACTGCCTGGACCACCGGGTCGAGCACGGTGTACAGCTTCTGCGCCTGGTACGGCGGTTCCGGCTTCAGCTTCAGCGTGGAGAGGCCGTCGATGTACGGCTTGAAGTTCTGGAGTTTCACATTGACGTACGGCTTGATCGCGGCGTCGATCTCGGTCTGCCGCTTCCTGTCGAAGACCGGCAGCGTCGGCACGCCCACCGCGGACTTCGGGTCGGCGGAGAGCGCCTTGGCCTGCTCGGCGGCGATGTCGGTGCTGTACTGCGGCTTGGCGTAGGCGAAGGTCAGCCACTCCACGGCCGCTGCCGCATGCTTCTTGTCGGCGGACTTCGGGACCATGTAGATGTCGCCGCCGGTGAGTGTCGCGTCGCCGCCGGACTGCGGCATCGGGGCCACTCCGAAGGCGTCGGTGTTCTCCATGCCGAACTGCATCTTCGCCAGCCGGTACGTTCCCGGGCTGCCCATGAACATGCCGACCTGCCCGGCCGCGAACTGCTTGATCACGTCGTTCTGATTGTTGAGGAGGGTCTTGCCGAGCGAATCGTCCTTCCAGCGCATGTCCTTGAGCAGGCGCAACGCCTGCTTCGTCGGCTCTCCGGTGAGCGTGGCGGTGTACTTGCCGCCCTGCTCCTTCTCCAGTTCGCCGCCGAAGGCGTACGACAGCATCGTCAGCTGCCAGCCGCCCTGGTTGTCCTTGGACTCGTGGACGAAGCCCGCCTTGCCGGTCCGGTCGCTGATGCTCTTGGCCGCGGCGCGGACCTGCGCCCAGGTGGTCGGTGGCCTGTCGGGGTCCAGGCCGGCCTTCTCGAAGAGCTCGCGGTTGTAGACCAGTCCCTGGGCGTACGGATTCTGCGGGACGCCGTACACGTCGCCGGCGCTGTCGGTCAGCGGCTGGAGCACCTGGGGGTTGAACTCCCTGAAGTGCTTCCACTCCTTGAGCTGCCCGGTGATCGGCTGCACCTGCTTCTGCTGGATCAGCCGCTGCGGCTCGGTCAGCGGCACCTTGATGACGTCCTCGACATTGCCGCCGGACAGCTTCGCGGAGAATGTCAGCGGGTCGAAGACCGTGGTCGAGCCCTTGACCTTGATGCCCGGGTGGGCCTTCTCGAAGTCGGCCACCTGCTTCTTGAACAGGGCGGACCCCGGCTTGTCGGTGGCCGGCGGCATGCCCTGCACCCGCAGTACGAGATCGCCGCCCCCGCCGGCGCTGCTCGGGGTGAGGGAGGAACAGCCCGCGAGGGTCGCGGTCAGCGCCATGCAGCCAAGTATGGCCGCACAGCGGGAGTTTCTGGGCATATCGGCTCCAAGATGGGCAGGAGTGGGCTCGGTGCGGTGCAGCGCGGTGTTGTGCGGTGCTTTGCTCGTTGTGGTGGTGTGCGCCGCGGGTGTGTCAGTGGGCGGGTGCGGGACCCGTCGAGGCGCGGGGGATCAGGCGGGATCCGATCTCCACGAAGGGGGAGGTGGCAGCGGGTCCCCGTCCGGTGCGGCCTGTTGTGTTCGCGATCGTCTCGATCAGGAGGTCCCCCGCACGCGTGGCGATCTCTTCGGGGTCGATCCGGATCGTGGTGAGGCTGGGGGTGGAGACGGAGGCGAGCAGTGTGTCGTCGATGCCGATGACGCTGACGTCGCGCGGCACGCTCACGCCGAGATTGGCCATCTGGTGCAGCACGCCCAGGGCGACCAGGTCGTTGTGGGCGATCACAGCCGTCGCCTCGTGGGCGGCGACGAGGGTGGCGGCGTGCACGCCCGTCTCGAACCGGGGCTCGTACGGCCCGAGTTCGGACAGGGAGAGGTCGAGCGCCTCGAAGGACTCCTGGATGGACTTGCCGCGGCTCAGCTCGGCACGGGACGCGTTGATGAAGACACAGCGCCGGTGGCCGTACGCCTTCAACTGTTCGGCGGCCTGCGCGATGCCGGCGGCAAGCGAGATCCGGACCTCGGGGATGCCCGGTACATGACGGTTCACCACCACCAGCGGCATCCGGCCCGCGAGTTCGTGGAGCCGGTCCTCGGTGAGGGTGGAAGCCCACAGGATCAGGCCGTCGACCCGCTTCGACACGGCCGCGATGGCCGCCAGTTCGTCGGCCTCGCGCTCGTCGCTGTCGGCGACCAGAACCGTGTAGCCCAGATGCCGGGCACGGGCCTGCATCGCCTTGATGATCGGCGGGAAGAACGGGTTGGCGATGTCCGGGACGATCAGGCCGAGCGTACCGGTGCCGCCGCCGCGCAGTGAACGGGCCGCCGGGTTGGGGGAGTAGCCGAGCTCGGCCGCGGCGTCGAGGATGCGCTGCCGGGTCGTCGGCTGCACCTGGTCGGGTGCGGTGAACGCACGGGACACCGTCGACACCGAGACGCCCGCGGCGCTCGCCACCTCCCGGATCGTTACTGCCACGGGTGGGCCTCCTAGCCGTCCTGAGCCGGGGGATCCCAGCTCTCTCGCATCTGGATCCTGCGAATGCGGTTGATGCTTGCGAACGTTCCCGTGGTGTGTCAAGACGTGTATCAGGAGTATTTCGCCGAGGAAAACCTTCTGGATGCAAGGGTCTTGCCCTGCGAGTGAACTGCTGCCAATGATGTGCTCCCAAGAACTGAGCTGAAATTGCGGGAACGTTTTCATAGAGGAGTGGCATGAAGATCACCGGCCTGGAAGTGCTGACTCTCCCCGACCACGGCGACAGCATGATGCTGGTCGTGGTCGACACCGACGAGGGCATTCACGGTCTGGGTGAGGTCGGCATCAGGTCGCGTCAAAGAGCGGTCGCGGGCGGTCTCGACCACCTCGCGGAGCTGATCGTCGGCGAGGACCCGCGACGCATCGAGCACCTCTGGCAGGTGATGTTCCGGCGTGGGTTCTTCCCCGCCGACCGCATACTGGGGGCCGCGATCGCGGCGGTGGACGTGGCGCTGTGGGACATCCGCGGCAAGGCGCTCGGCGTACCGGTGCACGAACTCCTCGGCGGCCGGGTGCGTGATCACGTACCCGCCTATGTGCATGTCGGCGACGGCTACCACGACCGCGCGTGGTTCCTGGACCGCTGCCGCGGCCTGGTCGCCGAGGGCTGGCGCCATCTGCGGTTCGCCTCGCCGCACGACGCCGACGGCACGCTCGACGCCCGCCGCTGTCTGCGCGACTCGGTCGGCCTCTTCCACGAGGTCCGGGACGCGGTCGGCGACGAGGTGGAGCTGATCTTCGACGTCCATACCCGCCTGGATCCGCCGGAGGCGCTGACCCTGTGCCGGGAGATCGAGGCGGCCCGCCCGTACTTCGTCGAGGACCCACTGCGCTGTGAGAACCCGGACAGCTACCGCATGCTGCGGGCCCGCACCGGTGTCCCGCTGGCCGCAGGTGAGCAGTACGGATCCAAATGGGAGTTCAGGACACTCATCGAGGACGATCTCATCGATTACGCGCGAGTGGACGTCGGAGTCGCCGCGGGCCTGACCGAGGCGAAGAAGATCGCGGCGATGGCGGAGACCCACCACATCAAGCTCGCCACCCACAACCCGCTCGGCCCGGTCACCGCCGCCTCTTCGTTGCAGCTCAACCTGGCCTGCCCCAATATGGCGATCCAGGAGCACCAGACCGACCCCGACCCGGCCATCGCCGCCCTCTTCACCGCGAGGCCGACGATCCTGCCGGGACGGGTGGAGCTGAGCGAACTGCCGGGCATCGGCGTCGACATCGACCGGGAGGCGGCGCGCCGGTACCAGGCCGCGGCGGCCGAGCGCCCGCACCTGCGCACGGAGGACGGGGCGTTCACCAACTGGTAGCCGGGCGGATCCGGCCGGTTCCGGGTGGTCGCGCGGTCCCGAGCCCGCGCCCGTACCCCGAGCACGACATCAGAGCACGGCCTCCGAGCACAACCTCCGAGCACGACCTCAGACTTCAGAAGCGAGGGGAACTCCGTGGTGTCATTCGCACGAGCCGCGAGACCGGTCGAACTGGTCCTTGTCGGCACAGCGTTCATGGGTGTGCTGATAGGCGCGTCGGCGACGCCGGCCGGCAGCCAGGAACGCGAGAAGCTACAGGTGAGCGCCGTGTCGTCGCGGCCCGGCACGGTGTCGGGGGACGACGCCCTGATACGCGTCGAGGTGCCCGCCTCCGTGGCGGCCGACGGAGTCCGGGTCGAGGTGGCGGGCCGGGACGTGACATCGAGCTTCCGGCCCTTTGGCGACCATGCGTTGATGGGCGTGGTGAAGGAGCTGTCCAAGGGCGACAACAGGCTCACGGCCCGGGCTCCGGGCGCCGACGCCGGACAGCTGACCCTGAAGAACCACCCCATCACGGGGCCGGTGTTCGCCGGGCCGCACGAGCAGCCGTTCGTCTGCGACACCGCCGAGTTCAAGACGGTGACCGGCGGCACCCTCGGACAGCCGCTCGACGAGGACTGCTCGGTCAGCACCCGCGTCGACTACATGTACCGCACCACGGCCGGCAAGTTCGTTCCGCTGCCCGACGAGAGCGCCCGGCCCGCCGACCTGGCCACGGCCACGACGAGCGCGGGCAGGAAGGTGCCGTACATCGTCCGCGTCGAGACCGGCACCATCAACCGAGCCATCTACGAGACGGCCGTGCTGCACGATCCGCAGTCCGCCGCCCCCGACCCGCTGCAACGCGAGCCGGGCTGGAACGGGCGCCTCGTGTACGGCTTCGGCGGGGGATGCAACGGCGGCTGGTACGTCCAGGGCCGAAAAACCGTCGGCATCATGAACGACACGTACCTGAGCAAGGGCTACGGCGTCGCCTCGTCCACACTGAACGTCTTCGGCAACAACTGCAACGACGTGCTGGCGGCCGAGACCATGAGCATGGTCAAGGAACGCTTCGTGGAGACGTACGGCGAACCGGCCTTCACCATCGGAAACGGCTGCTCCGGTGGCTCGTACCAGACCCATCAGATCGCCGACAACTACCCGGGTCTGCTGGACGGCATCCTCTCCGGCTGCAGCTTTCCCGATGTCGGCTTCGGGACGATACAGACGCTCAGCGACGCCCAGCTCCTGAACCACTACTTCAAGGAAGTCGCACCGGACGCGTTCACCGAGGAGCAGCAGCGAGCGGTCTCCGGGTTCGGCAAGTGGGAGAGCATCGGCAGCCTGGCCCGGGCCGCCGGCCGCATCGACCCCACGGTGTACTGCCCGTCCCAGCTGCCCGAGGGCCTTCGCTACGACCCCGGCACCAACCCGGACGGTGCCCGCTGTGATGTCTACAGCCACACAGTGAACGTCTACGGGGAGGCACCGGAGACCGGGAAAACACGCAGGCCGCTCGACAACACCGGTATCCAGTACGGACTTGAGGCCTTGAACAAGGGGGCCATCGACATGAACCAGTTCATCGACCTGAACCGGCGCATCGGTGGCCTCGACGACGACGCCAAGCCCGTCGCGGAGCGCACCGTCGCCGATCTCAAGGCGGTACGGCTCGCCTACCGCACGGGCCGCATGCTGAACGGCGGCGGTGGCCTCGCCGACGTCCCGATCATCGACTACCGCGACTACACCGACGACGCGGCCGCCGGCGACATGCACATGCGCTTCCACTCCTTCTCCACCCGGGCGCGCCTGGACAAGGCCAACGGCACCCACGCCAACCAGATCATGCTCACCCGCTCCAGCGGGCACGGATTCACTCTTGCCGGGATGCTGTCCGACATGGACCAGTGGCTCACCGGCATCAGGGCGGACTCCGGCGACGAAGCCCCCATCGAGAAGATCGTCCGCAACAAGCCGCAGGGTCTCACGGACGCCTGCTGGACCCGTGGCATCGGTGCGAAGAAGATCGAGGAGCCCCAGGTCGAGGGCATCGACAACACCGAGTGCAACACCCTCTACCCGGTGTGGACCTCGCCGCGGATGGTCGCCGGGGCCGATGTGGCCAACGACATCGTCAAGTGCCGCAAGCGTCCCGTGGACCGCTCGGACTACCGAGTGCCGGTGACCGAAGACGAGTTGAAGGATCTGCGGGCGGTCTTCCGGGACGGTGTCTGCGACTGGTCCAGGCCCGGGGCGGGCCAGCAGGGCCTTGCCGGCACATGGCTCTCCTTCGACCAGGAGTGACGGTGACGCGGAGCTGAGTCAGCACGGGGGCAGGCACGAATGAGGCGCCCTCGGAGTGTGGACACAGGAAGTCACGCTCCGGGGGGAGGGGGCACCTCACCACGTCGGCGCAGGCGTCGGCGTCTGCGCCGACTTGAACACGGCCGGTCACAACGTCGGGGCTCCGATCCGGGCTGATGCGGAGGAGGTGGGTGTGGCCGATGGCATGGGATCTCTCACGCGATGACCATCATCGCCCAGGAGGGTGACATGCTTCAGGTGTACAACCCCTGGGGCCGGACCACCTGGGTCAGCGAGGACGACTTCACCAACGGCCACATGGGCAAGGCTTCCAACAGTGATCTTCCCAACGCGTACAGCGTCTATCTTCCGCGGTAGCAGGGGCGGTGCCGCGATCGCGGCGGCCGCGCTCCTCGCTCTCGCCACGGGCTGCGACTCGGGCTCCGACGAACCGGCCGGCGGCTCCACGAGCGGCGCGAGCCGCCCGGTGGACGACACCGGCATCACCGCCGAGCCGGGCGAGCGCTTCACGCTCACCGTCGACCAGAACGCCTCCACCCGCGAGTACTGGTACCTGGTCGACCCCGAGCCCGACAGCTCGGTGCTGGTCAGCCGCGGCCAGGACTACGCGTCGGACCCCGGCGACGAGCCGGGGGCCGGTGCCGGCGGCCGGCTCACCTTCACCTTCGAGGCCAAGGGCAAGGGGACCACCCGGTTCACACTGCTGCACTGCACCTTCAGCACGTGCCGGGGCAACACCTCCACGCTGCCTCCCGGGACGACCGGGCCCTCCGCGACCCCGACCACGGGGGCGGCCACCCCCTCCCAGGACCCCGAGCGCATCACATACACCGTCACCGTCGGCTGAACCACAGCGGACCGGCCGGACGACACGAGACACCAGAGGCCCCACCACGAACGACGACGCCCCGTGCCCGCCGGACCGCACGGACGACCAGCCGGCCCGGCTCGACATCACCTGTGCAGGTCGGAGGCGTGATCAGGTGGAACGTCGGCGCGTGCGCGCACTCTTCCCCAGGTTCTGCGGCTTCGTGGGCGCGCCGGCCAGGACTTCCACCTTGCCCGTGTCGAGCGAGTAGTAGGCGCCGACCACGGCAAGGGTGCCCTTGGCCACGAGCGGGGCCAGGTCCTGGTTGGAGCGCAGGCCGGCCGTCGTCAACTCGACCTGCGCGCGGGCCATGGTCTCGACCGGATCGGAGCCGCCCCTCCCGGACTGCCTGCTCGTAGGCCGGCCGCAGAGCCCTGGCGATCGCATCCAGATTGCCGGGGAGCGGCTTGCCGTCACGGATGGCTTTGTACGCTGCCGCGACGGCGCCGCAACGCTGATGTCCGAGGACCACGATGAGGGGAGTGCCGCTCGTCATGGGCCCGTACTCCACCGACCCCGTGACCACCGGACCGACCGCCTCACCTCCTGTGCGCATCACGTAGAGGTCACTCAGTCCGGTGTCGAAGAGGAGTTCCGGGGCACCCGGGAGTCGATGCAGGAGAGGATCACCCCGAAGGGTGCTCCCGAGCGCCCCCGAGCGCCAGGGGCACGATGTGGTCGATCTGCACGGCCAGGGACGTGCGGGGGCCGCGCATGAAGGTGATCGTCCGGCCTGTGTACCGGTCGTGGAGTTCTCTCTTCCTGAGGAGTTCGGGATCGCCGGTCACCTTTCTCGGGCCGGCGCGGACCGTGCCGTCAAACGCTGGAAACCGTCCCGATCAAGGGCGTCAGAAAGTCATTCCGCGCCCACACACCGGGCTGTCAGAACGCTGCGGTGCGGCCATTGAGCACAGGACTGATGTGGGGGAGCCGGCCCGTTCTGTCCGCGTCGTGCGGTTGTGGTCTCCGTTGCTCATCGTCGCCCTCACGGATGCCGCAGGCCACCGCCGGACGCTGCAGAATCCGGTGGGCCTGCCCGCCGTTCGCGCAGCCCGCACGCCGAGTTCGGCCCGAGGCGTGCTCGGCTTGGCCTGGCGGCGCTCCCGACGAACTCGCGGTCCACTGCGAGGCGACTGTCCTCGTCGCTGCCAACGACGAGTGGCTGTGACCCCCGGCTGTCACACGGTGGGATCCACGTTCCACGCCGCAGGAAGATCGCTGCCGCAGAAGACGCAGACGAAGTCGTCCTCGCGCACGATGTTGTGCTCCTGGCAGCTGAGGCACCGCCGGAACACCACCTCGTGGGTGAAACCGGAAGGCCGTTCAAGTCCTGCGTCGTCCAGAGCGCGAGCGACCTCCGGCCAGGAGTTGACGTCCGGGCAGTACCCGGTGGACTGGTTGCTGACCTCGCTCACGGCCCACCGGTGTGCCTCACGGATAAAGCTGATCTCGCCGGCACTCAGAACCATGTCTCCGCCGGCGCAGGCCACGTGTTCGCTTCGCCGCGGAGCCAGCCGGAGCACACCGTCCATGCCGACCACGAAAGTGAACGGCTCGGCCAGCTCCGCCACTGATCGCCCAGTGATCCAGCCGTCGAAGTCAGCCGCCGAACTGATCCGGCACCCGCCGCCACCAGGCCGGACCGCGGTCTTCAGCTCGACCGGTCCGACATATCTGTAACTCCGCCCCCGCGCACTCACGTCAGCCAACCCAGTGCCGCGGCAGGCAACGTTTGTCCTGTCGATGATCGCGCGTAGGCGACGGCCGTCGGCATGGCGGCTGGCGCCAGATGATGCATCGGCGGATCACGCTGCCCCGTTCCTTGTGGCCGGCGTGGCCGGTGCCGTCGAGGCGCGCGTCGAAGCCGTCGGCGTTGAAGCTGTGGATCACGTCGCGGACCCGGTTGTCACTGGTGAACGACACCTCGGCAATCTTCGCGACCGGCACGCCCTGAGCGGACAGCAGTACCGTCTGCGCGCGCCGCCACGTCACCACGAGCCGGTGCCTTCGCGGATGATCCGCAGTAACCACAGGGCCTCTTCGTCATCGATCTCGCGAACGCGCACTCGTCCTGCCACCTGCATGGCCTGGCAGCCCGATGCCGCTGGAGTGTCAGGTCAGGAGGAGTCGTCGGAGTCGGCCGAGAGCGTCTTGCCCACGGCTCCTGACCGGACGACGCCATCGACTGTCACACAGATACCGAAGACACGATCGTGGCTGGTCCAGCCGTTGACGCGGCCACGGTTGTTGCTGATCTGTACCCGCTTCCCGGCAAGGTCCACGGACGAGACCAAGTGCAGGTGGACCGTGCCGGCGACACGGGCGAGGACGATGTCTCCGACCTCCAACTTCGACGGGTCGACCGGGGCAACGACCTCCTGCTGCCGACTGAGTATCAGCGGAATCATCGACGAGCCGCTGGGCCGGAACGCCACGGTGGCTCCGCCGGCAACCCTGCCTGCCACTGCATCCAGAGCACCCATCCGACGATCGTGGCAGATTCCCCCACAACACCCCACCGATTTACTTCTCCGTGCTCCACCGCCGAGGCGAACGTGGCCTGATGCGGCACTGGATCACGTCGCCGCCCGGATGAGGACGGCGGCGACGTGGAAGGCGGCGGGGTACTTGGTGACGGCCTTGTCATAGGCGGTGGATACCCTGCGGGAATGAGTAACACGATGTGGGATGCCCTGGCGGCGACACCCGTCCCGGAAGTGCGGCGCCGCGCGGCCATCATGGACGACCTCGCCGGGGTCGAACCGGTGACGGTGACCGGCGCACGCCGTCTGGCCTGGAACGACGGCGGCGGCCAGTCCGCGGTCTGGTACTTCGCGGAGGACGGCCGCGTGCTGCTGCTGACGTTCGACCACGAGTCGGCGCTGAATCTGTATGCCGAGGAAGATTTCGCCCTTCAGGAGTCCTTCTACGAGGGCGTCCCCGAGCGCCTCGTCGCCCTGGTTCGCGACCGTCCCGAGAACTACGAGTCGCTGAACCTCACGGACTCCGCGACGGGCCGGACGATTCACTACGCAGGCGGTGTCTTCTGGTACGACGGCACGCGCTGGCACGTGTCCGACGGCCTGGCGGAGTACTGCCGTCGCGAGGAAGCGGACCTCTTCGGCGAGTCCGGCTTCGACTACTGCCTGGACGGCTACCGCTTCGGTCAGGACTTCACCCCGGAGACCGTCGTGGCGATCCGGGACGAGGACGGTTCATACGAGGACGAGAAGGAGAAGGAAGCGGACCTGTCCGGCGTCCGTGAAGTCTTCACCCGGCACGGCTAGGCAGCCGCTCTGTTGCCGACGCAACAGCCGGGGTCGGGGGCTCGCAACACGCAGTGCGACATCCGACTGGAACAGACCTGCGTTGCAGCCCTGAGCTGTGAAAGCAGAGTCAACCAGCAACACACACGAGCGTGTTGCATTCCGAGTCGCCGACGCTCCAGCAGGACCCGGCGGGCGGCGTCCGGGCGTGACCGCAGCACATCCAGCCCGGCGATCGCGCCCGGGAACGTCGCTGTCCAAGGGGCGGCGACGGTGCGCCCGCCGCCGGTTGGTGGCCCGCAGTACGCAGAATTCGCACCCCCAGTCGTAACGTGCCGCCCGCAGCCGCCGTATGGCCGTCCCGACCCGCCCGGGCCACCGTTACGGATCTGCGTGGGCGTCCGGCATGCCCGTGAGCACGATCTCGTAGGCGATCTTCATGGCAATGAGGGATTCCGCGTCCGCTCCTCCGACCGCACGGCCGTACCTGAGCGTGTCACTCCGGCCTGGGTTCCGAGCCTCCTTGGTCCGGCTCGGTGAAGTCGGGGCTGGAGAAGTCGGGGCTAGTGAAGGCGGGTCGGGACTTGGATTCCGGGCCGGAGAAGTCCGGTCTGCTGTAGCCGACCTTCAGGATGCGGTTCGCCGGACGATACGGCTTGCGCGAGGCGGGGGCTGCTTCGGGGTCGGCGAGCGCGTCCCGCAGGAACGGAAGGATGCCCCGCTCCAGCAGGGCGTGCCGCCAGGCCTCTCTGGCGCGTGCCACGTCCTCCCATAGTTCCTCGTCCTGGTCCTCTGTCGTCCGTGACGTCGAACCGCGGCGCAGCGCGGTGATGACGAGACCAACAGCAGCGGCGAGGACTGCTGCCACGGTGATCGCCGCGAAGGACCAGCCCGCGCCCACCATGGTGCTCGCGAACGATGGCGGCGGATTGAGCATCTTCAGGAGGTAGCCGGCCAACAGGAGGAGCACCGTGGCGGTGCCTGCCAGCACCGGCAACAGGACCAGGATGACGGCGAGCACACCGGCTCCGGTCGCCTCCGGGGCCGGTGGCCTGCGTCTGGCCGGCCGCGCACGATCGGCATTGAGGCCGGCCAGTTGTTGCTCGGACGTGCGCAGTGTCCCCATCTCTGCCGTCCCCGATACGACTGGGCGTACGCGGAGTCCGAGCAGCGCTGCCAGCAGACGACGGCCGAAGGACATCTCGGCCCATCGCCGCGGAACGACTCCGTCGCTGATCCGCCGGCCGCCGGGGTGCCTGGTACCCAGCACGGCAGCGCCGAGCCGATGGCCTGGGCCTGCCGACGTGTGGTGGTCGGTGGCCCGGGGGCCGGAGCCGGGGATTGCGGACAAGCCAGAGGCGGACGCCGATCCCATGTTCGGGGCCGGGCCGCGGCGTTCTTCGCGGAGTCGTACGTAGTGCTCGTACTCGGGTGCGGCGGTCGCGGCGATCAGTGCCATGGCGTTCAGCGCCATGGTGCGCAGCTGCTCGGCGTTGAGCCGTCGGCCGACCGCGGCAAGATCCGGTCGTTCATGGGCATGACGCAGTACGTCATCGAGGAGCCTCTCGTACTCGGGGCGGTCCTCGGCCAGCAAGTGCGGAGCACTCTTCACAGCCTCTCCTCCCCGAGCGCCGGCCCCTGCCGCCATCGTGACGCGCCCCGATCGTCGGCACCGGACCCGGTTCTGTCGGACGAGTCCGCAGGGAATTCGCTCGATGCGGGCTCCTGCGTACGGGCGTCCGCGACTGTGGCGGGCCGCCCAGGCAAAGACATCGGTCGCACCGGGGACGGCGGTCTTTCTGCCGGGACCAAGGGCTGGACCGGTTGATCCGCAGAAGGCGGCGCGGACGGTCGCACCACCGGGGGCGTGGAGTCTTCGGCGCCCGGGTCGCCCGTATCGCCTGCCCCAACGGTGTTGCCGGCGGCGGCCGAGGGCAACTCGGGCTCCGCAGCCAGTTCAGCCGGCTGCCGTTCGCCCGTCACCGCCTCGTTCACCGTCTGGATGCGGCCGAGTTGGGTGAGCAGCATGGGCGCCGACAGTCCGACGACGAGTGCGGCGTACCCACCGCTGATCTGCCCCGTGGTCCCGAACAGCACTGCGGCGCCGGCGCCCATCATGCCGTGCACGACGGCCGCGGCGGTGTCGACGGCGGGGTCGAAGTATGCCTGGAACCGCGGCGCTTCGGCCTGCGCCGTCCCTGCCACGGCTGACTGTCGGTGGAGGCGGCGGTCGGCCTGCCAGGAGACGAAGCGGGTGTACAGATCCAGGACCCCGCGCAGCAGACCACCCGCCGCCCCCAACAGGATCAACGTCGGGACGTCCACGGTCTCCCCTGTGCAGAGGCGCTGTCACCTGCTTGCGCGCTTCCGGTCATGGGATGAGCGTAGAACCACCCGCCCGCCACGGGAAGGGCACGCTCGGTGGAGGAGAGCGTGCTCGCCCACGTGGACCCCGGGGTGCCGCCGGGGCCTTCGGGCGAGGGCGTTGCGGAGGGCTCGTAGGGCGGGCTCGTGGTGGTGCTGGGCGGGGATTGACCGGTGCGAGTTCGTGGCGCGGGCGAGGACGAGGCCGGTGCGGTAGCCCGCTGGGAGGACGGTCGGAGCGGCGGCGGCGAGGCGGCAGGCATGTTCGGTGTCGCCGAGGACCGTGAGCGCGTGGGACAGGTGGACGTGACGCTTCTGCTCGCAGTGCCCGAACCAGGTGTCGGCCCGTTGCTCGCCGCTGAGTTGTGTCGAGCCCGAGCGTCCCCATGTGAGGATCGAAACGGCGCTCCTGTGCCAGCAGCACGCCGCTGACTTCCACCCATCCTGGTCGTACGTCTCACACCCCCGACGAACGCCGTGCGCGCTCCGGCCTCAACTGCCGCGTCGCCCTTGCCGACAGAGAGTGAACGCGCAGTCTCTCTGCGTAAGTTGCCCATGCGGGGGTAGTTCTCTCTTGTCGCCTGGAACGGGCGATGGATTTCCTTCACAGCCCTCAAAGGAGTCATCCATGGTCCATGTCAGCGAGGACGAGGTGGAATTCAAGAAGTCATTGATCAAGGCGGCAGCGGCCAAGGCTTGGCACCATGGGGTCTATCAGAGCGTGGACGCCGCCGTCGGTTTCCTCAACATCGACCCCGTCCAGGGCGCCGGCGAGGCGATCATCGTCCCCCGGTCCGACGGCCAGGTGGACCTGGTGTACTTCATCTGAGACCACGGTGTACTTCATCTGAGAACGGCCGGACCAATCCACCCGCCATCTCTCTGGACAGCGCATGACGTCTGCCTGCGGTGGCCACACCGCAGGAGCCTTCGAGAGCTGTACGGCTGTCACTTCCGGCGACGCCCAGCGAACACCGGAACTGCCGAAACCGATCGGCCGGAGCGCGGCGCTCAGTACTCCAGCCGCACGTCGTGGTCACATGGCGCCCACGGTTTCGTGAGCACTGTCGGCAGACCAGTGGCGCTCAGCGACCACGGCCACTTCTCTCGATGAACAACATTCCAGGGCCTTGGAGTTCGCACTGGAGCGACCAGGGGGTGGGCGGCAATTGGCGAGGATGAGCAGGACGCCAGGACGCCAGGACGCCAGGACGGTGGGCACGGGCGTGGCGCAAATGGCGGCGGCGTCGCCCACGAATCGATGCTGTGACGATCACGAGCGCGAAGCCCTGGGTCCGCTCCGAGCAGATCGGTCAGTGCCCGGTACCGCCCAAGGACCAGGAGTGGGTCGAGAAATGGATGAGGTGGTGCGTAAAGGAGTTCGGGCTTGAGGTGGTGAAGCGCGAGATAGCACTTCCCGTCTCGGACTTCTTCCCTCCGGGCTTCGTCGGCACCCCGGTTCAGGTCGGGGAGCTGGTCCGGCGCGTCTGCTCACTGATGGGGGTCGACCCTGATGAGCTCAGCGTGGAGTACTTCGAAAGCCCCGAACAGGAATCCCACGCCCTGCGGAGCAACCGTGACAAGCACCGTACGGTCGGCATGTACCGCAAGGCCGACGGTCATGCGGTGATAGAGCTCGACCTCCGCGAAGCCGAAGAGCCGGCTGTGCTCGCGGCCATCATCGCCCACGAGCTCGGGCACGCCCGTCTGCTCGGTGAGGATCGCATTCAAGGCATCGAGGTCGACCACGAGAAGCTGACCGGCCTCGTGACGGTCTTCCTCGGCATGGGCGTCTTCACCGCCAACGCGGCCTACCGCTTCACCAAGTCGGTACACGGCTTCTCCGTTCTCCCGCTGGGGGACCTCACCGAGCGGGAGCTCACTGGAACCGCACTCGACCCCACCCGCCACCTCGGCTACCTCACTGAGCGTCAGTTCGGCTACGCCCTGGCCTGCTACTGCCGGCTTCGGGGCGAGACGGATCCGCTCTGGTCCCGTCACCTGGAACCCGGCGCCCGCGCGGCGCTCAAGCAAGGGCTGCAGTACTTCGCGGATCGTCCGCCCACGGCCCAGCACCGCTGAACGGCCCGGCTCGTGAACGAAGTGCGGCCGGAGTATCGGACGAACTTCATCCGCGGATGATCTGCCCCGCCCTCATGCAGGCCACGGGCCACGTCCTACGGGCGGCGGGCCGGTGGGTGGTTGTCGAGGAAGCCCTGCTCGGAACCGGGTCGTGGAGCAACCGAGCGACTGTGACGAGTCCGGACCCGGTCAGCTGCTCGGCAAACGGCTCCGCCGGCCAGCTATGGGCGGGCGCCACCTTGTTGGTCGAAGCGGACCGGCTCCGGCCCCTCGGTCCCGGTCGTCTGCCTGGTCCGGTGAAGACCGGCCTGCGCGGCGCCGAGGCGGAGTGTCTGGAGTCCGAAGGCTGTGACGGGGCCGTGGGCGCCGGGGGTGAGGGAGGTGCTGGGGGCGGCGGCGTGGCTGGCGCCCCAGGCGAGCAGGGAGCCGGTCATCTCGTAGGGGTCGGGTCCGGTGAGAGCGGTTGTGGCCAGGGCCCGGCCTGCTGCGTCGCGTGCGACGGCAACGACGAGGGCCCGGCCGTTGGCGTCGGGATCGCGCGTGGATCCCGGGAGACGGTGGGAGAGCTTGGTGACCGAGCTGCGGATCGCCGCAGTGCGGAGCAGAGGTGCGGCGAGGTGGGTGCTGGTCTGGACGAGGCGCGTCCATCGGCCGAACCAGCCCAGGCCCACGTCGACGCTGTCGAGGTGGGGAAAGGCTTCGGGCAGACCAAGGTGTTCGGAACCGCCGACTGTCAGTGCTGTTCCGGTGATGCCCGCGTGGTGGAACGACAGCAAGCGGGCGCCGGTGTGCTCGTCGGCGAGGTGGGCGGGGCCGCCGGTGCGTGGGCGTCGGTAGGCGAAGGCTTCCTCGACGGCGGAGCCGACGAGTGAGGCGCGTGTGCCGCCGGTGGTGAGGGTGAAGGCGTCGCGCAGTGTGCTGCGGTAGCGCTCCTCGTCACCGTGGCCGGAGCGGGTGAGGAAGTAACCGATCTCGACGTGGCGCGCCTGCTTGCCGGCCTGGGTGAGGGCGAGGGCACCGGCGAGGTTGCCCGGTACGTAGTCGTAGCCGAATGCCGGGACGATGCTCGCGCCACGGGCGGTGGCGACGGCATCCAGTTGGAAGGCCTGCCGGATGAAGGGCGGTTCTCCGGTGGAGTCGAGGTAGTGGGCTCCTGCCCGGGCGGCCGCGGTGACCGCTGGCAGGCCCAGTTGTGCGAACGGCCCGACGGTGGAGACGACGACGTCGGTGCGGTCGAAGATGCGGGTGAGAGCGGCTGTCGAGGTGGCGTCTGCCTCGATGACGGGCAGGTCTGCGTGAAAGCGCTCGGCCAGTGTGAGCACCTTCGCGCGGTTGCGGCCGACCAGGGTCGGCGTTTCACCACGGGCCAGGAGCTCGCGCAGCACGCGCTGTCCGGTGAAGCCGGTTGCTCCGAGCAGAACGATTCTGCGTTTGTCCACGATGGCGGCCTTCCAGAGGGGGCGAGGGCGGTGGGGTCAGTCGGAGAGCCCCGGGGGAACCCTCATATCTTTACATTATTCGAGTCAAGTGTTAAATTCGTAGCCATGCCGAAGGTTCCCTCGTCCCAGCTCGTCCTCGACGCCGCCTACCGCTGCTTCTGCCGCAACGGTTACCGCCGCACCACGGTCTCCGACATCGTCGAAGAGGCGCAGATGTCGCGCCCGACGGTCTACAAGTACGTCGGGAGCAAGGAAGAGGCGATAGTCAAGGTCGTCCAGTCCCTGCTGGAGCAGGCAGGTGCGGCATCACAGGCGGCGGCCGAGGCCGCGGTCAAGCCGGACGAGAAGGTCCTCGCCGTGCTCACGGTGAAGCTGGAAGTCGCCATCCGGCTCTGGCAGGACAGCCCGGCCCACGCGCAGGAACTGCTGTCGGCCGCCACTGCCCAGGCGCCCGACCTGGTCAGCACCTACACCGACGGCCTGGCCGTACTCCTGACCTCAGCCCTGGCTGAGGTCGTGCCGGACACCGCACGGCAGGCCGCTGCCGTCCTGCTCACCTTCACCCGGGGCCTGGAGGACGACCTGCGCGACGCCGACGCCGTGCGCGGCGAACTCGCCGCCGGTGTGCAGATGATCACCCGCGGAGCCCTCGCCCGCTCCGCGTCCACTCCCGACTGACCCCAAGGGGCAGACCCTGCCGAAAGGCGCCCCTCATGAACACCGCCCTCGCCCCCACGCACTACCGCGACCAGCAGGCATGGCGCGACCTCCAGCAGTTCCTGCCCGAGCGGCTGCGTCTGACCGACGCCACCGCGCCCGAGGAAGAGTTCTGGGACTGGCGCCGCCACCGCGTCCACCTCGACCGATACCGCAACCCCGACGCCAAGGCCAAGGTCGTTCTCCACCACGGGGTCGGCACCAACGGCCGCCAGATGTCCCTCATCCTCGGCGCCCCGCTCGCCCGGCGCGGCTTCGAGACCGTCGCCCTGGACAACCTCGGCTACGGGCTCACCCGGGTCAGACCCGGGACCACCCCCTCGTACGACGACTGGGTCGACCTCGTCGTCGACTTCCTCGCCCATGAGCAGTCCCGCGACGACCGCCCCATCGTCCTGTACGGACTGAGCGCCGGCGGCATGCTCACCTACCACGTCGCCGCCAAAGCCCCCCGCGGCACCCTGCGCGGCATCGTCGGAATGACCTTCCTCGACCAGCGCGACCAGCAGGTCCGCGACGAGACGTCCCACGACAAGCTCACCGCCCGCGCCGGGGTCCCCCTCATGGGCCTGCTCGCGAAGACACCGGCCTCCTCCGCCAAGTACCCCATGAGCCTCGCATCCAAGATGTCCGCGCTCGCCAACGACCCGGCCGCCATGAAGGTCCTCATGAAGGACCGAACCTCGGCCGCCAACTGGGTCAGCGTCCGCTTCCTCGACAGCTACGCCACCTATACCCCCGCCGTCGAACCGCAGGACTTCGAAGCCTGCCCCGTTCTGCTCACCCAGCCCGCCGAGGACCGCTGGACCCCACACCACCTCAGTGTGCCCGTCCTCTCCCGCATCACGAAGGTCCCGGTCGACACCGTCATGCTCGACAACGCCGGCCACTACCCCCTCGAAGACCCGGGGCTCCAGCAGATGGAGGACGCCATCGCGGACTTCGTCACCCGAACCACCGCCTGACGCGACGGGCCCGCGCCTGGTGCGGTTCACCCCGCACGACTTCCGCAGAATCGTCTCCACCGGGACCGTCGACGGTGGGCTGCCGATTCACATCACCGCCAAGGTGATCGGCCACTCCGATCCGAACACAGCTCAGGGATATGTCGCGGGGGCCGTCCCGAGGAGGTCATCCGCCACTACCGGCACTTCGTCGATCAACGCCGAGCCGCGCGTCCCGACGAAGAGTGCAGGAAGCCAACCGACGCCGAGTGGGCCGACTTCCGTGACCATTTCAGCCTCCGTAATGTCGCGCTGGACACCCGTGACCGGCCCTGCGGCACCCCCTGCCAACACGAGCAGGCGTGCTTTTCTGAACTTTGCGTTGAAACCTGGCTGTTGGGATGCCTGGTTCTGGCTGGCTGGCCGGCCGGTCAGGGCAGCAATCGGCGGGTAGAGGTCCAGGCCAGGAGTTGATCGCGGGTGTGTCCAGGTGCCAGGTGGCCGAGCAGGGCCTCCAGATGGGCCGTCAGGTTCTTGTGCCACCGAAGCCGGCGGATCTGCTCGATGGTCAGGTAGCGCCATCCATCGGCGAGGGCGGCAGCCTGCGCGGGCGTGATCGTCAGTGCGTCAAGCGTGTCGGCCGCCAGCACGGCAGGGCTCCAGTCGGGGTCCGTGTCGTCGGGACCCAGTCTGTCGATCACCCACGCCCGGAGCATGAAGTCCTGATGGGTTACCTGCGTCAGGCGTCCCCCGCTGTCGGCGAGCATGAGCCGGTTGGCGAGCAACGACAGCTTCGCCCACTGGCGGCGGTCTTCTTGTGGGTGGGCGGAGTCGTAGGCGTGTCCCTGTGCAGCGACGCGTGCTGTCTCAAGCTGCTGACCACGGGCGTTCTGGACGAACGTCCGCAGTTGTTCGAGTGTCCACGTGCTCGGATCGCGCGCGAGGTCTTCTTGGTCTGCGTCGCTACTCACAGTCCGTGCTCCTGGTCGTAGGCACGCCGAGGCTGGTCGGGGCCGCCTGTGTCCGTCGGTTGATCTGACCGAGCTTGTCCTCGGCGCCGGCCAGGCCAACCCGCAGACCTTCAACCTCGCCGAGCCAGCCCTCGCGCTCCGCCTCGGCGATGCGGGCGATGAGGTTATCGCGGATTTCGACGAGCCGTGCCTGTTGGGCGGGGCCTGGTCTCAGGAGTGAGCATCTGACACAAGCGTGCTGATGGACATACGGAGTTCCGAAGGCGCGTGCGCAGGTGCCGATGGACACCTCCCCTCGCTGTCGCCGAAGTCCTCAACAGCCGCGGCATCCCGACCGAGGAACAGCATCGCCACCTTTACCCGGCGCCCCGTGAGTCCCACGCGGGGCGCCGCTCGCCCAAGGGGCGGTTCATGACTGCTGATCCGTACGGCGCCGCACCCCCGTGCCCCTGCACTGGCGCAACCAGAATGCGCGCCACTCCGACGTGCTGGCCGCGCAGCGGCGCGAACGTGCCCGTATCCGCGGCGAGAAGGGCATCCGCCGGGGTGGACGCCCTCTGACCGACGCAGCCTGACCGCCACCGCCGGCCGGCCTGGGGCATCAGTGCAGCTGGATCAAATCCCACCGGTTTCCGTAGAGGTCCCGGAAGGCAGCAACCACGCCGTGACGCTCCCGCCGCGGCTTCCCCTCGAACCTGGCACCGGCCGCCTTCTTGCGCGCGTGATCACGGTCGAAATCCTCGGTGTGCAGGAACCAGCCGACGCGTCTCCCAGTCTGGTCCCCAACACGGGGCGGCCTGTTCACCGGCCGCGGTCTCGGCCAGGAGAACACCCGCTTCCCGGGCTCCTGGAGGCCGCACCACCATCCGGCGCTTCAGCAGCCTGCGGCGGCGTACATGTGACCGTGGCTCCGGCAGGACTTTCGTGGCCGGGGATCATATCGGTGCGAGGGCCGGCCGGTTCTTGGCGGAGTCTGCCGGAGTGAGCGGGGTCAGGCGAGGGTGAGAAAGAGTTTCTCCAGTTCTTCCTGCGTCATGGGCGAGGCGTCGGATCCTTCGGCGAGGCACTGCCGCATCCCGTTCGCCACGATCTTGAATCCGGCCCGGTCCAGAGCGCGGGAGACGGCGGCCAGCTGGGTCACGACGTCCTTGCAGTCGCGGCCGGACTCAATCATCGTGATCACCGCGGCCAGCTGCCCCTGAGCCCGCCGAAGACGGTTCAGCACGGGCCGTAGCGCTTCTTCGTCCACCTGCACCAGATCCTCCTTCACCTCCTGACAGCAATACCCCGGGGGGTATTGCTGTCAGGACTCGGCCGTACTGTGTTCGTGGCCCTTCACCGCGCCGACGACGAGACCCTCCACCGCGATGTGCTTCACGGGCAGGTCACTGTGCGGGGGCCGCGCCTTCTCCAGGCCGCTCCGGGGCCTGCGGAGCATTGCGACCGCTGTTGTCGGCACCATCAGGGCGAAAAGCGACCAGCAGGGTCGTGCCCGGGACGTACTCGGTGAGGCGCCGCCGCCGAGGAGGCCGAGACTGCGCCGACCAGCGGTGAAGCCGTGACGACCGGAGTGGTCACTGCGTGCTCCGCAGCTCCGCGATCATCGTGCGGATATTGGGGCGCGGGCCCCGGTTGTACGGCAGCTTCGACAGCATGACGCCCATCATGCAGGAGTTGCTGACGGCCGCGTACGTCAGGCCGGCGCCGATCGCGGTGCCGATCAGGTGCATGCCGGGAACGAACACGCCGACCAGACCGGTGGCCAGGACGATCGAGCCGGCCACGAGCCGTACCTGACGCTCCATGTCCCACCGCTCGGGACCCCGGTCGACGGGTGCGCCGACCGTCTCCCAGGCGACGATGCCGCCTTCCAGGACGCGGAGGTTCGGCAGGCCGGCGTCGGCCAGGGCCTTTTCGGCCTGCGCGGCGCGGGCTCCGGAGCGGCAGACGAGAACGACGTCTTCGTCCAGGTGGGCCAGCAGCTCGGTCCGGTGTTCGCGCAGGGTGTCCAGGGGCACGTTGTACGAGCCCGGGATGTGTGCCGTACGGAACTCACCGGGCGTGCGTACGTCGAGCAGGCGCGGTGCCCGCCCTTCCTGGACGAGCCGGTGCAGCACGGCGGGGGAGAGGGAGGGGGAGGGCGCGGGGGTGGTGCTCATGAGGTTCCTTCGGGTCGTCGTGCACACCCAGGTGGGGTATGCGTGGAGGCTGGTGGGGCCCGGGTGGACTGCGGGCCCCGGGGGTCGGGTCGGAGCTGTGCCGGTCAGGCGCTCACGGGCTCGGCGGACAGGGCCCAGGCGGCGTACCCGCCGAGGACGTCGGAAACGTCGGTGAAGCCCCGGTGCCGCAGCAGGCTCGCCGCGATCGAGGACCGGTGCCCGCCGGCGCAGTGCAGGACGAGGGGCCGGTCGTCGGGCAGCTCGCTGCTCCGCGCGGGCAGTTCGCTCAGGGGGATGTGCAGGGCGGAGTCGATGAAGCCGTTCGCCTCGCGTTCGCCGCAGGTGCGGACGTCCACGACGACGGGAGGGTTGCCACCGGCGAGGGCGGTCCGAAGGTGCGCGGCGGTCACACGGCTCGCCGGAGTGACGTCGTCGGCCAGCGACTCCAAGGCGTCCTCGGGGTTGCGCAGGTAGCCGGCGGCGCGATCGAAGCCGATCCGGGCGAGGCGTGTGACGACCTCCTCCTCCCGGTTCTGGGGCGCCATGACGACCAGTTCGTCGGCCGGGTCCAGCACGGTGCCGGCCTGCTCGGCGAACCGCCCGTCGGCGGGCACGTTCACCGCGCCACGCAGGTGCCCGGCGGCGAACTCCTGCGGATCGCGCGTGTCCACGACGACCGCCCCCGCGGCACGCAGTGCGGTGAACTCGGTGAGCGTCAGCGGCCGCGGGGCCGACGAGGCGTCGTACCTGGCGCGGTCCCTGCGGTTCAGTTCGGCGTCGTAGGCGAAGTAGCCGGGCGCGGTGGACTGGCCGGCGGTGACCAGCGCGACGAACTCCTCGCGGTCTATCGGGGCGCACGCGTAGTTGGTGGCGCGCTGCTCGCCGATGGTCGATTGTTTCGCGGTCGAGAGGTTCTTGCCGCAGGCGGAGCCGGCGCCGTGCGCGGGGAAGACACGTACCGCGTCGGCAAGGCCCATCAGCTTGTTCTGGACGCTGTCGTGGAGCATCGCGCCCAGCTCCTCGGCGGAGACGCCGACGGAGGCGAGCAGGTCCGGGCGGCCGACGTCGCCGATGAACAGCGCGTCACCGGTCAGGACGCCGTACGGGACGGGGTCGTCGGCCCGCTCGTACACGAGGACGCTGATCGACTCCGGGGTGTGTCCGGGCGTCTCCAGGATCTCCAGGGTGACGTCGCCCAGGGAGATGCGTTCGCCCTCCGCGAGCTTGCGGATCGGGTACTCGGTCTCCGCGCGTCGGCCGTAGCCGATCCAGGCACCGGTCTCGTCCGCCATTTCCAGGTGGCCGGCGACGAAGTCCGCGTGGAAGTGCGTGTTGATCACGCCGACGATTGTGAGCCCGTGCGCGGAGGCGTCGGCCAGGTACTCGGAGACGTCCCGCCGCGGGTCGACCACCACGGCCTGACCGGTCTTCCCGTCGGCGATCATGTACGACGCCTGGGAGAGGCAGTCGAGGTAGTACTGGGTGAAGAACACGGCAATCCCTTCATGACGAACACGCACGCCGGGAGGGTGCGAGAGTGCTGGGGCGCGGGCGGTCGTTCGCCCGGCGTGACGGTCCCCGGCCCGGTGGAACCCGGTGGTCGGGCGGTGTGAGCGGCCGCACCGAGCACGAGTGGACGACCGGTGCGGGCCAGGCCCGCGGTGCCACCCGCGACGGAGACGGCGTTCCCCTGGCGGCCGTGAGCTGCCCGGTCGCCCGGGTGCTCCGGTACGCCTCTCGATACCCCCATGGGTATTTACGTACTCGACGTTAGAGCGGCTCCATGGGGGAAGTCAAATACCCCCATGGGTATCGAGGGTCACATGGCCGATCTGCTTGAGGTGTTCGATTCATATACCCGTAGGGGTATTCTGAAGTGCGTGTATGTGGGCCGACGGCAGTTTCAAGGCCCGCCGCGAAGCCCGCTGAGCGGGAGCGGTGCCACGTGAGGTCTGCAGCGCATGCGCCTCCGGCAGACCGTCCGCATACGCCCGACGCCTCGTCCACCTCGTCACGGCACGGAGGAGATCCGCTCGTGAACGCCCTGCCCACGGCCACCCCGCCGACCCGCACCTCCGGGCCACCGGTCCGTCTCGGCCTGCGGGAGAACCGGCTGCAGTTCTCCCTGCTCGTCGTCGTCAATATCGCCGTGGGCGGCCTGGTGGGCCTGGAGCGGACCACCGTGCCGCTCATCGGTACCGACACGTTCGGTCTGACCGGCGACCTGGCCGTCTTCTCCTTCATCATCGCTTTCGGCCTCACCAAGGCCCTCACCAATCTCGCAGCCGGAACCCTGACGGCCCGCTTCCGCCGCAAGCAGCTCCTCATCACCGGCTGGCTGATCGGAATCCCCGTACCCTTCGCCCTCGCCTGGGCGCCGTCCTGGGGCTGGATCGTCGCTGCGAACGTCCTGCTCGGCCTCAACCAGGGCCTGACCTGGTCGATGACGGTCAACATGAAGATCGACCTGGTAGGGCCCGCCCGCAGGGGCCTGGCCACCGGCCTCAACGAGGCGGCGGGCTACACCGCCGTCGGCGCCACCGCCCTGCTCACCGGTTACCTCGCCACCGCCTACGGCCTGCGCCCGGTCCCGGAACTCATCGGTGCCGTCTTCGTCGTCGCCGGCCTGGCCCTGGCCCTCGTCGTACGGGACACCGCCGCACACGCCGCCCTCGAACTCGCCCAGCACGCCGCGCCCCTGCCCACCGGCGAGAGCACGGGACCGGCCGCCACGTTCGCGCGGACCTCCTGGCGCGACCGCTCCCTGCGCGGCGCCAGCCAGGCCGGGCTGGTCAACAACCTCAACGACGGCCTGACCTGGGGCGTCTTTCCTCTGCTCTTCACCGACCACGGACTGGGTCTCGCCGCTGTCGGCCTCATCAAGGGCCTCTACCCGATCCTCTGGGGCATCGGTCAGATACCCACCGGCCACCTCGCCGACCGCATCGGGCGCAAGCCCCTCATCGTCACCGGCATGTTCGTCCAGGCCGTCGGCTTCGTCCTCGCCCTCACCCTGCTGGACCGCCCCCTCCTCGCGGGCATCCTGTCCGCCGTCGCCCTCGGAATCGGCACCGCCATGGTCTACCCCGCGCTCATCGCCTCCGTCTCGGACCACGCCCACCCCGCCTGGCGCGCCAACGCCCTGGGCACCTATCGCTTCTGGCGCGACATCGGCTATGCCGCCGGAGCCCTCGTAGCCGGCGTCCTCGCCGACACTCTCGGCCTGAATGCAACCGTCATCGCAGCGGCCGTCCTCACCGCCGGCTCGGGATTCCTTGCCGCCCGCTGGATCACCGACACCACCAAGCACTGACGACCACATGCGACTCACGGCAACGACAAGGTGCCATCCCTGGATCGAACGATGGCACCGCACCTGTCGCACCGGGACCGTCGACAGCACCTCCCGTTCCTCCACGCCTCCGGCGCGCGCTCTTGTCCTCCTGGCCCCGCACCGAGAGGTTCCGGACCTTGTGCGCGACCCATGTATGACGAGCCGGCCCGGTACCGACTGCGCGAGGTCCGCGCGCGGGGACCGGCCCCGACCTCACAGCACCCGGCTGCGGCTCCCGGTACGACTTCCCACCCACACGGGTGACACCTGTTGGGCAGCAACGATTCTCCGACGGCCGGGGCCGGAGCATGATCGGCATGACTCGTCACCTGCGGCGCACCGCGCCCCGCACAGCCGTTTCGGCTTCCGGCGGGCTCGCGGCGCTCCCACCACCGCCGGTGCATCCGCACGCTGTGGGGAGACGAGGCCGAGCCGGTCGTGCTCAACCACATGACCTGGGAAGACAGTTGCTCCTCGCTGATGCGGCTGTGACGTCCCTGTTCGAGAAAGAGACAGCACCATGAGCAACGCGCGTTCCACGGTCGTCCGGACAGCCGTGGCGGCACTGACCCTACTGAGCGTTCTGTCCGCGCCGGTGACGGCGATCGCTGCGGATCCACCACAGGGTGACTTCACTGCCACCGGTGTCAGGATCCACAGCGGTTACACGCTCGATTCACCGGTCCGGGGACACGGCAATCCGGGAGACGGATACACCTGGATGGGGGGCCAGAGCACAGGCGCCGACGAGGTGCGGTGCCCCGATGGGCAGGTCAAGGACCACTGGACGTACATCCACAACAACCGAACCGGGGTGGAGGGCTACGTCTCGGACTGCTTCATCCGGCAGAACTGACAGTACCCGCGGAAGAGGAAATCGGGATCGCGGGTGACGTTGCGACGCCCCCTGAACCCTGAGTCCTGAACCCCTGAACCTGGAACCCTGCAACACCGACCCCGAACCCCGAGTTCCTCGGCCGTCACGCAGCCGACGGTGGTCTTTGCCCCGTTGCGGCCGAGGATCTCGGCCGCGCGGACCAGCACCGACAGGTGTGGTACGCCTCTTCGCCCACGGTACGCGCCGGGTGCGGTGCGGGGCTGTCGTGAGCGGCTTGGTGCGGGGCGTCGTCGACGATGAGGGGGCGGGCGCCCGCCGCCGCGACGACGGGGGCCAGTTCGGGCGTGGTGAGGACCTCGCTGATCTCGGCGAAGCGGACCATGTGTGCCAGCCGGGACGGCGGGAGCGCGGGATCCAGGGCCACGCAGGAGCGGCCGGCCCGCCACACCCCCAGGAAGGCGGCCACCGTGCGCTCGTCGCGCCCGAGGCAGATGCCGGTCCTGCCCCAGGGAGCGGTCGGGAGGAGCGCGCTGATCCGTGTGGCCAGGGCGAGCAGCTCCCGGTAATTCGTCCTGCGCTCGCCCGCGATCACGGCTGTGGCTTCGGGATGGTGGGCGCCCCGGTGTGCCACCAGGTCATGGACCGTCCGGGGAGGAGAACATTCCTCGCTCTGCGGTTGCTGCGGGGGATCGACCGGCATGGGATGGCTCCAGATCTTCGAGAGCGCCGCGGGGGTGGGCGGCGCCCGTGACGTGCGAGGGATCGCCTTCATGGGCGCGCGGGGACGCCCCGGATGGGCGGAGAAGAGAAAAAGGGAGGTGTCTGGCACCGGAGCGAGCGACGGCCGTCCGGTCAGTGAGTCGCTTCGCGGGGTCCGCTCGCGACGGTACGAGCGTCGCGTTCCCGCAGCAGGGCCGCGAACAGGGGCCGCTCGCCCGGCGTGACGGAGGGAGAGGCGGGCGCGGCCCGCCCGGCACCGAGTTGCTGCTCGGCGCGCGATCGCAGTCGCGCCCGGTCCAGCTTGCCGCTGCCGGTCAGGGGGACTTCGTCGAGCATCAGGTAGTGCCCCGGCACATACGCCGAGGGAAGGACGGAGGCGAGGTGTGCGCGCAGGGCGGCGGAGAGATCGCGAGCAGGGGCACGGGCCTCGGCCACGCGGATCCACGCCACCAGTTCGGTGTCCTTCCCGGCCCTGACCGCCACCACCTCGGCGTCGTCCACCAAGGGGTGGGAGCACAGGTGGTGTTCGACTTCATGCGGTTCGATGCGCTGCCCCCGGATCTTCACCTGGTCGTCGGCCCGTCCCAGGTACTCCAAGGTTCCCGTCGATCAGTCGTACCCGGTCGCCGGTCCGGTAGAGCCGGTCCACGGAGGACCCCGGTGGTGCGGGTACGAAGGCGCGGGCGGTCTGCGCGGGATCGTTGAGGTACCCCAGGGCCAGTGGTACGCCCCCGATGCACAACTCCCCTTCGTCGCCGTCGGGAACCGGACCGCCGTCGCCGCCGACCACGAGCAGTACGCAGTTGTCGATGGGCCGGCCGATGAGGACGCGGTCGATTTCCCGCGCCGGGGCCGGGCTGGTCCAGTGGCTGACGTCGATGGCGGCCTCGGTGGGACCGTAGAGGTTGTGCAGGGCGGCGGGGACGGTGCCCACGCACGCACGCGCGACCTCGACCGGCAGCGGTTCGCCGCTGCAGAAGACGTGCCGGAGGGGGGTGCACCGTGCCGAATCGCGGTGGCGGAGGAACTCGCGGAGCATGGTGGGGACGAAATCGCAGAGGGTGATGCCCTGTTCGCGGATGGCGCGTGCCACCAGCCCGGGATCGCGGTGTTCCTCGGGTGGCAGCAGGACGCAGGTGCCGCCCGAGATGAGGGGGAGCCACAGTTCCCAGCCCGAGACGTCGAAGGTGATGGGCGTCTTCTGCAGGACACGGTCGGCCGGGCCGACCCCGTAGGTGTCACGCATCCACACCAGCCGGTTGGCGAGAGCGGTGCTCGGCAGCACGACTCCCTCGGGTGTGCCGGTGGATCCGGACGTGAACAGCACATGGACGGGCTGCGCGTCGGAGACCGGCCGTAGGGAGTCCCATTCCGCTTCCCCGGCCGCCGGACCCCTTGAGCGCGTGGGGACTGTGATCGTGCGTAGTCCCCGCGCGGCCAGTGGACCCTGTGTTCTGTCGATCACGAGGGCCGGCGCGCTGCCCGATACATCGAGTACGCGTCGCAGCCGGTCCGGGGGGTCGTCCGCGTCCAAGGGGAGGTAGGAGAGCCCTGCCTTCAAGATGCCGAGCAGAGCCACAGGCAACCGGACGCTCCGCGGAACGGCCACTGCCACCGGCAGTCCAGGCGGCGCCTCGGCTCGCAGCGTACGGGCTGTCTCGTCGGACCACGCTTCGAGCTGCGCGTACGTCAGCCGCTCGTCGCCGCACTCGACGGCGACGGCCGAGGGGTTCCCCGAAGGGGTGGGGCCGGGGAAGGGACGGTGGCGAAGTCCTTCCCGCTCCGCCGGGTGATCACCGGCCGCGCCGCGCCGCTCGGACCGGATGCGAGGTCCAGGAAGGTCACCTGCGAGCAGCCCGGATACAACCCTTGCGGCCCGTCACGAGTCGGAGATGCAGTGATGAGGTGAGGGCCTCCGTGTCCAGTTCACAGGAATGGCATAGGATGCGCGCAGCTTTCATAAAGATCACTTAAGAGGATGTACACGTCATGGCAATCCCTGTCCCGAATCGTTCCATTCGCCGCATATCTGCCGTTGTCGCCCTGTTCGCGATCGGTGCGGTGGGATGTTCGGACGTCTCCGACGCCGTCGACAGCGCCAAGGACAGCGCGAAGAAGGTGACTCGTCAGCGCTCGGTGTTCTCGCTGGACGTCGGCGACTGCTACAACCCGAACGGCAAGGCCGAGGGGACGGCGTACGCCGTCGAGGTCGTGCCCTGCGAAGAGGCGCACAAGGGCCAGGTCGTCGGCGATTTCGCGGTCGACGAGGGCAAGGAGTACCCGGGCGAAGACGGGGTCTCGGCGATCGCGGACAAGCGCTGCCTGGTCGAGGCGGAGAAGTACGCCCCGGACACCTGGGCGCTCCCCAAGGGCGTCGCCCTCTTCTACTACACCCCGACCAAGGAGAGCTGGGCGACGGGTGACCGCGCGGTGAGCTGCACCTACACCGTGGAGAAGGGCACGTTCCGCGGCTCGCTGGGCACCGCGAAGTCCCTCAAGCCCGAGCAGACCACGTATCTCAAGGGTTCGAACGCGGTCTACGACGCCCTGTGGGCGAACCAGTCCGAGAAGGAGGCCGTCGAGGACGACCTGGCCGGCTACAAGGCGCAGGCCAAGGCCGTCGCCGCCGCCCTCGACGCACACGTCAAGGGCCTGGACGGCATCGAGGGCACCGAGGTCGGAAAGCTCCGTGCGACGCTGACGAAGGCGGCGGGGAACTGGAAGAAGGCTTCGAACGCCGCCGATGCCGACACGTTCTACGTCGCCTACGACCCGGCGTTCTCCGGTATCGACCCGAACAAGTCGGTCGCCGCCCGCAAGGAACTGGGCCTGGCCACCACCGTCCCGGCCGATGAGGCCGAGGTCTGGGCGGGCTGACGCTCCGTCGAATCAGCGGGGCCGCTTCCGTCGTGGAACCGGCCGGTTGACGGCCCCGCAGTCCGAACGGCACCGGGGCCGCCCTCACCGGGAGCGGCTGCTTTCCCGGCCGGGATCTGTGCCGGCCGGTGCGGAGCGGTCTCGTTGCCGTCGTACGACGGCCGGACCATCGAGACCGCCTCCGATTCCGGAATCGGCATGCTTGCGAGCCTGCCGATTCCGCGTCCGCCTCCAGCCGGCCAGGGATCTCGGCATCGCGTTCCGCCCGCGGTCCGGCACCGTCCCCGGCGTGGGGCGGTCGCCGTGGCCGCGCGTCGGGGACAGGGGTGACCGCCCTAGTCGCCACCCTCAACGAGCGGCTGTGACCAGCACATTCACACTGCCCCCGTGCTACCCCGGCCACGCCCCGTCACGCATCACGACCCGGCCTGGAAGTTCCGGCACCCCACGCCAGGCGCGTACCGTCTACGGCGCCACGCGCAGGTACAGGAGCGAGGTCTCTTCCGTACGCGGGTCCCAACCGAACTTGCCCGCGAACGCATCCGCGGCCTCCTCCGGTACTTCCCGCGCGGGACCGCACTCCGCCTCCCCTTGCAGCATTACCACGTCGACGGTATCCGGCAGAGCCAGCCGTACGCGCGGTTCCTCGCGTGCGTTGCGCGCGGTCGCGGAGTTCGCGCCGGTGCACATCCACGCGGCCTGCCCGTCCCACAGAAACCACAGCGGCACCCGCTGCGGGCCGTGATCGGGGTGGGCAGTCGACACCCATATGTCGCGCTCCGAGCTGAGTCGCTCCAGGGTGTCCCGCCTGCGCTCCGCCGCCCAGGCACCCACCAGTGGCTTCACCAGGAGCGGCACCATGGCGGAAGGAACGCGTCGCCCCTGAGCCGGCACGGAAAGCCGAACCGCCGGCACATTCGCCGAGGGCGCCGTTCTGCTCCGGGCCGCCCATGAGCTGCTCGTGCACCCTCAGCTCACTTGCTCCGAGACGGTGGGTGCTGGGTGTACCGCATGCCGAGCCAACTGCTCGCCCCTTGCTCATTGACGCTCGTCGACCCGCACCGCTGTAATCCATTCCCCGTGAGAAACACGGTTCGGCACATACCGGAACAGGACAAGGGCGGATACCAGATGAAGCTGGGCAGGATGGTTGCGGGTGCGACGCTCGCGGTCGTGACGTTCATCGGGAGCGCAGCGTCTCCCGCGATGGCAGCGGCCTGGACACGGACGGCGGACTATCAGCGCTGGACCGGGTTCAACGCGCTGGAGCGTGGACAGGGCGTGGCGACGGACGGGACATATTTCTACTACGCAGGGCCCGGCGGGATGGTGAAGGCCACTGTCGCGAACGACTCGGAGGTGGCGTCGTCGGCATTCCCGATTCCGTGGGAGCTGAGGGGGACGTACGGTAGCGATCACATCGGGGACGTGGAGTACTACGGCGGCTATGTGATTGCCCCGATCGAGGACGGCAACGACTATCGGCATCCGCTGCTGGCGCTGTACAACGCGAGCGACCTGAGCTACACGGGCCGCTATGTGCAACTGCCGCTCGAGCAGATGCCGGGTGGCGTGCCGTGGGTTGCGGTGGATGCCGCCTCCGGACTGCTCTACACCGCCCCCTGGACTCAGGATGCCGCGCAGGGCACGAACAAGCTGGTCGCCTACAGCCTGAACGATTTACTGACCCTTGCGCCCGGCTCGGCGCTCCCGGTGGTGAAGACCGTGACGCTGTCGCAGCCCCTGAGCAGAATCCAGGGTGCCGCGATGTGGCAGGGCAGGCTCTATGCCTCCGTGGACGACTCGGCCAAGTCGGTCTACTCGATCGACACGGTCTCCGGCGGGGTCTCCTACCGATTCCATCAGGACGTCGAGTCGGGGGACGAGGTTCAGGGAGTCGCTGCCTGGGACTTCGGTTCGGCGGGCGGGCAACTGCACATCGTTCACGTGGGATCGGGCCTGAATTCGATCTTCCTCTATCTCCAGCACTACAGCCAGACCGGCTGACCTGCCCGAACATCGGAAATCCACGTGGATGGCCGTTGCTCGGGCTGTCGCGGTTGCGGCCACCGTTGTCCGAGAAGCCCGTGGGCAACCAGCCGCACGCGATCCGCATCTGCGCGGCCCCTGGCGTACGCCGGGCTCACCGGGCGGCGGAGATCGTTCCCGGGGAGAAAGGCATGCCGACCCCGGAGGACAGGATCCCCGTTGCGGGGCTGTGAGGAAAGCGGGAGCCGGCGACTACTCGCCGCACTCGTGGGCGGCCGGATCCACCACGACACGGTTGAGCAGACTCCGCAACAGGGTCTGCTCGGCCTTGGTGAGATTGCCGAAGAGCTCGCGCTCGGCCGCGCTCACCGCTTCGTCGATGCGTTCCAGGGCCTGCCGGCCGGCCGGGGTGATCTCCACGATGTGGCGTCGCCGGTCGGCCGGGTCGCGGCGCCGCTCGCACAGCCCCGAGTACTCCAACTCGTTCAGAATCGCGACCAGTTGACTGGGATCGATCTCCATCGTGGCGGCCAGGTCGCGCTGACTGGTGGCACCGGGGGCGAGTCGCATCAGGGTCATCGCGTTGCGTGGGTGCAACCCGGCGACAGCCAGGGCGGCGCGGATGCGTGCTCCGGTGAGCTCCCCGCGGAAGGAGAGGAGGAAGCCGAGGCGTTCGTTCGGGTGCGCAGCTGCCATGCCCTCCACCGTAACAGCGGCTCTATTGTGGAGCGAGCCAAATCGTTTATAGTGTTCAACGATTGATTGCTCAAGATCATTGGAGTCGCACCATGTTCATTGGCTACGTTGTCGTCGCCGCGCTGCTTGCGCTCGGCCTGTCCGCCTCGGCCTTCATGACCTTCACCCGCAATCCGCAGGTCGCAGGCAGCGTGACCAAGCTGGGCGTGCCCGACTCATGGCTGCCCTGGCTCGCGACCGCGAAGGCGGCAGGCGCTCTCGGCCTGCTGGGGGGCCTGGTTCTCCCACCGCTCGGCATGGCCGCTGCCGTGGGCCTGGTGCTCTACTTCGTCGGCGCGGTGATCGCCCACCTGCGTGCGAAGGACTACGCAGTGGCACCGGCCGTTGTGCTCACTCTGCTCTCGGTCGCCGCACTGGTGCTGCGCATAGCCTCCGTCTGACCTCCTCCTGTGCAGGGCGAGACGTACCGCCCGGCGTCCTCCTGCGGCGGCGGCAGACATCTCCGGCCGACCTGCCGGGCGCCTTCAAGCTCCATCCGGAGGAGCGGCCGGAAAGGTCCGGCAGATCACGAGGGGACGGGTCCGGACCTTCCCGACCGCACCATGCTGGCCGCGCCCCGCGAATTCCTCCAGGGACCTACGGGGTACGTTCCGCCGGGCCGACCGGCCCTGCTTGCCGGGGCGCAGGGGAGCCGACCGGCCTCACGGGCCGGTAGCCGCACGGCCGGAACCGCCCTGCGGCTGCCGTAGGCTGACCGTCCGTGGACCGGCCCCGGACCTGCGGTGATCCGGTGAGCGATTCCCGGTATACGGCACACGGATTCTGAGAGCGGCGCCCGATGACAGAGACAGCCCCCGAGGCTTTGCCCGACTCCCTCTGTGCCGGTCCGGCGGCCTGGCCCCAGCCCAGCCGGCCGGACAGGATGCGCAGTCTGCTGGATGCCGTGATGAGCCTGGGGCGGGGCCTGGAACTGCCCGAGGTGCTCCGCGGGATCGTGGAGGCCGCGGTGACCCTGACCGACGCGGAGTACGGGGCGCTCGGCATCGTCGGGGACGGGCAGAAGCTGCTGGAGTTCCTGCCGGTCGGCATATCGGAACAGCTCGCTGCTGAGATCGGCCAGACACCGTGCGGACGCGGCATCCTCGGAGAGCTGATCCGGCACCCGGAACCGCTGCGGCTCACCGATCTCAGCAACCATCCGCGCAGCTTCGGATTTCCGCCCCACCATCCCCCGATGCGCACCTTCCTCGGGGTGCCGGTGCGGGTGCGGGACGAGGTGTTCGGCAACATCTATCTCACCGAGAAGCGGGGCGGGGTGAGTTTCGACACCGACGACGAAGCGGTGCTGACCACCCTGTCGATCGCGGCCGGGGTCGCCATCGACAACGCCCGCCTGTACGACGAGAGCCGTCGCCGGGAGCGGCGGCTGGAGGCGCTGGGCGAGATCACCCGCACCCTGCTCTCGGGGACGGACGCCGACGAGGTGCTGCATCTGATCGCGGAGCGGGCGATGGAGGTGGCCGGGGCCGACCGGGCCGCCATCCTGCTGCCGCCACCCCCCACGCCCCGCTCCGAAGCCCCGGAGCGTCTGACCGTTGCCGTCGCCCACGGCAGGGACTCCGAGCGCGTCACGGGGCTGTCCGTACCCGCGCGGGGTTCACTGGCCGGACTCGCCGCCCGTACCGGGACCCCGGTGCACTGCGCCGATGTGCGTACCGATCCCCGGGCCCACCCGTTCGGCGACGGTGCCGAGGACGGCCTGGGCCCGGTGGTGACGGTGCCTCTGCGGGTCGACGCGGAGACCAGGGGTGCCCTGCGCCTGGGGCGGCCGGTGGACCGCCCGCCGTTCGACGACACCGAGGTGGCGCTCGTCTCGGGCTTCGCCGACCAGGCGGCCATCGCCCTGGAACTGGCCCGCAGGCGCGCCGAGTCCGAGGAACTCGCCGTCATGCACGACCGGGACCGGATCGCCCGCGATCTGCACGATCTGGCGATCCAGCGTCTCTTCGCGACCGGGATGACCCTGCAGAGCACCACGCGTGCCATCGCGGACCGGCCGGACGCGGCCGAGCGGGTCAGCAGGGCGGTGGACGATCTGGACACCACGATCCGGATCATCCGGTCCACCATCTTCGATCTGCGGACGGCGGACGGTCCGGGCCGCGGCGGGCTGCGGCACCGTATGGCGGAGACCACTCGCACGGCGGCCCGCGCCCTCGGATTCCGGCCCTCTCTGCGGATCGACGGGCCGGTGGACACCACGGTCCCGGACGAGGTGGCCGAACATGTGGTGGCGGTCGCCGCCGAGGCGGTGTCCAACGCCTCCCGCCATGCCCGCGCCACGCGTATCGGCATCGTCCTGTCGGCCGACGACGCGGTGACCCTGACCGTCACCGACAACGGCATCGGGATCCGCGACGGTGTCACGACCACGGCCGGGACAGGAACCGCGGCCGAGCGCCCCGGAGGGCTGACCAACATGCGTACGCGGGCGGAACTGTGCGGCGGCACCCTGTCCGTCGAACGGCCGACGGACGGCGGCACCCGGATCATCTGGCGCGCACCGCTCCACGACTGATGCCCGGGACCGGCGTCCGAGTACCCGTCAGCCTCTTGGATCCCGGGGCCACCCCTGGCGGCCCTTGACCCGGCCGACGAGCATCGCGGCCTGGATCCGGCGGCCCACGCCCAGTTTGGCGAGGATCGAGGAGATGCGGTTCTTGACGGTCTTCTCGGCGAGAAAGAGGCGTTCCGCGATCTCGCGGTTGGTGAGTCCCTCGCCGATGAGATCGAGGATCTGCCGTTCCCTGGGCGTCAGTCCGTCCAGTTCCGATCCCTCCGACACCTCGGCCGGGGGCCGCTCACCGCCCCGCAGCCGCTCCATCACGCGGGCGGTCGTCCGCGGATCGAGCATCGAGGTGCCCGACGCGACCCTGCGCACGGCGGTGATCAGATCGGCTCCGTTGATCTGCTTGAGCACGTATCCTGCGGCGCCCGCCATGATGGCGTCGAACAGTGCCTCGTCGTCGTCGAACGACGTCAGCATCAGGCAGGCGAGTTCGGGCATCAGCGCGCGCAGCTCCCGGCAGACCTCGATGCCGGCGTGATCACCGCCCCGGTCGTCGCCGAGTCGTACGTCCAGCACGGCGACGTGCGGTCTGCTTGCCGGTACCCGGGCCAGCGCCTCCCGGGCGTCGGACGCCTCGCCGACGACCTCGATGTCGTCCTCGGCCTCCAGCAGATCGCGTACGCCGCGCCGGACGACCTCGTGGTCATCGAGGATGAAGACGCGTACGGGGGCCGGGGACCGGGGCGATTCCGTGCTCGTCAGGGCCGTGCTCGGTGGGGTACTCGCGAACTCATTCACCACATGCTCGATCGGTTCGGGGAGAGGGGCGCCAACAGTATGTGCCCGTCCGCGGGGCTGTTCCCGCCGGGGTGCGGCAGCATGGAAAACGGTGCCTGAACAGGGCCGAAAGGCCCTGTGGCCAGGGGCCGGTCAGCGGGTGGGGCGCGGTGCCATACTGACGCCGCCAAGATCGTCCGGGCGCCCCGGACGTCTTCCTTCCCGGCCACCCCACTGTGCTGCAACGAGGAGCAACCGGCCCATGAACACCCCGAGCGAGGACTACCACGCACTGCTCGCACGGCATGACGCGATGCGGCTCCGGCGACGCATCCTGGCCCCGGCCGGAAGCCGTGCCGGGGAGTGCAGCGCAAAGGCCCCGCAGGCGTACGACGGAACGGCCGACCAACTGCTGATCGGCGACTCACTGCTCCTGGTGAACCCGCTGGAGGAGCTGATCGCCGAGCTGTACCGGATCCTGTTCGAGCGGCACCCGTATCTGAGGTCTCTGTTCCCCGAGTCGATGGCCTTCCAGCAGGCCCATCTCGCCGGGATCTTCCGCTATCTGATCGGTAATCTGCACCGCGCGGACGAAATCATCCGCGTCTTCGGTCAGTTGGGGCGCGATCACCGCAAGCTCGGTGTGCGCCCCGCGCACTTCGAGGCATTCGAGGCGGCGCTGATCGAGGCGTTGCGCGTGCGCTCGGGCGCCCGGTGGACCCACGAACTGGAGCAGGCCTGGCTGCGAATGCTGCGGCTGGCCGTCTCGGCGATGGTCAGGGGAGCGGACGAGGCGATCGCCGAACTACCCAGCTGGGAGGCGACGGTGACCTCGCACGAACTGCGCACCCCCGATCTCGCGGTACTGCGGGTACGGCCCCATCAGCCCTACGCCTTCGAGGCCGGGCAGTACGCGTCCCTGGAGTCGCCGCTCCTGGAGCAGGCATGGCGTCCGTACTACCTGGCCCGTGCCCCGCATCCGGACGGTGAACTGGAGTTCCACGTACGGGCCCGGGGCGCCGACGGGGTGAGCGGCGCTCTGGTGCACGGTACGCGAGAGGGCTGCACCGTCCGGCTCAGTGCCCCGCGCGGGGCACTGGCCCTGCCGGAGCACCTTCCCTTCGCGGACCTCCTGCTGATCGCCTCCGGTACGGGCTGGGCCCCGATGAAGGCCCTGCTCCAGCGGATCGACGACGAGCGCGCCCGCGCGCGCCGGGTACGGCTGCTGCTGGGCCCCACAGGGGAGACGGCGACGGACGGGGAGATGTACGACGCGGCGTATCTGGAAGCCTTCCGGCGCAAACGCCCCTGGCTGACCGTCATCGCGGCCGACACGACGAACCCTCGATTCGCGGATGCCTGGCTGTCGGCCCTGAACGGCATACTGCCCCCGCAGCCCGGGGCCGCGGCCCGGCAGCACGCCTGTCTGGCCCTGGCCCCCGAGGCCGCCGCCACCGGGCCGGCGCAGGCGGTCGCCGCCCGGCTGGCCGCCGCCGGAGTACCGGCCGAGCAGATCCGTCATGACGCCGCCGGCGCGGTCGCGGTCACAGAAATGTCTGCCAGTACGACCAGAACCGGATTGCTATCAGCATGACGATGGCCAGACACCAGGTCACCGGCACCACGAGAGGGAACTCCAGCACCGCCGCGACCAGGGCGCGCGGAGCGGGCAGGACGCCGTGGCGCAGATTGTGCACGGTGGTGTGCCAGAACATGAGGACGGTGGCCACCCACACGAGCACGCACCACAGACAGAGCGCGCCGATCTCGAACAACGCCTGGGTCATCAGCCACATGCAGAAGCCGGCGCCGAACAGCGTGCCGAGGTTCAGTCCCCACCAGTACCAGCGCCGGTAGCGCGCACCCGCGAGGAGGCCCGCCCCGGTCCCCAGCACCGTCCCGAAGGCGACCAGCCCGATGAGCGGGTTGGGAAAGCCGAACGCCGACGCCTGCTCGCTGCGCATCACACTGGTGCAGGACACCACGGGGCTCAGCGAGCAGGCGGGCACGAAGCCGGGATCGGCGAGCAGTGCGAACTTGTCGATCGTGATGACGAACGAGCCGAGCAGCCCGAGTGCGGCGGTGACGACCAGCAGCCAACCGAACCCCGGCCTCGCCCCGGTGCACTCCCGTTCGTCCCCCGTCCCGACCACGCCGGCGCATTCCCGCTCGCCGGCCTCGGGGCCTTCCGCCACCCTCCCCGTACCACGCTCCGAAAGCTTCATGCCCGCCCCCGCACCGAACCGTCCGGCCAGATGATCTCCACCCGGATTCCTCGTGCACGTGCGAAGGCGACCAGGTGCGCGGTGGCGTCCCGGCCGTCCGACGGCGATCCGTCCCACACGGCGAGCACGGTCCGAGAGGTCTCCACCAGCCGTTCATCGGCGCCGACACACGCGTCGCGGTCGGCCGGATCGAAGGGCAGCAGCCGTACGTGCTCGGCCAGGACCAGCAGTTCGCCGGCGGCCGACCGGTCCCGCTCGGGCAGTACGGCGGGGACCGCGCCCTGGGCCGGCAGCAGCACCGTCAGCTTCCGCCCGGCCTCCCGGGCGGCCCGCCCGAACACCAACGGCAGCCCCGCCCCGACCCGCACCAGGGCGGCGGCACCTTCCGCCAAGCGGTCCAGCCGCGCTCTCAGTTCGGCTTCCACCAGCTCCAGGGTTCTGTTGCCGAGATCCCTGTGCCCGACGACTGCGATCACCATGATTCCCTCCTCGCGCACCCGCGGCGTGCGATGCATCGCAGTGAACCCGTCGGAGACCGTGCACCACTAGGGCCGATCGGCCCTGGAGGCCGGCGGCCGGCGGCCGGCGGTGGCGGAGCTCTACGTCGTGCCGGCCGACCGGCTCCGCCGATACGACATGCTGTGCGGTGACGCACGCCGTGGCGGGGCCGGCCAGGCTTCAGCGTCGCAGCGTGGCGGACGGCGGCTCGCCGAACCGCCGACGGTAGTACACGGAGAAGTGACCGGGGTGGACGAATCCCCAGCGCGCGGCGACGTCGGTGACCTTCGTCGTGGCGGGGTCGGCCGCGACAAGCTCCTGTCGTACGCGCCGGAGTCTGGTTTCGCGCAGGAAACGCGTCGGGGTGGAGGAGCATCGGCAGTTGTCGGGCACTGCTTCTCGAAGCAGGGCGGCGCCGTTGGTGGAGTGCTGCTCGGCCGGCGGGATCGCCGGGGAGTTCAACGGACTGCTGCGCGATCCTGAGGTGCGCGCGTCCATCGCGTATGGCGGCGGCCAGACGGTGCTCGGCTACTTCGACCTGATCGACGTCGAGGCGATCACTGCCGACCCCAAGCCGATTCTCGGACACAGCGACATCTCGCTGCTGCATCTGGTGCTCCATGGGCGCACGGGTATGGTCGGCTTCCATGCCGATCTGACCACACCTGGAATCGGCGGGCACTGGCAGACCGTGCCCGCAGCGCGCCAAGCGGTCGATGCCGGTCGGCATCCGTGTGGGCCTGGACGCGCGGGAGCGGACACTGTCGCTGCTCGAACCGGCGGTACGGCCGCACGCGATGACGGAACCGGTCGGCTGAACCACGCCTTGAAGATCTCCGGCCGGTCGTCGGGGGTCCCGAGCGTGGGTCTCGGGTCGGACCGACGCGTGGGGGGCACCGCTCTGTGGCGTCGAGCCTGGCGCCGCCAGGGATCCTCTTCACTCCACTTCTTTACAGATTGAAGCGAGTTGGGAACGCAGGGGGCAGACGGGGCTCTCGGATATGTTCTACCGGGCCCGCGCCGGCGCGCTCCACGCGAATTCGAGGGGGAAACGTGTCTGGTGAGCGGCTTGATGCGGAGTGGGTCCGGTCCTGGTGGGAGCAGGCCGATGCGGCGCTGAAGCGGCTGACGCAGTCCTTCCTCCCTGCGCACGGTTTCCCGCCCGGCCACAACGCCGTGATGCTCGCAACCGACGACAGCCACCAGGCGACGGACACACTCGTGGACCTGACGCCGATTCCCTCCGACCTGACCACGCTCTATTGGGGGATCGGCGAGGCTTCTCTGCCCGACGTCGACAGCGGATACTTCATCCACTCACCTGCGACGGCAGCCGAGCACTTCCGCGAGTACGGCCCCGCTCCGATTGACGGCGAATCCATCGCGCTGGTCTTCGCCAGCGACGGCGGGGGTCATCTGTTCGCGATCGGAGACAGCGGACAAGTCTGGAAGTCCACTACGGCTTCCTGGTTCGACGGCTTCGAGATTGCCGAGGCCAGCTTGCAGAAGTTCCTCGAACAACTCGGCCGGCGGATTGCGAACCAACTCTGACCATCGGCGGAGCAACAAACCGGCCCCGTGCCCCACGGTGGTCATCTCATTCCGCAGCTGGGGAAGCGTGAGCAGGTGTGGGGTCACCCCTGAGCAGGGGGTGGCCGATGTCAAAGAGCGTCATCAACGACGTGCGGGTTGGTACGGACTCTGCATGTCCCTGCCCGGGGCCGCCACTTCGGAGTCCAGCCCCCGGGAAGGGACCAGCAGATCGTGGTCGTAGGTGCGGTGATGGATACCGATGCCACGTTCAGTGATGGCCTGCCACCGTATCGGCAAGATCGGCTGCACGACTTGGCGCACACCATTGTGGGAAGCTCACGTCCGCCGCGTTCGAAGGCTGTCCGGGCTCGCCAAGTACATTCCGGTGCAGGCGTGTTGGAATGCTTTTATGGTCACTCCCGCTGACGGAACCACAGGCCTGATCCCGGACGAGTTCGCGCACCGCCTGCGTGCCGAGATCGAGCGGCTGAGAGACGAGGCGACGCGCCAGAAGAAACTCGCCTACCGCCGGGCCGAGTTCTGGGCCAGGACGGACATCGCCCTCGGTTTCCCCGCGGCCCTGCTCGCGGGCACGGCGGGAGCGGCAGGACTGGCCTCGGCGGACGTGCGCGTTCCCGCCGCCCTCGCCGCTCTGGCCTCTGCCGGGTTCGCGGCGGGAGCGGGCTTCCTGCGCAGCGATACCAGGCGCCGCGCCAACAAGCGCGCCCGGCACGCATGGGCCTCGGTCGAGGCCAGGGCCATGGTGGCACTGACCCAGGAGCACGTGACCCACGAGGACCTTGGCGACCTGCTGGAATGCCGCCAGGCTGCGCTGGCGGCCTACGACGGCGAGGAGCCCCAGCCTGGGTCGGCGTGATCCGCAGCCCATCGACTGCCGCCCCGAGTTGAGGAAATCGGAGTGGGCGACCTGGTAGGCGCAGCCGCGCCCGCGTAGTCGCAGCCGAGCGACGGTGAAGGTCACCGGCAAGATCGGCTGCACCCGTGGCGGCACGCCATCCGGTGGTGGATTACTGGGTGTCTGCGGGGCAGGGCAGTGGGAAACGTGAGCTGGCGGGACGTTCCCACAGAGCGGGTCGGCTGCAGTGGAGTGACGACCTGGCGGCGTCTGCGGGACTGGACCGAGGCCGGGGTATGGCCCCGCCTGCACGAGGTCCTTGTGACAGAACTACGCAGGGATGGCCTGCTGGAGATGGACGACGCCGCGATCGACGGCTCGCACATCAGGGCGCTCAAAGAGGGGCTCACACTGGCCCTTCGCCGGTCGACTGTGCCCGACCCGGCAGCAAGCACCACCTGATCGTCGACCGGCACGGTACTCCGCTCGCCGTCTCCCTGACTGGCGGAAACCGTCACGATGTCACCCAGCTCATGCCACTGCTGGACGCCATACCTCGCATTCGTGGCCTGCGTGGCCGACCACGCCACCGTCCCCGGCGGCTCTTTGTTGATCGCGGCTACGACTGCGACAAGTACCGCCGTCTCGTCCGGGGCCGCGGGATCACACCCAAGATCGCCCGTCGCGGCAGCCCGCACGGGTCCGGGCTGGGCAAGACACGGTGGGTCGTCGAGCGCACCTTCGCCTGGCTCCATCAGTTCAAACGACTCCGCACCCGCTACGAGATACGCGCCGACCTGCATGTCGGGCTGCTCCAACTTGCACGCAGCATCGTCTGCTTGAGACACATCCGAACCTCAGGCTGATGTTGGTCATGCACGACAACGGCACCGTCCGCCGCCCGGCAGTTGATAGCGTGATCGTCGTGACAGAACTGGAAGAGCTGGTCCTGAGCCCCGGCGAACGGGCCCGGGGGGTTCCCGTCGACAGCGTGATGTTCACGATGGACTGGGCCGGTGAGGACCACCCGGGCCAGCTGGCTGCGTTCGTGGCTGGTCGAGTGCGGACCTTCGGGGCGGAGCCGACAGACGTCGACACCAACGTCGTATACCGAGCAGCCGAGACCGACCCGACCCTGCGCCGCGGTGATTTGCCGGTCCGTCAGCTCGATCACCTGTCCGGTGTGCTGGCAGATCTCCGCTGCACGCTCATGGTGTGGGAGAACGGCACCGACACCTACGAGGTACTGGTCGCGCTGACCGATGAGCGTGAGCCGACCGGGTTGATGCACCAGGGCCTTCCGGTGCGGGCCTGGGGCTCGGAACCCGACGAGACCCTGGTCAGCCTGGACTGCCCGAACTGCTCGCAGATGCTGGTCTGGGAATTGTCGGCGGACCAGACCCTGGCCGACGAGCGCTGCGATTGCGGAGCCGCGTTGTTCGACGCCACTGGCCGTCCGCTGCCCCACGTCACTCTCCACGGCTGAGCCGATCAGCGCCCTCTGACCCCGACTCGTCCTCACCGATGCACTGCTCATCGAATGCAGCGCCCACTGATCCGCACGAACCGCGCCTGCCCGTCTTCACGTCACAGCGACCTACACCCAGCACTTCATGCTCGTCGGGTGCGGATTGCGCACCGAGACGCCGGTGGTCAAGGCCGTGGCTCGATGGTGGGGCCCGGCAGCAGGACAGGCACGGGTGCCGACGATCAGGGAGTTGCGACGCTCTGTGATCACTGAGGAGGCTTGTGCCCGCGCGTCCGTCATGGCTGACAGAACCGCTCTGGGGCCAATTCGCAGCCCTGCTGCCTGAGCAGCCGGAGTACCGCACCGGTCATCCGCTCGGCTGCCACCGTCGGCGCATCAGTGACTGGGGCATCTTCGACAAGCTCCTGCAACTGCTTCGTTTCGGCTGCTCTTGCGAGGCGATTGCCGACACAACCTGCTCGGCCACCACGATCCGCAGCCGTCGCGACGAGTGGATACGCCTGGGCGTGTTCGCCCGGCTCAAGCAGATGGCGCTGGACTCCTACGACCGGATCATCGGCCTTGTCCTCGACCAGATTGCCGTCGACGGCTCCATCACCAAGGCCCCCGGAGGCGGCGAGGCCGCCGGCCGCTCACCGGTCGACCGCGGCAAACAGGGCCTCAAACGCTCGGGTATGACGGACGGATACGGTATTCCACTGGGCCGTGTCCTGGCCGGCGCCAACCGTCACGACACCCCGTTGCTCGCCCCGACCCTGGACCCTCTTGACGACCTGGGACCGTTGCCCGACGACATCACCGTGCACCTGGACGCCGGCTACGACTCGGACAAGACCCGCGCTCTGCTTCGCTCTTTCGCCTTGCCCGTGAACGCGGAGTGCTCGATCTCGGCGACCTCCGCGTCGGAGACCCAGCGGCGCTCGGCCTCGTCCCAGATCGCTTTCGGGTGCTTGATCGGCGTTCACGCACTCTCCTCGATGGCGGCGAGGTGTTCGCGGATCTTCTTGCGGATCGGGACCGCGAGGGAGAACCGCACCTTCGCGCGACGGCAGGCAGCGGCGGCAGGCAGCGGCGACCTTGTGGGAGAAGAACGCGGAGTCGGCCCGCACCACGATCACCGGTGCGGACAGCGGGGTCGAGGCCGTGACGAGATGGAAGTGCAGACCTTCGACCTTGGTGTAGCCGTGCCCGGTTCCCCGTTTCGCGGCGCCGGTGACCTGCTTGACCTTGGAGTCGGCATCCGGGAACACGGCCTGGTCACCGCCGTCCAGCAGCCCGCCGTGCCGACGTGGGTTGATGGTGAATGCGCAGGCCATGGAGTTGAGTTGGCAGACGTGGCCCCAAGTGCGGGCGCGCAACACCTTTCCGTGGTCACCCGCTCGAACGCTTCTGCTCTCCTACCCAGCTGAAAGGCAGGGCGGCACAGACCGGCCACGCTGCTTCGGCCGGAGGTCCCGCGCTGACCTCGCTCGTCACGATCGGTGATGCCGGCGTGGCGTTTGAGGGTCGTGAGCCAGCTGAACCCCCTTACGTACACGGGCCGGCGAGGTGCACCAGGGGGTGCCGTGACCGGGGAGCACCCAGGACGCCGCCAGATCGGCGATATCGCCGAAGGGTGCGAGCGCTTCGGCGTGGTCATCGGTAGAGGCGGCCTCTGCGGGCCTGCCCGTCCGGTGAGGACGTGGCGCGTGGTCAGGGCATCCCCGGCGAAGACTGCGTCGGCGAGCGGGACGTGCACCGCCGGATCCGGCTCGAATTCGAGCGGACCCCCTCACCAACGCGGCCCGGGCATGGGAACGGTACCTCGGCAAGTTCGTGATCAGCCGTGGCCGTCGGAAGCGTGCGTGCCGCTGGCCAGAACCGCTGGAAGCAGTCGCACAACGGCCTCTCGTGCCGCCCTGTCTGCGTTGCGGAGCTGGGTGGAGGGTGGTCGAATTGTGGAGCGGCCAAGATGACGAATGCCTCTCGCCAGGGTGTGAGCAGGACCCCGACCCGCCTCCTCTTCTTGTGTGAGCTGCGCGCTGTGAGGGATGCGGGAGCGCGACGGTGGCTCGCGGTCCCGGCGCACTCTGCCGCCCGGACAGGACCGACGGAAGCAAGAGGCCTTGAAAGGCCGTGAGAGCCGTTCCGCGGCCCGGTATCCCAGCGATCAGGACCAGGGAAGCGTTCGGAGAGCGCCGACGTTCCGTACCCGGCGCACCAAGGAGCCCGAAGGATGACCAGTAAACCAATCCGTGACCAGGAAACCGACGGGCTGTTGACGCCGAAGAACGCGGCGCTCGTCATCATCGACTACCAGCCGGTTCAAGTGAACTCGATCGATTCCATGGACCGGCAACTGCTGGTCGATAACATTGTCGGGCTGGCGAAGATCGGCCGGGCCTACGGACTGCCGATCGTCCACTCGACGGTCAATGTCGCGACCGGGCTCAACAAACCGCCCATCCCGCAACTGCGCGAAGTGCTTGATGATCTGCCGACGTACGATCGCACGTCGATCAATGCGTGGGAGGATCAGGAGTTCGTCGACGCGATCGAAGCGACGGGCCGCCGGAAACTGATCATGGCGGCACTCTGGACGGAGGCCTGTCTGACGTTCCCCACCTACGACGCCCTCCACGAGGGTTACGAGGTGTACCCCGTGGTGGACGCGGTAGGCGGCACATCGCTCACGGCGCACGAAACCGCCCTGCGCCGTGTGGAACAGGCAGGCGCGCAGCTGATCACGTGGACTCAGCTGCTGTGCGAGCTCCAGCGTGACTGGAATCGCAAGGAGACTGCCGACCAGTTCATGAAGCTCTTCATCGAGATCGGCGGCACAGCCGGGCTGCAGTTTGCCAGCGAACGCGACCAGGCATGAATGGCCGGGCACTCATGAGTGGCCGGGCACAGGGCCTGTCTCCTCGATCACGATCGGAGCAAGACGGGTGATGCCGCCGCAGCAGCAGTGCCGAGGCAGAGGTATCCGCGCTCGTCGTAGCGGGTGGCCACGGCCCGGACACTCGGCTGCCGCACCGTCTCCATCAGGGCGCTTATCGAGTCGTGATCATTCTGCGGATTCGCCATGGTGGCGGCGGAGGGCGGGAGCGGTCTGACACCACCGGGCCGTACCAGTACTGCCGAATGGTGCCGGTCCGGTGAGCCTGCTGGAGAGGTGCGCCACCACTGTCCCCACTGCTGAACGGCGCGTAGCGTGTCGAGGCATGACGCTGCTGCCGGACCTGCCTCAGAACACGGCGCTGCTCGACCTGCTGCGGCAGCAGGGCGTTCCGCAGGGGCGCGGCGCATACGTCCATGAGGGGTGGGAGCTGCATACCCACCCCGATCTGGTCGAGAGGCTTGAGGATCTTGCTCCCCGGTGGCCCGTTCTGGCGACGTCCGGGATGCCGGTGCTTGCAGCCAAGGGCATCGCCGCGGTCGTCGCCTGGAGCATGGGCATGCTGCTGGTGCGCCTTCCCGAAGCGCCGGCTGAGCCCCTGGTGCCCGCAGAGCCCTGCCCGCCCCTGACGGATCCGGGCCAGGGTTGGTACTCGCTCTGCCCCTGGCAGAGCGAGCTTCCCTCGGTGGAGTCCAAGCGCCTGTTGGCGCTGCTGATCCAGCATGCGCTCTCGTATGCAGCGAGCCTCTCGGAGGACGACAGCATCGACTGGCAGGGGCACCCGGTGCAGGCTCCGGGCAGGCGCAGGGGCAAGGCCAAGAGCAGACGACCCAGCAGGGGCAAGGGCAGACGGCAGGGCGGACGCGGACGACGGCGCTAGGGTACGGAGCGAGTCCTGATCAGCGGGTCGCCCCTGGTGAGGTCTTTGATCCAGATCATCGAGGCGCGCAGGTGGAGTCCGGCGAGGTAGCTCTCCGGGGTCTTGTCGTACCGGGTGGCGATGCCCCGCCAGGCCTTCAGCTTGTTGATCAGCCGCTCGACGGTGTTCCGTTCCTTGTACAGATCTACGTCGTGGCTGACGGGCCGGCTGCCTTGGACCACTCCTTCCGGTTGGCAGCCTGGTCGACCTTCTCCGGGATGACGGCCTTGATGCCGCGTCTGCGTAGGTGGGCTCGGTTGCCGCGGGACGAATAGGCCATGTCGCCCGCGACGGCGTTGGGCCGGGTGCGGGGGCGGCCAACGGGCCCGTGAATCCGGATCTTCTTCAGGACGGAGATGAACTGCGGGCTGACGACAGCCTGGCCGGCGGTCAGGACGAACGCCAGCGGGCGGCACTTACGGTCGGTGGCGAGGTGAACCTTGCTGGTCTGCCCGCCCCGCGAACGCCCGAGGAGGGCGGCTCTGAGTCGGAGCTTTCGTCGGCACCGGACGCGTCGTCTCTCCTTCCGTTCGGGGTCCGCTTCGACGTCGTGTCCGGTTCGTTCTTTCAAGTCGCCCCTTTTGACGTGACCTTCTTCTCCCTGCGGCCGCCTTCTCCAGGGCGGCGAGTACGTCTTCGCCATGATGCATCCCGGCGGCGTGTTGGTGGGCGCGCATCACACTGGAGTCGACCGAGACGTCCCAGGTCGATGCCGTCCTCGGCGGCGACCTGGGCTTGGACATGCTGGAGCAGCATCTCCCCGGTGCCGTCTGCCGACCACAGCGCGTGCCGTTTGTGGACGGTCTGCCACGGTCCGAAGCGGTCCGGCAGCTCACGCCACTGCCCCCCGCTGCCCAATCGATGGATGATGCCGTTGATCACTTGGCGGTGGTCCCGCCACCGGCCGCACCGGTTGTTGCTCACCGGCAGCAGCGGCTTCAGCAGCGCCCACTCCACGTCCGTCAGATCCCCCTGCTGATCGCCTCTGCAATGATGCGTCAGTTGCTCGAAGAGATGGGCTCACGCATCGCTGTGACGATCCAGACTGCTCCGGGGATGCGGACACCGTCTGTGGTCTCGAACTCCGTGAGCGCGTCGTGTACTTCGGCACGGATGCGGGTGATGGTTGCGGGGTCGACATCCCGCAGGTTGTGGCGCGTCGGGCCCATGGAGAAGATGAAGTCTGCGGCGTCGCCCGCGTTGGTGCCAAGGGTCATGGGCGCCTCAAATGAAGCCACCTCGATGTCGGTGAACCCGCTGGCGGCGAGTACTCGGCGGATGCGCGCGGGGTCGAGGAGCGACCCCATGCCCCTGGAAGCGGGGGATGCCTCGCGCAGGAACGGCGAGAGTGCGGCGGTCGCACGGGCGTAGGCGCTGTCCGGGCCCGCGGGCCGCGGGCCGAGGAACGCGAGGCGGCCGGCCGGCACGAGCGCGTGCCTGAGATGAGTGAAGGCTGCGACGTGGTCGGCGAAGAACATGACACCGCCGCGGCTGACGAGGACATCGAACCCACGGTCGGGGAACGGATGCACCTGTGCGTCGCCCTGCTCGAAGGTGATGTTGTCGAGACCCTCCGTGGCAGCGTCACGGCGGGCGCGTTCCAGCATCGGCGCGGACAGGTCGATTCCCACGACGTTTCCGTCGTACGCCCGTTGTGCTGCAAGGCGCGTCGTCTGGCCGGTGCCGCAGCCGACGTCGAGGACCCAGTCCTGGGCCGCGATGCCTGCGGCGGCGAACAGGGGTGCGTTGAACGCGCCCATCATCCCGTTGTAACGCTCGGGGTGTTCGGCCCAGAGGATGCCCTCCCAGTCATTCCATGCCTCTGCCTGCTGATGGTTGGCGATCGCGTGCACGGCTTACCCTCCAACGATTAGAGTTCACCTCTAGAGTTCAACTCTAGATATAGACTCCAGTCATGCGTGAGGGCAAGGGGAAACAGGGAAGCAAGGCCCAGGAGACACGGCGACGGATCATCGAGGCGGCCGGTGCGCTCTTCATCGAGAAGGGCTACGGGGCGACCAAACTGCAGGAGATCGCCGACCGGGCAGGCGTGGCAGTGCAGACGATCTACTTCGTCTTTCGGAACAAGCCCTCGCTGCTCAAGCAACTTGTCGATGTCGCGATCGCGGGCGACGACGAACCCGTGCCGACGATGGACAGGCCCTGGTTCGCGGAGGTCATGACCGCGCCTACCGCCGAGTCCGCTCTGGCCGCACTGACTGCCGGTACCCGCAAGACACTCGAACGCGTCGCGGCCATCAACGAGATGGTCCGCGCCGCGACCGCAACCAACCCGGAGATCCGAGAGTTGTGGCCGGATCAGGCAGACCCGCGGTACTCAGTGATCTCAACAGCAGCGAAGTCCCTGACCGAGAAGCCAGGCGCCCGCCCCGCCATCTCCGTCGAAGAAGTGGCGGACATCATCTACGCCGTCCTCAGCCCAGAGCTCTTCCTGGTACTCACCCGCGACCGTGCATGGCCACCGGCCAAGTGGGAGAAATGGGCGTACGACACCCTCATCTCTCAGCTGTTGGTCGACAACGGGCTCTGATCAACTCAGCCTTGAGGGCAATGTGGTCCGCAGTCGGCCAGCGCAGATGCATCGGGAGCCCTGGTCGTGATCGAGGAGGCAGGACCTGGTCTTCTGGGGCGGGAATTCTGTTCAGGTGGGCAGGCTTGTCCCATGGCACGGACGGGGCGGCCGAAGGCCGAGTCGAGGTTGTCGGACGAGGCGCGGGCCGCGCGCTTGAGGGGTGGGTGCGGCGCCGTTCGACACCGCAGGCGTGGTCCCTGCGGTGTCGGACCGTCCTGGCCTTCGCCCAACGTGCCTCGAATTAGGCAGTGTGCTGGCGATCAATAGCGAAAACCTCTTGGGCCGAGCGATCACGCAGCCGTCGCCGGGCCAAGGTAAGGGGCGAAATGTTCGGCGACCTCTGCCGCCACAGCCACCGCGTCGAGCGTCCCGTCGACTTCGATGACGCGGATGCCGAGGCGGCGGGCGTTCTGTGTTGCGTCCTCGGTGACCAGCCGGTCACGGGCGAGACGGTTGGCCTGGGATCGGGCCGGGTCGGTGACAGGGACGTTGAGAGTTCCCGCGCGCGGGAGGGTCCGGAGTTGGTGCTGACGGAAGTCCTCGGTGGGGACGAGGACGACCATTCGCCGGAGTGAGTCGAGCAGCGGCGCGACCAGCTCCGGTCGCAGCCCCCATCCCTCAGCGATCGCCGGTCGGCCGGTGAACAGTGCGCGCAGGTCGTCCAACGCCCACTCGAAGCGGACCGGGAAGCCGGCCAGCGTCTCGGCAGCCATCTCCTCCGGGCTCCGGTCCGACCAGACATGGTCGGGGGTGGGATCTTCCACGGGCTCACCCAGGGCGACCCGACGCGCGATCCGGCGATCCTGATGGCCGCGGGCGTCGTGATAGTCGTAGTGATACACCGTCAATCCGTACTTTCTGGCGATGAGTTCGGCAACGGTGGTCTTGCCGGACCACTGTGCGCCGCCGATCCACAGCGCGCGCTTCAGGCTGCCATGTGGATCCCAGACGTCTGACATGAGTGTCCTCCCGTTCGAGAGCGGTGCAGACCTTCGCTCGGGAACGAGTTTCCTGGTTTGACAGCAAAAACTGCAGTCTTGTCTTTGCCGGGCGGTTGACAGAGAGTGGAAAGGGAGGGGTGGATCGTTCCCCTCGCGCTCCTGGCCGTGGCTGCTGCACAGCTGAGTCGTTGATACGACTATGGGAAGTGGGAGTGACTTGACGAATGCCCAGTGCGAGCGCCTGGAGTCGCTTCTGCCAGTGAGCAGCGGACGTTGTGGCAGGTGGCGGGAGCATCGTCAGGTCGTGAACGGGGTGCTGTTCCGGATACGCACAGCAGTGTGCTGACTGCACCCAGTTCGGGCCGGTGATGGACAACATTCGCGTGCCGAGGCCGGCCTGCGGCAGGCCGCGTACCAAACCGCACAGCGTCAGCGCCGACAAGGGCTGCAGCAACCGCCGAACCCGCCGCTACCTGCGCAGACGCGGAATCTGGCATGTCATCCCGGAGAAAGTCGATCAGGCCGCCAACCGGGTCCGAATCGCCAGGGCCGGAGGTCGGTCGCCCGGTTTCGACCAGCAGTTGCAGCAGTCATGACATCGTCGTCGACCTGGCCGGTGGACACGGTTCGTGACCGCTACCGCACTCGCCCGGTCAGCCTGCGCGAACACGTCCTGGCCCAAGGACGCGACAGCGCAGTCGCGGAGCCGGCTGTCAGATCGACTACGAGGCCGGCGTTCCGGGTGACCGGATCGGGGCCGTCTGGTGCCCCAGGGATGCCGAGTACGACGTGCTTGAGCGGTTCCCTCAAACCTGACCTCCGGCCATCGGGCAGTGTCAGTGCCGTCTCTCGGACGCGCACCGCGCATCGGCGTCCTGAACTGACCCGCCGCCCACAGCTGCTTCTGGAGCCGCAGGTGCTGCCAGGCAGCTCGCCTCCGACGGCCTTCCCGTCACCGACGGCCTCCTCATCAGCCTCTTGCTGCTCCATTTTGACCACATCGACTTCCTTGGCCGGTATGTGTTCTTCCGCCCGGCCGAAGCCGGGCGGCGGTCGCTGCGCGAACCATCGGTCGGTGGCGACGAGAGCGGGCTACAGGTTCCGTACGGATGGCCGCACGGGGTGCGGTCCGAAAACCGTTCGCGATTCCAGGGGCTTCGGGCCGAGACTGGTGGGTCGATCACATCGAACAGGAAGAGTGGCCAGCGCTGACGTACAACCGTGAAACCCTGCCCTTTCCCGACAACCGTGTGCCCCCCATCACCTACGAGGGCATTCGGAACTGGGACCAATTCGACCCGGCCCGTCACTCGTTCGCCTGGGACGAGGACGAGGAAGCCCACCTCCGCTCGCTGGTCCGTGTGTGGGTGCCACCTGTGCTCTCCGGTATGGCCGGCTGGTGGCAGGGTGAACGCTGGTGTGAGAGTCAGGTGGACGCGGTCATCCGGGAGCGATACGGCACCTGGGCCTGGGGGTGGAGCTGGTGCTACCGCGACGGCGGGCCCATCGGTAACTGGGTCAGCGGGGAAAGCTCGGTGACGACCCCCGACGAGACCGCAGCACGCGTCGTAGCCGCGCTGTTGGAGTGGCGGGAGTGGCTGGAGCGGACGGCCCAGCGCTTCGCCGAGCTGGCGCCGCCTTCGGACGCCTCGCCCGAGGACCGCAGCTGGCACCTGGAGCGGGCCTGCGTCCGGCTCGTGACCCACACGCTGGACTCGGGCGCGGAGGGCGGCTGGCACGGCCAGGCTTCGATCGTCCTGGGCTGGTTCCTCACCAGCACCGGTTTGGACCGAGCCGAAGCCGCGCGAGCGGTGGAGAGTGCGATCGGTGGCCGGTTCAAGAGCTGGGTCACCCCGGGACGGACGCTGATCGAATCCGTCGGTGAGGACCTGGCTGCCGGCCTCACCGGCCACGCCCCGTACCGGGACCACCGTGAGAGGGCTGCGCTGGAGGATCTCCATGACCGCTACTGACAGCCTTTCGGTCTGGCTGCGCGTGCGCCGTGAGGCCGACTGGCAACGCGCACCGGCGCTGCAGCGGGTCACGCCCGACCGCGATGGGTTCCGGTCCTGGTGCGAGGGGTCGGTACGCCGGCGCGACCCGATTCGCGCCGAGCGTCTGCTCGCCGCACACGCCCTGGCCCGAGAGGATGCCGCACGCCGCACCCCACTGGACTTCGCCCTGATGGCCGGTTGGCAGCGCGAAGTCCTCGCTGCAACAGGGGCACCGTTCCGCGCGAGTGACGCCCATGCGAAGGCAGGTCGCGAGCGCTATGGCCTGACCCCTCACACGCAGGCCGATTTCGATTCCTGCCTGCGCGAGACGACCGACCCGGACGTCCCGCTGGCAGCCCGCGCGGCCCGCGCCTACCTCGATGTGGCGTTCTTCCACCCCTTCACCGATGGCAATGCCCGCGCCGCGCTGTTGACCTTGGTCCATGTTCTGGCCCGGGAGGACATCGTCCTCCCTGAGGTCGGCCCTCTCCAGACCACCCGCTACGCGGATGACCCAGCCGGTGCCGCCGACCTTGCCGTTCTCATCGGGGTGCTCAACCGCCGCCGACACTGAGGGTGATCCTGTGGCGCGGACGCTCTGCCGCTGGGACTCCATCTCCGACAACCGCGCCGACTTCGGCGTCAAGCGGATCCGTCGGCTCAAGCTGTTCCGCAGGCTGTCGTACTACAACAGGCGACGTCGGCATTCCGCGCTCGGCTACCTCACAACGGCCGGGTTCGAACAGCAACTGATCACGTCACCTAGGCTGTCACGCGCTGCATGAAACCCGGTGTCCACTCCCGGGGATCAACCTCAGTCCGCCGCTGTTCCGCGCCGCAGGGGCAGGCAAAGGAAGCCGGAGCCGACATCGCCGGGGTGAGGGCGGGGCGCGGGCGGCGTCGAGGAAGGCCAGGTGCTCCCGGTCCTTCACGGCCATCGGCGAGTCGGGAAGCTCGCCGGGACCGGCCAGCAGCCTGGTGAGTTCCGGCGACAACGGCCCTTCTGCGGAAAGCTGCCCGGCGCGTGCCTGGGGCGGCAGAGAGGCGAGCTGTGCCCGCCGCTCCTGGATGACCGCCTCATGGCGTCCGAGGTCTTCGTCCACCTCCTTCAGGACCTCAACCACCTCCCGGCCCGCATCGTCCGCAAGAACGTCCCGCGCCTCGTCGAGCCCGAGCCCGAGCCCGAGCCCGAGCCCGAGCCCGGGCTCGGGCAGCCGCCGGGGCCGAGCGAGCGGTACGGCCTCTCGCACGCCGTACGCGCGGTACCCGTTGTTGCGCCGCGCGGGCTCGGGCAACAGTCCGAGATGGTGGTAGTGCCGCACGGCCCGTGGGGTGATTCCGACGAGGGCGGCGAGTTCGCCGATTCGCATGACTTCAGTGAAAACCATGACGCTGAGACAAGGTCAAGGACGCCTGAGCGGGAGACGGCACACTTGCCCCGCCCCTGCGAGTAGGGGGTTCCAGTGGTCTCCTTGACCTTGTCGCGACGTCACGGCTTCTACTGATTGGCCTGGGCTCGGCGGTCGCCGAGCCCAGGCCCGCCTTGGAGAGGAAGCCATGATGACTACCACCGCCGAGCAGAGCATGACCTTGATACGCACAGCTTTCCAGGCCGTGGAAGCCGGCGACCTCCAAGCTGTTCAGGACATCTTCGGCGTCGATGACAAGGTCACGGTGCTGCTCCACTGCCGGGGAACCCATCTGGGCGCGTTCCAGCAGTTCGAGGCGACCGGCCGTCAGGCCGGCTACCGAAGCATCGGGGTCAACCGTCTCGTGGGCGACAAGATCGCCGAGGAATGGGTTCCCGCGGACGTGATCGGCCTCATGCGGCAGATCACGTCGGCCCCCACCGACCACTGAGAACCGATGCTGTCCTTCCGCATCTTCATCTGGCAGTGCTTCACCCGCCTCACCAGTGACCAGGCCCTCGGTGACCAACACCAACCCACTCCACCACCCGATCCTGAGCGGCCGACGCCGACGCCGAATACATCACCCCACGCCGACAACCGCGCCGCCCACGGCAACTCCCGCAACGGTGCTGCTGGCCAGGGGCAGTTGTCGTGGCGGGAGCTCATCATCTGCCGGCCGACGACGTGCGCCGCCACGGCGCCGACCGACCACGTGGTCACCGTGACCGATGACACGGGCACCGCGGGCGGAGGCAGTCGGTGAGCAGCGCTACGGCGCACTCGGCATTCCGTGCGAGGACCGGGAGGCGCGCCAGAGAGCCGCTTCCGTGAACGGGGACTCATCCGGCGCGCCCGCCGCCCTGTTCTGCCACATCAACCGTGAAATGGGCTCACCCCAATGGGCCGATGCCGGCATGTATCCGCAGCAGATGGCATGGGCGACCCACCACAAGACCGTCGCGGAGGTCCTGTCGCTCCGGACGAGCTCAGCCCCTTCTGCGGTGTGTCGATCGGGTTCGAAGACGGCACGGCAGATGACGCGCGCGTGGGCCGGGCGCCGCTCGGCGAGATGGTCGCCTTCATGGATGGTCTGTACACCTTCGTTTCTCAGCCGATCACGGCGCCGTTTCTTGCCGCGCCCACAGCGTGGCTCATATGGCATATTTCGTACGTAATCTCAACGAAAGGTGTGTCATGAAGTTCGCAGTCATCGGCGGTACCGGGCTGATCGGTTCGCAGGTCGTCAAGGATCTGAACGCCGCCGGACACGAGGCGGTACCTCACTCGCAGTCCACCGGAGTCGACGTCATCAGTGGCCAGGGACTGGACGAGGCGGTGGCGGGAGCCGACGTCGTCGTCAATCTGACGAACTCCCCGACCTTCGACGAAGCATCACCGGCCTTTTTCCAGACCTCGATGGACAACCTTCTGGCCGCGGCCCAGAAGGGTGGCGTCGGCCACTTCGTCATCCTCTCGATCGTCGGTACGGACCAGGTTCCGGAGCTGGACTACTACCGGGCCAAGACGCTCCAGGAGGACATCCTCGCGGCCGGGCCGATCCCGTACTCGATCGTCCGGGCCACGCAATTCATGGAGTTCATGGACGCCGTCCTGTCCTGGACCACCGACGGCGACACCGTCCGGCTGCCCGCCACGCCGATCCAGCCGATCGCCTCCAAGGAAGTGGCCAGCGCGGTGGCGGAGGTCGCCGCGGGTGCCCCGCTGAACGGCAGGCGCAACATCGCAGGCCCCGAGATCTTCAACCTGGACGAGCTGGGCCGGATCACCCTGGCTCACAAGGGCGACAACCGCACCGTCGTCACCGACCCCACCGCCGGCATGTTCGCCGCCGTCAAGGGGGACGTCCTCACCGACAAGGAAGCGCACCTCGCCCCCACCCGCTACGCCGACTGGCTCTCCTGACTTGCTCGACTCGCTCGTGTCCCTCCGGCACGCAGACCGCAGAGAACCCGGCCCCAGCCTGTCGTGGGCGATGCCACGTACTCCGAACAGGGGCCGGACGTGGTCCATGCGGCCTCACGCAGCCAGGGCATCTACCGCGCCGGGCGCCGGATGAGCCCGTTGTCGTGACGGTGCGATGAATCGTTGACGGGTTGAGCAGGCCGAGTCGTGGGGTGCGAGGACAGACGGGTTCCGTGCCCGGTCCGCACAGCTTCGCACTGGGAGTTCGCGTACTGAGAGCGCTACTTGGTCGCATTTCAAGGTTCCCGACTGTCCATGAGCAGGCACGTGGAGCAAGCGAGGGAGGCAGATGACCTTGGACGTCTATGAGGCGGTCGCGAGCCGACGGGCGGTGCGCGGGTTCACCGACCGACACGTGCCGAGGGAGGTGCTGGAACGTGTGCTGTCCGCCGCGGCCTGGGCGCCGTCCGGGTCAAATCTCCAGCCGTGGCGCACCTACGTGCTGACCGGCCGGCCGCTGGCCGAGCTCAAGAGGCGTGCCGGCGAACGCGTGGCGGCAGCCGGCCCATGGGACGAGCGGGAGTACGAGATGTACCCGCCCTCACTGAAGTCCCCGCACCGCGAGCGCCGATCCGCCTTCGGTCAAGAGCGCTACAGCGCACTCGGTATCGGTCGCGAGGACTGGGAGGCGCGCCAGAGGGCCGCTTCCGCGAACTGGGACTGCTTCGGCGCGCCCGCCGCGCTGTTCTGCTACATCGACCGTGACCTGGGGCGGCCCCAATGGTCCGACGTCGGCATGTATCTGCAGACCGTCATATTGCTGCTGCGCGCCGAAGGGCTGCACAGTTGCCCGCAGATGGCGTGGTCGGTGTATCGCAAGACCGTCGCGGAGGTCCTGTCGCCCCCGGACGAGCTCATCCTCTTCTGCGGCATGTCGATCGGGTTCGAGGACGACACGGTGGAGTACGCCCGTACAGGCAGGGCGCCACTGGAGGAGATGGTCACGTTCATCGAGGATTAGTCAACGGTGCTTATCGCCCACCTCCGGTACGCACTACAGCTACCGCTCCCGGGCGGGGGCGCCCCGCTGGGTTTGGGCAAGTCTCTGCGGGGCGGTGGAGGCTCGGCGCGTCAGTCTTCCGTGCTTGTGCCGACGCCGACGTATTCGTAGGTCCAGCCCGCAGAAGTGTCGAGGCCCGGGCTGCCAGGTAGGTGTGTTTGGCGATGCGTTCCAGGGCCCCGGTACCCGGCCGGGGCGGCCGCGGATGCCTTCGGGCGGCAGTCCTGCCTGGTCGAGTTGACGATTTCGGTCTGCCCGTTGAAAGGACCGGCGACGATCGCGATGCCGACGGTGTTGTTGACGATTTCGCCCGCGAGCCAGCGACGGATGAGTGCCAGGTGCTCGGAATTCCCGACCCCCGTGTCCGAAGCTGACCACGGGATTGGGCGGAGGGCAGACAGGTCTCAAGTCGCTCGGACGGGGCGTGTTCGACTTCCTGGCCGTCCCGACCGGTCCGGGTGTCGGCAGACAGGCGATGCAGTGGGACGCGTCGAGCGAAGCCGACCTGCGCGCACGGCTCCCGGTTTCCCTCCGTTCTCTCGGCCCGGCACATCGCCCACCTGCTCCGTACCGCCGTACGGTGAGGACAGAAAATGGCAGAAGGAGACATTCCACGATGAGCACCATCACCCTGTACGGCGCCACTGGCACCATCGGCTCCCGCGTCCTTGACGAGGCACTGCGCCGCGGTCACTCGGTCACCGCAGTGGTCCGGGACCCGGCCAAACTGACGGTTGATCACCCGGCGCTCACCGTGGCGGTCGGCGATGTGCTGGACCCGGCGTCGGTGGCTGAGCACACCAAGGGCACGGACGTGGTGGTCAGCGCGGTCGGCGGCGGAGACGGGCCGGGGCATCAGGCGCTGATCAAGCCGTCCTTCGAGTCGCTGGTGACGGGCCTGCGCACGCTGGGCGCGGACGCGCCGCGGCTGGTCACGGTGGGCGGCGCGGGCTCGTTGCGCACCCCTGACGGCAAGCAGGTGTGGGACGCGGAGGGCCTGCCGGAGTTCCTGCTGCAGATCATGCACGCGCACGGCGACGCGCTGGATTTCCTGCGAACTGTCACCGACGTGCGGTGGACCAACGTGTCCCCGGCGGCCACCATCGCCCCGGGCGAGCGCACCGGCTTCTACCGCCAGGGCCTGGAGGACCTGCTGATCGGTGAGGACGGCGAGAGCCGGATCTCCACCGAAGACTACGCGGTGGCGTTGCTGGACGAGGTTGAGCAGTCGCAGCACCTCGGTGAACGCTTCACCGTGGCGTACTGACGCTCCGTCGTGACACGAGGAGGGCCCCGAACCTCAGTGGCGGGGGCCCTCCTCGTGCTCTGCGGCCAGGTACTCCACGACTTCCCCGGCCCCGTACTGGTGGCTCACGTATGCAACTGTCGCCGCTGTTCTGAGAAGACGCCCGGCAGCCAGCCGGTGGCGATTCCGGCCTCGTTGTCGGTGGTGGTGGCGTGGGTCTCGTGGACGAGCTGGATCGATGTCATCGCCCTGCTGTTGTTCATGGTGAGGCCGCCTTGAGAGGACGTCCGCCCCAGCTGATGCCCTTCTCGCTGCGGATGGGGGCACGCTCCTTGCGCTGGGCGGCGAGGACGTCGGGGTGGCGGGTGTTGGCGTTGCGCCAGCGAAGGAAGCGGTGCAGGTGTTGGGTCTGTGCGGGGTGGCTGCCGTGGTGGGTCGCCGGCAGGCGATCGGGTTTGCCCTGCTTCGCCCAGCAGGAACCTGCCGCGGGGCGGATCCCGAGCGGCCCGAACTCGTCGAAGGCGAAGACGCCGTCCGGGAAGTGCTCCAGGACGTGCTCGTTGTGGTCTGGCTTGGCGTCGCGATCGAGGTCAGGGCCGGGGGAATCCTTCCAGGTCTTGGTGCGCTGGAATGTGATGCCGTGGCATGGGAGGAGTCACCGTAACGCCTCGCGACCGATCCGGATGGCGTGTCCGTGCACTTTCCGCAGGTAGGCGGCGAGTTCGCGGATCGATCAGCGGGTGAAGGGCTGGTCGAGCCTGGTGGGGCGGGTGGTGGCCGCCTGGACGACGAAGTCCTCGGCGTCAGGACTGAGCAGGCGGGGACGGCCTCCTGCCCACGGAGGGGCCAGACAGGCCAGGCCGATCTCATTGAACCGATGGATCACCTCCCGCACCGTGCCCTCGTCGGCCTGGACCAGCTGGGCAATCACCGGGACACGGTTCCCACCGACAGACGCGAGCAGCATCATCGCCCGCCGATGGCGCACCGAGCTGGTACTGCCCCGGCGCACGATCTGATGCAACTTCTGCCCCGCCTGGTCGGTCGGTCTGCGCACCCGCACGGGCTCAGCCGCCACACCTCCAACGGTCGGAACGGACGTTGCCGCCCATCCAACCGTTCCAACCAATACCCCGGCGAACCTTCCTGGTCACAGCACTAGGCAGGCCACATGTCAAGCAGCGACTTGCCGACACTTCCCGATGCTATCGGGTGACTAGGCGTCAGGAGATCACCTGCAAGGGCTAATTTCCGTTTAAATGCCCATATTCAAGGTATTTTTGACGAGTAATCAGTTCACTGTTGGGGCGGCACGAGGAGGCTCTGCAGACTCGATCGGCCCATCAAAACAGGGATTCTGATTTGTTCGATATGACAGCAATAGGTGCTGTTAGTACGTTCAATCACGCATCGGCTGTCACAGCGAGACTGTCTCTGAGTCCTAGAAGGAGAACAAGCGACATGATCATGACCCGTTCCCACGCGATCGCCACGGCCGTCGCCGCCGCCGCGGCACTGACCGCGACCGGTATCACCTACGCCACCGCGGTTCCCGCCCCCGAGGCCCAGGTGGCCCCGATCGCGGTCCCTGCCCAGGCCCCCATGGGTGGCGACGGCGGCAACACGGGCAAGGGCAATGAAGGCAAGGGCAATGAAGGAAACGACCGCGGCGGCAACGAGCGCGGGGGCAAGCGCCATCACGAGGAGGGCCGGATCCACATCAACGAGCGCGAATACTCCAGCCGCCCCGACGGCTGCATCACCGTCGTCAGTGGTCTGGGCGCCGAGAGCTTCAACATCCGCAACGACAGCCGCAACGAAGTTGAGGTCTTCCGTGGTGCCGTGTGCGACAACGGTGCCCCCATCGCCACTGTCGGCCGCTACAGTTCCGCCAACAACGTCCGCCCCGGCGAGGATGAGGACGAGAACTGCGAGAAGGGCGAGCACCACGAGAAGAAGCACCACGAGAAGAAGCACCACGAGAAGATGGATGACGGGGTGAAGGTCAAGCGCGGAGTCGTCGCCAGCTTCCGTGTCATCAAGCGCTACCACGACGAGAAGGGCGAGGGCGGCGGATTCGGCGATTACTAAATCCAGCAACCGTCCGCTGCACATGCCAGAGAATCCCGGCCCGCCGTAATCGGGCCGGGATTCTCGTCCGGCCCCCGGTCCAAGAATATCCCTTCTCTGAACATCCAGCTCAAGACCGCGGAAGTGTGCGGAGGCGCCGAGGATGCGGTGCTCTGCCCGCGCCAAGGCGCTTACGGGGCCCCGTAGCGCCCGCTCGTGTCGGTGAGGGCGGCGCGGGCATGGCTCAGGGCCTCCAGGGCCTCACCGCGCTGCCCGGCACGGTCGGGTGCGGTGGCCGGCAGGAGCCAGCCGTCTTCCTGGCCGGGGTGGGCGGTGACATGGGCCCGCAGGTCGGCGACGGCGTCGCGAGTCGCGCCGGTCGCCGGCAGAGCGGCGGCTCGCCGCTCGACCGCGTCGAGGCGGAGCGCCTCCAGTCGGGCTTGTTCGGCAGCGGCCCAGGCGGCGGCAGGGAAGTCGGCCGGCACCGCCCCCCGCCAGCGGGCGAGTGCCTCGTCCCACAGGGCGACGGCCGCGTGAGGCGGTGTCTCGGCGGCCCTAGCCACGGTGTCCTCGAACCGCCATGCGTCCACCGCCTCGCGGCCGGCGCGCAGCGCGTAGCCGGGGCCGTCGGTGACCAACAGGCAGGACGGTCGGCGGGAGGGCGTACGGGCTCCAGAGAGCGGCGCGGCGCCGCCACGAAGATGGCGGACCGCACCCACCGCAACCACCGGAGGCTCGTCCTCCCACAGGCCGGCCACGAGCCGACCGACCGGTACCACCCGGCCCCGGGCGGCCAGTAGCCGTCCGAGCACCTCCCGGTGGCGGGGCGCGTCGAGCGGGAGGGGCGAGCCGTCTGCGTCTCAGGCGGCCACCGATCCCAGCAATCCTCAGGGGCTGGAATGCGACTCGGCCAGTTCCGGGAAGCGCGGCAGCTCGGCGATGACGATCCGGAACAGGTCAGCCGCGTCCGGGCGGTGAGCGACGCCACGTAGCGGCGGCCGATCAGAGCGAGGCCGAAACCGGCGTGGGGATCGCCCGGCGGTGGGGCTTCCTCGTCCGCGCATTCTGCCTGCCAGGACCTGGTGACGATCGCATCGGAGAGCGCCGCTTCGGTGGGGAACTTCAGAGGGGAGCCACATCCGCGCCTGCCACGCGGAGGCGGCACATCTTCAGAACGGGGGATCTTCGCTCCAAGCGGCGGCAGAGGGCTGCGGCGGACGAGGCTTGTCCTGATGAAGGACGGTTACAGCCTCTTCGGCGCGGCCGAGGTCAATGAGGTACTTGGCCAGGTCATGGCTGTTTGCGGGGGCGTGAGGGCGCAGGACAGCGACAGCCTCCTCGGTGCGGCCGGCGCCGGCGAGCAGCTCGGCAATGTGCGGTGCCGCGTACTGGGTGGCGCCCTCGGGATGGGCCCGAGCATCCTCCAACGCTTCATGGATCCGGCCGCAGGCGGCCATCAGCGGAAGCCGTATCCAGAAGAGGTCCCACTCCTCCTGGCCCCCGCGGGCGGCGGCGAGGGCGTCGAGGTACGCCAGGCCGTCCTGGGGGCGGCCCTGGTTGGTGTAGAGAGTGCAGAGCATGTGGACGATCCAGTCCTCGGCGCCGCCAGGAGCATCGGCCACTGCGCGCATCACCTCCACCGCCTCCTCGCCCCGGCCGTGGCGCGCCAGGAGTTGTGCGAGATCCACTGCCACGTTTCCCGGGCAGAAGGACGCAGCACGGCCCTGCCGGTAGGCGGCGATCGCACCCTCCATGTCGTCGCGTTCCTCCAGCAGCTCCGCCAGACGCCGCGCAGCGATTCCGAAAGGCTCAGTCGCCGCGTACACATGCAGTTCTTCGATTCGGTTCTGCCGGGCCAGCAGGTCGGCCAGTTGGTCCCGGTTGTTGAGCGAGGTCTTGTCCCGGGTCCGCAGCAGGGCGATGGCGTCGTCGACGCGGCCCTGGCGTTCACGGATCGTGGCGAGCAGTCCGATCGCCATGTCGGGGTCGAGGCCACGGCAGCACCACGGGCTGTCGCACCGATGCTCGTCCGGGATCTGGGCCGCGAGCAGCTCCGCCGCCTCGTCGTCCCGGCCGGCGCCGTCCGCGACGTCGACCAGGGCCGCGGCGATGAACCAGTCCTGGACGTGCGGCCGCAGCAGGTGGAATGCCTCGTCGTCCCGGCCGTGCCGGGCGAGCAGCCGAGAGTGGAACTCCAGTGCCAGCGGGTGCCCGTCCTCCATACGTGATCGGGACAGTGCAATCGCCTCGTCGGGCCGCCCCCAGCTCTCCAGCAGGTCCGCCGTGGTCCTGGTGGCCGTCCACCAGCCCGTAGCAAGGTATGGGTCGAGCATCTCCAACGCCTCAGCGCGTCGGCCCTGTTCACCGAGCAGCCGCGCCCACTCCCGCGCGCAGAACCACTCCTCATGGCCGGCCCAGAACTCCACTATCCCGGCATGGCCGAGTTCGAGAAGCCGGGAGACCAGATGCGGCGGGATGCAGCCAGACTGCGTCCGGGCCCGATAGTCAAGATCGGCAGCGTCCATAGCGACGTACCGTAGCTCCTCTCCCCAGAGTTCGAGCAGCTCGGACTCCTTGGTGAGGATCTGGTCGAGCGCCGACACCACCAGGGGCCGCAGATCCGTCGTGAGCGCGGGCAGGGGCTCCTTCGGGGCGTACGAGTGGTCCACCCGGTCACCCCCGGGGGCTGCGCCGCGAGCAGCGCACTGACAATGGCCTGTCGGTGCCGTGTGCTTGGATCGCCGCCATGACGAAGGACGACGACATCCAGCAGGCCCCGGAGGGCTCCGCCGAGCTGTGGATCGGGGCGGTGCCCTCCCTCGGGCCCGGTGGGCGTGATGTGTTTCTGGGGCTCGGTTCGCACGCCGACGAGCCCGGAGCCCGGCTGGCGCGGCTTCTTCTCGACCGGGGGCACGAGGGGGAGGAGGGCGTTTTCTATCTGCTGCCGGAGGATCTGGCCGCCCGCTACGAGCGGACCGGTGACCGGCTCGTGGTGACGCTTCTCGCCCGCCGGGACGTCCTCGCCCACAGCCTCCGGGCGCGCCCGGAGGAGGGGTGCGTACTGCCCGGAGCACTGCCCTTTGACCCGCTCGACGCCGACCGGGTCGTCCTGCTCCGCCGCGAGCTGACCACCGGCTTCGTCCCCGTCGAGCAGGGCGGAGAGTTCCAGCCGGTCCTCCTTGTCGATCACACCGCCGGTCCGGATGCCGGGCCCGAGGAGCTGATCGCCCTGTTCGAGGAGGGCGAGGCGGGCATCGCCGTACTCAACGCGGAACTGCTGCCGGACCGGGCCTGACGTTCCGGTGCAGGACAGTTCGGTCCCGACTGAAACGTCCCGTCGGTGGCGTGCCGAACGCAGTCCGTCGGCGGCGAAACGGCCCCGCCAGGTGCGCCCGTGTCGACATGCATGCGCGTCTGCGCGGCTACCCGGGCGTCGTTGGAGCGCCCGCGGGCCGTCAGCAGCACGATGGTTGCCCGCTGCCGGGCCTGATGCGGGCTGCGTTCACGAGAAGCAACTTGCGAGCACAGCCATGATGCGGGGTCTTGTGGCCGTGGGCCATCTTCTTCAGCCCGTGGCGCTCGCAGGCGCGCCGGGCCCGCTACTGCGCCCAAGCACGGCTGGCGTCACGGAGACAGGTTTCTGTCACCGAGGACGATGGCGGAGGCAGGGTCCGACCCGCCCACCATCCAGACCGCTCGCGGCGTCCAACTCCACCTCCTCGACCTACTCGACACCGACATCGGACAAGCCCGCTGGCCACGAACCCTGAAAAGCGACCCGTCCAGGGATTGGAACCTTCCGCTTCATGCCCGATTCCGGGCAGGAGGCGGCGACATTTCCAGGTGCTCCCCGTATGGTGCGCCCGTGATCAAACCGATAGAGCTCGTGATCTTCGACTGCGACGGCGTCCTCGTCGACAGTGAGCGCATTGCCGTGCGCGTGGACGCGATGGTGCTGTCCCAGCTCGGATGGGAGCTCACCGAATCCGAGATCGTTGACCGGTTCGTAGGCCGAACGACGGCCTCGATGAGGAAGGACATCGAGGCCCATCTCGGGCGCAGCCTTCCAGCCACCTGGGAGGAAGAGACGGAGAACCGGTACCACGAGGCTCTCCTGGCGGAGCTGAAGCCCGTCGACGGCATCGTCGAAGCGCTGGACGTCCTTGTCCACCGGCCCGCCTGCGTCGCCTCCAGCGGGAGTCACAGCAAGATGCGACTCACCCTGGGAATCACCGGACTCTTCTCGAAATTCGAGGGCCGCATATTCAGTGCCACTGAGGTCGAACGGGGTAAACCAGCCCCGGATCTGTTCCTTCACGCCGCACAACGAATGGGCGTCACCCCTGATCGATGCGTGGTGGTGGAGGACAGTCAGTACGGCGTGCAGGCGGCCCGCGCGGCGGGCATGCGTGCCTTCGGCTACTCCGGGGGACTGACTCCCGCGCAGTGGCTTGAAGGACCTGGCACTGTCGTCTTCGACGACATGCGCACACTCCCAGCCCTCCTGGCAGCGGGCTGAACAGGACGCCATCGTGGCCGCGCCGACACGCGCAGCCAGCGCCCCAAGGCGCCCGAGCGCCACCATCCCTGCCCAGGTCCCCGCGCCGGACGACGCCGTTCGCCCCGACCTACTACCAGCCTTCCGGGATCGGCTGGCCTCCGAAGGCGTGGACTGACGACGCTGTCCGAACTTGGGAAACCGCCCCCGTCCGCCGAGGAAGCGGGGACGGGGGCGGTTCGGTGTGCGCCTCCACGACGGTGAGGCGCCGCGGCAATTGGGTGTCGGGCCCCTCTTCCAGCGCCCCGGCGGCAGCTGCTGTGGCTGTAGATCTCACCAGGAGGTGCCGATGAGCGCGCAACCCGAGGAGCTCCCTGCTCCGTCGGGCCCGGCCGCCGCCCAACTGCTCGCGCGGCTGCGCGCGCGGACGGCCGCGCCGGGGCGCATCTGCTCGCCCCTCCGACTGCACTCCGTCGATCAGCCCGACCACGGAATGGGACGGCCCCGGGCCGGGCGTTCCCGGGGCGGGGCGGCTGTCGGCCGCCGGGTGCCGTGCTCCGCCGTGACGGAACGACATAGCCGGCGCCATCGGCCTGCTCGCCGCATCGGACAGCCGAATGGCAACCGGGCCGACTCCACGGGCGGCCGGGGATCGTCCGGCAGCGGTGGGTGCCGGCCTGCACCCACCGCTGCCGGACACGGGCTGCCGAGCCCGTGGCGTCGGAGAACGATGAACGCGAAGGCCGGCCCAGCAGTCGCCCGCAGACCTCACGGCGTGCTGTCCAGCACAGCGGCGCGCGCCGCCGTGTGCTTGCCCGTCTCCTTGAAGAAGGCGTTGCCCGGGCGGAAGGCGCCTCGGACTCGGCACTCGGATCGCGAGCACTTCCCACGGGGACCGAGCGCATCGCCGAAGCCGCGGGCCGACCTTCCCCGAAGGCCACCGGTACGGCTACCCGGCGGATCTCCGAGCGGTCGTGGCAGGCGCCGGTGGTACGGCCCGGAGGCGGGGCGTCGTTCCACCGCCCTTCTGTTCGGCCCCGAGCCAGCCCGCCCGCGCCGCATGGAAGCCCAGCTGCATGCGATTGTGCACTCTCGCGATGTCCATCAGGTGCCGTATCCGGCGCTGGACCGTCCGCAAGGAGACGCGCAGTTGGGTGGCGATCGCCTGGTCGGTGAGGCCGGTCAGCGACAGGCTGAGGACTTGCGCGTCCAGATCGTCGATGGCGGGCGCGTTCTGCACATCACCCGCGGAAGTCGCGAACTGCGTTGCTTTCTCCCATTCGGACTCGAACAGTGCGATCAGCGCGTCGAGCAGGCTGCTCTGGTGCACGAGCAGGGCTCCCGCCTTTGTGGCGCTGGCCGAACCGAGCAGTGGAACAATGGCCAACTCGCGGTCCACGATGAAGAGTTTCAGTGGGACGGTTTCGGCGATCCGGACTTCTTCTCCTGAGGCCTGCGCGTGGGCGATCTCGCCGAACGACGGGCCTTCTCCGTCGAACAAAGAGCTTTCGATTATCACGCGGTATCGGATGCCGCGTTCGATGACCGCGTCGTCGGTCGTGTTGCCGGGTGAGAAGAACGGCGCCTTGGCGAAGTTCATGACTTCTTTCCGTGCGCCGAGTTGTATGTGTCCGACGCGCTCGCGGACGGCCTCCGTGCCGTGGATCACGTCGACGACTTCCGCGACGCCGCGCCCGAGGGTGGCCGCGCGGTATGTCTCGTCGAGGGAGTCGAGTTCGATTTCCGCCAGATTGAGTTCGTTCTGCCGCTGGACCAGGAGAGCCCGTAGTGCCGCCGCCGGTGGTGAGGCGACGAACCGAGTGGTGTCGCCGAGGCTGCGCGCGGCGAGCCCCCGGCCTTCGAGCCTGCTGAGGATGCGCACCACCTGACGGGCGTTGTGGCCGACGAGTTCGGCGAGTTCGGCGGGAGTGGCAGAGGATACCGAGACCAGGGTGCGGTAGGCGTCCGCCTCTTCGGGAGTGAGTCCCAGCACGTCCGACAGCATGATGTCTCTCCGTCTGTCCTTCGGCACTTCGGCCTGGTTTTCGTGTCGCGGAAGCAGCCCGCAGCCTCGATGTGTCATCAGTGCGAGGGCACCGGAATGCGGAACCGGGCGTGCCGTGGGCCGGTGCGAGCGGCACTGGCCCAACGGCCCGATCGAGCGGCGCATGTGCGGCGCCGATTCTCGCGAACGGTCCGCGATCGCCGGCCTCGTCCACGACTGACGAGGAATTCCCGGGAGATGTGAGAGACGGCCGGGGCGAGCTTCACGTCTCGCCCCGGCCGTGACCCCTCCGGGTCGGTTCACCGCTTCACAGGTTCACCTCAGCGCAGCCGGTACACCCGGGGGATGGTCTGCTCGACCTTGTTCCCCGCGCTGTCGGTCGCGGTGATCCGCAGTGCGACTCCCTCGGGGGCCTGGTCACGCTGCGGGTTCCTGATCCGCGCGGTGAAGGTGTTCTTGCCGTCGGCCCTGGAGGCCACCGTCTTCCAGGTCTTTCCGCCGTCGAAGCTGGTCTCCGCCCGCAGTTCGCTCACGGTCGGCGGCGTGCTCAGCCGGTCCTGGTAGTAGCCGGTGACCGTGATGGGATGGATCCCGTCGGCCTTGGCGGTGTTGTCAAGCTCCAGACCCAGGTCGTACCGCAGGAAGATGAGCGGCTCCGGACGGCACGGACCGGGGTCCTTGACAACGACGTCCGCGACGCAGGGCTGGGACTTCGGCGTGTCGGACTCGGCCGGCCGGTCGGACGTGTACTCCCACGCGGTCTTGACCCCGTTGGTCTCCGCCTGGAACGTGTAGCGGGCTGATTCCGCAGGCAGGTCGTACGCGATGACGTCGGCCTTGCACCCCGCCAGCGCGAGCACCGCTATGGCTGCCGACGCCGCCAGGTTCACCTTCCGGCGCCATCTCGACGGCACGGCCGCGTTCATCGGAGCGGTCTCCTTTCCCATTCCGGTCATCACCGCCCGCTCCTCGATGCCAGGTCCGGCACATTGCCGGGCTCGCCGAGCTGGAAGACGAACTCGACCGGGTGAAGCTTCTGCTGGAGTTCGCGGCCCGTGCCGTCAAAGAGGCCCACCTTGCAGGCAGGGGGCTCACAGGCCTGCAGCCCGTAGATCAGATGGGCGACACCGGTGTCGTTGAGCATGCCCATCATGGCCTGGCGACCTCCCCCGCTGCTGGTCTGGTAGAGAGTGGGCCAGAAGCGGTCGCCCTCCCGGCAGCCGGCGCACGGCAGGCCGGTGTCGGCGGTGAAGCCCGACGCGGTGCGGACCTGAGGCGCCGCTCCGGGAAGGGACGGACCCGCGTTCCAGGCAATCGTGTTCTTCGTGCCGAGCACCAGGTCGCGAGTTTCGATCGGGCCCGACGCACGCGCCACGGACGGCGCGAGGTAGTCCCTGCCGGACATTTCGAAGCGGTCGATCGCGTTGGCGTTCCGCGGCCCGACCAACGTGGTGAACTGCCGCTGGCTTTCCGGCTTGGGCAGCATGATTTCCTCCGTCACCGGGCCGGACTTCGAGAACCGGTTCCAGCTGAAGTGGGGAATCGCGCCGGGCTGGTCGGCGTGGAAGCGGTGATCGACGCGGTCGAGATCCTGGGACTGGACCTGGTACGGCAGGTTGCCGGGAACCCGACCGGGGGAGTCGAAGGCCAGAGCGTAGGCCTTGGACACTTCACGGCTGCCTCCGAGCTCGATCCGGACGCCGGACTTCGCTCCGCCCTCGACCCGCCGGATCAACGAGGCGGCCTGGGCCGGGGGGACGGTCACGATCGGCAGCGCCGCGTAGGGATCGACCGGCGGGCAGCTGTCGGGACCGTCCGCGCACTTGTACTGCCGGGACGACTCATACTTCAGCAGGGCGACCCTCTTGGTCTCGCCGGTCACCAGCACCCCGACCGCGCCCGCGTCGGCAGCCGCCGCCACGCGCTTGCGCAGTGCGGTGAAGTCGCAGGTGCTCTCGCAGATGTCGGTCGGCTTCAGCAGCACCAGCGCACCCTTGGCATCGACGTCGGCGAGTTCCTCGGCCGAGCCGGTGCCTGCGTAGACGACGGGCTTCTTCCCGTCGGAGGGCAGTCGGGGAATCTTCGACCGCACGAGGGTGGTCACGATCTTCCCGTCTTTCGTCCACTTCTGGTTTCCGCCGTTGATGGTGGTGTCCGGTGTCGCGTAGCGGGCATCCAGGTCGAACGAGTCACCGTTGCCTGTGACCTTCATCGTCACCGACGGAGGCACCAGGACATGCCGGCTGTGGAAGTCGAGCGTGCCGAGGCTGACCTCACCGGTGGTCGGCAGCGCCCACCAGTTCGGCTCACCAGGACCGTATTCGGTGCCCAATGACGCCGTGATCCCCCAGTCTCCGTTCACGGAGGTCCGCTCGGTCTTGAAGGTCTGCTGGTACGTCTCGGTCGGCTCCGGGGTCTTCGCCCTGATGGGCTTGACCTTCCGGAGGTCCAGCTCCACCGAGGCCGCCCCGGTGACCTTCACCTCCGGCACCATCGGCGCAGCCGTGTTCAGCTCACCGGCCGCGTTCCGCCACGACACCCCGACGGCCGCCGTGACACTTCCGGCGAAGACCCGAGCCTTGACCGTCTCGCCGCCCGGTACCGTCAGCGGCTCGTCGTACAGCTTCAGCTTGTCCTCATCGACGGGGACGATCAGCACATCGCCGTACGAGACATCGGTGGCGCCGGTCGGAGGAACGATCTTGATAGTCAGATCGTGGCGGACCGGCTCCACGAAGGTCGAGATCCGCGAGGACAGGACCAGTCCCGCACTGTCCTTGGCGGTCAGGGCGCCGGTGTACGCGCCGTACTGCCCGGAAGCGTCAACCACCCTGCCGTCCATGGTCACCGTCACCTCGGCCGAGCTCTTGGCGGGCACGGTGACCTGGTCGGCGCTGAGGGCGAAGAGCCCCGCCGGTGCGGGCTTGCCCGAGGAGGAAGCCGAGGCGGAGAGCGCAAGAGTGATCGGCGCGTCGGTCACGTTGGTGTAGGTGACCTTCCTCGTCACCGGCGCGTGCGGGTATGCGGCTCGGCCGAAGTTCAGGTTCGCGTCGGGGATGACCTTCGGGTCGATCGCGCGGGCCACGTCCACCCGACCGGCTCCCTGCGCATACAGGTCGTGCCCGAGGTCCTTGGCGGTCGCCATCAGCAGCGCCTTGATCTGCCGCCCGGTGAAGTCCGGGTGCTGCTGGGCGATGATCGCAGCGGCACCGGCCATATGGGGCGTGGCCATGGAAGTGCCGCTGGCGGACGTGTAGTAGTCGTCCACGGGCTTGCCCATCGAGGTGCCCTTGGCGCGGGCCGCGGCGATGGCGACGCCCGGAGCGGCGATGTCCGGCTTGGCCGCGCCGTCCCCGACGCGAGGCCCGCGGCTGGAGAAGGAAGCCATCTGGTCGCTCTTGTCCACGGCCGCGACGGTCAGTGCTTCGTCGGCGGCACCTGGCGATCCGACCGTCTCGGGGTCCGGGCCGCTGTTGCCCGCGGCGATGACGAACAGGGTGCCGTAGGTGCGGCTGAGAGCGTTGACCGAGCTGCTCAGCGGGTCCGTTCCGTCGCTGGCCCCGCCGCCGATGCTCATGTTCACCACGTCGGCACCGGACTTGGCGGCCCACTCCATACCGGCGATGACCGCGTCGCCGGCGCATCTGCCCTCGTTGTCGCACACCTTGCCGATGGCGAGTTTCGCACCGGGCGCCACACCGCGACGCAGCCCGTCGGAGGCCTTGCCGGTACCGACGATCGTCGACGCCACGTGAGTGCCGTGTCCGTGTCCGTCCACCGGGCCGCTCGGGCTGTTGGTGAAGTCGATCGCCTCGGCGATCTGGCCGGTGAGATCGGGGTGGGTGGCGTCGACGCCGCTGTCCAGCACCGCGACCTTCACGTTCGAACCGTCGTAGCCGCGTTCCCAGGCAGCGGGTGCGCCGATCTGCGGTACGGACTTGTCGAGCTGCAGCTTCGTCAGCTCGTTGAGCCATACCTTTTCCACCCCGGCCAGCGGGCCGGTCGTCAGGGCGGCGGCGGACTTGCCGGTGTTCTTCTTCCGCACCTCTCGCCACCACTGGCCGTTGCCCTTGATGCTCATCGAGCGGGCATTGATGCTCGGCAGGACGGCCCTGGTGGTCGCGCCGGTGGAGGGCTTCGCCGTCCGGGCACTGGTCCTGCCGGTGTACGTGGCGATCACCGGGACCTCGCCGGTCCGGCCCGCAGTCGTCCAATCGGCCAGCTTGGCGAGGTTGAAGAGCTCCCAGTCCAGCGCGTCGGCACGGAGCAGCGACAACGCGTCTTCCGGTACGACGTAGACCTGGTCGTTTCTGGTGATGGTCTGAAAGAGAACCGACTCGTTCCCGGGCCGCGTCGCGGGCACGATCTCACGGACGACCGGCTTACGTTCCTCAGTGATGCCGATCTGCACCTTGTCGCCGGTCACCAGCGTCAGCGACAGATCGGCCCCATTTCCAGCTGCGGCCTGGAGAAGGCTGTTGCTGACCGACGCGGGCAGGTTGAGGGAGGCAGCGGCAGACGGAGCCGGGTCGGAGGCATTCGCCGCGGTGCTCGCCATGACCGTCCCGAGGATGGTGACGCCGGCGACCGCGGCGGCCAGTCGTCGCCCGAGACTCCTCATCGCGAGGCCTTCCGAGATGCCGTTGCTTCGGGCTCGCCGTGAAAACAGCGCGGGGGATGCATGAGCTTCTCCTACTCGTCGTGAGAAAGAAGTACTTGCTGCATTCGGCAGATACTTTCGGGCTCTACGCCGAGCGGGGCAACAGCTTGACCGTGGCGGCTTTCTTCCATGACGCAAACCCGCCACGGCATGCGGTCGGAAGCCAGGCGGAGGAACGCCAAAGCGTTCGTCAAAAGGGCGAATTCCGGTGCCGCGTACGGTGATCCGAAGCCGCGACGATGAGCAGTACGTCAGGTGGGTTGGTGCGGACGCCAGGAATCCCGGAAGCTCCAGTCTTTTCGAGGGTGCTGCTGATCTCGCTAATCTCAAGGAACAACAAGCTATTTGATTGCCAGTACAAGAAGCGTCTCCGGCACAAGGGCGTACCTTGTGCCGGAGACGCGGCCGGAAAAGACTGCCGTGGGGGTCAGTGAACGGGTCAGGCCCTGGTCAGGTCTGCTCGACGTTGCTGCCGTCGGTGCGACCCGGCCGGCCCCGGGCGACGAAAGGATTCCGCCGCCCGGGTTCTGTGATGAAAGCGGTGTCCGACCGGCAGTTTCGTCGGAGGAACGAGAAAACGAGAAACGGAATCTCGACGCCTGAGCCTGCAACGAGGTCGTCTCGCTGCACGATCGCCGGTTCTGCCCCGAAGGGGCCGCCCGAAGACGAGGTGGCAGGGCGGTGAAGGAGCCGGGGGAGACTGAACAGAGAGCCGATGCCCCCGGCCGAGCGGCGGAATGACCGGCATGTCGTCCGTCAGCGCCGGCAGCAGGGGGACATCGGCGAAGGCGCCGCGCGACGCCGGGGACGGTTGCTCGTGGGCCCGGCGCCGAACACGGTGGCTGCGATGAAGACGACGGTGACCCCATGGAGGACGAGACGCAGGGTGTCCATGGCGCTTGCCCGCCTTGTCAGTCGTCGAGGTCCCCGAGCCAGCGCAGGGCGCTCAGGCTCGGCAGGAAGCAGTACTCGCCTCCTCGGGTGACGACGAACCGGGGCAGCGGGGCCAGACATCGCCTCACCGGCCTTCGGGGGACGGTGTAGCGGGTCTGCCCGTCCTGGGCGCCGACGACGGGGTCCTTCGCGTTGCCTGCCCCGAAGAAGACGCCGTCGTTCATCCACTCCGACTGGACGAACTCGAACTGTCGGCCCAGGTGGGCGCCGATGAACGCGAACATCAGACCGCGGTCCGCTCCGTCGTCCTCCAGTGCTCCTTCCGGCAGGGGCGGGCCGTACACGGCGCCGCGCCGGATCATGCGGTGCAGCCGTACCTCTCCGGCCACTGAGGCATCGCGTGGGTTGGCGCGGCGGATGTGGCAGCCACCGGGGGTGGTGAATCCCGCCGGGTCGTCCTGTTCGTACAGGAAGGTGTTACGGCGGTGGGGGTCGACGCCGAGGGCCGGGTCGTCGTGCTCCGGGGCAAGGGCCAGTGGGGCCCCGCTGCGCCAGCGGCCCATGATCTTCGCGGCGACGAGTTCCTCGTCGTGGGCGCTGGTGGAGTTGTCCTTCAGATAGCGCCTGAACGCGGCGACGTTCTGGTGGAGTTTACGGAAGACCACATAGCTGCCGTTGCGCCCCAGCACGGACGGCTGAGGCGTCTGGGCGCCGCCGATCTCATCCGGGTATCCGAGGACGAACTCCCCGCTCTTCAGAGGCGTTTCCAGCTCATTGGACCCGGGGATGCCGCTCCCTTCGACGGCCGGATGGCTGACGCCGTCGACGTATCCGAAGTGTTCCTTCTCGGTGGGCAGTGCGTAGCAGTCCTGTCGCCAGATCGCTGTCACGCCGGGAAGACGTTCGTAGGCGGGCCGGGCGCGGTCGATGGCCGCCTCCAGGCCCAGGGGGTCGGGTGCGACCACTGTGATCACGACGTGAACGTCGCGCGTGCCGAGGGGCGCTTCCCAGTGCTGCGGGCTGCTCGCTCCCTCGTCGAGCAGCGCCCGCGCGCGGGCCGCCATGCCCTGCCGGAACTCCCAGGCGAACGTGTCCAGCGATGCACGTGGCATCCCCAGCGCCTCCAGGCCCCAGTACGTGACGGCGACACTGACCCAGGTGTCTCCGAGGGGGCTGGAGGTGTCGGCGGCGGAGGTCGCCACCGCGCTTGCCCGCCGCATCAACTCCCGGCCCTGGGAGCGGTCGTCGATACGGAAGACCAGGTACGTCGCCGCGTACGGGGTGGGACGCGGGCTGAGTACCCCGCGCTGGATGTCGTCGAGTTCCAGCGTGACGTCCATGGGTGCGCTCATGCCGGCCTCCCTGCGGCATCACTACGAGACGAGGTTGCGCCAGAAGTTCCGCAGGCTGTCGTCGGCGCCGAAGAGTGTGCTGAAGATCGTCGAGTCGGCCAGCAGCACGTCTGCCGCGCGGTCCTCTCCGGGAGGCATCCACAGGAGCATGTTGAACTCGGTGTTCCCGTCCTGGGTGAACGGATGGGGCCGGGACGTGTCGATCGGCTGCCGGGCCAGCACATGGATGGCCTGCGGCTCGTCGGTCGTCACCGCGTAGTGCGGCAGGTGCATGTGGAAGTTGAAGTTCGTAACCCCGTTCAGCCAGCCCTTCCCGTCCAGATCCCTGACGGTCGACAGGGGGGCGATCCGGTTGTCCTGGCCGGTGGCGGGGCGCAGCCCGTACCGGTTGATGACGGGCACGCCCAGGCCGTTCATCACGTCCCTGACGTAGGTGGCGAACCGTTGCTGGCGGGGCACCAGGGGATCGCCGTGGTGGCGGTACTCCACCTCGCGCACGGACAGGTCGTCCGACGCGCCGACGTCGTGGTGGGGCCCCAGGACGAGCCGGGCGTCCTCCCTCGCGACGAAGGACCGCAGCGCTTCGATCTCACCGGGCTCGGCTGCCTGCCCGGTGATCATGTGGTCCAGCCCGAAGACGAACAGGACATCCGTGTCGTCGAGGACCCGCTCGTCGAGAGGGGTGTGGAATCCGGCCTGGTCGATGCGCTGGTAGACCGGGACTGGATGCCCGGTGACCTCCGTGACGAACTCCTGGAATGGCACCCATGCCCGGAAGAACAGCTCCAGCGACCCCGCGATCCCCTGCTGGAACCGAGCGGGGTCCGACCACTCCGGGTCCTCGTAGGCCGGCCACGCCACCCGCCGGACCTCGGTCATGGTGGAGAACCGGTTGTCCAGTTCAGCCGCGTTCCGGCCCGCCTCGGCGGGATAGCTCCACGAGACGTAGATGCTCACACGCCGTCCGGTTGAGGTGTACTTCCGGGGAATGTTCCGCTGGTTGTAGGTCCGTGCTGTTCTGGCATCACTCATCGCCCGGCTCCCAGCTCTCCGCTCCCGCCCTCACTGCATCTGGTCGAGCATCTCCGACAGAGCGCTCTTGACCCGCAGGGCCTTCTTGATCTCGTCCGCCGTCACGTACGGATACTCTCCGTACTCGATGAAGCTCGGACAGTGGTGCTCACGGACGAATCTGACGAACGCCTCCGGGTTGGTCCGCCAGTCCTCGGGGAATCCCTCCAGATGCTCGAACGCGGTGCTCACACCGGCCTTCGAGAACAGCGCGATGGCGTCCTCGGTGTACTTGTCGAAGTCGGTGTCGAAGATCCCCTGGTACATGAAGCGCGTGTCGTCGTCGAAGAGAACCCACCGCAGATAGTGCAGCTTCAGTGGCGCGAGAAGGTAGGGATCCCGTTCGAGCGCCTTGGCCAGCGAGTAGCCGTACTCGCGCACGGCATCGGCGTGACCGGGCTTGACCCGCGCGATGACGGTGAATCCGTAGCACGCCGGAGTCCTGGGAAAGACTGGCCCGTACTTCCCCTGTTCGAGGTGATCCGTCTTCTTGGGGAGTACGACCGCCTGAGGCTTGATCTCCATGTCCTCTCCTCACGCCGCCCAGTGCGCCGGGCCGATTCCATCTTCGCGCCGTCTCACCGGGCGCGCCTGTCGGGATCACCGGGCGCGCCTGTCGGGCGGGCGTGAGCCATGGGTGAGCGGGACAGGCCGGTGCCTTCGTCCTGCGCCTGCCTCCGCCCCCACCAGCACCGGCTTCGTGGCTCCGACACAGAAGAACCGCCCGCAACGATCGGCTTCGTCCCAGGCGCTCGGTGCACCACGAAGCCGGCCGGCCCCGTACAACCGGCACCCGGCCGCACCGTCGCCGTATCACCACGGTCGAGCCCGTGAGGAGGATCGGCTTCGAGCGGCTGACGCACCGTCCGACGGTGTTGTGGCCTCGGCAGGTCTCGCGGTCGAAGGCGGGTGGCCGGTCGCCGTGGCTGTCTCGCCGAAGGCGGTTGGCCCGCCGCAGTCCGGCTGGCGGAGAGGAAATGTGCCACACGCGCCGGAGTCGTCGGCCCCGACCGCGGGAATCCGGGCGCCGCCGCCGCCAGTTGGGGGCTTGCCCCGCGTGGAGTCCTGAAGGAGAGGTGCACACCCGCACGGACGATCAACCGGGCCGCCTGCCCGCACCGGGCCGGCCGGCTCGCTGGAAATCAGCTGCGTCGAACCTCTTGCTGGGGCAACCTCGACTCCCTAATGTGAACCTTCAAATCCAGGAAGTGCGCGTATCCAGCTCCGTTAGGCAAGTTTTTTGAACGATCAAATCCATCGAGCACCCGAAGCCGTCATCCGTGCAGTCTCCGGCCCGGCTCCCGCCCGCGGTCCGAGAGTGGGCTACCTCGACTACGCCAGGATCGGCCCGCTCTCCCGCGCGGCCGCCGCCGCGCTCGCCGCCACGACCGCGCTCGCCGCCCGCCTCGACCCCGCCGACCTCGACCGGCTGTTCGCCCTCGGCGACGCTGCCCGGACTTCGGCGGCACGGCTGCTCGACGCCCGTCCGCACGAGATCGCGCTCGCCCCGTCCACCAGCAACGGCCTGTTCACCGTGGCCGCCGCACTCCACGGCCCCGGCACCGTCCTGGTGCCCCGTGGCGAGTTCCCCGCCAACCTCTACCCCTGGCTCCGCTTCGCCGACCGCGGTGGTCCCGCCGTCCGTCTCGTCGACCCGGTGGACGGGCGGCACATCACCCCCGACCTCCTGCGCGGCCACCTCACTCCTGACGTCACCGCCCTCACCGTCAGCGCCGTCGACTCGCTCACCGGCCACCTCGCACCGCTCGCCGCTCTCAAGGAGGTCCTCGGGCCCGGCCGGCTGTTGATCGTCGACGCCATCCAGGGTCTGGGCTCCGTCCCACTCGACGTGGACGCCGCCGACATCCTGGTCAGCGGCGGCCAGAAGTGGCTACGGGCCGGCTGGGGAGCCGCCCTGCTACTGATCCGCGACCGGTGTGCCGAGCGCCTGACTCCCGGGCTCGGGGGCTGGGCCGGTGTCGCGGAGCCCTTCGCACCGCGGCATCCGGCGCCGCCGCTGCCCGGGGCCGCCGCCCACCTCGCCACCAACCCGGACTTCCCGGCCGCGGCGGCCATCGGCGCAGCCATCGACGACCTGTCCGACCAGGGCGGCCCGGCCGCCGTCGGCGCCCGTATCCGCGCCACCCTCGCCGACCTGCTCGACCGCGCACGCCGGGCCGGCGCCGAGATCCTGTTGGACGGAGCCGGCCCCCACGAGCGCGCCGGCATCGGCAGTTTCCGCCTGCCCGGCCACGATCCCGCCACCGTCCACCGCACCCTCGAATCGGCCGGCCTGATCACCACCCGCCGCGACGAGTGGATCCGGCTGTCTCCCCACATCTCCACCCCTGACGCCGCGGCCGACCTGCTCGCCGAGGCACTGCACACCCTCACTCACCGCACAACCCACTATCCCCAGGAGCCGACATGTCCCACCAACTGAGCCGCCGCCGGCTGCTCCAGCTCGCCACCGCCTCCGCCGCCGGGTTCGGCCTGGCCGCCTGTGGCGGCAACGGCTCGGGCAGCGGCGTCACCGGCGGCGACGGCGACAGCGGCCGGATCACCGTCTGGAGCTGGACCACCGCGGCCGAGGCCCTGCGCGGCGTCGTCCCCTCCTTCGAACGGGACAACCCCGGGATAAAGGTCGATGTGCAGGATGTCGGGAACCCGGCCATCTGGGACAAGATCACCGTCGGCCTCGCATCGGGCGGCAAGGGTCTCGCCGACGTCCTGCACATCGGAGTCGACTACCTGCCCGGCTACCTGGAGAAGTTCCCCGAAGGCCTCGCCGACCTGTCCGGACTCGGGGCCGACCGATACAGGAGCGACTTCGCGCAGGGGCTGTGGCCGACCGTCATAGGCAAGGACAAAGCCGCCCACGCCCTGCCCTGGGAGGTCAATCCGCTCGGCCTGTTCTACCGGCAGGACTACTTCGACAAGGCCGGTGTCGATCCCGCGGACATCAGCAGCTGGGACGACCTGATCGCCGCCGGACCCGAGATCCTCGCCGCCACCGGCGCCCGGCTGCTCGGGCTCGACAAGCCCGGCACCACTCCTGACATGGACTTCTTCCAGAACCTGATGCAGCTTCAGGGCGCGTTCTACTTCAACCAGCAAGGCAAGATCACCCTCGCCTCCCCGGAAGCCGTCCAGGCCCTCACCATCATCAAGCGGCTCAACGACGGCGGTCTGCTCGCCGACACCGCGGGCCAGGGCACCAGGAAGCGCCTGCTCGGCCAGGGGAAGCTCGCCACCTCACCGGACCCCGCCTGGGCCGTCGAGTACCTGGCCACCAAGTTCCCCGACCAGAAGGGGAAATGGCGTGTCATGCAGCCGCCCGCCGCCGTACCCGGGGGAGGGCGCAGCGCCATCGTCAACTCCACCTACCTGGCTGTCTCCGAATCGAGCAAGCGCCGCCGGGCCGCCTGGCGATTCATCGAGTACGCACTCACCAAGCCCGTCGAGATCAACCGGATGTTCACCTCCGGTGGCGTCTTCCCCGCGCTCAGAGCGGCGTACGACGATCCGAGGTTCAGCGCGCCCCACCCCTTCTACGGTGGCCAGAAGGTACTGAAGACCTTCGTCGACTCGCTCGGCTACGGATCCGAAGCCACCAACTTCACCGGCGATTACACCCGAGCTCTCAAGCTCGCCAGTGACGCCCAGAGCCAGGTGCTGGTCAAGGGCGCCGATCCGGCCGACGCACTCAAGGACGCCGCCGAACGGCTCGCGCAGCAGACCGGTCGGCAGCAGGCGGCCTGACCACCATGTCCCTCGCCCCGCCCGAACACGCTCCCGCCACCGCCACCCCGGCCGGCCGCGGCACACCCACATACACCGGCCGCGCCCGCCCGGGCCGACGTCGGCTGCTAACCCGCGGCTCCGTCCCATACCTGCTGATCATGCCCGCCGTCCTGGGCTTCGCGATCTTCAAGGCGTACCCCATCGTCTCCTCGCTCTGGATCAGCCTCACCACCGGCAACGGCGACAGCCGGCACTTCGCCGGAATCGCCAACTACCGGCGTCTGCTGGACGATCCGCTGTTCTGGACCGCGCTGAAGAACACCGCGCTGATCCTGGTCGTCCAAGTGCCACTGATGCTCGGCCTGGCTCTGCTCGTCGCCCTCGCCCTGAACTCCACCAAGGTCTGGTTGCGCCCGCTCTGGCGACTCGGCGTCTTCGTCCCCTCGCTGACCGGACTGGTCGCCGCGGGCGTGATGTTCTCCGTGATCCTCAACCGCGACGCCGGGCTGCTGAACTGGGTCCTCTCCCTGTTCGGCGTCGACCGGGTGAACTGGCTCGGCAGCCCCTTCTGGGCCCGCGTCGGCGTCGTCCTCGTCATCACCTGGCACTACACCGGCTACAACGCGGTGATGTACCTCGCCGGCCTGCAGGGCATTCCCAACGAGTTGCACGAGGCCGCGATGGTCGACGGCGCGGGACCGGTCCGCCGCTTCGTCTCCATCACCCTTCCCCAGCTGCGGCCGATCCTCCTCCTCACCGTGGTGCTCTCCACCATCGGCACCCTGCAGCTCTTCGACGAGCCGTACGTCCTCACCGGCGGCGGCCCCGACAACGCCACCTTGACGGTCACCATGTACCTCTACAACAACGGCTTCAAGTACTTCGACTTCGGCTACGCCTCGGCCATCGCCTACGCGCTCGCTCTGATCGTGTCCGTGCTCGGCATCCTTCAGGTCCGACTGATGGGGGAGCGCCGGTGAAGCCCCGAGGCCCCCTGCTCACCCTGCTGCTCGCGGGCGCCTTCGCGCTCTGCGTCGGTCCGTTCTACTGGCTCGCGATCGCCGCGACCCAGGAGGACAAGGACGTGTTCTCCTGGCCGCCGAAACTGCTGCCCGGCGGCCACCTCATGGAGAATCTCCGAGGACTTGAGGAGTCCATCGGACTCACCCGGGTCCTGCTCAACACCCTGCTGGTGGCGGGCGTCCAGACGATCGGTGCCGTCGCCGTCTCGGTCCTGGCCGGATACGCCTTCGCCAAGTTCGAGTTCCGCGGGCGCAACCTGTTCTTCGTCCTGCTGCTCAGCACCCTGGTCATCCCCGACACGGTGATGCTGATCCCGATCTTCCAGATGATGATGGAGCTGGGTCTGATCGACTCCTACCAGTCCATCATCCTGCCCGGCCTGGTCACCCCGTTCGGCATCTTCCTGATGCGGCAGGCACTGCGCTCCATGCCCGACGAACTCCTCGACGCGGCCCGCGTCGACGGGGCCGGTGAACTGCGGGTGCTGTGGCGGATCGTCATCCCGGTCAACCGGCCGGTCATCGCGGCACTCGCGCTGTTCGTCTTCCTCGGCAGCTGGAACCAGTTCGTCTGGCCGCTGATCGCGTTGCGCAGCCCCGAGATGTACACGCTGCCCGTGGCCACCGCCACCCTGCAGGGGCTGTCGACCACCAACTACGCGCAGGTCCTGCTCGCCGCAGGCATCGCCGCCATCCCCGTGATGGCCCTCTTCCTCGTCCTGCAACGCCAGTTCATCTCCGGCCTGCTGGCCGGGGCCACCAAGGAGTGACCACCATGACCACCGCACCACGCCCCGTCGGCGAGCACCCCGGCAGTCCGCACGTGTCCGCCGAGCCGGACGCCGCCCCGCAGCAGCCCGTCCCCTTGTGGCGCCCGAACCCGCAGACCGGGGCCACTCCCGACACCATCGGCCACCGGCGGCTCGCCAGCGGTCTGTTCGACTCCACCGGAGCTCCGCTCACCGTCCACCTCACCGGGCTCGGCTGCGACCGGCTGGAGACCGTCGTCACCCCGGTCGGCGACGGCGTGGCCCTGATCGAGGTCACGACGGCGGCCGCGGCCACCGTCCGCGCCGAATGGCGGGTCCCCTGCCTGGGGGCCACCGCCTACTGGACCCCGGACACCAACGCCTCCCACTGGCTGCCGCCGTCCTGGATCGCCCCCCGGACCGTCTCGCTCGCCCTGGGCGCTCCCGTCGTCAGTCTGGTCGGCGCCGACGACCGTGCCCTGTGCACCGCCGCCGCCGACGAGACCTCCGCACCCGTGCGCGTCGGCGCCGGTGTGGTGGAGGAGAGCAGCGAGTTCGCCTTCACCGTGGAACAGGACCTCACCCCGGACGGGCCGCCGCTGCGGCTGCGGATCGACCTCAGCGGCCGGCACTTCGCCGCCACCCTGCAGGCCGTCACCGCCTGGTGGGCCGAGGGCCTGCACCACCCCGGCGTCGCCCCCGCCGCCCGGATGCCCGCCTACTCCACCTGGTACAGCCTCCACCAGAACGTCGACACCGCCGCAGTCGAACGCCAGGCTGCCCTCGCCGCGGCCGTCGGCTGCGAGAGCATCATCGTCGACGACGGCTGGCAGACCACCGACCGCGCCCGCGGCTACGGCCACTGCGGCGACTGGGATCCCAACCCGATGGCCTTCCCCGACCCCGCGGCCCACGTCGCCGAGGTCCACCGGCTCGGCCTCGCCTACCTCCTCTGGTACGCACTGCCCTTCATCGGCCGGCACAACGACGCCTGGGACCGCTTCAAGGGCATGATCCTGCGCGAGGAACCCCACCTCGACGCGGCCGTGCTCGACCCCCGCCACCCCGAGGTCCGCGCCTACCTGATCGAGAAGGTCTCCCGCGCCGTCGAACACTGGGACATGGACGGTCTGAAACTCGACTTCATCGACCGCTTCGCCGTCACCGACCCCCCGCCCGCCCCGGCCGGCGCCGACCGCACCACCGTCCACGAGGGCCTGCTCCAGCTGCTCGCCGACCTCGACACCCGCCTGCGCCGCACCCGGCCCGACGTGATCGTCGAGCACCGCCAGCCCTACGTCAGCCCTGGGTTGTGGCCGTACGCCACCATGGTCCGCGCCACCGACTGCCCGCTCAGCCCTGCCGAGAACCGCCAGCGCACCGTCGACTGCCGGCTCACAGCGGGCCCGCTCGCCGTCCACGCCGACATGATCACGTGGAACTCCGCCGAGACGCCCGAGTCCGTCGCCGTCCACCTCGTCAACGCCCTGTTCTCGGTGCCACAGATCTCCGTCGACCTCGCCGCCCAGAGCCCTGAGCAGCTCGCCACCCTGCGCTTCTGGCTCGGCGTCTTCCGCCAGTACGCCGACGTACTCCAGCTCGGCGTCCTGGAACCCGCCCGGCCGGACCTGGGCTACCCCTTGATCCGCGCCCGCGACCACCGCACCACCGTGGTCGCGCGCTACGCGCCGCTGCCCGTCGCCCTCCCGGACCGGCGCTCCGCGGCCGGCCCGCAGACCCTGCTCGTCGCCAACGCGGACGGCGACCCCGCAGTGCTCCTGACCGCCACCCGACCGGAACAGACCCTCGCCCGCGTCCAGGACTGCCGTGGTGAGATCCTGTCCGAGACCGTGCTCGACCTCGTCACCGGAGTGAACTCGGTGACCGTGCCGACCGGTGGCCTGCTCACCCTGACCCGCGAGCACTGACGACCGGGGCTGGGGGCGACCACCTGCCGCTCCCAGCCCGCCGACCACAGAGGAACGATGACCGCTCGACAGGTGACCATCGAAGACGTCGCACACGCGGCGGGCGTCTCCCGCCAGACCGTCTCGAACGCCCTCAACGCACCCCACCGGCTGCGCGCCACCACCCTCGCCCGGGTCACCGCGGCCATCGACGAACTCGGTTACCAGCCCGACCAGTCCGCCCGCAGCCTGCGCACCGGCACCCGCAAGGTCATCGGCTATCCCGCCCCCGCCGACAACCCGGCCGACCCCAACCCCCTGATGGGCGGCTTCCTCCAGGCGCTGATAACCGCCGCCGACGCCGTAGGCCACCGCATCCTCGTGTTCCGCTCCGACCCCCGACAAGGCGCCGGAGCAGTCGCCAGGTCCTTCAACGGCCTGATCGCGGCCCGCCAGGTCGACGGGTTCGTCCTCTCCGACGTCGTCCACGACGACCCCCGCGTCGACGTGCTCACCGAGGCCGGCTTCCCGTTCACCGCCTTCGGCCGCACCGCACCCGGCCGTCCGCAGAACTGGGTGGACATCGACTCCACCGCCGCGACCGCCGCCCTGACCGGACTCCTGCTCGACCAGGGACACCGCCGGATCTGCTACCTCAACTCCGCCGCATCCCTGCCCTGGCTCGCCGACCGCAGGGCCGGCTTCCTGCAAGCCGCAGCGGCCGCCCCCGACGGCGCCTTCGAGGTCGGCGTCCCCGACGACGACCCGGCCGCGCTTTCCCACGCCGTCCAGCGCCTGCTCACCGGCCCCGACCGGCCGACCGCCCTGGTCTGCGCCAGCGACTGGCTCGCCCTGACCGCCTACCAGGCGGTCCGCGCCGCCGGCCTGACCGTCGGCGACGACGTCGCCGTCACCGGCTTCAACGACATCCCGCTCTGCACGCTGCTCCAGCCCACCCTCACCAGCGCGCGCCTGCCCCTGGCCGCCATCGCCCACGCCCTCGTCGACCGGCTGATCAGCGCTGTCGAGGACCCCGCAACCGCCCCGGCGAGCGGGCTGCTGCTTCCTGCGGAGCCGGTCGTGCGCGACAGCACACCGAGGCGGTAGCGGCGGCCGCCGCCGGCCCGCGGCAAGCTGCTCGGCCGAACCGCCGAGGCGTGGAGCGAACGAGCCGGAGCCCGCCGCCCGGCGAGCCCGGTCGACCTGCGCAACGTCAGCTGCGGCGCCGCCACCGCCGTCCAGGACGTCCACGCGACCAATCGGCGCCGCCGGCCCCCTGACCGGGCCTGCCGGGACGAAACCCCGCTTTTGTTGAAGCCTGACTCGAACTCGCCCTGCCTCAGCGCCCGGCCATCCGCGGAACGGAGGATGCGGACCGCTTGTCTCTGCTGGAACAGCCTCGCGGTGTGCGAGTGACGGACCATGGTGTGGTTGCCCGCGGAGTCGATGTCGAGGTCCTCGCCGCCCTTGGTCCGCCAGAGGTCTGTGCCGTCTTCGGCGCTGGGACGGACTACGCCGTCGGGTGCGACCAAGGACGAAGCCGTCGGGGGTGGACAGCGGGCCGTGATCGCGGTCCACCCCCGACGGCTTCGTCCTTGAACGGCCACTTCTGTTTCCCGGTGCGGAGATCGATGGCTGTGGGGCTGCTGCGCTCGCCCTCAAGGCGGGGGAGCGGAAGGGTGGCACCCGCCGCCCCGCTTCTGCGAGTACCGAGCGCGCCCGCCGCCCGGACGGACGAATGCCTCCCGGGCACCGATCCGTCACCTGTGCACCGATCTGCTCGCCCACGTCGGCGGGCAGCTGGTCGACGACACCGCCGTCATCGCCCTCCAGCACATAGCGGCGGACCAGCCGTACGCCGGACTGCTTCGTGTGCCGTCGCGACGGCACTGGTGTGGTCCTGGACGTGTGCCCCGACGACCGGATCGAGCCCGAGGACGCGGTGAAGTTCGAGGTCACGGCAGCGGCCTGCGGTATCAGCGGAAGGCGGCACCATTGTCCGACGCCCATTGTTGGAACGATCTCGCCGCCGACCCGGTGACCCGGGGAACGGTGTCGCTCACCTTCAGCAATTCGTCGTTGACGTCCCCGCCCATCAAGTCGAGGACCGCATCCGCGGTCTCGTCCCCCATGAAGGAAGCCATCTGCCGGTGGGCTTCCTCCCGGCTGATCTCAATCAAGGCCACCTCCCGCCCCAACGCTGCAGCGATGGCCGCGACCTGCCGTCGGACGGTGATGCACTCCGGCCCGGTCAATGCATACGTCCGCCCCTGGTGGCCTGGCTCGGTCAGCGCCGCACAGGCCACCGCCGCGATGTCCGCAGGGTGGACGGTCGGGAGACCGATGTCCGCATACGGCGCCCGGACCACGCCCTGATCGCGAATCGACTGCGCCCACCACAGGGTGTTCGAGGCGAACTGTGTCGGCCGCAGTATGGTCCAGGCCATGCCGCTGTCCTTGAGCAACCGCTCAACAGCAAGGTTCTCGCCGGCCGCGGGCAGATGCGGATGAGTCTGCACCGTGATCGACGACACGAGCACCACATGCTCCACGCCTGCCTGCCGGGCAGCCGCCAGGACCTCCGCTTCCGCACCCATGCCCGACAGCAGGAACAAGGAGCGCGCTCCCTCCAGCGCGGCCTTCAGCGAATCCGCCTGCGCGAGATCGCCCTCAACGGCTTCGATCCCTTCAGCGAACGAGGACCGTCCCGCATCACGAGTCAGACCTCGCACAGGTGCGGCGCCGGCCACCTGCAACTCCCTCAGCAGAGCACTTCCAATGTTCCCGGTCGCGCCGGTCACAAGGATCATCGTCGTCTCTTCCTGTCGTCAGCCGCTGAGCACGTTCACAGCACGCTAAGACCTCAACCTCACTTGAGGTCAAGGAGTCAGCCCCACAGGCTGATGACACCATTTCGCGATCACTGAGCTGCCCGGGTGTCCAGGGTCGCGGAGAGCCTGGACGCTGGAGTGCCGGGACCGGGACACCGGGTACGCGAGATCTGGGCAGTGGCGATGACGGTCAGCAGGTGTCTTTGAACCTCAGCCGCGAGTCGGTGCAGGTTGTCCAGAGGCGGTGGACGTTGACCACTGCCAGTGACGTCTGACTGCGAGGTCGCTGCCCAATCCATCGCCCCAGCCCCGAGCGATCGCGGTCCAGCCCGCGTGATGAGGCGATGCGAAAGGGTGCGACCATCCTCGCATGCGAGAGATTGACGAGTTGGTCAACGTGGACGATCCGGCATGGACAGAGCTTCAGAAGATGCTCGCGTCGAGCTCCGTGCCTGTTCAGGTGCTGCCCGCCGACGTCGACGAGGGACGCCGAAGCCTTCTGCAGATGCAGGTCAGCGCGCGATCGATGCTGGGTGCGCTGATGTTGAACACCGGCGGATTGGTCGTGGACAACGGGTGGGTGCGAGTGTTCGGCGGGGGCTCAGTTGCAGTTGGGGGGCTTCCGGGTCTGGCGCAGGTCAACCGTTTCCCCACGGACTTCGATCCGGTCTGGCATCCCGCGACAGGTCTCGTCGTCGGCCACGACGTCGTCGGTGGGGTCTTTGCGCTGAACGGTGGCGATCCTGCGGCGACGGGCCGTCCGGGAGCGCCGGGACAGATGACGTATTTCGCTCCCGACACGCTGGCGTGGGAGGCGATGGAGATGGGGCACTCCGGGTGGGTCTCCTGGCTGCTCTCGGGCAGGTTGGAGACGTTCTATGACGGGCTGCGATGGCCCGGCTGGCGTGAGGAAGCTGCGGCCCTGGACTTCTCGCAGGGCATTTCCGTGTATCCGTTCCTGTGGTCCAAGGAGGCCCATGCCGATCTAGCGGCCACGAGCAGGCGGCCTGTGACGATGCGCGAGGTCATGGGAGTCGCCGCGGACTTCGCCCGGCAGATGGGCCCGTCCGACCCTGGGTTCCTCGGCGACGTGTGACTGGATTCGCTGTCGATCACGACCTCTGTCAGCGAAGTTGCGCCCCATCGACATCCGGAGTTCGCGGTGACATCGGGCAACCCCAGCCAGGCCGGGGCCGGTGGCTCGGCAGCGCCCCGATCGAGGGGTCCGGCTGTCCCCGGCCAAGGCATACGAGGAACTGGTGCGCGATGGCCACGAGGGCCATGCCGTCGAGCACATCGGGTTGGACAACCCTCTTGTGCCCACAGCGGAGCAACGCCGGATCTTTGAAAACACCGGCGAGGAATGCGACACCTACTCCGTCGACGACGCCAGCGGCGTGATCCACGATCTGTGCGACCCGCTGCTCAGTCCGAGAAGGTTCAGGGACGTCATGGGGCGGGCGGAGCCAGCAGATCCTGGAGAGCCGGCCGCAGGATCTTGCCTGTGGCCGTTCTGGGCACCTTGTCGACCCGCACGATCCGGGTGGGAAGCACGCCTTCGGCGAAGTGCCGGCGCAGATGGGCCCGCAGCTCGCTGTCCGTGAGTTCGGGCGGGGCGACCACGGCGGCCGAGACCACCTCGCCCAGCAGGGGCTGGGGAACCGCCGCGCAGGCGGCGTCACGCAGGCCGGGGTGTGCGCGCAGCACACGTTCCATTTCCTCCAAGGACACCGTTTCGCCCCGCACCTTGGCGACGTTCTTGGTGCGGCCGGTGATGACGAACAGGGTGTGGCCCGACTCCTCGTCGACCGTCCGGTGTCCCAGGTCCTGCGAGTGGAACCACCCGCCGCGGAACGCCATTGCGGTGGACGCATTGTTGTTGGCATACCGCGACATGACGTTGTGGCCGCGCATACAGATCTCCCCCGTCGTTCCCGGCTCGGCGAGGCTGCCGTCCGGTGCCAGGACCGCCACCTCGTTTCCGTGCACAGGGATGCCGATGGCAGGGATGTCGGCGTCGAGGACCAGATGCCGGTACGCCTCGTCGGACAGGTCCGTCGGCATGCTCGTGGAGAAGTTCGTGGTCTCCGTCAGGCCGTATCCCTGTACCACGCGTGCGCCGATCCGGTCGTGCACGGCGCGGGCGGTCATCGTCGACAGCGGTGCCGCGGCGGAGACGAAGTAGTCGAAATTCGTGGGGAGTTCGGGGCGGCGCCAGGTTTCTGTCAAGGCGTCCAGCAGGCTGGGGAGTTACAGTGCATCGCACGCCGGATCGGCCCGGGTCTCCACGCTGCCGGGGGGCAGGGAGTCTTCGCGGGTCCGGCAACCGTATGTTGCCCGGCAGGCCGTCGTCCGGCACTCGCGGCCCCCTGAGCACGATGTCTATGTCCAGTGCACTTGTCTGCTCCGTCAGCCGGGCCGTGGGGTCGGCGGGGTTCAGTATCAGCGCCGGGTTTCCCGCGCGCAGCAGGGCGAAGAGTCCGACCACGGACTCGGCGTCGTTGACGGGCAACAGGCCCACCGCAGCACCGGGGGTACCGCGCATTCGGTGCGCAGCCAGTGAGCGGTCCGGCGGCTGTACTCGTCGAGTTCCTGGTAGGTGACATTGGTTGTGCTGCCGTCCTCGGCGACCGCGGTGAGATAGAGGGACTCGCCCCGGAGCTCCGCCGCGTGACTCAGGTACGACGGGATGCTGGAGCGAATGGTGTGGTCGGCCCGGAAGGGCTCGCCCCGGTAGTGGCGAACCGGATCGGCGTCCGCCAGGAGACTGTCATGCACGCGGCTTCCTCATTCGGATCGGTCGACCGGTCGACCGATCGACCTCGGTCTCGGTCTCGGACGGCATGCTCTCTGCTCCACTGCCCGTTCAGCCAGGCGGGCGCCGGCCGGGCGACGTCGGCAATCGTGTGTATCGCGCGAAAGGTGTTGTTGGTATTGGTCAAGTCGGGCGGGAACTTGAAGTCGAGATCTTTCTCCATCCGCGTCACCAGTCGTACGACGCGCAGGGAATCGAGCCCGAGGCCGGTCAGCTGCACGTCACCCAGGTCCAGGCCACACAGGGTGCCGTTGGGCAAGGGATGGGACACGATCTCCGAGACAGCCCGGACCTCGTCGTACTCCACCGGGACCGGCGTGCACTGGTCACGGGGCCTCCACCAGGGTCATCCGCTCGGCGGACTCCAGCGGCATGTGGGGAACCCCGAACGCGAGGATCTCCAGCGGCTCCGGCACATGGAGCATGGTCTTCACGCCATGTGCGTAGTTCGCCGGGACGAACACCGTTTCGCCCCGGCCCATCTCGTAGTCCACCCCGTCTATGCGGATGTGGCCGCGGGAGCTGAGTACGTAGAGGATGTGCGCACCGGGGTGAGTGTGCAGTTCGAAGCGGGATCCGGGTTCCATGATGATGCGGTCCGCACCGACCGCCACATCGTTCTCGATCAGCTCGCCGGCGCCCACCACACCCAGGATTCCGGGGATGACCTCACCTCGTGAGTTGAGGAGCTTCACCTCGGGTGAGCTGTAGATGTTTCGGATGTGCCGGTCGGGATTGAACCTGGTGTCCATGGCTCGGTCCTATCTGACGGGTGGGGGGTTCTTGGTGTGGGCCGCAGTGACACTGGGGCCTCAGGCTCTGACCGGACCCGTCCGCCGGTGGGTCCGGAAGGGGCGGCGCCTCAGCTGCCGTGCGCGTGCGAGGGCCAGATGCCCGGCGAAGAGGTGGCGGACGCGGGGGAGGAAACCTCCCTCACCACACCGCGTGCCCGCACTTTCGATTCTCGCCCGCATCCCCGCGCCCCTGGTCAGGCGGCACCACGACAGCCGCCCAGGGACCGTTCCGGATTTCTGGAATGGGCCCCGCAGGCAGACGCATGGTGCCGTCCGTGACGCGCCTTGCAAGAATGCTTCCTACACGCATGTTTCGAGCAGGGGTGGGTTCGTTGGTCTGGTGGACGGAAAGGTTCCTCTGGGACGGGGAGCGTCCTGAGTGGACATGGGTCCCATTGAAGTCCGTGGGGCCCATACGGTTCGGTCAGAGCAAGGAGGAAGTCTCAGCCGCTCTGGGTGAGCCGATCACGGGATGGGACGCCAAGAAGTACGCGCGGTGGTATCCCTTCGACGGGGTTGGCATCGACACCTACTACGACCAGGAGGCCCAGACCCTGGCTGCAATAGCTGTCGACGCCTGCCGGGGCCCACAGGTCAGCCTCGACGACACCCCTCTGGTTGGCCGGCTGCCCTCGGAACTCGAACCCTGGCTTGAGGAAACCGCGTCAACACTTGAGGATCCGACTCTGCCCGAGTACGTCGACGGCCTGCGCTTCGGGCCCCGCGGGGAGCCGTATCTCCTCAGTCTGGGATTGATCCTGCGCTGCCAACAGAACGGTGACCACGCCCGCTGTCGCCCAGTGTTCCTTGCGCCTCAGTGGGCCATGCGAGGCCAGGAACGGATCGAGGACTTGATCCCCGACACGGAGTGGCTGACGTATTGAGCGATGCCCAACCTCATGTTGATGCATGGTGAAGGACAAGGACGGCCTTCACCACGTCGGTGATCCGGTTGGTGCTGCAGCGGAGCTTCCGCAGGAGGCGCCAGCCCTTGAGGGTGGCCATGGCCTGCTCGCCGAGGCAGCGGATCTCGGCGTGGGTGGTGTTGTGGCGACGCTTCCACATCTTGAGGCGCCGGCCGCGAAACGGTACGCGGACGGGTCCGCCGGCGCCTTGATACGCCTTGTCCGCCCAACATCTGAGTCCTGCTTCGGTGAGGGCTTCGGTGATCCCGTGCTGTCGCGCGGCAGTCAGGTCGTGAGTCGAGCCGGGCAGAGCCGGCGAGGCCCAGAGCAGCCGTCCGAACGGATCGGTGAGGACCTGCACGTTCATGCCGTGGCGCTTGTGCTTCCCGGAGTAATAGGGGGTGTCAGCGGCGATGCGGTCGATCGGCAGCAGGGTGCCATCGAGGATGACGAACGCCTTCTCCTGAATCGTCCGCATCGCCTCGGCCAGGGACGGAGCGAGGATGGCCAGGGCGTCGACGGCTTCACGTATGTAGCGGTAGACAGTCGCGATCCCAATACCGAACCCGGCGGCCAGCTGGGCGTAGGTGTCACCGCACCGCAGGTGGGCCAGGGCGAGCAAGGCCTGTCGCGAGGCGGGAAGGCGCCGCCAGCGCGTCCCGATCTCCTGCCGTCTGGCCTTCAGCCGCCCGGTCAGGAACCGCAAGGTGCGGCTGGACAGATCAATCGAGGACGGGTAGGCAAGCACGCGAAGCTCCTGGCAGACACGGGCGATCTTGATCGAGAACCCGTCCACCAGGAGCTTCGTCGTTGTGAAGGACCGTCCAACGCGCGGTCACCACCGCCAGATTGGAAAAGGCTCAGGGTAACTGCGCGAGAAGGCGTGTTCGTCTGCAGCTGATCCACCGGCGATGTGTCACTGCGGGGGAAGGAGGTCGGCGAGCAGGCCGCGGACGCGTGCTTCGATCTCGTCCCTGATCGAGCGGACCGCCTCGACGCCTTGACCGGCCGGGTCTTCGAGCTTCCAGTCGAGATACCGCTTGCCCGGGAAGACCGGGCAGGCATCCCCGCAGCCCATCGTGATCACGACGTCGGACGCCTGGACCGCTTCGACGGTCAGTACCTTGGGCACCTCGGCGGACAGATCGATGCCGCTCTCGGCCATCGCCTCGGTGACCGCCGGGTTCACGGTCCCGGCCGGGGCGGACCCGGCCGAACGGACCTCCACCCGGCCACCGGACAGGTGGGTGAGGAAGGCGGCTGCCATCTGGGAGCGTCCGGCGTTGTGCACGCACACGAACAGCACGGACGGCTTGCCGGCGGCGGCCTCAGACACGAGCGGTTCCTTTCTCAAGGGCGTCCGACGGGCCGGCCACCGGGCCGGGTTGAGGGAAGAAGCGGCGGGCGGCGAGGGCGACGTGGACCAACCCGATCAGCACCGGCACCTCGATGAGCGGACCGACCACGCCGGCCAGAGCCTGGCCGGAGGTCGCGCCGAAGGTGGCGATCGCCACCGCGATGGCGAGTTCGAAGTTGTTGCCCGCAGCCGTGAAGGCCAGCGTGGTCGCCCGCGGATAATCCAGGCCGACGGCCTTGCCGAGGGCCATGGACCCGGCCCACATGAGGGCGAAGTACACCAGCAGCGGCAGCGCGATCCGCACCACGTCGAGCGGCCGGGAGGTGATCGCCCCACCCTGCAGGGCGAACAGCACGACGATCGTGAACAGCAGCCCGTACAGGGCGAACGGCCCGATCCGGGGGATCAGCCTGGTCTCGTACCAGGTCCGGCCCCGGGCCTTCTCGCCCAGCCGTCGGGTCATGAACCCGGCGATCAGTGGGATGCCGAGGAAGATGAGCACGCTGCGGGCGATCTCCCACACCGACACGTCCAGCGTGGTCCGTTCCAGTCCGAGCCACCCCGGCAGGACCGAAAGATAGAACCAGCCCAGGGCGGCGAACGCGATCACCTGGAACATGGAGTTGAGCGCGACGAGGACGGCGGCGGCCTCGCGGTCGCCGCAGGCCAGATCGTTCCAGATGATGACCATGGCGATGCAGCGGGCGAGCCCCACGACGATCAGGCCGGTCCGGTACTCCGGCAGGTCCGGCAGGAAGATCCAGGCGAGTGCGAACATCACGGCCGGGCCGAGGATCCAGTTGATGACCAGCGACGGGACCAACAGGCGCCTGTCGCGGGTGACGCTCTCCAGGCGGTCGTAGCGGACCTTGGCGAGCACTGGATACATCATCACCAGCAGACCGAGCGCGATCGGCAGCGAGACGCCGACGACCGTCACCTTCGCCAGCGCGTCACCCAGGCCCGGCACCAGACGGCCGAGCCCGAGGCCGACGGCCATCGCCACGAGGATCCACACCGCCAGGAACCGGTCCACCAGTGACAGCCGCCCGGCCACCGAACCCGACGAAACAGCAGCCGACTCGCTCACGAGGCCACCTCGGCCGGGTCGCTCGCGGACGGGTGATCGGGCCCTTGGGGGCGGGTGAGTACGGCGGCGAGCTTGTCCGTCATCGCGGGCAGGGGCCGGTAGTACACCCACGTCCCGCGACGTTCGGAGTCGATCAGCCCGGCCTGCTTCAGCAGCTTGAGGTGGTGGGAGATCGTCGGCTGCGACAGATCGAAGGCCGGGGTCAGGTCGCACACGCAGATCTCCCCGCCCTCCCGCGAGGCGATCATCGACAACAGGCGGAGGCGGACCGGGTCGCCCAGGGCCTTGAAAACCTTTGCCAGTTCCACGGCCTGGTCCTGTCCCATCGGCGCGGTCAGCAGGGTCGGGCAGCAGCCCGCCTCGTCCTGGCCGAGCACCACCAGCTCTTGTTTCGACATGCTTCTATGTTGACAGTCTTCGATTCAGTGCGCAAGGTTGCATCGAGAGGCATCAATGCAGCCCCTACTGGGTCCTGCCCACCATCGAGGAGTCGCCGCCATGACAGAGCCGAGCACCGATCTGCGCGAGACCGTCCGCCAGCGCTATGCCGCAGCCGCCGTGCAGGTCACCCAGGGTGGCACCGCCTGCTGCGGCCCCGAGGCCGTCGAGATCGACGACAACTTCGGCTCCGCCCTCTACGCCGCCGACGAGCGCGACACCCTGCCCGCCGAGGCGGTCGCCGCCTCCCTCGGCTGCGGCAACCCGACCGCGATCGCCGACCTCCACGAAGGCGAGCGCGTCCTGGACCTCGGCTCCGGGGGCGGCATCGACGTCCTCCTCTCCGCCCGCCGCGTCGGCCCCACCGGCAAGGCGTACGGCCTCGACATGACCGAGGAGATGCTCGCCCTCGCGCTGGAGAATCAGCGGAGGGCCGGTGCCACCAACGTCGAGTTCCTCAAGGGCACCATCGAGGCCGTTCCGCTGCCCGCGAACACGATCGATGTCGTCATCTCCAACTGCGTCATCAACCTGTCCACCGACAAGCCCGCGGTCTTCGCCGAGATGATCCGGGTCCTCAAGCCCGGTGGCCGGATCGGCATCTCCGACGTCGTCGCCGACGACGCCCTCACTCCCGATCGGCGCGCGGAGCGCGGCGACTACGTGGGCTGCATCGCCGGTGCCCTCTCCTTCGCCGAGTACCGCCGGGGCCTCGAAGCCGCCGGGTTCACCCACATCGAACTCAGCCCCACCCACGCGGTCGCAGACGGCATGCACTCCGCCATCATCCGCGCCACCAAGCCCCCCACCAGCGACGAGGCCGGGGCGAGCATGAGCAGCGACTCCTGCTGCGGCGTCACCGCATGCTGCACACCCGTCGAACAGGCCGACGACCCGCACAACACCGTCCTCGAAGCCAAGAGCACATCCGGCTGCAACTGCAGCTGACAGCACGCCGGTTCGACATCTCACCCGGAAGGTGACCTCCAGCAGCCCTTGAGAGCGACACGAACACCCGCCCCAGCGGGACATCGGATCCCGCGCCGGTGCAAGTCGATGAGACGCTACCGGCGCGGGACACGGCCGTACACACGGGTGAAGACGGATCTGGCCGTGGAGGTGCCGGCCGGGGCCGACCGGCGCGGCACCCTCACCGTGATTCTGATGCGGTGAGGATGCCGTGCCGGCTGGTCAGGCGGCGACCTCGTACTTCACAACGGTGCTGGAGCAGCCGGCGGCAAGCTTTTCGCTCTGCCCGTCAGCCTCGCTCAGGCGCACCGGCGCACCATCGCCTCAACCGGCTGCAGGGGAACCCGTATCCCAGCCTGATCACCCTGCATCACAACGGATGGGAGCAGGCCCGTCCGTCAAGAATCATCGCCGGACTCGGAGAATTGTGCTGCCATCAGGACCCGGCCCGCCGCAGTGCGGTAGTAGAGGACCGAGCGGCCCGCGCGCCGGCGCTGGGCCAGGTGGGCCTCGCGCAGGATCCGCAAGTGCCGGCCCACCGAGCCCAGGGGCAGGCCAGTGAGAGCCACCAACTGGGTGGTGGACTTCGGGGTGTCGAGCAGAGTGAGGAGTTCGGCCCGGGCGGGACCGAGAAGGGCAGCCAGGGCCCTGGGCGCAGCGCGGAGTTCGTCGTCGACCAGGACCCCCGAGCACGGGTGGACGACCGCGTACCGCCGGGCGGAACGCGAACGCCGATGCTCAACGGGCGGGACGTCCCAACAGACCCAGCTCTGGTTCAGAGTGACCGGGACGAACATCAACTGGGCCCGGGAAAGTTCCAGCGGCGGGCTGTCGCAGACGGTGATCTGCAGACGGTCGTCCCCGAGCCAGCGCATTCCCGGGCGCATCTCGTTCAGAGCCGTGGCCCAACCGTGCAGCCCGAGCCGGGCGGTGCGGGCGACGATGTCGGCCTCAATGATCCGAAGGCGGCGTGGCCAGGAGGGCTCGACGGTCTCCGTCCACACCCACTCCAACAAGTCCGCAGCCCGCTGGGCCAAGTCATCGCGGCGCAGGAGACTCGGCAGTGAGCGGTTGAGAGACTCCTCCAGGTCGGCGCGGGCTGCCGCAGGCGGGGTGCTGCGGACCTGCTCCAACTCCTCGACGAACGGGCGGTCTCCACCGCCCAGCGGTGTGGGGGTGAGAAAGGTTGCATTCCACCGGCGTCCCAGCGCGCCCCTGACCAGCGCGGCCGTGACCGGGTCACCGGCCAGGCGGTCCCGGTAGCTGGAGAGGTGAGTGGCGAGCCATTGGTGCTCGCCGACGTGGGCAGCGCGGCCGCGATGCAGAGTCTTCAAGCCGGCGAGCGCCTCGGCCAGCGGAGAGATGACGAAACGGCTCCCTGCGAGAGTGTCCGTATCTACTCGCCACCAGCTCATTGGTTTCGCCTCCCCGCGAAAATCTAACGCCCGGTATCGCATGCGGGAGAGGCTCTCCGACATGCGTTCGTATCGGGAACTCTTCCGTACCAGCGAGTTCACCCCCTTCTTCCTCGCCTCGGCCGGGCAGACCACGGCCCAGACGATCAGCGGGCTGGCCCTGGGCGTTCTGGTGTACAAGCAGACGGACTCGGCGCTGCTGTCGTCCCTGGCCATGTTCGGTACCGCGTTCGCCCAGGTGGTAGGGGCGGTCACCGTACTGTCCGGTGCGGACCGGCTGCCACCGCGCGCCGCCATGACGGTCCTCGGCCTCCTCTTCGGTGCGGGCACAGCCGTGCAGGCCGTTCCCGGGCTGCCGGTCTGGGCCGTGTTCGTCGTACTGCTGGGGCTCGGCGTCATCGGGTCGGTCAGCGGTGGAGTGAGGTATGGGCTGCTCAACGAGATCCTGACCCGGGACAGCTACCTGTTGGGGCGGTCCGTCCTCAATATGTCGGTCGGGATCATCCAGATCTGCAGCTTCGCGCTCGGCGGCGCGCTGGTGGCGATCATCTCGGCGCGCGGCACGCTGCTCCTGTCCGCCGTCCTGTACGCGCTGGCCGCTGTGGCGGCCGGGTGCGGGCTCAGCAGCCGGCCACCCCGAGGCGCCGGGAAGACCTCGATCGTCGCGACTTGGCGCACCAACGCGCGACTCTGGTCCTCGGTGCCCCGGCGGTACGTCTACCTCGCGCTGTGGGTGCCGAACGGTCTGATCGTCGGGGTGGAGTCGCTCTACGTCCCCTACTCGCCCCACGACGCGGGCCTCCTCTTCGCCTTCGGGGCCGTGGGGATGCTGATCGGGGACATCGTCGCGGGCCGCTTTCTGCCGTCCCAGTGGCGGGAGCGGCTGACCGTCCCCTTGTGTGTCCTGCTTGCCGCCCCGTACCTGCTCTTCTTGCTCGGCCCGGGGTTGCCGATCACCCTGGTCCTGGTCACCGTCGCCACCTTCGGGTACGCGGCGGGGCTACTCCTGCAGGAACGCCTGATCGCGCTGACACCTGACGCACTGAGCGGGCAGGCGCTGGGTCTTCACAGTTCCGGGATGTTCACCATGCAGGGGGTCGGTGCGGCAGTGGCCGGGTCGGTGGCCGAACTGACGTCACCGACCACCGGGATAGTGGTGACGGCGACGGCCTCGCTGACCGCGACTTTGATGCTGGCACCCGGGCTACACGGAGGAAAGGCGGACGCATCACGACTGAACTCCGAGGACTCGCCGCCCGCGTCGACGTCCTGAACCAACCCGCCGCCCTGCAGCTCGAACGCCAACCGACCAGAAAGCCGAAACGGCATGCCGACGTGGCCGTACGCCGCGACGGCCGCGAGCTATTCGGGCTGGGGACCACGGCGGCATGATGACGGCCGAGTGCGGCATGGTCGCACCGACTGCCGACGGAAGCGTCCTTGGCCGGTCAGCCCGTTCGGGATCCCGGGCCCCCGCAATACGGCGATCCGGCTGCCCTGCTCCACAAGTTCCAGCGCGGCACGTAGGACCGCGGTCTCCCACCAGGGTCCCACCGGGGATGCAGTCGGGGCGGGCGGTCTCGGCGCCTTCGGGCGTGGTGGCCACGGCTGTGGCAATGACGTCGCTCATCACGACGTAGGCGGTGGGCTGCCTGCTCATCGAGTTTCCTGGGTGATGCGTCGGGCGCTGAGGGGCGGAGCGGCCATGAAGTGGGCAATGCCGGCAAGCGAGAGCGGCCGGCTCCAGGACGGACAGTGCCCGTACTCGTGGGATGGCGGACGGCACCACCGCCCGCCATCACCGCCCCGCCACCGTCACTTGGCTGGTGTGCCTGCCTCCGCGTCGGCCCCAACCGGTTCGGGCTGCGCGACAGGTGCGCCGTCGTCGAGCGTGATGCGCACCGTGTGCTGGGTTCCCTTGCCGACGGTGTCGAGCTCGTTGGCGAACCGGTCGTACGCGGTGGCCGCCAGGGCCCAGTCGGCGGTGAGGAACTCGGCCGCGTCCCGGGTGTCCCACAGGGCGATCAGGAGCGCGATCAGCGACCGCCCGGACAGGGCGACACGTACCCGCCCGTCCATTAATGAAGGTCTGAGCCTCCCCACCCCTCAGGTCCGGTAATGCAATGATTTCCGGCCGTTCGTACCCGGCCCGGAATGCGTCGGGGCGCTGCGGCGCTGGGTTTGCAGAACGTGTTCCACCAGGGGCCTTCGGGCGCGACCTCAGCCATCCGTAGGATCATGGCGAAGTCGAAGAAGGGGCAGGCCAAGTGACAGGGCGACGCAAGGGCAGCAAGGGCAGCAAGGGCAGCAGCCGAAAGGAGAACTGCGGCGACATGTGCGCCGACAGCTGTTTCTGGAGCCGCACGTGCTGCCCCGATCTGTGGCTCGTCTCCCTTCTCCTCGTTGTCCTGCCCCGGGCGGGCGGGTTCTCGAGTTCCGTTGGTGAGGATCCGGCGGCGCCCCGTCCGAGCGGTCGGGCGGCAGGCGCGCTGTATGAGGTCGTCCGGCGCTACCGCACCAAGGCCAGCCCACTGCTGCCCGCGTGCTGTCCGTACACGCCGAGTTGCTCCACCTACGCCGTCAAGGCGCTGCACCAGCATGGCGCGCTGCGTGGTGGCCGGCTGGTTCTGGGGCGTCTCCTGCGGTGTCGGCCAGGAGCTGCCCGGCGGCGCGGAGGCCGCGATCCGGTGCCCGGCTGACGGGCCGGGATGCGGAGGACGGCATCCCGATACGGCCGGCCGGCACGCGGACGGCCGGGACGGTCATCGTGTCGGTGACCGGAGGCAGACAGGAGCGCTTCGAGTGCCATCCGCCGGCCGCTCGTCCTCCCACACGGCAAGGTCGTAGCTCATGGGGCGCAGTCTGCCACCCGTCGCCGACAGCAGCACCGTCGGACCAGATCATCTGAGACAGGAGCCAGATCGCCTGAGACGGGACAACGGTGCAAAGTCGCGGCTGCGGGGCCTCGACTGACCTTGGACACGAGGTCTTGGTCGTTTGCCAAGGGATCTCGACGGCCGACGAAGAGCACTTGCCGCATGTAGGCGATTCAGCGCTTGGATCCATCCGTGCTTCTGTGCGCCCCGTGGCGTGGCCTCATCGCCAGCCGGTCCTGGGGAAGATGGAGGGCAGCGGGGTCGATCGGCCGGGTCGGCCCGACGGGGCCGGCCCGCCTGGTGGGCCGTGCGGAAGCGAGGAGTTGGACATGGGCAATCCATCGGCCCGGGAGGTCGGCGAGTGGTACGACCGCTTCGGGGGCCTGTACGGCCTGACCATGGGTGACAGCATGCACCTGGGTATGTGGACCGACGGCGTGCGGACGGAGTCGGGGGAGCAGACGGCCGACGAGATGTGGGAGGAACTCACCCGGGCCCAGGACTCCTGGACCGGCACTCTCGTAGACCTGGTCGGACTGCTGCCGGGACAGCGAATGCTGGACGTCGGCTGCGGCACGGGCCGGCCCACCGTGCGGATCGGCACCGAGTCGGGCGCGAGCGTGCTCGGCGTGACGGTCAGCGCTGCGCAGGTCCGGGCCGGCCGCGACCGCGCTTCGAAGGCGGGACTGTCCGACCGCGTCACCTTCGAACAGGCGGACGCCATGGACCTGCCCCTGGAGTCCGGGACCTTCGACGCCGCTTGGGCCATCGAGTCCTTCGCTCACTTCTCCGACCGCCCTGCCGCGATCCGCGAGGTTCGGCGGGTGCTGCGGCCCGGAGGCCGCCTCGTCCTCGCGGACTGCTACGAAGCCGTGCCCTTCACACCCGAGGAAGTCCAGCTCTTCCAGGCCGCGTTCGCCCTTTCCCGCCTCCCCGCCGGTCCCGAGGACTACTCCCGCATGCTCGTCGAGGCCGGCTTCACCATCCAGGGCACTCGCGACATGTCCCAGGAGTTCAAGCCCACCTACGAGCTGATCCCGCGTCTGTTCGCCGCAAGGCGCGCCCAGATCGCGGCGCTGGTGGGCACCGACGCGATGGAGCAGCTCGACACCGTCTACCCACTCATCCTCGCCCTGTGCCGGGACAAGATGGGATACACCGTGGTCAACGCTGTGAAGTGCCCCTGACGGCGGCCACTCCCGTCCCGACTCCCTGGTTTCCACCGGTCCCAGGCCAAAACCACTCTGTACATCCCCGTCGCGGGCTACCACCCCGGGTCGATGACGAAGGCGTGCGTCTCGACGTCGGCCACCATCAGCAGGGCCTGCGCGTCCGGCGCGAGCCGGTTGTAGAGGCGGTTGAAATGCGCGCCGGAGCCCGCACTGCCCGCGACGACCGTCCGGGAGGACACCGGCAACGGTAAGACCGGCAGCCGCATGGCACGCGGCACGTGCCCTTGCCATCCCGCAGAGAGAACTCGAACGACCGTGGCGCGCAAGGGAGATCGTCGAGCTCCTCGGTGATGTCACCCCTCGTCGCCACGTATCGACAGCTCGCCTGCCGGACCGGGAAGGAATGATCAAGAGAGCCCGCACCGGCTGCCGCACAGCAATCACACAGACGACGAACCCCTTGCATGAACTGCGAAAACGCCAACTACCCGGCCCTGAGGGAACTTCAACCGGCTGGGAGAGGTGGGTCTGCGCCGAGTGTGGCGGCATTCCGCCATGGCAGACATCCGCCCCGATCGGTCCGTTGATCCTGCCCGGACCCAACTGCGAGATTGGCCAAGCGGCTCAGGTGTTCTCAGGTGTTCTCGTGTCTGCGGGCTCGGCCGCACGGTGATGTCTCACTCCTTGGTTAGGAGCACGATGGCGCGACGAAGACGAACAGGTGTGATTGCCGCAGCGTCGGCCGTGTTGATTGCCGGGGCGCTGATTGCGCCCGCGGCCGCGGCTGCCGACCCGACCAACCGGACTGGCTCCGAGAGTGCCGGCGCGAGCAAGGTCGAACCCGCCGATCCCGACGGGCCACAGGGGCCGGGTCGGTCGCCCATTGCTGGGCTCGACGACCGGGCCGGGCGCGACGACCCGGATTCGATCTACAAGGAGGGGAAGACCGACGGGTTCCAGCGGCTGACCGACGATTCGCTGACGGATAGTGCGGCCGAGAAGCTGGGCAACGCCGACACCAGGCTGCTGCAGCAGGCGCAGGCGTCGAAGAAGAAGTCTGTCACGGTGTTGCTGCTGGCCCGGAAGGGCTCGACCGAGGACGTCGTCGCCGCGGTGGGGAAGGCCGGCGGGTCCGTCGGGTCGGTGACCGGAAAGGTCGGCTACGTCCGGGCGACCGTCCCGACCGGCAGCGTGACCACCTTGGCCGGCCTTCGGTCGGTCGCGGCGATCGACCTGAACCGGACGTACAAGGTCCCGGTCCCGGATCTGGGCGCCGCGGGTACGAGGACGGCGGCAACGAAGGCCGCGAGGCCGACCGCGCCCGGCGCGAACACGCCCGCCGACAACCCGTACCTACCGATCAACGAGACCGGCGCCGAGGCCTTCGTCAAGGACAACCCGGCCTGGGACGGACGCGGCACGGTCGTCGGAGTGCTGGACACCGGCGTCGACGTCGAGCATCCCGCGCTTCAGACGACCAGCGACGGCAAGCCCAAGATCGTCGATTGGGTAACCGAGACCGATCCGGTCACCGACCGCGACGGCAGCTGGGTGCGGATGTCCACCACCAAGACGGGGCCGACGTTCAGCTACCTGGGCAAGACCTGGACGATCCCGCAGGGCACTTACCAGTTCGGCGCGTTCTACGAGGGTGCGACGGCCGGCAGCGACTTCGAGGGCGACCTCAACCGGGACGGCGACACCCTGGACTTCTACGGGGTTCTGTACGACCCGACCACACACAGGATCTGGGTCGACGGCAACAACGACCAGGACCTCACCGACGAGACACCGATGGCCCCGTTCGCGGTCGACCGCCAGGTCGGCCACATCGGGAGCGACGACCCCGCGACACCGCAGAACGAACGCATCCCGTTCGTCGTCGAGCACCGCGACAACGTCGATCTCTCCCCGCTCGGCGGCAGCAACGTCGGCAAGACCGCGAACTACGTGTCGATCGGGTTGCCGGTCGCCTCGCACGGCACCCATGTCGCGGGGATCACCGCCGGCACGTCGATGTTCGGCGGCCGGATGCACGGAGCCGCACCGGGCGCGCAGATCGTGTCCGCCCGTGCCTGCACCTGGGGTGGTGGCTGCACCCAGGCGGCACTGACCGAGGGCATGATCGATCTGGTCACCAATCGCCATGTCGACGTCGTCAACCTGTCCATCGGTGGGCTTCCCGCATTGAACGACGGCTCCGACGTGATCGCCGAGATCTACGACAAGTTGATCGGCCACTACGGCGTCCAGATCGTCACCGCCGCCGGAAACGACGGCCTCGGCACCAATACCGTCAGCTCGCCGTCCGTGGCGGGCAAGGCCATCTCCGTCGCCGCGTCCGTCAGCTCCGCCACCTGGTGGGCCGACTACGGGTCGAAGGTCGCCACCGAGCAGGGTATCTTCGGCTTCTCCTCCCGCGGCCCCGCCGAGAACGGGGCGCTGGCGCCACAGGTGTCCGCGCCCGGCGCCGCCATCTCCTCGATCCCGATGTGGCTGCCCGGTGAAGCCGTCCCCGAGGCCGGGTACTCGCTGCCGGTCGGGTACGGCATGGCCAACGGCACCTCCATGGCGGCCCCGCAGGTCTCAGGAGCGGCGGCGCTGCTGCTGTCGGCCGCCAAGGCCCGTTCGCTGACGGTCGGCCCGGCGGAGCTGAAGACCGCCCTGACCGGCACCGCCGACCGGATCCCCGGCGTACCGACCGTCGCGCAGGGCGCCGGCATCATCGACACCGTCGCTGCCTGGAAGCAGCTCAGCGCCGGCATCGACACCAATGAGCTCACTGTGTCGGCTCCCGTGTGCAGTTCGTTGTCCGGCCAGCTCGCGACTCCGAACACCGGCGTCGGCATCTACAACCGTTGTCTGCCAACGGAAGGCGGCCAGGTGACCGGTGCGCAGAAGACCTACAAGGTCGGCGTCACCCGGACCAGCGGTGCCGCCGGGAACGCCGTGCACCGGATCGGTTGGATCGGCAACGACGGCACGTTCAACGCCCGCGCGGCAATGCCCTTGCAGCTCGGGAAGGCGACCGATATCGAGGTCACCGCGACCGCGACGACCTCCGGCGTGCACAGCGCGATCCTGACCATTGACGACCCGGCGACGGGTGGCATCGAGCAGTTCGTCGCCGTCACGGTTCTGGCGACCAAGCCGCTGGCCAAACCCGACTACGCGGTCACCAGTTCCGGCAGGCTCGGCCGAACCGGAAGCACCTCGCTGCTGGTGCCCGTTCCCGAGGGCGTCGAGGCGCTGCAGCTGACCCTGGGCGGGCTCGCCGACGGCAGCCAGGTCCGCGCACTGCCCATCGACCCCGACGGCATGCCCGCGGACTCCAACGCCAGCTCCCACTGCTACACCAACTACACCGACCCGGCGAACTGCAAGGCCACCGCACGACCGGTGTACCGGCCCAAACCCGGCATCTGGGAGTTCGTGATCGAGTCTCGCAGGACGTCTCCGGTCGAACAGAACCCGTACACAGCGACGGTTTCGCTGCAGGGCATGTCGTTCGATCCGGGGACCGTCACAGTCGACAAGGTGACGATGAACTCGCCGACGAATGTCGGCTCGACGGGGACGAACACCTTTGGCCCAGCGATCGCTCACGTCGCAACCGGCGAGATCGGCGAAGTCCGCAATCTGTTCTCGACGGTCTCGCAAGGCGAAACCACGTCCAACATGCTCTATGTTCCGCGTCGGGCGACCCGGCTCGACGTGACGCTGACGCCCAGGGACGCTGCCGATCTGGACTTCTATGTGTATTTCAACGGCAGGCCGATCGGCCAGAGCACGACGACCGGCGACTCGCCCGAGCACATCGTCGTCGATGACCCACAGCCGGGTACGTACTTCATCGTGGTCGCGGGAGTCGCCGTGCCCGGAGACAACGTCACGTTCGACTACCACCAGGAGATGTACTCGAAGGGCCTCGGCACGATCACGCCGAAATCCGACACGAAGTACACGGTTGCCACAGGCCAGTCGATGCCGGTCGACGGGGCAGTGATCGTCAGTGCTCGGCAGTTGACCAAGGATCCCATGGTCGGCCGGGTCCGAGTGGCCAACGAGCACGGCACGATCATCGGGGCGGCGGACGTCACACTCGGCACTGTCGATGTCCCCAAACTCGATCTGGTCGCGTGGGCCCCGCCATTCGTCGGCGCGGCTCTCAATGAGAGCGGCGTAGTGGCGGGGGACCGCCAGTACAACTCCAGGATGACACCGACCACCTGGTCGGCCGCCGACGGGTTCACCAACCTGGATCTCGCCGGGGGCAAGTACGGAGCGGCTCTGGACATGAACGACGGCCAGATAGCCGTCGGTATCGCGACGGACAGTGCATTGCGCACCCTTCCTGCCCAATGGGCCAAGGACGGATCGCTTTCCGTGCTCGGCGTCCCGGATTGGCGGCCCTATTCCAACGGCTATGCGACCGCCGTGAACAACAAGGGGGTGGTCACCGGATTCTCCGAAGCAATCGTCAAGGAGTCCGACGGCAAGTACCACAGCTACAGTGACGGGTTCGTGCGGACGTCGGACGGGCCGTTCAGCAAGCTGGCCCACCTGTCCTCGGATCTGACGGGAACCCAGCCGCGCGCCATCAACGATGCCGGAATGATCGTCGGTGCCTCGCACACCGATGGCCATGCGCCGCACGCGGTCGCCTGGGATGCGACGTCGGGGGTCATTCAGGATCTCGGCACGCTTCCGGGACAGCATTCGGCCCAGGCGAACGATGTGAACACCTCCGGGACGACCGTGGGGACCAGCGGTGACGACGCGTTCGTGTGGACCAAGGCCGGCGGAATGCAGCGCCTTGCCGACTACGGATACAACGCGACCGGCGAGAAAGTCACCGACGACGGGTGGATCCTCGGAACGGTCGAACTCCTCCCGGACTACGCGGTGTCGGCGATGTGGGACCCGCAGGGGCGGCTCTGGGATCTGTCCGGCATGGTGCCGCTCTCTGCCGGTGATCGATTCACGCCGACCTACAGCTTCGACATCAACGATCAACACCAGCTGATGGTCTACGGCGAGGGCGGCCCGAACGCCGCCTGGTCCAGCTCGGTGATGCTGAAGATCCCGGCAGGTCTGCGTAACTAGGCCCCGGCGCCACTCCGTCCCGTCGAGCCACCGCAGTCGGTGGCTCGACGGGACGAAGGCGTTCGAAGCCGGCCCCGGTCCCACGCGTGCCAGCCGAGCAGCACCCGGGAATCGCTGCCGGCCGGATCCAGATGCCGAAGCGCCGCCCTGCGCCCGGCCGTGCTGCGCCCTGTGGCTCCCGTTCCGGCGTTTCGGGCCGCCTGCGGCAACGAGCTGTTCGAAGCCGGCCCGCCGTGGCGGCCGTTTGAGTTGCGGGCCCGACGGACCAGTTCCGGACCACCCGCACAGCGTGGAGTAGATCAACGAGCTTGACGGGTAACCGTCAAGTCGGCTATCCGCCGCCCGTACCTCCTGGTCGTCATCGCGACACCGTGGAAGAGTCCCGGTGCTCTCCCATGAACCTGCCCGTGGATTCGGTCTTGGGCAATGACGGCGACGGCAAGCCGGAATTGATCACGGCAGAAACTGTCCGGCTGAAAGAGACCGCATGGGGCTCCAGCTCCCGTGATCACGGATGTCTTTCCGCGCTGAAGCACGCGAGGCCGTTGAAGCAAGTCGCAGCCGGAGAAGGGCGGCTGAGCAGATATCTGCTGATTACCGATCAACGATACCCCGTAGGAGAGGTACGTGTCTCATCCCCTCCCCGCGCGACCATTCCGCCGCAGGTTGCTTCCGGTGGCGTTGACCACGACGGTCGGACGTGTCTGCGCGCTGATCGTGACGCTCGCTGTCGCCGCGCTCACGGTGATCGCCGCGCCGACCGCGACCGCGACCGCGGCCTCCACCTCCACCTCCGCCCACGCCTCCGCCGGGAGTCCTGTCCCGACCACAAAGGCCGCCGGCCCCACCTCGCCCGGCCAGCACCCCGCCAATCAAGTGTGCGCCAAGCCGTCAAAAGCAGGCGAGATGTCCTGTCTCGCCATGGTCCGAACCGATATCGTCGCGGCGAAGGGTCTCCAGGCTGAGGCCGCTCCCACCGGTTTCGGCCCGGCCGACCTGCAGAGCGCGTACAACCTGCCCTCCGGCGGATCCACTGAGACGGTCGCGATCGTGGATGCGTTCGACAACCCGGACGCCGAGGCGGACCTGGCCGTCTACCGTCAGCAGTACGGGCTGCCGGCATGCACCACGGCCAACGGCTGCTTCAAGAAGATCGACCAGCGCGGCGGCACGAACTTTCCGCCACCGGACGCCGGGTGGGCCGCGGAGATCGCACTCGATATCGACATGGTCAGCGCGATATGCCCGACCTGCAAAATTCTGCTCGTCGAGGCCGACGACAGCGACGTGCACAACCTCGGTACGGCCGTGAACCAGGCGGTGGCCCAGGGCGCCAAGTTCGTCTCCAACAGCTACGGAGGCCGCGAGGGTTCCGATCAGACCCAGGCCGACGATGCCTACTTCAACCATCCAGGTGTTGCGATCACGGCCAGCAGCGGTGACTTCGGTTACGGCGTCTCGTATCCTTCCTCGTCGCCGCATGTGACGGCGGTCGGTGGTACGTCGCTGGTCAAGAACGCCTCCACCGGCCGCGGTTGGACCGAGGCGGCATGGAGTGGTGCGGGCAGTGGCTGCTCGGATCATGCGTCCAAGCCGTCGTTCCAGAAGGACACCGGCTGCGCGCGTCGTGCGGTCGCCGATGTGTCCGCGGTGGCGGACCCGAACACCGGTGTCGCGGTCTACCACGGTGGCTGGCAGGTCTTCGGCGGCACCAGTGCGTCCGCCCCGATCATCGCCTCGGCCTATGCGCTGGCAGGGACACCGGCGACGGGTTCGGCCCCGAACTCCTACCCGTATGCCCAGCCGTCCGCGCTCAACGATGTGACGTCCGGCAGGAACGGCAGCTGCTCACCGGCCGGTTACCTGTGCGCCGCGGGGCCGGGCTATGACGGACCGACCGGCCTGGGCACTCCGAACGGGCTCGCCGCGTTCCGTTCCGGGCCGAACGGCACAGTCACGGGCACCGTCACCGACGGCGCTGCTCCGCTGGCGGCGGCCAAGGTCACCGTGGGTGACGTCACGGCGATGACGGACGGTCAGGGGCACTTCACCCTGACCATGCCATCGGGAACGTATGACGTCAGCGCGAGCAAGTTCGGGTACGACGGCAAGACCGTGCCGGGTGTCGTGGTCGCTGACGGGAAGACGGTGACCGAAGACTTCGCGCTGACCGCGAAGCCGCGTGTCGATGTCATCGGCACGGTCCATGACGGTTCCGGTCAGGACTGGCCGCTGTATGCGACCGTACGGGTCAAGGACGAGCCGACGGCGGTCGCCTACACCGACCCCAAGACGGGGAAGTACATCCTGAGCCTGCCCGCCGGGAACACGTACACCCTGCAGGTCGACCCGTTGTATCCGGGCTACAAGCAGGATTCTCAGGATGTTCAGGTGGGTTCGGCGGATCTGACGCATGACGTGGATGCATCGGTCGACCCGATGACCTGCGACGCGGCCGGATACGGCTTCCACTACGCCGGTTCCACCGAGTCGTTCGACGGCGGTACCACACAGATGGGTTGGACCGTCGATGACAAGGTCGGCAACGGCCAGACCTGGGTGTTCAACGATCTGGCCAGGCGCGGCAACAGGACCGGCGGGTCCGGTGGCTTCGCCACCGTCGACAGCAGCTACTACGGTTACGGAAACACCCAGGACACGTCGCTGATCAGCCCGGTCATGGACTTCAGCCGGCGAACCCACCCGTCCGTGATCTTCCGCACCGACTACAACGGCTTCGCGTTCGGCCAGACCGGGGACGTCGATTTCAGCGTCGACGGCGGCCAGACGTGGACCAACGCCTGGCATCACACCAAGGACAGCGCCCGGGGGCCGCGGACCGAGGTCGTGGATCTGTCCCAGGCGGCCGGCAAGGCCGACGTCCAGGTACGGTTCCACCTCACCGCCAAGTGGGGGTGGTGGTGGCAGGTCGACGACGTCTTCATCGGCGACCGCACCTGCGACCCGGTGGACGGCGGCCTGGTCGTCGGCCGGGTGACCGACAAGAACACCGGGGCCGGGCTCAACGGCGCCTCGGTGACCTCGGCTGACAAGCCCGCGGAGAAGACGACCTCGGCGGCGACGCCGAACGACCCGAAGCTGGGCGACGGTTTCTACTGGATGTTCTCCTCGCTCACCGGGGAGCACAAGTTCTCCGCAACGGTGGGGAACTACTACGTCGCACAGGACACCACCGTCGACGTGGCCCCGAACCACGCAACTGACGGGACATTCGCCCTGCCCGCGCCCCGGATCGCGGTCGGCCCGGCCGAGCTCAGCAAGACGGTCGCCTGGAAGGGACAGGGCAGCTCCACCCTGACCGTGAAGAACACCGGAACGGCCCCGGTGACCGCCAAGATCGATGAGCTGCCGGGCGTCCACCGGCCCGCCGTGGCGCAGCAAGGGGCTCCGCTGCAGGAGATGAAGGGAAACTTCAGCCCCCTGCGGTTCCGGCCCGGCAGGACGACGCGGACGGCGACCGCCAAGTCGGCGGCGACGCCGAACGAGGCACCGTGGACGACGGTGCCCGACTACCCCGTCCCGATCATGGACAACGCCGTGGCGACCATCGACGGCAAGGTCTACTCAGTCGCCGGAGCCGACGGCACGCATATCCTCAGCAAGGCATACGTCTACTATCCGGGTGCCCCGGGGTGGAGCGCCCTGCCGAACCTGAGCGTCGCCCGGGATGCGCCGCAGGCGGCTGCCCACGGTGGCAAGCTCTACGTGTTCGGAGGCTGGGGCGCGAACGGGAATCCGGTGGCCAAGACCGAGATTTACGACCCGCTGACCGGCGCCTGGTCCACCGGCGCCGACAACCCGAAGCCGCACGCCGGCGCTGCCGTGACCGTGCTGGGCGGCAAGATCTACATCGTCGGCGGCTGCGCGTCGGTCTGTGGCACGACGGACGTGCAGGTGTACGACCCGGCCACGAACTCCTGGAGTTCGAGCAAGGCATACCCGGAGTCGATTTCCTGGCTCGGCTGCGGCGCCATCGCGAACAAGCTGTACTGCGCCGGCGGGTTGTCGGGAAGTACCACCACCGAGCACGCCTACAGCTACGCCCCGTCGTCCGGCAGTTGGACTCCCATCGCGGACCTGCCGATCGACCTGTGGGGGATGGGCTACTCGGCGGCGAACGGGAAGCTCCTCGTGTCCGGCGGAGCGACCAACGGCTCCAGGACGCTCACCAACAAGGGCTCCGCCTACGACCCGGGCTCCAACACCTGGACCGCACTGCCCAACTCCAGCCGCACTTTCTACCGCGGTGGCTCCGCCTGCGGCTTCCACAAGATCGGAGGTAGTACCGGAAGCTTCGTCGCCTTTACGACCTCGGAGCTGCTGCCCGGCTTCGACCAGTGCGCTGACACCACCGATGTCCCCTGGCTGTCCAAGGACAAGACCGACGTGACGCTCCAGCCGGGCGAGAGCGTTGACGTCACCGTGAGCTTCAACGCGAACCTCGCCGAGATCACCCAGCCCGGCACGTTCACCGCGCAGCTCATGATCAGCGCGAAGACCCCGTACGGGATCGCGCCGGTGCCGGTGACGTTCGTGGTGAACCCGCCCAAGACCTGGGGGAAGATCACCGGGACGGTCACCGGAACCGACTGCACCGGCAGGCTGACGCCACTGGCCGGAGCAACTGTGAAGATCACCACGAAGGCGGCGAACTACACCCTGCAGACCGACCGGGCCGGTCATTACCAGCTCTGGCTCGATGTCAGGAACAACCCGCTCACGGTGACCGCGTCCAAGGAGGGCTGGGCGTCGCAGACCGCATCGGCCGAGATCGAGCCGCGCAAGCCGACCACGGCCGACTTCTCTCTCAAACCCGACCACACCTGCACCTGATCCAGCGCTCGTGCGGGCCGGGCCGGGACCGGTCCCGGCCCGCACCGGCAGATGACGGCAACGACCTCACCCACTGGGAATGGCAGGACGAAGACGAGTACGCGCTCGTGTGTTCGCCTCGGGATCGTCTCCGGCACCGAGCACCAGGCAGTCGACGACGCCCGCGCCGAGGTGCTGGCGATGCCCGCCGAACGTGCCGGACTGTTCGCGCGCGCCGAGCGCCGGGCGGCCTGACGGTGGGAGCCGGCCCGGCCGCGCCGCGCCTTCCCCGGTCCCGGGAGGCCGCGGAGGGAGGCTGAACTCTTGCCAGGACGGTTGCATGCGGCGGGGGACCGGAGATGTTGCCGGAGGTGGGAGCCCGTCAAATCCGGGTCGACAAGCTCACAGGGCCATGCACCCGGGGCGCGACTTCATCCCGGGTGCGCCGCGGTATGTCCCGTGGGCTCAGTCCTGCTGCTCCAACTCGTCGGCGAAGGCGCGGAGAGCATCGGCCAGCTCCTTCTTGGTGGGCAGCTCATCCACCTTCTTCTCCAGGCCGTCGATGCGTTCCGCCAGGTCGTCCAGGCTTGCCGGATCCGTGGGATGAGAAGTGGGTCCGTCCGTGGGGGAGGGGGACTCGGTACCACCCGAGCCTCCCGCATCCGTACCAGCGGAGCCGCCGGCGTCGGTACCACCTGAACCACTGACGGAGCCACTGTCCCCGCCGCCGGTGTCCACGCCGCCTACGACACCGCCGCTTCCCGTGTCGGACGTCTCTGTGGGCACAGGAGTCGGGTCGGACGATCCGCCGTCCTGGTCGGCCGCTGCAATCGCCCCGCCCACGCCCAGCACCACCGCGGCTGCCGCGCCGACCAGAGCCACTGCCATTCGTCTCGTCTGGATCTTCCTCATTTGTGTCATATGGCGGACACTAACCGCTGATTGCCGCGGAGGGTCTCCTTCCGCTGATTCGGGGCCACATGGGCTCCTCGTGCGGGGTGGGCCCCTGTTTCCCCCTTCCAAGAAGGTTCACCTTCAGGAAGAGATGCCACATGGTTGGTGACGTCACATACGTCGACTTCCTCGACGGCCGCATCACGTTCACCCAGCTCGAAGACGACGTGGACGTCGTGCGTCGCTGCGGCGACCTGCCCGGACAGGTAGAGGCCGTCACCGACGACGCCAAGCTCTCCGCACCGTGCTGCGGCGGCGCGCGGGCAGCCTCCGAACTTTGTCGGCCGTCAGCTCCGTCCCTCGGTGTCCGCGCCCTGGCGCCCGGCCACGGCACCAACTCCTCGCGTGCCGAGGCACTCACAGGTTCTGCATGGCATCCTCAAGACTGGCAAGCTCTTCCTGCGACTTCCTGTGCTTCTCGATCGCCTCCTCATACTTTTCCTCCGGCAGCACGTCGCTCTCCTGGTTGTGCACGAGGTGGCCCTTCGCGGCCGCACCGTTATGCGTCGGACAGGATTCACCTCCGGCGACGATGGTGGCTGTCTCGAAGGCGTTGCGTGTCTGCACGTCAAGGCGCACGGGAGCACTGCGTGTCCATATCGGCCAGGCTTTCCCAGAAGCCGAAATCGACCCCCTTCACGGTCCGCGACAACCGTTGCGCGCCCTTCGCTCAATCGCAGAGGACCGACAGCGAGCGAGCGTGTCACCACGCCTCTTGACCCGGTCGCCCGTCTCATCAGCGTCGTCGGGGAGGACTCTGTATGAGTGATTTCCGCAGAACGGGCAGTCGCAGTTTGCGTGCTGCCGGAGGATCGGTACGGTCCTTCGCTATTGTCCAGGGCGCCGCGCCTTCGTGGGCGAGCGAACGTGCGAGCGCCCCCGCTCATCGACTCCGGCAGCAAGGAATGATCATCATGGCCGTGTGCGAGGTCTGCCACAACGACTACGAGCTGGCATTCGAGGTGCGTGCCGCGGGAGGGGCGGTCCACGTCTTCGACAGCATCGAGTGCGCCGCCCAGAAGATCGCCCCGACCTGCGTCAACTGCCAGTGCCGCATCCTCGGCCACGGCATGCAGGCCGACGGGCAGTTCTTCTGCTGCGCACACTGCGCGCGTGAGAAGGGTTTGTCCCAGTCCCAGCTCGTGGATCACGCCTGACCTCCTCGGCCCGATCGTTGCCCTTCCGTGGCACCGGCGAAGCGACCGGGAGCAGGATCTCCACGCTCCGTGCCACCGGCGGAACAACTGGGTGAATGCGCGGCGGGGCGACGCGGAGTTGTGTGCCGGCTCGCCGCCGGTCGTGCGGCAATGGGGAGGCGACCGGGTGAGAACGCTTCGTCGGTGTGTGGGTTGCTGGTCGTCTATCTGATGTCCTCGGACTTCGCCGTCGACGTGACGGAGAACTGGCAGTCGGAGTGCCTGCAGTTCTTCCTCTACATCGTCGCGACGGTCTGGCTGCTGCAACGCGGTTCGCCCGAGTCCAAGAAACCGGACAGAGCCGGCACCGAATCGGACCGGGAACAGCGGATGGGCAATCACGCCCGCGAGGATTCTCCTCGCTGGGCCGGCATCGACGGAGCCCGCCAAGCGCTGTTCAGCCGCTCCCTCGGCCTGGCCATGGCCGGACTGTTCCTGCTGTCATGGCTGGCACAGTCCATCGCGGGCGCCGCCGCCTACAACGAACAGCAGCTGCGCCCGCTCCAGGCCCCATCAGTTGGGGTAGTCACCTCGTGTCCGCCGACTTCTGGAGCCGCAGCCTGCAGAGCCGGCAGTCCGAACTCCTCGTAGTGGCCTGCATGGCCACCTTCTCCGTATGCCTGCGCCGGCGTGGATCCTTGGAGTCCAAACCCGTAGGAACACCCAGCGGATCCACCGGAGTTGAAGGATGACCGTCCCTCGCCCTCGGCGAAGCGGACCCGTGCCGGACAGGTCGCGTGCTCATCGGCACCCGTCACCCGCGGGCTGGCCTCTCCGCCGTCCCGACGGCCCCGTCTGCTCCCGGCCGCACTCCGGTGCAAGACGGCGCCCGTCATAGGGGCCCCGGTCACGAAGGCTCGTACCGCATGGAGGAGGATGCGACACGGGAGGGGATTTGAATGCGTTCAGAAATGCAGGTGCCGGGGCAGATGCAGACGCGCGTGAGGGACAGGTTCGGTGCGGTGCTGACGGCTTCGATGTCGACGCTGTCCGTCGAGGCTGTGATCGGGGCGATCGCCCTCATCGTGTGGGGGCAGACCCAGGAGAGCCCGGGCCTTCCCTACAACGCGATGGGGATCATCTTCCTGATCGTGATGGTGCCGTTCGTGTTGGCGGCCGGAGCTGCCATTGCCGCCCTGCTGTCGGTCGGCGTGGTGATGCCGCTGCTGGTCGTGGCCGGATGGTTCGGACGCCGGCTCTCGGGGCGTGAGGCGTGGTGGTGGGTCCCGGCGCTGGCAGCTGTCGGAACCGCCCCGCCGACCTTGGCCAAGGCTGTGCTCGTGGAGGCCGGTCTCCTCGCGGGCCTCGGCGGATGGCTCGTGGTGACGGCGGCGCTCGCCGTCACCGCGCTGGTCGCCCGCAGGCTGCTGTTGCCGGATCGCCCGCGGCTCTCCGGCGGCGCGATGTTCTGGCGTGTGGCGCTGTACGGGACGCTCGCTGTCGTCACCGTCGGCACGCTCGGCGGCATCGGCCTGTGGGCCGGAATCGGATACGAGCCTCCGAGGTTGAGCACGGAACGGGTCGCCGGAACCTGGTCCGACGGAAAGGGCGGCACACTCATCCTCACGGCGCACGGCAAGGCCACGGCGACCCGCATCGAGACGTTCGACCTCGACGACTCCTTCGAACCCGTGGTGCACGAGTGCACCGGCACCGGCACCTGGGCGTACGACCCAGGTGCCGGACCGTGGTCCCAGAAGGTGGATGTGTCCCTCGACGACTGCTCCATGGACACCTGGGAGGTTTTCGGAAGCCCCGAGCACCCAAAACTGTTCGTCTACATCGGCGACCCCGACAGCTGGGACCTCTACATCCTGCAACGCCGCGACTAGGTGTGTTTTCCGGACAGGTTGGTGACGCGGCTGGCTGGGGTCTGGCCGTAGCGCGGGTCAGGAAGGCGGCGCAGGTCGGGGCGGTCTCGTGTGGCTGTGCCGTGGTGCGCGGCCAGGGCCCGCACACGCTCCTCGCCGTTCCAGAACCAGGTGGCGCCCAGGTCGAGCCCCCGCTCGGGATGCGATGTCGGGGCGGACAGCAGGCGTCCGCCGGTGCGGTCGCGGGCTTCCAGGCAGAGCGTTTCGTGGCCGGCGGCGTGCAGAGCGGTGGCTGCCGCCAGTCCAGAGGCACCGGTGCCGATCACGATCACGTCATGGGTGTTCCGGTGGAGCATGTGGGGCGTCCTTTTCATCAGGCCGAGCCCCCGCTGTCGGCGACGGGGGTTGGTCGTCCGGCTGCTGGGGTCGTGCCGAGCCGGTGGTGCCGTGCACGGCGAGGTGGCCGAAGAGTGCTGGTCATTCGCCCTGGGCGGTGTCGAGGACGATGCGGAAGCGGGGAGTCCCGAAGCGCAGGCGGGTCACGGCTTCACCGGCCTGCTCCAACGGCATGCGCTCGATCACCGGGTGCACGTTGTTGGTGACGGCGAACGCCATCGCCTCTTCCGTCTCGCGCGCGTTGCCGGTCAAGTGCCTGGTGAAGGTGTCTCCGCCCGTGACGAGCCGGGCCGCCGGGATGGTTACAGAACCCGCGTCGACGCCTACCAGGGTGAGCTGTCCGTGCGGGTTCAGCCCGGGCAGCAGCTCCTCCACCGGGGCGGTGGCGGCGGTGTGGACGATGAGGTCGGCGCCGCCGAGGTTCTTCAGGGCCGCTCCGGGCGCCGAGGCGGCGCACGAGATGCCGCTGCGCACCTATCCGGGCGAAGCCGCCGGCTACCAGGTCCTGGAGGACTGGACGAAGCTCGGCCTGGGCTCGGCCATGGTCCTCCGCTCCAAGCTCACCTCGCCCGACGTTCCCCACCGGCCATTGCTGAACGAGGGCAGGGAGGTGCAGATCTCCTTCGAAGCGGTCTGGAGCGCCGGCTCCCCGATTGCCGCAGATCTGCTCCACCTCGCCGACGGCCTCGCGGCAGCCCGCCGCTAGCCATGCACAACGCCTATAGCCAGATTCGGAGGATTCCTCTACCGGAGCCGTTCCGGCATGCCCAACGTGGCAGGAACGATGCGGAATCTGCCGCACCGCACCAGCCCTGCCAACCGAGTGAGGCATTACCATGGCGTATCTTGAAATCACCCTGCAAGTGGCCCCGGACGACCGCGCCGCAACCGCAGGCGTGTACGAGAAGTACAATCAGCCCTTCCTGGACACTGTCCCCGGTGCTGCCAGCAAGGAACTCCTCGCCCGCGACGAGGACGTCCGAGTCCTCCACAGCTTTCGGAACGCGGCTGACGCCGAGGCGTACCTGGAAAGCGATCTCTTCACCCGCGACGTGGTAGGAGAGCTGTCCCCGTTGCTGGAGGCGAACCCCGAAGTGCGCCTCTACAACACCGTCTGAGCCCGGAGGCACCATGTACGAGACCCAAGAACTGCTCCGCGAGTACGACCGGGCCCGCGCCTACACCGACGAGCTGTGGAAGGACCTCACCCCGGACGAGGTGACCTGGCGCCCGCACGAGGAGTCCAGCGCCATCGGCTGGCACCTCGGCCACCAGGCACATGTCGCCCACTTCATGATCCGCAACCTCACGGCGGCCGAGCCCAGCCCGGACCCGGAACTGGACGGGATCATGGACTCGGCCAATCCGGAGAAGTTCCGCGGCGCGCTGCCCACCGTCGACCGGCTCACCGCTTTCCGCGACACCGTTGCCGAGCGCGTCCATGCCCGCATCGGCGACATCGCCGCCGGAAAGGTCGGTGCCCCCGCCCAGCTGACCGTCGTCGCCCATCACTTGCTGGTCGCGCTCATCAACCACGAGTACCAGCACGACCAGTGGATCAGCGAGGTCCGTGCCGACAACCTGGGCCACGTACTGCCGCCCGACCCAGCCTCGGACCGGCTCAGCCGCGTCGACGGCTACCTCGTCTGCAACCCCTACACCTGACCCCTGCGGCACCCGGCACGTCCCTCTGCCGCACGGACGAAAAATGCGATGCCCTCAAGGGTGAGGGCGCGAGCAGCGACGTCTTCGACGAGGAAGAACGTGTCCTCATCACATCGCGGCCACTGTCGTCTGATCCTGGCCGGTGAGGGTGAGGGTGAGGGTGAGGGTGAGGGTGAGGGTGAGGGTGAGGGTGAGGGTGAGGGGGTGGTCGTGCTTGCTGGCCGTGCGGTTCTTGACCGTTTGGTGGTCATAGTCCGATGAAGTTCACTGTTTCGGTCATGTCTGCCCGTCCGGTGCGTAGTGGTGGGGTGCCTTTCTTCTCGAATCCCACCGAGACGCCGCAGAGCAGTACGTGTCCGTTGTCGGCCCCGACTGCCTGGCTGACGGTCTTGTGGTACATCGTCCACATCACCTGGGGGCAGCTGTGCAGACCTTCCGCCCTCAGCAGCAGCATGACCGTCTGCAGGTACATGCCTGTGTCCGCCCACTGCCCGGGGCCCATCGTCGGGTCGAGGTAGCAGAACAGTACGAGTGGTGCGCCGAATGCCTCCGTGTTCAGGGCGGCGATCTTCATGGGCCGGTCGGGGTCGTCGCGTTCGATGCCCAATGCCTTGTACCGCTGGGTGGCTGCGGCGGCGAAGCGGTCCTTGTACGGCGAGGTCAGTTCGGCCGGGTACATGGGGTACTCCCGTTCGTCGCCCGGGTCGCCTGCCAGTGCCCTGGCCGTCGCGCGTCTCTTCAGTTCGGCCAGGGGCTCGCCGGCCACGACGTAGACGTGCCAGGGCTGGAGGTTCCCGCTGGACGGAGCCCGTGTCGCTGCGGTCAGCACTCGTTCGAGAACCCCCTGGGGTACCGGCTCGTCCCTGAACGCCCGCACGGCCCGGCGGCCGTCCACGGCTTCATACACATCCACGTGATTCTCGTCCTCTCACTCGACGTGGCTCGACCTGTTGGTCGGTAATGATCTTCATCCGGTAATGATCTTCATCCGTCCTGGAACGCTGCGGTTCAGTCCCTCCTCGACGGTGCGGAAGGTGGCCGCGGGACTGTCGGTCGGCCTGCGGGCACGGTGTCCTTCGTCACCAGCGTGTTGCCTGACCAGCAGAGCCGGTAGAGGTCGACCTCGGTCAACAGGTCGCGGCCGGATCGGTAGAACTCGCAGTGGGTGCCGGGCGGTTGGGGCGCGGAACGGGCATGGTCGGGCGGGTAGGGGTAGGTGTGGTCCGGCAGCAAGGAAGCGATTTCGGCACGCGGGCGGCCGATGGCCAGCTCGTCGAACCGGGACGGCGGCAGCACGCTGGTCGTCAACTGCCAGGCCAGGTAGACGGCTGCGGGTACGAAGAAGGCGGCTGCGACGCCAGGAGCTGCGAAGGCGGCGACGGATCGGCGGCGGGCAGCATTTCGTACGGAGGCGAGCCGTGTGACGGACTCGGGTACGGCGGTGTCCGTTCCGGGGGCCGGGTGAGCGGCCCCCGCGTGCGGCCCGCGGGGTGCGGGCGCCGCCTCCCGTGGCGACGTCGGCGTCCCCGGTCGCGGCGTCGGCGTCTCCGGGCAGGTCGCGACCTGGTGCGGGAGGACCGCAGTGACACGGAATCCGCCCTGGTACGGGCCGGTCCACAAGGATCCGCCGAGCACCGTCACCCGCTCTCTGAGCCCCGTGAGACCTCTGCCACCGGTACCGATCGTCGGGCCCTCGGCCGCGAACGCCGGTCGGTCAGCCGGCGGAGCGGCGTTCACGACACTCACGCGGATACGATCGGCCTCGTACGAGATCCGCACATGGGTCCTACTGTCAGGCGCGTGCTTCACCGCGTTGGTGAGCGCCTCCTGCACCGTCCGGTACATGCCCCGTTGGACCAGGGGGGACAGCACGGGCACCGCCCCGTGCTGCTCCCAGCGCACCGGCACTCCGGAGGCGACGGCTCGTGCGAGCAGATCCTCGACGGTGTCGGTGACGGGCAGACCCGCACCCGGTTCCGTTCCGGCCGGGTCGTGCAGGACCGCGACGGTCTCGCGCAGTTGCTCCACGGCATCCGCGATCGTGCCGCGCAGCTCGGCGAGCTCGGTGCGATCGCGGTCGGTGAGATCGGGAGAGAGTTCCAGGGCCCCGGCACGCAGCGCGACCAGGCTCAGCACGTGTCCGAGAGAGTCGTGCATGTCGGCCGCGATGTCCGCGCGTTCGGTCAGCCGCGCCCGCTCCGCGACCAGGTGCTGGCGCTCCTCCAGGCTCCGGGCCAGCCGCCAGCCCTCCCGGACCAGTTCGCGCCGCCCGCGCCAGTGCCGCCCGGCCAGCCAGGGCAGCAGGAGAGCGGCGGGCAGCACGGTCAGCGCGTAGAACCACCACACGGCCTGCGTCCGCAGCACCGCGCACGTCGCGAGATCGAGCGCGAGGCAGCCGGCCAGCACCAGGAGCGGGCGTCGTGCCGCGGCGACCCGGGCCCCCAGCAGACAGCTCAGGGCGGCCAGTGAGAGGACATGGGCGTTGGCGGGGGTCGCCGGGTCGGCCATGCCCAGCGCGCACAGCCCGTTGACCAGGACGACCGCGGTCCCCGGCCGGCGGCGGGACAGCGGCACGGCCACCGCCAGGACGATCAGCGGGAGACACAGGTCCTGGAGCGGCGAGGCCGCCGCGCCCGCGTCCCGGAACCCGTAGCCGGTGGCAGCGGCGAGTACGCTCCACAGGGCCACGTCACCGCACACGAGTCCGACCGGGGGCATGTGTATGTACGGCATGGTGCGTCGACCGTCCTTCTGGTGCATGTCCTCACCTTTCCGTGTCGATTCTGTGGGACGGGCCCGGATGCCCGGCGCGCCAGGGGGCCCGGCAAGGGCTCGGGACTGCCCCCGGCGTCGCAGTCAGGCGGTCAGGCGTCCCGTCGGCGCAGCACGTACAGGCCGATCAGGTGCGCGGCCCCGGCCCACGCCGCCACGATCAGGCCCCCCGTCAACGCCCCGTACGGTGCCTCGGTGGCGGGGTGCATGAAATGGTCCCCTGCCCCATGCGGCAGCTGGTCGTTGAGGTCCGCGAGCGCCGGGCCTCCCAGACCCAGGAGGACGCTGGGCAGCGCCCACAGGAGGGTGACGAGGATCGAGAGCGCGCTGGCCGGATGGCGCGTGGCGAACGCCACCCCGACGCTCAGCACCGCGACCAACGCCTCGTAGAGACCCACAGCGAGGATCTGACGGAGGCTTGGGCCGACCGCGAAGGAGGCCCGTCCGTCGAACCCCACCCAGGCCACCGCCGTGCCCACGACGGCGAACGTGGTGCCGGCGACGAACGCCACCGCGGCCGCCACCAGTGCCTTCGCGGCGTGGACCCGGTGCCGCCGGGGAACTGACAGCAGAGAAGCCCGCACGCTGCCCGTCGCGTACTCGGAGGTGACCGCGACCGTGGCCAGGACGACGACGGTGAACTGGACGAGGACGGTGGAGGAGGCCGCGGCGTTCCCGACAGGCTGCACCGGATGCTCGTTGATGCGGGCGATCGAAGCATAGTAGTAGGTGAAGACACCGGTGATCGCAAGGCCCGCCAGAAGACACAGATAGGGACCTCGGACGGACCACAGCTTGGTCCACTCGGCGACGACGGCCCCGGCGAAACCTCCCCGTGCGCCCCGGCCAGGAGCGTCAGGGACAGCAGGTGGCGGGTCCGTGCGCCTGGCGGGTGTCGTCGGGATGGTCACGGTCGTCCCCCTTCGTTCGGCGCCGCGACCGCGGCGGTCGTGTCCGCGGCGCCGCTGCCCGTCGTGTACTCGACGCTGCGTGCGGTCAGGTCCATGTACGCCTGCTCCAGCGAGACCTGGACGTCGCGCAGCTGGTGCAACCGGACTCGGCAGTGATGGGCCAGGTCGCCGATCTCGGCGGCGGTGCGGCCCTCGACGGTGAGTTCGCCGGTCCCGGAGGACTCGACGGTCACCCCGTCAGCCGCCATCAGATGCCGCGCCAGCGTCGCTCTCTCCTCGGCGTCGGGCACCACGGCGCGTGCCGACGCGGGAGAAGCAGCAGCCAGGAACTCGGTCATGGAGGTGTCGCTCAGCAACCGCCCGCGTCCGATGACGACGAGATGGTCGGCCGTCAGCTGCATCTCGCTCATCAGGTGGCTGGAGAGGAACACGGTGCGTCCCTCCGCCGCCTGGTCCCGGACGAGCCCGCGAATCCACCGCACGCCGTCCGGGTCGAGGCCGTTGACCGGCTCGTCCAGCACGAGCACCGGCGGATCGCCGAGCAGGGCGCCCGCCACCCCGAGCCGCCCGCTCATACCGAGCGAGTACGTGCCCGCAGGCCGACGGGCCGCCTTGGCCAGGCCCACCCGCTCCAGCACCTCGTCCACGCGGCGCAGCGGGATGCCGTTGGCGCGGGCCTGGGTGACCAGATGCGTGCGGCCGGAACGGGCCGGGTGGACGGCTCGGGCATCCAGCATCGCACCGACCGCGCACAGCGGCCTGCGCAGGTCCGCGTAGGGGCGCCCGGCAATCAGGGCCTGCCCGCGCGTGGGATGGTCCAGGCCCAGAATCATGCGCATGGTGGTGGATTTCCCGGCCCCGTTGGGGCCGAGGAAGCCGGTCACGCGGCCGGCCCGGACATCGAATGTCAGCTCGTCCACGGCGAGGGTGTCGCCGTAGCGTTTGGTCAGTCCTCGGAGGGTGATCACGGAATTCCTTCGTGTTGGTCACGGACCGCGGAATACGGCTCGCGACAAGGAGACCGGGGTGGTGACAGGCGCACACCGATGGGCGATCGGCCCGGAGCGGCTGCCCCGTTTCCCGTACGGAAGCGACGCTAGGAGCCCGCGGCGCCCGCTCCCACCGGTCGAACGGCAGTCGCATCCTTACTTTCGTCAGGGGTGCCCTCCGCCCCCGGGCGGATCTGCTGCACTCGGCGTCCGCACGGCGGCGCTCCGGCCGTAGGCTCGCCGCATGGAAGAGACGACATCCGGCAGTCGGCCGGTCCGGGTCCTTGTGGCCGACGACGAGACGATGGTCCGAGCCGGGGTGCTGGCCGTCCTGGCCAGGGACCCGCACGTCGAAGTGGTCGCCGAGGCGAGCAACGGGCACGAGGCCCTCGCGCTCACTCGCCTGCACCGGCCGGACGTGGTCCTGTTGGACATCCAGATGCCCGGCATGGACGGGCTGACGGCGGTCGCGCGGCTTCACCGGGAACTGGCCACGGTGGGGGTGATCATGCTGACCACCTTCGGCCAGGACGAGTACATCACCCGCGCCCTGGAGGAAGGCGCCGACGGCTTCCTGCTGAAGGCCGACGACCCGAGGGAACTCCTCAACGGCGTACGGGCGGTGGGCGCCGGTGGCGCCTATCTGTCCCCCAGAGTGGCCGGCCGCGTCATCACCGGGATGCGTGCCCACAGGGCGGCACACCCCCACCGCTCGCTGGAGCGGCTCACGGAACGGGAGCGCCAGGTACTGGCCGGACTCGGGGCCGGGCAGTCCAACGCAGAGATCGCGAGCAGTCTGCACCTGGTCGAAGGCACGGTGAAGGCCCACGTCAGCGCGGTGCTCTCGAAGCTGGGCGCGCGCAACCGAGTGGAGGCGGCCATCGTCGCGTACGAGGCAGGCCTGGCGCCGTCACGCCGCGCCTGACCCGGTGTCAGCGTTCCCCACTGCCGATCTGTCCGACCCGACTGACGACGAGGCAGGTCGAGCTGAGGTCGGCGCGGGGGACAGCGACGCGGAAACGGCCCCTGTGATCAGCACGTCACGACATTCCCTCGACCGCTCCCGAGGCATGGGGGAGGGCCGCGGGGGCCATCGGTGCGCGGTCGCGTCCCGTACCGCCAGGACGTCTTCCGGCCGCAGCCTGCCACGGAGCATCCATCCGCAGGTCCACCGCCGCACTGGGCGCGGCCGGCGTCGCGGAGAGTTCCCCGCAGGCACCCCCCGGTCTCCAACACCCGCTCCACGTCAGCAAGTCAACCAGCGCTCGCTCGGCATCCGCGCGCACTTCCTCCGCCCGTACCCGAGCAGTCGTCTCCCGCTCCTCCTCCACCAGTCCCCTCACCGACGTCACCGTTCAACTCTCCGTCTCCGAGAACGAATTCCGCGTTCCGGTCATCCCGCAGAAATGGCGAACCCATGCCTGGAGCGGAAACTCAAGGGTCATATCCGGTGGGACAGCGGCTTCTCACATCGGTCGCGGCCTTCTCCACAGCAGTGCCACCGCGACTACGCCTGCCAGGCAGGGAATCATCCCAACCCAGCCCAGCGCCGAAGGCAGACCGGTGGCGCCGGAGGTGTCCTTGGCGAGCAGCCCGGTGAGTCCGACGCTGATGCCGAGCACGAACACCACGGTCGCAGCGGGACGGGCCCATGGCTTGCCTGCCCTGACAGCCCAGGCCGTTGCGAGCCAGGCAAGGGCGCCGAGCGCTCCGATGACGGACAACACGACCAGGTAGGTGGTGGTGGCCGAGTCGACCCGCGCGCGGGGGTACGTGGGATAGCCGGCGCGGATGTGGTCGGCCAGCAGATGGGTGGTGCTGTGGTCGACGTACGGGGCGATCGTCGCGAGGACGGTGAGCGTCAAGCCTGCGTACATCGCTCCGAGCGCCCCTCGTGCACGGATTGGCTTCGTCATCAGGGTGCTTCTCTCTTCCTGGTCGATCAGGGCGATTCCGTAGTCACTGCGATGGGTCTCCTGGGCCCCGGTGCCGGGAACGGCGGCTTCGATGCCGCCGAGGCCGGTCGCGGTCAGGTGCAGGTCGAGGGCAAACCAGGTTGTCGCGCAGGTGCGGGCGGCGGGACCTGCCAGGGACCAATCGTCAAGACTTGTGGTCGGACGAGTTCGGCTATGGGTTGTGTTGGTCCGCGTCGAGCAGTTCGGTGAGGCGGCGAACCGCGAAGGAGACGAGCGGCTGCACCGGGATCAGCCGACATGGGGCGGCGCCGACCAACACCTCCTCGATGCCGGCCCGCTCCTCGAATTCGCGGCCGATGGCGGGGAAGTGCCTCCCGTTGTCGTTGCCGACGTCGAGCGTCTCGACCCAGACCCGTTCTCCGTCGAGGTCCCGTGGGAAGCGACGGACCTTCAGGCGTGGGTTGGGTGTGAGTGTTTCGGCGTAGTGCAGGAAGGTGTTGCGGTCGTGGCCCACCCCCACGAGGAGGATGTGGCCCCCGAGGTCGTTCAGACGGCCGAACGGCGACGTGCGGCCGACCGCGAATCCGAGCGTCTGACGGCGAACGATGTCGGCTGCCCGGGCGCCGATGGCGGCGACGGACGCCTGCGGATGCGAGCTGCGCACGCTCCCGGGCAAGGAACGCAGGAGTTCGGGGACGGCGCCCATGCCGGTGGATGGCAGGTCGGGATGAAAGGTGGGTACGGCCGCGCGCCGTTCGATCAACGCGGCATCGGGTATACCGATGCGATCGGGGCCGGGATCGGTGACCTGCCAGGTGAAGGTGGGAGCGACGAGCGTTCCGGTCGGGCCGAGTACGGTGCGCAGGCTGCCGATCACGGTGGCGGCTCCGCCGTCGACGCGGCCGATGCTGGACAGGGACGAGTGCACGATCACGGACATGCCTTCCTGGACCCCGGCCTTGCGCCACCCCTCCACCAGGTCGGTAGTGGTCAGCCCGTCGGTTCGCGGCTCGGTCATTCGCATGCTTGAGGATCTCCGTCTTCAGGGCGGTGGGGTGCATCGCTCCTCCGTCACCTGGCCGGCGCCGTGCGGAGGAACGCGAGGATCTCCGAACGGGCGGCCTTGGCCTGTGGTTCCACGCCGGGCATGGCGAGGAAGGCGTGCTTCGCCCCCGGGTATTCGGAAAGCCGTACGGGCGTCCCGGCCGCGTGGAGCCGCTCGGCGTAGCGGCGGCCATGGTCGGCGACCGCGTCCCGGGTGGGCACCACCACGAGCGCGGGGGCGAGTCCGCTCAGGTTGTCGGCGTACAGGGGCGAAAGTGCGGTGGCATCGGTTCCCGGCGGGACGGCGAGCCGCTGGAAGAGCCGCAGCTGCGGCAGGGCGCGGGTCGGGCTGTATGCGTACTCGGCCATCGACGGGTGGTCGTACATCGTTCCGGTCACGTCGACGGCGGGGTTGACCAGCACCTGCGCTTTGAGCTCCAGGCCGGTCTTCCGGGCCCGGATGGCCGTCAGGGCGCTGATCAGGGCGCCGCAGCTCTCGCCGAAGACGGCCGTGCGCGCCGGGTCGACGCCCCACTGCGCTGCGTGCTGCAGCACGTGCTGCAGCACCTCCCAGGCGTCGTCGGCGGCGTTCGCGAGCGAGTTGTCCGGGGCGAGGAGGCGGTGCTCGACCGAGACGACGAGCGCGGGCAGGTGGGCGGCGAGGTGGCTGTTGGTCCAGTCGCACTGCACGGCCGTGCCCACGAAGCTGCCTCCGTGGACATGGAGCACGAGCGGCAGGTCGGTGCGGGCCGCGGTGTCGTCGTCTCCCGTCGGGGCCGGCCGGTAGACCCGGACCGGTAGGTCGCGACCGGGCAGCGCGATCCGCTGCCAGTCGATCGCGGCGCCGGGGTCGGGCTCTCCGGTGATCGCCCGCATCGCACTGGAGGCCCGGAAGCGGTTCTCCGCGTTGCGGTAGGCGAGCAGTTCCTCGGCCGATATCGCCGAGAAGTCCGGCTCCGGCGGCCGCTCCGCGTCAGTGACCTCACCCATATCTCCTCTTTTTCCTCCATCGCCCCATCTCCTCCATCGCCGGATTGATGGACCGACGATCTGAAACCTACACCGTAGGGTTGCTTCCCGTACGGTAATTTCTACGGCGTAGGTTTGCAAGGGAGGGAGTGGACATGGCCAGACGCACTCAGGGCACTGCAGCAGGACTCGACCGCGAGCGCATCGCTGCCGCCGCCGTAGCACTGGTCGACCGCGACGGCCTGGAGCGCTTCGGGGTACGACGACTCGCGCAGGAGCTGGAGGTCGACCCGATGTCGATCTACCACCACATCAAGGGCAAGGCGGCACTGCTGGACGCGATGTCCGAGGCGGTGCTCGCCGAGGTGGCGGCCGCCGCGGACGATGACGCACCCCACCACTGGGAGGAAATCGCCCGCCGGACGGCGCACGGCTACCGCGAGATGGCCTACCGGCACCCCCAGGTTTTCCCGTTGCTGGTGACGCGCGCCCAGACCTCGCCGGTGGCCGTCTCCGCCCTGGAGAGACTGGTCACCGCGATGCGTGAGGCCGGCCTGCCCGACCAGATGGTCGCGGACGCGCCCATGGTGCTGTTCAGCTTCCTCAACGGCCACCTGCTGGCGCGTACCAGCGACGACCCCATCGCTGTGCCCGCGTTCGATGCCACCGCGTACCCGGCGATGGCCGCGCTCAGCCCGCTCATGGCCGACTTCGGATCCCTGACAGAGTTCGACCGGATGCTCGACACCGTGCTCGCCGGGATCAAGGACCGTGCTGCCCTCCGGGTCGCGTCCGATGACTGATCTTGTGGTGGGACGCGGTGAGCCGGCGGATGCGGCGTAGGACCGGATAGCGCCTTTGCTACCCGGTGTTGACGGTCGTGGGCGACTGTGGGGGTGGTGCTGCCCTGCTTCGACTTCCGACCTGCAGCAGATCTCAGTTGCGGTGCATCCGTGGTTCACGGTGGTATTCCGGCATGAGCAGAATCGCTGAGGTCATCGTGCTGGCGCAGGACGCGGACGAAGTCATGGAGCCACTGACGCGGCGCGACGACACGCGCACCTGGAACGGGACGTTCTTCGAGATGAGTCCCGGCGGAAACTGGGGGTTCGGCTGGGGTGCGGAGTTCGTGCGGATGGGCAGTAGATCCGGGTTGCTGAAGTACCTGGAGTCCTTGCCATGGCCCCGGCCGGAGACGGTGCAGGTCCTGATCCATGACGAGGAGGACGACTGTTTCGGGCTGTGGATGATCCACGACGGCAAGCTGGCGGAGATACCGCTTCCGCGCACGCGGCGGGCCTACTGGTCCGGACCGTACGACGAAGAGTTCCCACCCGATCCCGGGATCCTGAGCAGGACGGACGGTCGCCCCATCGACTGGCCGGAGGAGATCGAGGGCGGCGACGGGTCTCGGCCTCCGGCCTGGTGAGAGCGATCGAATTCGAGACCGCTGTTACCTGGGACCGGGCTTCCCCGGCGGTACCCGGTGCAGTGTGACTGGAGTCGCGAGCACTGCCGAGGAAACCACGGCGAGCAGCGACGTCACCACATACGTGGTGTGCCCGAAGGAATCGAGGTGCGTGAATCGGCTGGTGAAGGCCACGGTGGATGTCAGGAGTTGCGTGGAGTCACCAGGCCGGATTCGTAGGCCAGGACTACGAGCTGAGCACGGTCACGGGCGTGGAGCTTCGTCATGGCCCGGTTGATGTGTGTTTTCGCGGTCATCGGGCTGATCACCATGCGGTCGGCGATCTGGTCGTTGGACAGGCCCTGTGCGACCAGGGTGACGGCCTCGCGTTCGCGGTTGGTCAGCTCGTCCAGCCCTGTCCCGGCGCCGGCGCCGGCGTCGAGCGGCTGGGTGAGGTATCTATGGATGAGCTTGCGGGTGATCGAGGGCGCGAGCAGGGCGTCGCCGCGTGCGGCAACGCGTACGGCGTGCAGGAAGTCCTCCGGCACGATGTCCTTGACGAGGAATCCGGCAGCGCCGACGCGCAGCGCATTGAAGACGTACTCGTCCAAACCGTAGTTGGTCAGTATGACGACGTGCACCGAGGCCAGGGCCGGGTCCGCGGCGATGCGCCGGGTCGCCTCGATGCCGTCCACGACCGGCATCTGGATGTCGATGAGAGCGACGTCGGGCAGGTGTTCCCTGGCCATGGCCAGGCCCTCCACTCCGTCGGTGGCCTCGGCCACCACCTCGATGTCGTCCTCGAGGTCGAGTAGTGCGCGGAATCCGCTGCGGATGAGCGGCTGGTCGTCGACCAGCAGGACACGGATCACGGCGTCCGATCCACGGGGAGCTCGGCCTGGACGCTGAAGCCGCCCTCGCCGCGCGGTTCCGCGCGCAGCCGCCCGCCGAGGGCGGTGACCCGTTCCCGCATGCCCAGCAGCCCGACGCCCGGTGTCGGGGCGGCGTCCGGCGCAGCCCTGCCGTCGTCATCGATGCGTATCCCGAGCGCGTCCGGACGGCAGTCGATCCGGACCGACGCCGAAGCGGCGTCCGCGTGACGGGCGATGTTGGTGAGTGACTCCTGAACGACCCGGTAGACGGTCCTGTCCACCGCAGCCGGTACATCGTGTCGTTGTCCTTCGATGGTCAGCGTTGCGTCCAGGCCGATGGAACGGGCCCGTTCCACCAGTTCCGGGATGTCGTCGAGCCCACGCGGCGGGGTCGTCCCGTCGTCTCGTAGCGCCCCCAGTGTCGCGCGTAGTTCCCGAGTCGCCTCACGCCCGGCCGCCTGGATCGCCAGCAGAGCATCCGACACCTGTTCGCCGCGCCTGCGGGCTACGTGGACGGCGACTTCGGCCTGCACCTTGATGATCGAGATCTGATGGGTGAGTGAATCGTGCAACTCCCGCGCGATGTGCAGCCTCTCCTCGTCGGCGCGGCGGCGCGCCGTCTCCTCCCGGGTGCGCTCGGCCTCGTCCGCCCGCCGCTCAGCCTGCCGCAATGCCTCACCCGCGGCCCCCGCCGCGACCAGCCAGGCGATTTCCAGGGCGCCGCGCGCCTGCGCGAACGCCTCGCCCGTGCCGTGCAGGCCCGAGGCCAAGGCAGCGAGGGGGAGCGTTGCCAGCACGGCCACGCTCGTCACCACGGTGACGCCACGGTGTCCCTCCCGTACGGCCGCGTACACCGCGAACAGGAACGCGACAGCGGGCACGTCGAAACCGGCCGCCTGGTATCCCACCGCACACAGCCCGGTGGCGACCAGGACGGGAAGGGGATTACGGCGGCGCCGGACGAGGGCCAGGCCGCCGGCGGCCAGCAGCGTGCAGCCGAGCGGAGCGAGGACGGTACCGGAGTTCCGCTCGGACAGGCCGGTGACCAGCAGCGTCACCGCCACGCCGAAGGCGATCATCCAGTCCCTCACACCGGCCGGGACACCGGACCATCCTGTGTTCATGCGCGCACCCTAGCCGGATGCTGCCTCGGGCGAGTCCTGCTTGCAGACGAGTGATCGGCTACCACGTTGGCGGTACGTGGGTGGAGCCTGCGACGTGCGCAGCAGCGGGAAGTGCCCACGTCCGCCGGACGACCGGAGGCGGACCAGGCGGACATGCTCGGGTGATCCAGTTCCCGTAGGAGAAGGAGCACCTCATGTCAGTGCGCACTGTGCTTGCCGTGGCCGGAGCCGGCCTGATCGGCGGTTTCGTGCTCGCCGAACCGGCGGCCGCGGACCCTTCCGTCCAGCCGGTCGCCGCAAGTGTCTACACCCTGAGCGTCGGCCGTATCGGATCTTCCTTGGCCGCGCTGGTCGGCCTTCTCGGAGCGGTCAACGGCGGCCTGGCCATGACCCGCCCCACCGGTCAGGGCCACATCGGCACCTGGGTCCGGGGGAAAGGGGCCGTCACGGCTCTCGTGGCGGGCCTGATTGCGGTGGCCGTCGGCGGGGCGGTCGCGGCCACCGCCGACGGTGGTCTGGGCACCGGCAACGGGCTGGGCGGCGCCTACGTCGCCATGCTGGTGGGCCTGGTCGCCGTCACACTCGGTTGGTTCGCCCGCTCCCGCCGAACTGGCTGACCGAAACGCGAATTCCTGGGAGGGTCCGGCTGTGGGCCTGCCTTCGCGCGGGCCCGCGGCCGAGCCGGCTGGCGCCGATACCGCCGCCTGCTGTGGAAGCGCGGGATCAAGCCGATGATCGCCCGACGCGGCGTCGCCCACGGTTCTCGGTCGGGCATGGTGCGTTGGGTGGTCGAGCGCGCCTTCGCCTGGCTGCACCAGTTCAAACGGTTGCGTATCCGCTACGAGCGACGCGCCGACCTCCATCAGAGTCTTCTCGAACTGGCCTGCAGCATGATCTGCCTGCGAAGACTCCAGCAGAATCGCCGCTCGCCCGGTCAGTGCGGGCCCCGCCTCACCTCTCGGGCGTGGCAGCGATGGCAGAGCCCTGCTGGGCGCGATCGCGGTCACGGGCGTGAATGCGGCCGGGGGAGGGGAAGCCGTCGTGCCGGGCGAGCAGGGCAGTCAGCACGGAGGCAGCCAGCAGGGCGGAGGCCGTCCACGGCAGGGCCCGTGTCCCGGCGCCGTCCAGGACGGCGCCGCCGAGCAGCGAGCCGCCGGCCATGCCGATGTTCCAGCCGGTGACCCAGAGGGAGTTGGCCGTGTCGGCATCGAACGGGGCCGCCTTCACCCCCGCGGTCTGCGTCAGGGTCGGAATGCCGCCATGCGTTACGCCCCAGAAGACCGCACCGAGCACCATGGCCACGGTGCTGTGCCCGACCGCGCCGAATACTGCAAGGCACGCAGCGGCCAAGGCCAGCAGGACGACCGTGGCGGCGCGCAGCCGGCGGTCGGCGGTGACTCCGGCGAGCCAGACACCCCCCATGGAGCCCAGCCCGAACAGGAACAATACGGTGCCGGTGCCGACAGCCGGCCCTGCTTGTTCAACGAAGGGAGCGATGTAGGTGTAGAGCACGTAGAACCCGAGGACCATCAGGAGCGACGCGATGTTGATGGCAGGGATTCCGGGCGTACGGATTGTGCGCATCAGCCCGGAGCCGCGGTTCGCCGTCTCGCCGGGCAGCTGCGGAAGATGCCACAGTGCGGCGGCGGCCAGGGCCACGGCCAGCACGGTGAGCAGCCCGAAGGTGGCGCGCCAGCCGATGAGTCCGCCGAGCGCGGTGCCTGCCGGAATGCCGAGCGACAGCCCGACGGTCATGCCGGCCAGCGCGGTGGCGATCGCCTTGCCGCTGTGCTGAGGGGCCAGCCGCGCGGCGTAGGCCGGGACCATGGCCCACAGCAGGCCGGCGAACACCCCGGAGACGACCCGCGCGGCAAGCGTCAGGGCGAAGCCGGTGGACATCGCCGTCACCACGTTGGTGGCGGCGAAGCCGAGGAGCAGTGCCAGCAGCAGGGTGCGGCGGGGCAGGATCAGGGTCCAGGCGGTCATCGGGATCGCGGTGAGGGCCGCGGCCAGTGCGTAGAGGGTGATCAGCAGCCCCGCACGTGCCTCGCCCACGCCGAGGTCGGCGCTCATCGCGGGCAGCAATCCGGCCGGAAGAGCCTCGGTGAGGATGGTGACGAACGCGGATCCGGCCAGCACCAGGAGCCCACTCAGGGGCCAACTCGCGCTGGTGGACGGGGGATTCGCGGAATGCGGAGAGTGGGTTTCGGAGATCATGCCCGGAGGCTAAAACCCTCACGTCTGCGTGAGGGTCAAATCCGGGCCCCATCGCTCCGCTCTCACGCCTCCGTGGTCGCGCGGGCCGCTTTCCGGGCGGCCCGGAGATAGGCGTCGACGGCATCGCGATTGCGGGTCAGGCACCGGATGCGACTGTCGAGGTGCTCCCGCTCGGCGGCCACCTGGTCGAGCATGTGCGTACAGGGGACCTGTGGCAGCAGATCCGACGGACCGTCGAGGTAAGGCAGGATGTCGCGGATGATCCGGGTGGGCAGCCCGCACTCGATGAGCCCGCGGATCTGCCGGACCACCTCGTCGGCTCCGTCACAGAAGTCGCGGTAGCCGTTGCTGCCCCGGGCGGGCCGGATCAGCCCCTCCTCCTCGTAATAGCGCAGCGCGCGCACGCTGACACCGGTCATCCGCGAGAGCTCGCCGATCTTCATGTGTCCCACCTCACGCCATCGTCCGATTGACCCTCACGCTCACGTGAGGGTTTTACGTTACTGCACCTCGGCCCCCGACAGGAAAGGCTCACCCACATGTCCGACCCGAGCACTACCGACCGCATCGACCCCCAGATCCACCAGGGTCTGCGGAACCTGCACGCGCTGACCGGACCTGGCGGTCTCATCAACTTCGCCATCCCGCGCCAGCGCGAGCTGTACGAGGAGATGAACCGGGCAGCCCTCGCGGCGCTGCCGCCCAATGACCGAGTGCAGTACGAAGACCTCGCCGTGCCCGGCCCGGCCGACGGCCCGGAAGTGAACGTACGGGTCTACCGCCCCACAGAAAGGACGGACACCGCGCCCCTCCCAGGCATCCTGTACATCCACGGCGGCGGCATGATCACCGGCAGCATCCTGACCGACCACCGGCAGGTGCTGCCCCTCGTCGAAGCGATCGACGCGGTCGTCGTCTCCGTCGAATACCGTCTGGCACCCGAACACCCCGACCCCGCCCCCGTCGAGGACTGCTACGCCGCGCTGCTGTGGATGTCCCGCAATGCCTCCGCGCTCGGTGTCGACCCCGGCAGACTGGCCCTCTACGGCGGCAGTGCGGGCGGCGGCCTGGCCGCCGGCGTCGCCCTGCTCGCCCGCGACCGCGGCGGCCCTCACCTGGCCTTCCAGATGCTGCCCTACCCGATGCTCGACGACCGCAACACGACACCGTCCAGCCACGAGATCACCGACATCGGCATCTGGGACCGCGCCGCCAACCTCCAGGGCTGGCAGTCCCTCCTGGGCGACAGGCTCGGCACCGACCACGTCAGCGTCTACGCCGCGCCCGCCCGGGCCGACGACCTCAGCGGGCTGCCGCCCACATACCTGGACGTCGGCGACCTCGACCTCTTCCGCGACGAAGACATCGCCTACGCCAGCCGGCTCATGCAAGCAGGCGTCCCCGTAGAACTCCACGTCTATCCCGGCGGTATCCACGCCGGCGAACTGCTCGCCCCCGACGCCGAGCTCAGCGCCCGCATCACCCACTACCGCATGACCGCACTCAACCGGGCCCTGAACCCGTCCCCGGCAGCGGGCGGACGCCTGTAGCCCAACCGGAATCGGGTCGAACCGCGCTCCGCACCGCTGCCGTGCCGGTCTGCCCGCCCCAACGGCTCCACTTCGCGCCGGTTCCTCGCGTGCTCCTCTCCATCGCGCTTGCCGGACCCGCCCCCCATCCGGCAGAACTGGACACGTCCCGGCGCTGTCAGGGCCGCTCTCGCCCTCCCCGGCATCACCCGGATCAGGCTGCCCTCGGCTTCAACCCGACTGCTGCGACAGCGGGTTGGTGCAGCTCTTCCCTCTCCACTCGAACCAACAGCGCCTCACGGCGCAAACAGGAGTTGTGCCGGAGCCCCGGAACGGACCGCAGAGTTCGCCACCTTGGGAGGCAACCGGGCCGCCCCGAGGATCGAACGCTCCGCCTTTCTGGGCGGATCCGACGAAGGCGGTCCTTCAGGCGTTTCGCTGTTGGGTGAAGGGCCCGTACAGGGCTGCCCATTGCAGGAGCAGGACGGTCTTGCCATCGGTGATGCGTCCGTCGCGGGTCATGGCGAGGGCCTCGGCGAAGGGAAGCTCAAGGACCTCGATGTCCTCACCTTCTTCCTCAAGTCCTCCACCCGTGCCGACCCGGTCGGCCGCGGTGTAGGGGGCGGCGAAGAAGTGGAGGCGCTCGGTGACGGAACCCGGGCTCATGTAGGCGTCGAGCACGTGGGTGAGCGGGCCGAGCCTGACGCCGAGTTCCTCGGCGCTCTCGCGGCGGATCGCGGTGGGTGGGTCTTCCTCGTCGAGCAGTCCGGCCGCCGCCTCGATGAGCATGCCGTCGGGGTGGCCGTTCGCATAGGCCGGATAGCGGAACTGACGGGTGAGCAGGACGCAGCCGCGTTCGGTGTCGTGGGGCAGGACGACGGCACCGTTGCCGCGGTCGTAGGTCTCACGCTGCTGCGTCTCCCACCGTCCGTCGCGGCGCCGGTAGTCGAAGGTGGTGCGGCGAAGGACGTGCCAGCCCTGGGAAGTGAGTTCGACATCGCGAACCCGGACGTCGGGGTTGCGGTCGAGGTCGCGTCCGGCGAGGTGGAGACCGGTGCGCCCACGGTGATCGGGGGTGTCGACACCCGGGCGGCTCGTCACACGGTCTCCTGCGGGGTGCGGCGGGGTATCTCGGCGATGTCGTGGTAGACGGGCAGGCCGCGGTGGCGGGCGGTGGCGACATCCTGGTCGGCGCCGGCGGATTCGCCCGGCAGGCGCAGCACGGCGTCGCAGTGGGCGAGCAGCCGGTCAGCGGTCGGGTAGAGCACCTGGTCGGCGAGGGGGTCGGTGGGGCCCGCGTCGGCGGACCGGAGGACGGGGAGGGCGATCCATTCGCCGATCACGGGGAGATGGCCGGCCGCGAAGACGGGCCAGGCCGCGGTTTCGAGGCGGGCGAGGTTGGCGGCCATGGCCTGCGGGTTGCCGTCGGTGCCGGAGCGGTACGGGCCGGCGATCAGAATGAGCAGAGGCTTGTCGATCACGATGGCTAAGATACATGCAGAATCGTGCAAGAACGGGAAGGAACATGAATGCTGGCCGCTGAACGACGTGAGTACCTGCTCGATCTGCTCGCCCGAACGGGAAAGGTCGTGGCCAAGGATGTCGCCGCAGAGCTGGGCATCTCCGAGGACAGCGTGCGGCGCGACCTGCGGGACCTCGCCGCTGAGGGGCTCTGTCAGAGGGTGTACGGCGGCGCGCTGCCCGCGTCTCCCGCAGTGGTGGATTACGACGCCCGGCAGACAGTGGCCCGGGACGGCAAGCAGAAGGTTGCCTCAGTGGCCGCCGCACTGGTGCGGCCTGGCAGCTCGGTGATCCTTGATGGCGGCACCACCGCCCTCGCCGTGACCCGGGCGCTTCCGAAGGACCTCGCCTGCACTGTGATCACCCACAGTCCGACGATCGCCACCGCTCTGATCGACCACCCACGGGCGGAGCTCTTCCTGCTCGGAGGGCGCGTCTTCAAGCACTCGGCGGTCACCTGCGGGGCCGCCGCAGTCGAGGCCGCGCAGAACGTCTCCGCCGAACTCTGCCTGCTCGGCGTTACCGGCGTCCATCCCGAGGCCGGACTGACCACCGCGGACGCCGACGAGGCGGCCATGAAACGTGCCCTGTCCGCACGGGCCGCGGACACCTACATCCTCGCCTCCTCCGAGAAGATCGGGACGGCCTCGCCGTACCGCGTCCTGCCGTGGGAGAAGACCACCGGGCTGATCACCGACGCCGATCCCCACGACACGGCCATCGAGCAGCTCAGGACACTCGGCGTGGAGGTCCTCGTAGCCAGATGAAAAGCCGAACCCGGGATCTCGGATGAAAAGCCGAACCCGGCACCTCGGACGGGCAGAAGAGCCGAGGCGACAGCAGGACTCCCCGTCCCCAGGCAGTGCCCACCGCACCCCCGGCACGCCACACCGCCAACGGCTCCCACCCTCCCCAGCACGGAACTTGGCATCCTCCCACCCCTCAGGGCGGCAATGCCCGCCGCGGCACCTCCTGACCGACCCCGCACAACCGGGCCAGAACCTCCCGCCCCACCGTGTTCAGCACCACCTCGCCATCCGTCCGCACACCCCCGCTCTCATGCCGGGGCCGGGAGCCGCGCCGCTGCCGGCACGACCTCAGGGCTTTCGCCTCCGTCCCGTAGTAGGCCGCGACGCGGTCGATCAGCGACGACGTCGTCTCCCGGGCGAGGGGGCAACACGCAAGACCCCGCAGACAAGACTGCCGCCATGGACGGGCCCGCTGATACCGGACACCTTGCACCCTTTTCGCTGTACCTGATGCCTCGGAGGTGAGGAAGCGGTCCGGGGCGGTCAAGGCCCACACGCACTGCCGCGCGGCCGAGAGGACCTCTCTCGCGTCCGGCCGAGGGCCCACTGCATCCATGGAGTCATCCTGTCGGTTCGCGCCGATGGCCTGCGCTGCCTCTGGCCCTCTGTCGCAGACCGGATCGCTGGTCAGAAAGTGTTGCCGCTCGCGGCATCTCGTCATGAGTGCCCGACGGGCGGTGCATTCCGGCTGTCATGTGTCGAGCTCGCGTCCTCGGAGGCGGCCCTCACACGGTTGCGGAGCGTGCCGATCTGCTCGACCTCGACCTCGACGACGTCGCCGGGGCGCAGATGGCGACCGGAGAATATGCCGGCGCCGCGCGGCGTTCCGGTGAGGATCACGTCTCCGGGCTCAAGGGTCTGATAGCGGGAGAGGAAGGAGATCAGGTCGGGCACGCCGTGGATGAAGCTGCTGGTGCGGTCGTCCTGGCGTACGTCACCGTTGACCAGGGTGCGCAGCCGCAGGTCGGGTGCCGCGGTGAACTCGTCCGGGGTGACCAAGCAGGGGCCGAGCGGTTTGAAGGTGTCGAAGCTCTTGGCCACTCCGATGGACGCGGTCGGATCGCCCGACATCGCGCGCTGTTGGATGTCGCGCGCGGAGACGTCGTTGGCGATGGTCAGGCCGGCGATGTGGCTCACAGCCTCGGTGGCGGATACCGCGCTCGCGGACCGGCCGATCACGACGGCCAACTCGCCCTCGTAGTCGACATGGTCGGCCGCGACGGCCGGGAGACGAATGTCGTCGCCCGGTGCGGTGACCGCGGATCCGGCAACCAGCTGGAAATTCGGCTCGGCGGGCAGGGTGATGTCGGGCCGTCCCATCGCGGCGAACATCTCCAGGGCCTCCTCCGCGTGGCTGGGGTAGTTGAGGCCGATGATCAGGATCTTCCCCGGCCGGGGAACGGGGGCGTGCACGCGGACCTCGCCGAGGGCGACGCGCCGGACCGTTGCCGCCGCGCGTGCGGCGTCGATACCCGGCCCGTGCAGGAGGGCGCCCAGGTCGGCGAAGGGGAGGTCGAGTACGGAGAGTTCGCCGGGGCTTTCCTCCCTGGCGATGCCCAGGGCTGTGCTGTACAGGCGCATCACGGACTCCGGTGTGTTGGGGACATGTTCTCTTGTTCATGAGTCAAGACATCTCTTGTTCTGAAGTCAAGAGTGCATCGGTTGCCGAGTCGCTGTTCTCGGATGCAGCCAATGGGGGGCGGGGGTGTGCTGCCCAAAGCGTGATGCAGAAGGCTGTGCGGCGGGTATTTCTCCTGCAGGGGTGGGGTGTTGCGGGCTGAGTCGTTGTGGGTGGAGACGTTCACCGGGCTACGGATGCGGCAGTTCGGCCGGCCGCTGAATGCCGTGCGTGAACGGGGCGGTGACGGGCCCGGCGGGGGTCGGCCGTGGTGCCTGCCGTCGGCTGACCGGGTCCTGCTGGTAGCGGTCCACTACCGGACCGACCTCACGATGCGGCAGCTCGCGCCGCTGTTCGCCCGCTCGTCGGCCACCGTATGCCGGGTCATCCAGCGACTGCGACCGCTCCGGGCCATCGAGCCGGCCACCTGCCCCTGCGACGCCGTGGAGCGGCTGTGGATCGTGGGTGGCGCCCGCTCCTGCCCGGCCAGGGAACGGGCAGCGCGGAACATCGACGCGTGCTGGTCCGCGTGGAACACACCCTTCGCCCGCACGAAGCACTACGAGATCCTCCGCGACTGCCGACAGCACGGAAACGGAAACGGCCTCGACTGCGCCGTCCGAGCCGTCGCCACCCTCCACAACCACGCCCTCGCCGCATGATCCACAACGTCACGGAACCCGGCTCCACCCGCCCGCCCACGGCCTTCTGCGACACGCTTTAGGCTGGGCTGCTATGCCAAGGAACCGTCAACAGATCCCGAAAGCCGAGCGCGAGGCCGCCCTGGTCGACAGCGCCTGGGAGCTCTTTGCCGTCAAGGGATACAAGGGGACCAGTCTGACCGAGGTCGGAAAGGCGGCCGGCGTCGCGGCCAACGCCGTGCGCTGGTACTTCCCGACCAAGGATGACCTGTTCGCTGCCGCCCTGGACCGCCTCTTCCTGCGCGAACGGGAGCGTGTGGAGGCGGATCCTGTGATCGGGGGGGATCCGCAGCGGCAGCTGGTGACGTTCCTTGCCGACCTGGAGGTGTATCGCGGGCTGCACCGGGAGGCGTATGTCCGCATGGGTGAGTCGCCCGCCCTCGCCGAGGTCTACTCCCGCATGCGGGAATGGCTGGAGGGGCGCCTGCTCGCGGCCGTGGCGAACCGGCTGCCCGAGGGGGGCGATGTCGCGCCCGTGGCGGATATGGCACATGTGCTTTTCGAGGGGCTGCTGGTCAGCGTCCGGGGGCTGGACCGGTCGACAGGGGAGTTGGTCGACCTCCTCGTGGAGGCGCTGGAGGCCGTCGCGGGGGCACGCTGACACCGATCTCTTGACTGTCATACAAGAGGCTGCCTAAAGTTCTCTTGTATGACAGTCAAGAGGGCTGTCGTGCCCTCGATAAGGAGGTCGCCACCTCATGGCTTCTCCAGGCAAACTCGCCCACATCGTCCTGCGCACCGGCCGTCTGTCGCCCATGACCGACTGGTACGTCCGCGTCCTCGAAGGCCGCGTCACCTTCGCCAACGAGGCCCTCGCGTTCCTGACCTACGACGACGAGCACCACCGCGTCGCATTGGTCGCCACCGGAGCGTCCGAGCGTCCGACGGACGCGCACACCGGCCTGCACCACGCGGCCTTCACCTACACCACGCTCGGAGATCTGCTCCAGACGTACCAGCGGCTGAAGAGGGGCGGCATCCTGCCCTTCTGGTGCATCAACCACGGTCCGACCACCTCGATGTACTACGAGGACCCCGACGGCAATCACATCGAGCTCCAGATCGACAACTTCGCCACCGAGGAAGCCCTCGACGAGTGGTTCCGGTCCGGAGCCTTCGAAGCCAATCCGATCGGGGTCGTGTTCGACCCGGACGACCTGGTGCGTCGCTTCGATGCGGGTGAGTCCTTCGCCGAACTGGTCAGGCGCGCATGACCGACATCGACGCCCCGGTCGTCATCATCGGAGCCGGCCCCGTGGGGCTCGCCACCGCGCTCGTCCTGGGCCGGCACGGCGTCCGCAGCGTGGTCTTCGAACAGTACGACGGGATCAATCCGCACCCCCGGGCCCATGTCGTCAACACCAGGTCCATGGAACTGTTCCGCACCTGGGGCATCGCGGACGCCGTCCGAGCGGAGGCGGCCGACCCGGCCTGGGCCGGCACCATCCTCTGGAAGCAGACCCTCGCCGGGGAACCACTGGGCCGCATCGACCTCGCCGAAGGCCCGGAGGACCAACTACTGCGCCGGATCCATGCTTCGGCCGAGCAGCTCACCTCCTGCGCCCAGGACCGTGTACAGCGACACCTCCTCGATGCGGTACTCGCCCAGGGCATGGCCACCGTGCACTACAGCACCACCGTCGTGGAGGTGACAGACCTCGGCGACTGCGTCGACGTCACCGTGGAAGGCGCGGGCGGGCGGCAGATCCTGCGCACCCGTTACGCCGTGGCGGCGGACGGGGCGACCGGGGGGATGCGCGACAGGCTCGGCATCGCGATGGACGGCTCCCCGGTTCTCGGCCACCAGCTGAACATCTATTTCCACGCCGATCTCTCCCCGTGGATGGGAGAGGATCCCGCTCTGCTGGTCTGGTTGATCAACAGCGCCTCCCCGGGACTCCTCATAGGGATGGACGGTGTTCGCCGGTGGACCTTCCAGCGGAGTTTCGACCCGGCTGTCGAATCGCCGCGGGACTACCCGCCCGAACGATGTGCCCGGATCATCCGGGAGGCCGTCGGAACCACCGAACTCGACGTGGACATCCGCTCCGTGGGGCCGTGGACCATGACGGCCCGGACCGCCGAGACGTACCGCAGCGGCCGTGTGTTCCTCGTAGGCGACGCGGCTCACCAGTTCCCGCCGACAGGCGGCCTGGGGATGAACAGCGGCCTCGCCGACGCGGACAACCTCGGCTGGAAACTCGCCGCCGTACTGAGGGGCGGTGCTTCCGACGCCCTACTCGACGGGTACGAGCGTGAACGCCGTCCCGTCGCCGTCGACAACGCCCGCCACAGCATGCTCAACGCCATCAAGATGGCCGAGGTCGGGATCGGGCCCGAAACGACCAGGATCGCCGCCCGCCTCGAAAGCCCCGACCCGGCAGTCGCCGCGGCGGAACGCCGACGGATCGCGGAGGCCATCCCGCCACAGCGCCCGCACTTCGACGCGCTCAGCCGAGAGATCGGATACGTCTACGGAGCGGCCCGGCACGACGACGGCGCCCCGCTCCCGGCCACCGGCCACACACCGTTCGCCGCCCCCGGAGCACGACTACCGCACGCCTGGATCGAACGTGCCGGCGAACGGGTTTCCACGCACGACCTCCTCATACCGGGCTTCACCCTCATCACGGGGCCCGGGGGAGCCAACTGGGCCGATGCCTTCGCGGGGACCGGGGAGAACGTGGCGAAGCGGACCGTTGTGATCGGCCGGGACGTCACCAGCCCGGACGGCCACTGCCCCGAGTTGCTCGGGATCGGTGAGGACGGAGCCCTTCTCGTCCGGCCGGATGGTCACATCGCGTGGCACAGCGCCGAGGGATCATCCCCTGCCTCCGCGCTCGCCGCCCTGCTCAACGCAGCCGAGCAGTCCGCATAGCCCGGCGCGGAGCACGTCCATAGGGCGCCGGGCCGCGCGCCCGGCGCTCTTCCAACCCTCACTCCCGGTCTTCTGACCCGTCCGGTGGCACGGCCCGCCCGCCGCCGGGCCCTGGCTCGGCGTCCTCGCCACCGCAGCGTTCCGACGCTCCGGCGTTTCCGCTGGAAGACCGAGTTCGACGGCCGCGGTACGCCTGCCTCGCGGAGGTCGCAGTTCCGGCCGACGCCAACCGGTACTGGCCTGTGCCGACCTGCGATGACCGCCGGTCACCAGCGCAGTCCCGCGCCGGCCCGCACAATCCCGCGCCGACCAGAGCCCCCCAGTACTGACACACACCATGGCCGAGCCCTGCGGCACGGCTGTTTCGGGCGCCCGCCCTTGCCGTGCCGGGCCGGCTCCTCGTCCGCCCCGACGGCCACAGATGCCCCATCCGGAGGAACGCAGTGGTGACCCCCCAGAAAGCAACCGGCTCCCGCCCCACGCTTCAGGATCGATACGTACGCGAGGAAGGCATCATTCACCTCACCGGCATCCAGGCCCTCGCCCGGCTGCCGCTCGACATCCGTCGCGCCGACCGTCGCGAGGGCCGCGGCACTGCGGGATTCGTTTCCGGATACGAAGGCTCGCCGCTCGCGGGGTACGACATGGAACTCGCTCGCTGCGGGTCCCTTCTCGACGAGTGCGACATTGTCTTCCGCCCAGGCGTCAACGAGGAACTCGCGGCGACGGCCGTCCAGGGCACCCAACTCGCCTCGGCGCAGCCGGACAAGCGCGTCGACGGCGTCACGGCCATCTGGTACGGAAAGTCCCCGGGCCTCGACCGCGCTTCGGACGCCATCCGGCACAACAACCTGATGGGCACCCACCCGGATGGCGGCGTACTGGCCCTGGTCGGCGACGATCCCGCCGCCAAGTCGTCGACGGTCCCCGGCGCCTCCGAACTGCTCCTCGCAGACCTGGGTCTGCCCACGCTCTACCCGTCCGACCCCCAGGAAGCCCTCGACTTCGGGCTGCACGGCGTGGCCATGTCCCGGTCGTCCGGACTGTGGGTGGCGCTGAAAATCGTGACGGCCGTCGCCGACGGCTCCGGCACCGTCGACGTGAGTGCCGGACGGATGTCACCGGTCGTTCCGGACCTCGCGGTCGACGGAGTGCCGTACCGCCACACCGTAGGCAGCCGGATGGTGCAACCGGCCCTCGGCGATCTGGAACGCAGCCGGGACGGCGCACGCCTGGAGATCGCCCGTCGCTACGCCGCCGCCAACAACCTCAACCGGATCACCAGAACGGGCCCCGACGACCGCATCGGCATCGTCGCGGCGGGCAAGACCTTCCTCGACATCCGCCAGGCCCTGCACATCCTCGGACTCGACGACGCGGAACTGGAGCACCGCGGTGTGCGACTGCTGCACCTCGGCATGATCCACCCACTGGAACCCACGGTCGTCGAACGGTTTGCGAGGGGACTGCGCCACATCGTTGTCGTGGAGGAGAAGCGGCCACTCGTCGAGACCGCCCTCAAGGACCTGCTCTACGGCCAGAGTGACCAGCCGTCCGTCTCCGGCAAGCGCACACCCGACGGTTCTGCCCTGCTTCCCCTCGACGGAGAACTCGATCCCGACACCATCGCCGCACGCCTCGCGCCCCATCTGAACGAACTGGGCGAATTCCCCACCGTGCAGAGCTGGTTGGAGAAAATGCGGGCAACGAACCGACGCAGGACCCTGCCGCTTCTGCCCCTGCTCACCCGCACTCCCTACTTCTGCTCCGGCTGCCCCCACAACCTCTCGACCAAGGCGCCCGAGGGCGCCGCCGTCGGGGCCGGGATCGGCTGCCACGCCATGGTCACGCTCATGGACCCCTCCCAGGCCGGGGACGTGATCGGCATGACCCAGATGGGGGGCGAGGGCGCCCAGTGGATCGGCATGCAGCCCTTCCTCGCACGCGACCATCTGATCCAGAACCTCGGCGACGGCACCTTCCACCACTCCGGCAGCCTCGCCATCCGCGCTGCGGTCTCGGCAGGGGTGAACGTCACCTACAAGCTGCTCTACAACTCGGCGGTGGCGATGACCGGCGGCCAGCAACCCGTCGGCGTCATGCCCGTGCCCGCGATAGCCCAAGGCCTCCTGGCCGAGGGCGTCAAGCGCATCATCGTCACGACCGAGGACGTCAAACGCTACCGGCGGGTCACGCTTCCGAAGGGCGTCGTCGTCTGGCACCGCGACCGGCTGCCCGAGGCCCAGGAGGTGCTCGCCCGGATCCCCGGTGTCACCCTGCTCCTCCACGATCAGGAATGTGCGACGGAACTCCGGCGCAAGCGCAAGCGCGGCCTCGCGCCCGAGCCCGTCGAGCGCGTGATGATCAACGAGCGGGTGTGCGAAGGGTGCGGCGACTGCGGACAGCAGTCCAACTGCCTCTCCGTGCAGCCCGTCGACACCGAGTTCGGCCGCAAGACCCGGATCGACCAGTCCTCCTGCAACAAGGACTACGCCTGTCTGGCGGGGGACTGTCCCTCGTTCCTCACCGTAGTTCCCGCCGGCGGAAAGCCCGTCTTCACCCCCGTCCCGATGCCGGACGACGCTGCTCTGCCCGATCCGGAGCCTGTCGTACCGGCATCCCACACCACCCGGATCACCGGCGTCGGGGGCTCCGGCGTGGTCACCCTCGCCCAGATCCTCAGCACCGCGGCTTCACTCGCGGGCCGGCACGTCCGGGCCCTCGACCAGACCGGCCTGGCCCAGAAAGGCGGGGCGGTGGTCTCCGACATCAAGATCACCAAGGAGGCGACGGATCAGGCCGGCAAGGCGGCCCTGGACGAGTGCGATCTCTACCTCGGCTGTGACCTGCTCGTCGCCGCCGATCCCGGACAACTGACGACGGCCGCCCCGGTGCGAACAGTGGCGGTCGTCTCCACAGCAGAGGTCCCGACCGGACAGATGGTGATCGACCCGCGGGTGTCGTTCCCACCCGTCGAATCACTCAAGGAACGGATCAGGACAGAGTCCAGGGACGCGGTCTTCCTCGACGCTCGTCGGCTCGCCGACGACCTGCTGGGTGAGGACCAGTTCGCCAATCTCCTGCTCGCGGGCGCGGCCTACCAGACCGGCGGGCTGCCGCTGCCGGCCCGTGCCATCGAAGAGGCGATCACCCTCAACGGCGTGAAGGTCGAGGCGAACCTCAAGGCGTTCCGTCTCGGCCGCCAGGCCGTCGCCGACCCCGAGGCCTTCGCCGATCTCCTGGCGGGGCGGGCCGCCGCCGCACCGAAGCCGGAGCACGGTCTGTCCGCCGAGGCCCGGCGCATCCTCGAACTGGTCGGTGCCACCCCCGAGTCGGATCTCGCCCGGCTCCTGGCGGTCCGGGTACCGGACCTCATCGCGTACCAGAACGCCGGCTACGCAGCGAGGTACGCACGCTTCGTCGAGAAGGTACGTCAAGCAGAGGGCGAGAGCGTGCCCGGCTCGACCGAACTCACCGAGGCCGTTGCCAGGCACCTGCACAAGCTGATGGCGTACAAGGACGAGTACGAGGTGGCCCGGCTCTCCCTTGACCCCGAGGTCGAGCGGGAGGTGAAGGCCCGCTTCGGGGACGGCGCGCGGATCTCCTACCGTCTCCATCCGCCCGTACTGCGAGCACTCGGAATGACTCGCAAGATCGAACTCGGGCCCTGGTTCAAGCCCGCTTTCCAAGCACTGGCCGCGATGCGCAGGCTCCGTGGCACCTGCCTGGACCCCTTCGGAGCGGCACGCGTGCGCCGTACGGAACGGGCCCTGGTCGTCGAGTACGAGGCCACGATCACCGAGGTCTGCCGGAATCTCGACGAGGGCAGCCACGGCTTGGCCATCGAGATCGCCTCACTGCCCGACATCGTGCGCGGCTACGAGGAGATCAAGATGGCATCGGTGGCGCGATACCGGGCCCGGTCCGCGGAACTCGTCGGCCGGCTGTCCCCGGAACGCAAACGCACAACTGCCGACACGGGGGCACCCCGGCACGTGTTGTGAACGCGGCACACACTGACCGCCATGAACGCGCGGGTGGCTCAAGGCGCCCCGAACTCGGTGATGCGCCCGCACGACCAGAAGGGCGCGGCCCACCGAATCGGCCGGCACCACCTCCTGTTCCGGACGGCCACCTGCAGCGGGACCGGGGTCCCCATGGGGTATCGGGTGGCCTGGCCGGCCCTCCCGCCGCGATGCGCGGGCCCACAGCATGTCGAGGCAGATGGGGGGACCGCCGTCGTGAGCCGGCCGCTCGGGCTGTGCACGCGTCGGCTCCCGTCCGGTCCGGCCGCAGCCAGACTTCCTGGACCGCGTCCTCCGCCTCGCTGTGCGAGCCGAGCATGCGCTGGGCGACCGTGGCGACATCGACATCGACATCGACGGCGGCACCGACATCGACGGTGAGTTCGGGCCGTGCCGGGCGGCCGTCGTCGAAGAGAGCCAGGACGTCCAGGCGGGTGGTGCCGACCGTGGACCTGCCTGCTCTCCCGGCCGCAGCGCCGTGGCGGGCGTGAAAGCCCGTCCTTCGAAGCTTGCGGGGACCTGGCGGAAAGGGCCGTCAGGTAGTTCACCGGGGCGGGCGAGGGAAGTGACGAGACGGTACAGCGTCGCCTGGCACGGCGCGGGCACGATGCCCGCGCCGTGCCGGTCTTCGAGGCTCCGGCTGATCAGCGGGAACAGGCCGTTGATGGTGTCCTTGGAGCGCCCCCGCTGACCGCACAGCACATCCCTGACCGAGGTCACGACCCGAGGGGCCCCGAGTCGGACACGCTGCATCTGGGGAGCGGGAGTTTCAAGGCGGTCAACAGTTACGAGGACCTGATCACGCTCTGCAGGACCAACAGCTTCCGGGCAGCACGCGGGTTTTCGCCGCGAACGGTTCGCGCAAGGCCATCCGCGATGTGCGTGTGGGCGAGGTGGGTACACGCCACGGACCCGGAAGCCGGGCAGTCGGCGGCTCAACGCGTGACCGACACGTTCCGCCACGACACCACACGCCTGGTGGGCATATCCATCGGCGGCGGACTCCTGATCAGCACGGCGGGCCACCAACGACGAGGTGAAGCCCGACGACAACATGATGGCCAACATGGCGAAAAACAAAGGGGTGGCGACGAAGTGGACGGACCAGGCGACCGCAGTCGGGCCATTGACCAGGCCATGGCGAAGAGTACCCGGAACGCCTCGTGCCAGAGGGCCTCCACGGGGACTGACCCAAGCCCGCCGGTACAGGGCGGAACAGTGAGAGGTTCTGCCCCACCCCTGCGCAATTGGCAAGGCGCTCTCCAGCCGCTCGCGGATCACCCCCGACCTCATCGACAGCTTTGCCGAGCTGTACGACGTCATGGTGGAAATGCGGGCCAGGGAGGGCCGGCCCTCCCTGAGCGACCAGCAGACCGCTGCCGTCCCACAGCCTCTGATCGGCAGCTCTCCGAAACCGAAACTGGTGACGCCGGAGGAATCACAGCGAGACGTTCCGAAGAGCGAGAGCCGCTCCGCCCGCCACCTCAGTACTGTGGCTTCGCATGACCGAGATCGAGATCACCGCAGAACTGGTACGCGAGCTGCTGCAGGAGCAACATCCAGACCTTGCGGGGCTGACCATCCGCGAGGTGGCGGGCGGCTGGGGCAACCAGATGTGGCGCCTCGGGGACGAGCTGGCCGTACGCATGCAGCGCATGGACCCCACCCCGGAGCTCCAGCTCAACGAGCGGCGGTGGCTACCCGTGCTGGCTCCGCGCCTGCCACTCCCGGTGCCGACCCCGGTGCGGCTCGGTGAACCGTCCGAGCGCTTCCCCAAGCACTGGACCGTGATGACATGGGTTGCCGGCGAGCCACTGGACCACAGCTCGATCAGCCGCGGTGCCCACGCGGCCGACACGCTGGCGGGCTTCCTCCGGGCGCTCCATGTGGAGGCGCCCGCCGAGGCGCCGAGCGCTGCGGATCGCGCTGCCCATCCCAGCAACTGCACGGACGACTTCGAGAACTTCTTCCAGGCCGTTGCCCCCGACGACATCGCTGCCGACATCCGGGCTGTCTGGGACGACGCCGTTGCAGCCCACGCGTGGGAGGGCCCGCCGGTGTGGGTGCACGGCGACCTCCATCCCGCGAACGTCGTCGTCTCGGACGGGACACTCTCGGGCATCGTCGACTTCGGTGCCATGTTCGCCGGCGACCCGGCGTGGGACCTCGCCGCCGCATGGGTGCTGCTACCCGCGGGCACGGCCTCACGGTTCTTCGACATGTACGAGCATGCAGACGAGGCAGCGATCCGGCGAGCCCGCGGGCTGGCCGCCATGAAGGGCCTCTTCCTGATGCTCATGGGGCAGAACGGAGACAGGGGCCTTCCCGGAGGCAAGCCGAACTGGGGACCTGCAGGCCGGGCAGCGCTTGATCGTGCCCTGAAGGGCGTTTGATGCAGGCCTCGCTCAGGGGCTGTTAGGGACGTTCCGTCGAGGTCCTCGCCCTGAAGCGCTGCCCACCTCCAAGGTCCTGATCGGCCTCGGCGGCGACGGGCAGCCGGTCTGCGCCGACCTTCCTCTGCGGACCGTCGTCCCCATCTCCTCGCTCGGGCGAGGTTCGTGTGCTTCACCAGTCCGACTCGGTGGGGAACTGGCTGCGTCTCGTCAGTACTCCTCACCTCGCCGTTTCGGTTGAGAGGAGGCCGGAAGCGGGGAGGAAATACGAAAGTGCCTTCTGAGCTGGGACGATGAACAGGTGGCGAGAGCACGGGCTGCGCGATCGACTCGATCCTCCGGCGGGCGTAGGATGCGGCGTCGCAAGCACCCTCGCATAGGCTGGCCGCCTCATCGACGCACCGCGACGAGGATCAGCCCATGCGCAGCAGCACCAGGATCCGCCTGATAGAGCCCACCGACGCCGCCCCGATCGTCGCGCATCGGGTGCGGGACTTCGAGGCTTTCCGGCCCTGGGAACCGGCCCAGCCGGCCGGCTTCTTCACTCCGGAGGGCCAGGCGGAGCGGATCGACAGCCTGCTGGCCGGATACCGGGCCGGCACGGTCTGGCCGGGCGTTGTGCTCGCCGACGACCAGGTGATCGGGCAGGTCACCGTCGGAGGCATCCTGCCGCAGCCGCATCTGCGCCGCGGCTCCGTCGGATACTGGATCGCCGGCGTCGCCCAGAACCAAGGGCACGCCGGGCGCGCCGTCGGGCTTGTACTCCGGGTGATGACGGACGAACTCGGGCTGCACCGCGCCGAGGCATCCACCAATCTGGAGAATCTGCCGTCGCAGCGGGTGCTGCGCCGCAATGGGTTCAGCCCGCACGGCGTCGCGCACTCCTCGATCTTTCTCGACGGGAGCTGGCGGGACGGACTGCTGTGGGAGCGGATTCTCGGCGACTGACCGAGGTCTGGGCGCCATGGCCGACCATCACGCCTACGGCTGCGCTCCCTGGACGACCCGATCTCGATCGACACCGCCGACACCTCCGTCATGGCCCAGATCTCCATGAAGCTTTCGGCCCTCTTCGCCGACATGGAGCGCATCTTCATGCTCGAACGTGCCGCCGGCGCCCGGGAGGCGAAGAAGAGGCGCGGCAAACGCTCCGGCCCCAAACCGAAGATCACCACCAGCAGCGCAAGGCGGTCAAGGCGTTCAGGGACGACGAAGACCGCGACGTCAGCAAAGAAGACAGCCCGAAGCAGCACACAGCATGAGCCAAAGGCCGTGCGGGGGACGGGTAACTGGACTGTCAGTGCTGACGCTCGGAGTCCCCCGTATGGCTGGTGAGCACATGATGCGTCGCTACTCCTCCTTCGCCCGACCGCCCTCAAGACGGACAAGGGACCCGACGCGGTGTTGGAGGCGCTTGACGCCGCCGACAGGTCCGCTTTCCCGCCTGCGCGCGACCTGCCGCCGCTCCGAGATGCGCTCACCGCGTTGGAAGGGGTGCACGGCGTCACCGAGGCGCATCGCTACGCGACCGCGAAGATCAAGGCGTACGGCGCCCAACTCCGCCATGCCGACACACACCGGGCCGAGGTGCTGACGCACGTGCTCAGCCCCTGTAGCCGGAACCTGGCACCCGGGAGCAGGGTCGGGGAGGAATTCGACGACGGTGGTGTGCTGCACTGGCCGTCTGGTGATCAGCGATGCGGCGACCAGGGAAGTGGTGGCGGTGCATGCTGCCCGCCCAGGTACCGGGCTGCTGTCGTGGGGTCCGGCCGGACGGCTTGCGGTCGTGGTGCCCGAACACAACGACGAGGGCGCGCGCCCGGGCGTGAGGATCGTCAAGGTGACCGGGGAGCACGACTACGACCTGGATCTGGCGCTCCGTCCGGCCGGGAACAACATGCCTGACCTCACTACGTGGGTGTGGCCGCCGGATGGCAGTCGGGCCGCCTGCTTGACCGACGAGGGCCGCGTCGAGGTATGGGACATGAGTGAACGCCCCGTACGACTTCGGGTGATTGAGGTACCTGAGGACGCCGACGGGGTGCTGTGGGGCGCGGACGACGTGCTCGTCATTATCACCTCGCTCGACGAGGGCGGCGGAACGTTCCCGGGGCTGCGGTTCATCGGGGCCAACACCGGTGAGGTGGCCGGCGCATTTAGCCGTGGTCCGCATACGGCTTCCGAGGCCGGCGACAGGCCTTCCTCGGCAGCGGTATGCCGAGTGAAACTCAGTACCCGCTCGACGGACTGTGAAGAAGCCCACGGCACGTATCTGACGTACTCCGGGTGGCCTCCTGGTAGGGCTTGTCGGGGCCTCCGTCCTGGCCGGCGTGGTGTTCCGCTCGGGCCGGCGCAAGGGCAAGAAGCGGCTTACGGCGGCGGTCCCGGCGGTGCCGGCGCTGCTCGGCGAGTCCGTTGTGTCCTTCGCGGCTCTGTGCCTCATCTTCGTGTACGCGAACTGACCTCCTGTTACGACAGGTCGGCCCGCCAGGCGTTCACAGAGAGGACGCGTCGTCACCCTCACCTACCGGATGAACCGGTCGCTGCGCCGCTTGACGGTCCTGAACACCGTCTGGCCCGCAGCCGCCCCTGGCCCGAGGCGCAGGCGCCTTCGAGAAAGGGCTCCGTGTGAAGCTCAGTGTGTAGCCGCCTCCAGGCCGCTCCCTCCGATGGCCGGGGCTTCGGGTCGTTCAAGGCATTGATCACTGGAAGGTCCCTCAGCCTGTGCTCGTAACGGTCGTGGACTCGGCCTGAGAAGCGGCCGCGGCCCAGACATGGAGGGCCGCCTGCGCGACCTGTAGCCACCACCTCGACCATGCCGAATGTGGAGGTCGAAACCGCCTCGGCCTCCCCATCGTTGATCCCCTCGAACAGCAGCGACTCCCAGAAAAGCGTGTCGGTCTGCATGACCAGCACCGTCACCATTCTCATCCGACCACGGCATCGAACGGACGACATCTGAAGGAGCGTCACTTCTGTCTGTCGTGCGACACGGCGTACGCCGTCTCGCACGAGCCGGGCTCCTCGCAATCGAGCATCGAGGTAATGCTCCGAGACGCCCCCGAGATCCGTGCCAGAACCGAGAAATGACAGCGGCCGTGGGACGGCTGGTCCCGGATTGGCATCATCCGGTCAAGGACTGTGCTCGATCACAGCCTGGTGGCCAGCCAGATGGTCACGGCCGCGGCGGCGGTGAGCCAGACGTTGAGTACGATCCTGCGGTCTTCGCCGGTCAGGTGGACGGTGATCGCACCGATCTGCAGGAGGACGAAGCCGATGGCTGCGGCCGGCGCCAGCGAGGGCGCGATGCCGGTCAGCGGTGGCAGGACCAAGCCGGCCACGCCGAGTATTTCGGCCGTCCCCAGCGCCCTGAGGGCGGGCAAGGGTATGCGGTCGACCCAGGCCATCATCGATCGGAGCTGATCGCGGCTGCGGATCACCTTCAGTGTGCCTGAGTAGAAGTAGAAGAGTGTGAGCGGTCCGGCGACGATCCAGTACGCGATATTCATCGTTTCCGTTCATGGGCCACCGGTTCATGGAGCCCTCGATTGCGCCGTTGGCCGGAAGAGCCCTGGAGAAGGCTTGGTCAGTCGTCCGAAGGATCAGCCCCGCGATCGAGAGGAGGGCGGCCGGGCCGTTCCATCCATCGACTTCAGGCGAGGTCGGTGGCGGGCTCGGTCGCGTAGCGGCTCATCGCGTCGATGCCGGCCTGTCGCGTCAGCGGCCGGCCGCCGGCGAACACCTCCTGGAGGTCGCGGAAGTACTGCACGTACAGGTCGGGGGTGAATGTGCTCAGCATGACGGCGGGTTGGTCGGTCGGGTTGGCGAAGGTGTGAGGGGTACCGGGCGGAACCATCACGAGCGTGCCCGTGGTGGCGTCGCAGTCCTCGTCCCCGACGGTGAACCGCACGGTGCCGGAGAGGACGTAGAAGCCCTCGTCATGCTGGGCGTGGCGGTGCTGCGGCGGTCCCTGGGTATGCGGGGCGAGGACGGACTCGGCGATCGCGAGGCGGTGCCCGGTGTGGCTGCCGTCCTCCAGAATGCGCATGCGCGTGGTGCCCAGAACGATCGTCTCGCCGTCGCCGGGACCCACCACCGATACGGCGGGGTCGGCCTGCGGCTCGCTGGTCTTCGCTTCTTCGGTCATGCTTACGAGTGCACCGCCGGGACCCCGCCAATGTCCAAGACCCATCCCGCAAAGCCAATACCCCGTGGGTATCGTTGCAGCGTGGAGCTACGGACCTTGCGCTACTTCGTGGCGGTCGCCGAGGAACTCCACTTCGGCCGGGCCGCCACCCGACTGCACATGAGCCAGCCGCCGCTGAGCCGGGCGATGAAGCAGTTGGAGGCCGATGTCGGGGCCCTGCTCTTCGCCCGCTCGCGCACCGGCGTCACGCTCACTTCGGTGGGCACGGTGCTGCTCGACGAGGCGCGGGCCCTGCTCGACCACGCCGACCGCGTCCGTGTACGCGTGAGCGCGGCGGCCGGCGTCGCGACCATCACAGTCGGCATCCTGGGAGATGGCACCGATCCGGGAGTGTCCAGGCTGGCCGCCGCCTACCGCCGAAGTCACCCCGGCATCGACATCCGCATCCGCGACACTGACCTGACCGACCCGACGTGCGGGCTGCGCGCCGGGCTGGTCGACATCGCCCTGACCCGGGCGCCGTTCGACGAGACTGCCCTGACGGTTCGTGCGCTGCGAACCGATCCGGTCGGCGTGGTTCTGCGCGCCGACGATCCGCTGGCCCGCCGCGACCGGCTGCGGCTGGCCGAGCTGGGCGACCGCCGCTGGTTCCAGTTTCCGCAGGGCACTGACCCCGTCTGGCAGTCGTATTGGAACGGCGGCAGGCCGCGCGAGGGCCCAGTGGTGCGCGCCGTCCAGGAATGCCTGCAGGCCGTGCTGTGGAACGGCACGGTCGGCCTGGCCCCGCTCGCACACGACCTGCCCACGGAGCTGGCCTTGGTACCGCTGATCGACATGGCGCCGAGCCGAGTGGTCGCAGTGTGGAACGAAGGTGACACCAACCCGTTGATCCGATCCTTCGTCAAGATCGCGACAGCCGCGTACCGCCACTGAGCACCGGCAACCGGCGCTGCCGCATCCCGTGAACAATTCGAACGCCGCGGTCTCACTTCGTCTGCTCGGCCCGGTCAAGGGCCTCAACGCTCCGAGCAGCTCCCCTCCCGCCCGACAAGAACCGAGCGCCGGAGCAGCAGTTGGACGGCAGCTGCGTCAGGTTCGGGGGCGGATCCGGGAACTGGAAATCACGGAGGGTCAGGAGCTGCGCGCCCAGCAGCGGGCCAGCCGCCGCACTGAGGGAGCCGGACGTCGAGCTGCGCCGGATTTGCAGGCCCGAGACGGGGGGAGGGCTGGATCGGTGTGGCTGAGCGCCCCGGTTTCGGGGCATGTTCCGAGCAGACCGGCGGGAGGCGTGGATGGGCCTTGATGAACTGCAGCAGCAGGCCATGCGAGTACGTGATCTGTACGACCGGCTGAACCTGCGTGAACGGGGGCGGGTCTGGACGCGGGAAGAGTTCATGCTCGGCTTCGTGGGCGATGTCGGCGACCTGGCCAAGCTGGTCATGGCCGAAGAGGGAGCGCGGGACATGCCGGGCGGGCGAGCGGCACTGGAGCACGAGCTCGCGGACTGTCTGTGGTCGGTGCTCATCCTGGCCCGCCGCTTTGACGTCGATCTGGCGACCGTCTTTTGTCGCACGATGACTGAGCTTGTTCTTTATCTACCAAGATCTTCCGGGCTTGCCGATGGCCTTGAGGGTCTCGGGGCGTTTGACGGTTTTGCCTACGTCGTAGCGGGG